>JAZNRJ010000060.1:0-49491 GCA_045590675.1 Acutalibacteraceae bacterium
ACAGCAAGGCTGACAGCAACCATAAATGTATCAAGAAGAACGCTTGTTGAAAATTCACCGGCTTTGATAACGCCAACACCGAACATAACGACACAGATACCGAGAACAATCCAGGTAAGGATTTTACTCAAACCAGCAAGCTTCTTCTGGAGCGGAGTCTGCTCCTCCTCTGCCTTTGTAAGAGCATCGGCAATCTTACCCATTTCGGTATTCATACCCGTATCGCATACAACTGCCGTACCGCGGCCGTAAACAACAGTACTGCCCATATAAACCATATTTTTACGGTCACCGAGGGGTACTTCCTTATCACCCGAAAGAGTGTCTGCCTTTTTAACAACGGGAACAGATTCACCCGTCAGTGCGCTTTCTTCAACCTTCATCGAAGCACATTCAAGAATACGTGCATCGGCAGGAACGGCATCGCCTGCTTCAAGAAGAACAACATCACCGGGTACAAGGTCTTCACTGTGCACAACGGTCAGCTTACCGTCACGCAAGACCTTTGAATTGGCGGCTGTCATAGTTTTAAGAGCTTCAATAGCTTCTTCCGCCTTGCTTTCCTGAACAACGCCGAGAACTGTGTTGATAACAACAACAACCATAATAATTACGGTGTCGGTGGGGAAAACAAACTCAAAATGGCCATGTTCAAACCATTCTGTAACAGCAGAAATAAAAGCAGCAACGATAAGGATAATAATCATTGGGTCGCTGAGCTGCTCAAGAATACGCTGAATAATGGTTTTCTTTTTGCCTTCTTTGAGCTTGTTCTTTCCGTTTTCAGCAAGTCTTTTTTCAGCTTCGGCTGCGGAAATGCCGTTTTCTGAGCTGTTGACGTGCTTGAATACGGACTCGATCTGTTCGAGATAGAATTTCATAATATCTCAATCCTTTCAAAAATATATACAGAATACAAAAAAGACCCCGACAGAGAATAATTCTTTCTCTGTCAAAGGTCTTGCTTCCTAAACAAAATCGGGAACTTTACAGGATGCCTGCCAGATGCAAAAGCAACGGTTGTTGACAGACCTCTCAGGCCGAAGCCCTCAAGCTACTCCCCTTTAACACAGAAATATTAACATATTTTAACTGCAAAGTCAATGTTGCAGCAATAATATTTTTCTAATACACATAATATTCGCCCAAATTTTCAACAAGCGCCTTGCAGATTTCAGCATACATAAAGCTTTCATAGCGTTCTTTTTCAAGTAAGCTTAATGTTTCACTTCCGTTTTGAATAGCCGAAACCGTTCTTGTATTATCCCCTTCAAGACGTACTTTTTCATCAAAACCGTAGCCACTTTCATTGAACGCAGACCGCAAAAGAGCACTTTCACCTCTGGCTTCCTGGATAAGATAATTGAGCAGATAAACCTCACCGCCTTCTTCAAAACTCTGAGCAAATTCAGCCAAAGTTTCATTAAGAGAATCCCATTGGTTAAGCTTCTGCGTTTCTTCGCTTACGGTGAAAATAATATTGTTTCCGTCTGCATCTTTTGTATACAGCCTGCTGTATTCAGCGAACAAATCCATAAGACTGTATATATCAGGCTTAAGCTGCCGGTACCTGTTAACAATCGTATTGATATTGTTAAGCTTTGCAGCTATTGCCGTCAAATCCTCACCTATTGATGAATCAATATTTTCACAAAGGGCAAATTTTTCAAGAATAAGATTCGCCCGTGTGTTCCAATCCTTGACAAGCTCAGCATCAAATTCAGAAAGGAGCCTGGCATAATTATTGTTTATATCATTTCTCAGCTGAATATATTCAACCAGAATATCCGCCTGTTCATCCGAAGACCTTTTTGCCCATTTATACGCAGAACTGAAATCGTTTTGAAGCACCTTGTTTTGAGCAACAGAGTAAAAATATGAATCTTTAACTAAAATAAAACCGATAAGCAGAACAATAAGGGCACAAATAACCGAGAGCAATGCAACCAAAGTTTTTTTGGCTGTGCTCTTGGCAGGCTTATTTGATTGTCTTATTTTCTCTGCCATAAGTCTCCTTTTAATTTTTAGTATATTACTCCAAATTAAAGACACTATTCCATTATTAAAACGATTATATCACAACTTTTTGAAAAATAAAATATAAGTAAAGAAAAATTTTTTAAATTTTATCAAACAAATGTTTGCATTTTCAGAACATTTGTGCTATAATGTGCTTGCAATCATAAAAGATACCCTTGTTTTTGCAATTAAGAATAATAAAAAGGAGCAACAGTATGAAACCTATTACTCCCATTCAGCAGAAAATTTATGAATTCCTTGTTGAAATGGCAAGAGAAAACACAACGCCGAGCGTGCGCGAAATCGGTGCGGCAGTTGGCTTGCGCTCAACATCATCGGTTCAGGCAAATCTTGATGCGCTTGAAGCTGCAGGATATATTCAGCGCCCGCCCATGCTTAAAAGATGCATAAAAATCGTCGGTCAGGCAGATAACGTTGCCCACGTTCCCGTTCTCGGAACCGTTACGGCAGGTATGCCTATCCTTGCAGTTGAAGAAATTGAGGGCTATCTCCCATTTTCAATGCCCGGTGCTCAGTCAAAAGAGCTTTTTGCCCTCAAGGTAAAGGGTGAAAGTATGCTTTGGGCAGGCATTCTTGACGGCGATATCGTTATTGTTGAAAGAACGCCCACAGCCAAAAACGGTGAAATTGTTGTTGCGCTTATTGAAGATGAAGCAACGGTAAAAACCTTTTATAAAGAAGATGGTCATTTCAGGCTTCAGCCCGAAAACGATGCATATCAGCCCATCATTGTTGATGAGGTTGTTATTCTCGGCAAGGTTATCGCAAGCTACAGATATTATTAAAAATTTTTTGACGGCGGGTTAGTCCCGCCGTTTTTTCATTTGAAGTTGACATATCAAAAATTAAGGGGTATATTAAAAGTATAATAATTTCAGGGAGGTCTGTTTATGCCATATAAAATTTTAAAAATAGACCCTATGCTTTCACCCTTTGAAAAAGATATAAACCTCCGTATGGAAAACTATAAACGCAAAAAGAAAGAACTGTTAGGTAACTCTCTTTCTTTATGCGATTTTGCCAACGGACATAAATATTTCGGCTTTCATAAAACCGAAAACGGCTGGGTTTACCGTGAATGGGCTCCCGGTGCAAAAGCCATATATCTTACCGGAGATTTCAACGGCTGGAGCGAAACCGCTAACCCGATGAATAAGCTTGAAAACGGCGTTTTTGAAATTTTTGTTGACGGAGATTCAATTAAGGAAGGTCAAAAAATTCAAGCGATTGTTGTCAGCGGCGGTCAGAATCTGCGCCGTATCCCGCTTTACGCAACAAGAGTTGTTCAAGACCCTGAAAATCATCTCTGGTGCGCCGAAATTGAAGATACTTTTGCTGATTTTCCTTGGACAGATTCGGATTTCAAGCCTGAAAAAACGCCGTTCATATATGAATGCCATATCGGTATGGCTCAGGAAAAATACGGTGTCGGCTCTTACAAAGAATTCACGGAAAGCGTTTTGCCTAAAATAAAAGACCTCGGATATAATACCATTCAGATTATGGCAATTATGGAGCATCCGTATTACGGTTCTTTCGGTTATCAGGTATCTAATTTCTTCGCCGCTTCATCCCGTTACGGTTGCAGCTGCGAACTAAAAGAGCTTATCAACACCGCTCACGAAATGGGCATTGCCGTTCTTCTTGATGTTGTTCATTCTCACGCTGTTAAAAACACAGCCGAGGGCATA
Source organism: Acutalibacteraceae bacterium (assembly GCA_045590675.1). Classification (GTDB taxonomy): domain Bacteria; phylum Bacillota; class Clostridia; order Oscillospirales; family Acutalibacteraceae; genus CAG-177. The sequence goes on from JAZNRJ010000060.1 coordinate 3,732, forward strand.
AACCAATTTGACGGTACGGATTATCAATTTTTTCACACAGGCCCGAGAGGTTATCACACCGCATGGGACACAAAGCTTTTCAATTATAACAAAAACGAAGTTATACATTTTCTTCTTTCCAACCTCAAATACTGGATGGAAACCTTCCACTTTGACGGCTTCCGCTTCGACGGCGTAACGTCGATGCTCTACCACGATCACGGTCTTGGCAGCGCATTTTCATCATATGATATGTATTTTTCACTCAACACGGATACAGAAGCGGTGACATATCTTCAACTTGCAAACGAGCTGATTCATTCACTCAACCCCAACGCACTTACGGTTGCAGAGGATATGTCTGGTATGCCGGGTATGTGCCTTAAAATCAATGACGGCGGCCTTGGTTTTGACTACCGCCTTTCAATGGGAGTGCCCGACCTCTGGATAAAAACTCTCAAGGAAGTTCCCGATGAGGGCTGGGATATGTGGAAATTCTGGTATGAGTTTACAGGTCGCAGACCTCACGAAAAAAACATCGGATACTGCGAATCGCACGACCAGGCACTTGTCGGCGATAAAACAATAATGTTCCGCCTTTGCGATGCGGAAATGTATACCGCAATGAGCAAATTTGTTCCGAGCGGAATAATTGACAGAGGAATTGCGCTTCACAAAATGATAAGATTGCTCACCTCAACGCTTGCCGGCGAGGGTTATCTTAACTTTATGGGCAACGAATTCGGCCACCCCGAATGGATTGATTTTCCCAGAGAGGGCAACGGCTGGAGCTATCATTACTGCCGCCGCCAATGGAGCCTTGCCGAGCGTGACGACCTGCGTTATCATTATCTCAAAGATTTTGACAAGGCAATGCTCGCACTGCTGAAAAAAGAAAATCTTCTGCCCAAAAAGACATATTCACTTTGGGTTGATCAGGAAAATCAGGTTATGATTTACGGCAAAGGAAATGTCATTTTTGCATTCAACTTTAATCCTCACCGTTCATTTGAAGGATATTTTGTCCCCGTTCACGAGGACGGAGAATATAAAGCAATCCTCACAACAGACAGCGACAGTTTCGGAGGATACGGCAGAGTTAACCAGACTATTCGCTACCGCACGGAGATTTCCGAAGACAAACGCAAAGGCTTCTACTCTTATCTTCCCTCCCGCTGTGCCGTTGTGTTTAAAAAATCACCAAAAAGAAAATCCAAATAAAGTCAAGCCGCTCTGTTTTTGAAACGGAGCGGCTTATTTATAAAAGAAAAGCGGCACAGCTCTCTCGAGCCGTGCCGCAAATTATTTTATATTGACTTTAATCAGTCAGCCTTGGGAGCATAGAGATCCTTAAGGCGAAGAAGATGGTCATATCTTTCAACAGCTGTCTTCTCTGCAAGAGCGAAGAGTTCTTCTGCTCTTTCGGGGAATGAGCGTGTGAGTGATGAATAACGAGCTTCGTTGAGAAGGAATTCTCTGTAGCTGCCTGTTGCGGGCTTGCTGTCAATTGTGAAGGGATTCTTGCCTTCAGCCTTGAGAGCGGGGTTGTAACGGAACATATTCCAGTAACCGCAGTCAACAGCCTTCTTCATTTCAGCCTGGCAGTTAACCATACCGCCCTTGATTGAGTGCATTTCGCAAGGAGCGTAAGCGATGATGATTGAGGGACCGTTGTAAGCTTCAGCTTCAGCGATAGCTTTGATTGTCTGGTTAGCATCAGCACCCATAGCAATCTGAGCAACGTAAACATAGCCGTAGCTCATAGCGATTTCTGCAAGGCTCTTCTTAGCGATGCCCTTACCTGCTGCTGCAAACTGAGCAACCTGACCGATGTTGGAAGCCTTTGATGCCTGGCCGCCTGTGTTGGAGTAAACTTCGGTATCGAATACCATAATGTTTACATCTTCACCTGCTGCAAGAACGTGGTCAACACCGCCGAAGCCGATGTCATATGCCCAACCGTCGCCGCCGAAGATCCAAACTGACTTCTTGGCAAGGTATTCTTTGCTTGCAAGGATTTCTTTGCAAGTAGCGCAATCGCAGCCTTCAAGAGCTGCAACAAGAGCTTCTGTTGCTGCGCCGTTCTTTGCGCCGTCATTTACTGTATCAAGATATGCTGCTGCAGCTGCCTTGATTTCTTCTGTAGCGCATTCAGCTGCTGCAACTTCCTTAACCTTAGCGATAAGGCTGTTGCGGATAGCGTTCTGACCAAGGAACATACCGAAGCCGTGTTCTGCGTTATCTTCGAAGAGTGAGTTAGCCCAAGCAGGACCCTGACCCTTCTTGTTTACTGTGTAGGGTGATGTTGCAGCGGGACCGCCCCAGATTGATGAACAACCTGTTGCATTTGAAATGTACATTCTGTCGCCGAACATCTGAGTGATAAGGCGAGCATAAGCTGTTTCAGCACAGCCTGCGCATGAGCCTGAGAACTCGAGAAGAGGAGTTTTGTACTGGCTGCCGATAACGGTGTTGTCAGCAAGGTCAGCCTTAACTGTTACGTTTTCAACCATATAATCGAATACGGGCTGCATTTCGTCCTGGCTTTCTCTTGAAACCATCTTGAGTGAGTTTGTGGGGCAAACGCCTACGCAAACGCCGCATCCCATACAATCGAGGGGTGAAACTGCAAGAGTATATTTATAAGCATCCTTGCCCTTGCCCTTCTTGTCAACGATGATTGCGTTGGCAGGAGCGGCAGCAGCTTCTTCAGCTGTGAGAGCATAAGGTCTGATTGTTGCGTGGGGGCAAACGTATGAGCACTTGTTACACTGTGCGCAAGTTGAACCGTCCCAAGCGGGAACAAGAACTGCAACGCCTCTCTTTTCATAAGCGGAAGCACCCTGTTCAAATGTACCGTCAGCGTGGTCAACAAATGCAGAAACGGGAAGTGAGTCACCGTCCATAAGAGCAACGGGCTTCATAATTCCGTCAACCATCTTAACAAGCTTTTCTGCACCCTTTGATGCTTCAGCTGTCTTGTTATCTTCAGCATTTGCCCATTCTGCGGGAACGTTGATCTTAACGAATGCTGTTGCACCTGCATCAATAGCAGCTTCGTTCATTTCAACAATTTCTTTACCCTTCTTCATAAACTTCTGAGCTTTTTCTTTCATATAGCCGATTGCTTCCTCAGCAGGAAGAACCTTTGAAAGAGCAAAGAAAGCTGACTGAAGAACAGTGTTTGTTCTCTTACCGAGACCGATCTTAGCTGCAAGGTCGATAGCGTTAACTGTGTAAAGCTGAACGTTGTTGTTAGCAATGTAACGCTTTGCTTCTGCGGGAAGCTTTTCAGCAAGTTCTGCTTCATCCCACTGGCAGTTGATAAGGTAAACACCGCCGGGCTTAACGTCGTTAACCATCTTGTAGCCTTTTTCAACGTATGAGGGGTTGTGGCAAGCTACGAAGTCAGCCTTATTGATGTAATAGGGGGACTTGATGGGGCTGTCGCCGAAACGAAGGTGAGAAATTGTGATACCGCCGGTCTTCTTTGAGTCATACTGGAAGTAAGCCTGAACATACTTGTCAGTATGGTCACCGATGATCTTGATTGAGTCTTTGTTAGCACCAACTGTACCGTCGCCGCCAAGACCCCAGAATTTGCACTCGATTGTGCCTTCTGCTGCGGTGTTGGGAGCTTCTTTCTCTTCAAGAGAAAGGTTAGTAACGTCATCGTTGATACCCATTGTGAACTGAGCTTTGGGAGCATCCTTTGCAAGCTCTTCATATACTGCGAAGATGCTTGAGGGAGGAGTATCCTTTGAACCGAGACCGTAACGGCCGCCGATTACCTGAGCGCCTGTTCTGCCTGTAGCGGCAAGAGCAGCAACAACATCAAGGAAAAGAGGCTCGCCAAGTGAGCCGGGTTCCTTTGTTCTGTCAAGAACAGCAATCTTCTTGGCAGTTGCAGGAATAGCTTCAACAAGCTTTTCTGCTGAGAAGGGTCTGTAAAGGCGAACCTTAACAAGACCAACTTTTTCACCTTTAGCGGTGAGATAATCTATAACTTCTTCTGCTACGTCGCAAACTGAACCCATAGCAATGATAACTCTTTCTGCATCGGGAGCACCGTAGTAGTTGAAGAGCTTGTAGTTTGTGCCAAGCTTTGCGTTAACCTTATCCATATATTCTTCTACGATAGCGGGAAGTGCATCGTAGTAAGCGTTACAAGCTTCTCTGTGCTGGAAGAAGATGTCGCCGTTTTCGTGTGAACCGCGCATAACGGGTCTTTCGGGGTTGAGAGCTCTCTTGCGGAAAGCTTCAACAGCATCCATATCGCACATTTCCTTAAGGTCTTCAAAATCCCAAACTTCAATCTTCTGAAGTTCGTGTGAAGTACGGAAACCGTCAAAGAAGTTGATGAAAGGAACTCTGCCCTTGATTGAAGCAAGGTGAGCAACAGCACCAAGGTCCATAACTTCCTGAGTGTTTGTTTCTGCGAGCATTGCAAAACCTGTCTGACGGCAGGCATAAACGTCTGAATGCTCGCCGAAAATGTTAAGAGCATGTGAAGCTACGCAGCGTGCTGGAACGTGGAAAACGCTGGGAAGAAGTTCACCTGCGATTTTATACATATTGGGGGTCATAAGAAGAAGACCCTGTGATGCAGTGTAGGTTGTTGTAAGAGCACCTGCTGCAAGTGAACCGTGAACGGTACCTGCTGCACCAGCTTCTGACTGCATTTCTGCAACCTTAACTGTTGTGCCGAAGATGTTCTTCATGCCCTGTGCTGACCACTGGTCAACATAGTCTGCCATGGGGCTTGACGGAGTGATGGGGTAAATGCCTGCAACTTCTGTGAAAGCATATGACACCCAAGCAGCAGCGTTGTTGCCGTCCATGGTCTTCATTTTTCTAGCCATAGTCTTTTTCCTCCTAAAACAATTTAACAAAGTTAAGTGAAGTGTTCTGAAAATTCAGCCCACTTCGGTTATTAACACCAAACATTATACTATCACTTTTCTTTCTGTTTGTAAACAATTATTTATTCCAAAATGAAGAACTTTTTTGAATTTTATTTGTATAAACCTTTCAATTTGTACCAAAATAACGGATTGAGCCTATTATTTTTTAAAACTAAAAAATCAAGTATGTTTTGTTCAATCATAAACTTGAATCTTGACAATAATTACTTTTAATGTTAATCTTATTCTATATAAAAAGGAGGTTGTTGTTTTGACACTCAACATTGTTCAACAGTTTTTCTACAAATTTTTTATGGCAATTATGTCGCTTATTTATGCAGTTTCAGGTGCCGTGGTTCCTCCCTCAACAGATGAACCGATAAAAGCCAAAAACCCTGAAAGTGTTAAGCTTGTTTTTTCAGCCCTTGCTGACCCTCAGATTTCAAACTATATGTTTGACAGATACGAGGTTTATCAGGCTGCAGCTCAGGATATCCACAACAGCGTGGCTGACCTTGACGCTCTTGTTATGGCAGGCGATATTGCAGAAAACGGACTTGCTGAAGAATACAAGCTCGTTTATGATGAAATTGCAGGCATCGAAGGTTGCCGCTACATTATAGCAACAGGTAACCATGATTCAAGACTGAGAGCTTACAGCCAGTCAACAAACCGTTTTATTGAGTTTGTAAATTCACTCAACGGTGACGAAGCTGTTACAGATTACAGCTATTCACAGGTAGTTAACGGTTATAAATTCATCGTTCTCGGCCCTGATAAAACTGTTTTTGAAGAAACTTATCTCAGCCCCGAGCAGCTCACCTGGCTTGACAGTGAAATCAAAAATGCCAACGGCAGACCCGTTTTTGTTATCTGCCATCAGCCTCTTAAAGAAACACACGGTTTGCCCGTTACATGGGGCAACGGCACCAATGTTAACGCAGGTCATGTAGGCGCACAGAATGATGAACTCAAAGCAATTCTTTCATCATACCAAAACGTTATTTTTATCACCGGCCATCTTCACACCGCTTTCGGTGAATATACATATCAAGAATTAGACGGTGTTCATATGGTTAACCTCCCCTCTCTTTGCATTGAAAACAAAGACGGAGATTATAACGAAGCAGGCCTTGGCTTTATCGTTGAAGTTTACAGAGATGAAATCATCTTCAGAGCAAGAGACCACAAGCTCGGCAAGTGGTTGCCTGAATATGACATTCTTATCCCCCTTGACCGTTATCCTGTTAAATAATTTGAGGATATAGTTTCATATCATACATAATCCATATAACAGAAAGGAAGAACATTGATGAAAAAGAATATTTTCAAAATCATCTGTCTCGTTCTCTGCGCATCAATCATTTCAGGCTGCCTTCTTTTCGGTGCTTCAGCCGAAGGCAGACCCGGCACTGCTCCCTTCCGCATTTCAGTTACCGTTAACGGCGATGCCGAAACTCAGAGAGGCATCACCTGGTACACAGCAGAAAATACCAAGAGCGAAGTTAATCTTATCAAAGCTGACGGCTCCGCTGCAGACACAGCCTGGTTTGAGTACGAAGATGTTTTTGAATGGGAAGGTAACTTTGTTCACAAGTGCCTTATCACAAACCTTGAACCCGGCACCGAATACATTTTTGAAGTAGGCGACGGAACAACCTTCAGCCCCGCAGGCACATTCGTTACCGATGACGGCGACGAAAAATTTGAGTTTATCGCAATTGCCGATATACAGGCAAGCAGCCTTCAGAACTTCCAGTACGGCGCAAGAGTTATTGAAGCAGCTTTTGAAACCGCAACTGATGCTGAATTCCTTGTAAATCTTGGCGACTTTACAAATGACAGCACCAACGAAGAATGGGACTACTATGACGAGGCAATGGCTCCCTCCAACCTCTCAACAACTCTTGTTCCCATCGCAGGTAACCATGACGGTCTCGGCGTTTGGAACTGGTTCAACAATATGTTCTGCCTTGACACAAGCGAAAGCGTTCAGGTTCTCAACGGCGTTAACTATTCATTTGATTACGGCAACGCTCACTTTGCAGTTCTTAACACAAACGACCTTCTTGCTATTTCCAACGCTCAGCTCAAATGGCTTGAAAATGATATGAACAGCACGTCCAAAGATTGGAAAATCGTTTTCATGCATAAATCACCCTACACCCTCGGTAAAGACGGCAAGTGGCCTGATGCCCTCTATCTTCAGAGCTCACTCACAGAAGTTCTTGACAGATGCAACGTTGACCTTGTTATGAGCGGTCATGACCATCAGTATCTCAGAACAAAGGCTCTTAAAGGCAATGCAGTAAACGAAGACGGAACAGTTTATGTTCTTGCCGGCACAGCAGGTACAAAGAGATATGAAGTTCGCCCCTTCCTTGCAAACAACTTCCTTGACACAAGCTTCATTGATGCCCTCACCATCAACAAGCACGGCCACGGCAACTACTGGAACGGTGAAAACTGGGATGAAACCAACGAAGCTTATATTGGCGGTATTTTCAACAGAATTTCAATTGAAGGCGGAACTCTTACTCTTAACTCCTACGTTGTTTCTGACTACACCGAAAACGAAAACGGTGAAATAATTGACCTTAACGAAGAAGCAAAGGTTACTCTTCACGACAGCTTCACAATCACCAAAGCAACAGGTGAAAACAAAGCAACCTATGCAGGCAGAAATGAAACAAGTGCCATTGAATATTACATCGGCGTTGTTCCCAGCTTCATCAGCCTTGCAGCTTATGCACTTGGCGACTGGCTTCCCAAGTTTATCAAAATGGTTCCCGCTCTTCTTGAATCGGTAATCAAATACGACATATTCTAAAAAAACAAGCGGCAGAGAAATCTGCCGCTTTTATTTATTGTCTGATTCATCAAAAACTTATAATTTCCTTGAAAAAATTAAAGATATATGAGAAAAATCCAATTATTTTATTAATAAAAAATCCGTCTTCCGAATAAAGCTTATATGTTAAATCTGAAATCTTGTTTTCGTCAACATAAAGATTATCAACCGTTCCTCTTCCGCCAAGCTCACCTACCGAAAGAACGATATTCTCATTTTCAGCCGAATTGAAATCCGCCTTGAAGTTTGTAAGCGTTGAATTGAACTGTCCGTCTGACCTGAAAGCTGTGTGCGTGCCGCCGTTTGACGAATACCAGTAGCAAAAGCAATTGTTAAAAATATTGGAACCGTTATCCGTTGTTCTGAAACCTATACCGAACTGGTCGCTGTAACAATAATCAAACCAATTGTTGCCCGTTTCAATCAGAAATCCGCAGCTGTTAAGATAATCAGTATAATCGGAATAATAAAGCGGATGCACATTTCTGAGCATATTGCCTGCAGAAGATATTTTCACACCCGTAAACACATTGCCGATTCTTACGTTTGTAACTGTGTTGTCGAATCCTTCAAGCAACATTCCGACTGAATCTGTTTTGCCTGTACCGATAATATTAACACCGGTTATATCCGCATCGGAAGAGCCGCTGTTTGCACCGTACATAATGTGAACTCCGATAACGGTATTTTTTATTGAAACGTTTCTGATTGCGGTTTCGCGTCCGCCGTTAACCGAAACACCGTTCGCTATGCCGTTGCCGTCAATGATTCCGCCTTCAAGATAATAATTGCTGCCGTTTGTGCCGGTATCATTCGCCGGATGTTTTGCTCCAAGCTGAACAAGAGCTTCGCCGCTTTGCCAATCGGGTGACGCTTTGATTACTGCATAATTGGAAAGCTCAAGAGAAACGCTTTTAGCAGGTTCGGCAGGTGTCAAAATCGGTTTTGAGAGAAGATATTCACCGTCAGGGAAAAATATAGTTCTGTTCGGGTTAGCATCAATAACCGCCTGAATTTCAGCCGAAACATCTTCCCCCGTATCGGCACAAACCGTATCTGTTACAAATATATATCCTCTGTCGCTTTCAGCATAAGCAAAAACTCCAAAGCTCAAAAGGACAAAAACAAAGGTTAAAAAAAGCGAAACAGTTTTTTTCATAATAACCCTCCTTAAATATAAAAATCTGCACATTTCATAACGATATTTATTCTTCTGTATTTTCTTCAGAAAGAACAGTTTTGGCGTAATCAACAATATCGTCTTTTCTTACACTCTTTCGATAAATTTCCAGAAGCTGATATTCTTCGGGGGTTATGAGAACAATTTTTCCTTCTTTCATTTCAGGTTTTGGAGCCTTAAGCCTTGCAACCGCAGTAATCTCCGGCTTTTCTTCGGTATCGGCAAAAACAGATAAAAACTCATCCGCGGTAACGCCATAAAGAGTACAAAGCTTTGCAAGAACATCAATTTCAGGTTTTCTGCCTGTTTCGTATTTTGCATATGTTGAACGCTCCGAGCCGATATAATCGGCTATCATCTGCTGAGTAAAACCGTTCTTTTTGCGGTACGCTGCTAAAAGCTGACCAAAAAGCTTTGCGCTGATTTTCGAGTATTCTTTCATCTTTTTCACCTCTTTGGATACATTATACACTCTTATTACGTAAAATGCACTATATAAATTGAAAAAAATAAAAAAAAGAAACGCTGAAAATCAGCGTTTCTTTCGTTTAAACAAATTTATTTAATAAGGCTCTGTCCGCTCATTTCTGCAGGCTGCTCAACACCCATAATATCAAGCATTGTGGGTGCAAGGTCGCAGAGCTTGCCGCCTTCCTTAAGCTCGCAGGGATAGCCGACAACAACAAGGGGAACGGGATTTGTTGTGTGAGCTGTGAAAGGTGAGCCGTCGGGCTCAAACATCTTATCAGCGTTGCCGTGGTCAGCAGTAATAAGAGTTACACCGCCTTTTTCGGCAATCTTGTCAACAACCTTGCCAACGCAGGTGTCAACAGCTTCAACAGCTTTAACTGCTGCTTCAAACACGCCGGTATGACCAACCATATCACAGTTTGCAAAGTTAAGAATGATAACATCATATTTATCGGTATCAATAGCTTCAAGAAGCTTATCGGTAACCTCGTATGCGCTCATTTCAGGCTTGAGATCATAGGTTGCAACTGAAGGAGATTTAACAAGAATTCTGTCTTCACCTTCATACTGTTTTTCAACGCCGCCGTTAAAGAAGAATGTTACGTGAGCATATTTTTCTGTTTCTGCGATTCTGAGCTGAGTCATACCCTTTGATGAAAGATATTCGCCAAAGGTGTTATCAAGAGTCTGGGGCTTGAAAGCAACGTTAACGTTGGGCATTGTTGCGTCATACTGAGTCATGCAGACATAGTAAAGATTCTTGAACTGTTCACGTTCAAAGCCATTGAAATCGCTGTCAACAAAAGCTCTTGTGATTTCTCTTGCCCTGTCAGGTCTGAAGTTGAAGAAGATAACTGAATCATTATCCGAAACAGGTTTAGCCTGGCTTGAAACAGCAGGAACGATGAATTCATCGGTAACTTCTTTTGCGTATGATTCTTCCATCATAACCTTGCCGCAATCAAACTTAACGCCTTCGCACTTTGTGATTGCGTCGTAAGCTTTAACAACTCTTTCCCAACGGTTATCTCTGTCCATTGCGTAATAACGGCCAATGATAGTTGCGATTTTACCAACGCCGATTTCATTGCACTTATTATAAAGCTCAACAACAAAATCTTTGCCTGATGTGGGAGGCACATCTCTGCCGTCCATAAAGCAGTGAACATAAACTTCTTCAAGACCGCTGCGCTTTGCAAGCTCAAGAAGACCGTAAAGGTGAGTGTTGTGGCTGTGAACGCCGCCGTCAGAAAGCAAACCCATAAGATGAAGGGCTGAATTATTCTTTTTGCAGTTTTCAATTGCGCCGAGAAGAGCTTCATTTTCAAAGAAATCGCCGTCAGAGATTGACTTTGTGATTCTTGTAAGCTCCTGATAAACAACTCTGCCTGCGCCGATATTGGTGTGGCCTACTTCACTGTTACCCATCTGTCCGTCGGGCAGACCGACATCCATACCGGAAGCGCCGATATATGTCATAGGGTTTTCTTTCATTATCTTATCAAGGGCGGGTGTTTTGGCTGAAACAATAGCGTTGCCGTAGCTACTGTCATTTTTGCCGAAGCCGTCCATAATGCAAAGAAGCACAGGTTTCTTGCTCATAATAAACCATCCTTTCATAAGAAACGGGAACGGAAAATCCGCTCCCGTTAAAACTTAAAATAAATTATTTTGAAGCTGCTGCAACAATAGCTGCGAATTTTTCTGCAACGAGTGATGCACCGCCGATAAGACCGCCGTCAACGTCATACTGAGCAAGAAGCTCCGCTGCGTTTGCATCGTTCATTGAGCCGCCGTACTGAATAACGAACTTGTCAGCTGCATCCTTTGAATAAAGCTCAGCAACAAGAGCACGGATGAGAGCACAAACTTCGTTAGCCTGTTCGGGAGTTGCTGTAAGACCTGTTCCGATAGCCCAAACGGGTTCGTAAGCGATGATGATGTCAGCAAGTTCTGCTTCTGAAACGCCGGAAAGAGCAACTTTAGTCTGCTTTCTTACAACTTCAGCTGTGATACCGAGCTGTCTTTCTTCAAGAACTTCACCAACGCAAAGGATAACCTTAAGACCTGCATTGAGAGCAGCTCTTACACGGTCACGAACTGTTTCGTCTGTTTCGCCGAAGTACTGTCTGCGTTCTGAATGGCCGATGATAACATAGGGAACGCCTGCAGCCTTGAGCATTTCAGCTGAAACTTCACCGGTAAAAGCACCTTTTTCTGCCCAGTGGCAGTTTTCAGCACCGATTTTGATGTTGGAGCCTTCAGCAGCTTCCATCGCTGCATAAAGATCAATATAAGGAGCGCAGATAACAACGTCGCAATCAGCGTTTGCAACGTGGGGCTTCATAGCTTCGATGAGAGCCTTTGTCTGCTCGGGATTGTTGTTCATTTTCCAGTTGCCTGCAATAACAGGTCTGCGGAGTGATTTATCCATTGTATTTCAATTCCTTCCGATTATATTTGTTAATTATCATTAGCAAAAATTTATCGCAAAAATTATTTATCGTTTACAGCTTCAATGCCGGGAAGAGCCTTACCCTCAAGGAATTCGAGTGAAGCGCCGCCGCCTGTTGAAATGTGAGTCATCTTATCACCGAAGCCGAGTGTATTAACAGCTGCTGCTGAATCGCCGCCGCCGATGATTGTAACAGCTTCTGTTTCAGCAAGAGCCTTTGCAACTGCGATTGTACCTGCTGCGAGAGTGGGGTTCTCAAAAACGCCCATGGGTCCGTTCCAAACAACGGTCTTTGCGCTCTTAACAGCTTCAGCATAGAGAGCGGCTGTCTTGGGACCGATATCAAGACCTTCCATATCAGCGGGAATCTTGTCAGCATCGTAAACAACTGTGTCGATAGGAGCGTCGATGGGATTGGGGAAGCCTGCAGCTGTAACAACGTCAACGGGGAGAAGAATCTTAACACCCTTTGCTTCAGCCTTTGCAAGCATATCCTTGCAATAATCAATCTTTGATTCGTCAAGGAGTGAGTTGCCTACGCCGTAACCTTTAGCTGCAAGGAATGTATATGCCATACCGCCGCCGATGATAAGAGTATCAGCCTTGTTGAGAAGGTTTTCGATAACGTTGAGCTTATCAGCAACCTTTGCGCCGCCGAGGATTGTTACGAAGGGTCTTTCGGGGTCTTCAACAGCGTTGCCGAGATATTTGAGTTCTTTGCCCATAAGATAACCGACAGCAGCTTCTTCAACATAAGCTGTAACGCCTACTGTTGAGCAGTGAGCTCTGTGGGCTGCACCGAAAGCATCGTTAACATACATTTCGCAAAGGCTTGCAAGATCCTTTGAGAAAGCTTCGCCGTTCTTTGTTTCTTCAGCACGGAAACGTGTGTTTTCAAGAAGAACAACGTCGCCGTCGTTCATAGCTGCAACTGCTGCCTTTGCGTTTTCGCCAACTACTGTATCATCAGCAGCAAAAACAACTTCTTTACCGAGCTTTTCGCTGAGTCTCTTTGCAACGGGTGCAAGTGAGAATTTAGCTTCGGGGCCGTTCTTGGGCTTGCCGAGATGTGAACAAAGGATAACCTTTGCTCCGTCATTTATAAGTTTCTGAATAGTGGGAAGAGCAGCATTGATTCTGTTTTCGTCTGTGATAACGCCTTCTTTAAGGGGAACGTTAAAGTCGCAGCGAACAAGAACCTTCTTGCCCTTTGCATTAATGTCGTCAACTGTTTTTTTGTTAAGTAAGCTCATTTTTAGTGCCGTCCTTTCAGATTTTTATTTTTAGTGGAAACACATTTTACCAAATATATATTTTATATTATAATGCCAAATAATTCAAGTATTATTTATCGGCAAAATGCCGAATATAATCCCCTTTTTCAGAAGTATATTGTTAATAAACAAAACATTTGACTATCAACCCATATTTTGCTATAATGATAAATTACAGGATATGGGAGGAGATAATATAATGAGCAATTTTGAATTCACTCTTAACCGAGTTTTAACTGTTATTTTTGCAGTTCTTCTTATTCCGTTTTCAATTCTTACTCACGGAATTGACCTTATCTCGGAGGGAAACCGTACCGATGAAGCAAAAACAAACGTTGTGGGCATCGGTGCATATTTCCGCTCGCAAGGAATCGCCTGTGACGGGGAAAGCTTTTATTTTTCGTCAAAAACCACTCTTATTAAAACCGAAAGCGATGCTCGCACCGTAACAAATGCCAACTATTCCGCAATTCCCGATGAACTTAAAGATTTAGGCATTGCCCACATAGGCGGTATGAGTTATTATAACGGATTTATCTATGCAGGGCTTGAAGACAGCAAAGTCTGGGATTACCCTATAATCGGTGTTTATGATGCTCAAACCCTTGAGCTTGTTGACTATTACATAATGGATGCCGAGCTGGTAACAAGAGGTATGCCTTGGGTAACCGTTGATACTGAAACGGGCCTTCTCTATTGCGCCGACCATTCAAAGAACCCAACAAAACTTCTTGTCTATGACACAGCAAGTAAAATGGCTTTCGTTAAAGAAATTCCCCTTGAAGAAGTTCCTTATGCCATTCAAGGCGCTGAATTCTGCGGCGGAATTCTTTATGTTGCAACAAATGATGATACACAGGCAATATACAAAATAAATCCTGCCGACGGCAGTGTTGAAAAACACCTCGACCGTAACCTTACGGGCGGTAGCGAGGGCGAAGGAATGACCTTTATTGAAAAAGACGGCAAACCCGTTCTTGTTGCAATGGATATGGGCCCGCTTTTCATCAATGCATTTATCAGAGAATATTCTGTATAATATATTGGAGGAAAAACAAAAATGAAAAATCAGAAAATGCTGATTCTGACAGCTGTGTTTGCTGTTGCGGCAGTTCTTGTTGCAGCTTTGCTTGTAATTAATTTCAGCACAAACCGTAACAATCCGTCTCTTGGTGAAATTCCCGTTGCAAATGTTTCGGATTTCAATCAACCTTCTCAAACAACACCTTACTATGAGCAAACCGGCTCTGATTTCACCGAATACAGTGAAATTTCGCCCTCTCTTCTTATCACTCAGCCTGATTTAAGCACAACCCCTTCCGCTGAACAGACAACCGTTTCCGATGAAGAAACCACTCTTCAAGACGGTGAAACAACAACGGTTACCGAAATTATAACTCAGGTTGCTCAGACAACAAATAAAGCTTTCTATGAAGTTTTCACTCTGCCGAAAGCTCCCAAATATGTTCCGCCCGATATTAACGTTGACTTTGACAAAGCAAGCATCGCTTCATATATGTATGACCCTGACGGAAACTACTATTACACTAACGACAAGGACTGCTGGCAGTATAATTTTGGTTTCAACGAAGGTTATGACAGCATGGCTCCGGTTACAATGATGTTTTATGACACGGTCAGAACAAAATTTGTTTATGATAACAAAGAATACCTTATACAGATGTGGAAAGGTCAGTATGGCTATGCATTTGTCGGCGGCGAAATCGGCGTTTATACAAGGGCAGTCGGCACTAATGGCTCGCACTATAACTGTGCAAGAGAAGATGACTGGCTTAATATGGAAATGGCATTTATGTGGAACGAAAAAGGTGATGGCAATTACAGACCCGTTTTCAACCGTTCCTACGGCAAATACTGGTGGTGCACAGGCTTTGTTGTCGGCTTTGACGGTCAAACAAACCGTCATCAATTCCGCCTTGTTGGTCATATCACCTTTGAAAGCGTTGAAATGGCAAACCTTTTTTGCGAAGCTTTTGAGAAAAACGGATTTAAGCGTATGCAGTCAATCAACAGCAATAACCTTGACAGCTTTGTTCAGTCCGGAGCCGATGTCGGCTTCGTTTGGCAAAATATAACTCACTAAAAGGCAAACTCAATGAATTCTTTCTCAGAAATTTCAAAATTAATACCCGAGTTCCGTTCAGTTGCAACGGCAATTCAGAAAGCCCGTCTCCCTATGGGAGCTACGGGCCTTTCGCATATACACAAAGCTCACCTGATTTCTTCTCTGTGTATGGCTTTGCTCAAAAAAGCACTTGTTATAATGCCTGATGAAGCACAGGCAACAAGAATGAAGCATGACCTTGAAACGTTTGGCATCAGGGCTTTTCTTTTCCCTGCAAGGGATTTTTCTTTCAGAACAACTGAAACGGTTTCAAGAGAATATGAGCACGCCAGGCTCCGGACACTCGATAAAATGCTTTCCGGCGATTTTGATGCGGTTGTTCTTTCTGCCGAAGCGGCAATGCAGCTCACCGTTCAGCCGTCGGTTCTTATGAACAACAGCTTTGAGATTTCTCAGGACGAGGAATATGAAATTGACGAGCTGATAAACAGCTTACTTAAAAGCGGATACACCCGATGCGAGCAAGTCAGCGGTCCCGGCCAGTTTGCGGTAAGAGGAGGTATTCTTGACTTTTACCCTCCCGATGCTCTTCAGCCCTGCAGAATAGAATTCTGGGGGGACTGCGTTGACGGAATTGCTTATTTTGACCTTGAAACTCAGCGCAGAGGCAGCAATCTTACAAGTGTCCGCATTACTCCTGCAAGAGAAATTCTTGCAACCAACGAGCTGCTCACCGCTCTTATTGAAAAGCACATCAAAGATAACCGGCTCAAAACCGATGCCGTCAAACAGCTTAATGAAGATATTCAGCGAATGAATGACGGCATTAAGCTTTCTTCGCTTGATAAATATATGCCTCTGATTTATCCGGGCGGCAACGGAATTTTTGAATATGCACAAGGCTGTATGCTTTTTGTTTGCGAAAGCTTTGGGGTAAAGGATAAATTCAACTCTGCCTCTCAATTGATGAATGAAACAGTAAAAGGTCTTTTTCAGGACGGTATTCTTTGCAAAGGACTTGACCGTTTCACTCTTCAGCCTGCAGAAATGCTTAAGATTTACGAAAAACAAGGTGCGATTTATCTTGACCATCTGCCCAGAGGCAGTTTTGATACGCCGGTTAAAGATCTTGTGACCTTTACCGCCAAACAGATTGCCCCCTGGAACGGTGCTTTCGGTGCGGTTGTTGACGATATCAACGCAATCAAGAACAAGCTCGGCCACACCTGCGTTATTCTTGCAGGCACTGAAAAGGCGGCAAAAACGCTTGCCGACGACCTTGAAAATGAAGGTATTTCTTCTCTTTACTGCCCTGTTATTCCTGCAGAATTTCCACATAAAACAGTTTGTGTTTTACCCGGCGGTCTTTCAGCCGGATTTGAATATCCGAGTGCTAAATTTTCTCTTATAACCTATAGGAGCAAGCCTGTTTCAACAAAAATCAGATCAACTGCCAAAAAGAGTGCAAAGCACGCATTCAACAACCTTGACGAACTTCACAGAGGAGAATACGTTGTTCACGTTGCTCACGGAATAGGCATTTTTGAAGGAATACAAAGCCTTGAAGCTTCGGGTACAACAAAAGACTATATAAAAATCCGCTATGACAAAGGCGATAACCTCTATGTTCCCGTAACCCAGCTTGACCAGGTTTCAAAATATATCGGCCCCAAAAATGACGATAAACCGCTTAAACTCAGCAAGCTTGGCGGCAAGGATTGGGCGAAAACCAAAACAAGGGTTAAGAGCGCTGTTAAAGATATGGCCAAAGAGCTTATTGAGCTTTATTCAAAGCGAATCAAAATCAAAGGCCACGCTTTTTCACCCGATATTGATATGCAGAATGATTTCGAGCGCAGGTTTGAATTTGTTGAAACCGATGACCAGCTCCGCTGCATTCACGAAATCAAAAAGGATATGGAAAAACCTTATCCTATGGACAGATTGCTTTGCGGTGATGTCGGTTTCGGCAAAACCGAGGTTGCTCTCAGAGCCGTGTTCAAGTGTATAGCAGACGGCAAGCAATGCGCAATTCTTGTTCCTACAACCATTCTTGCCCTTCAGCATTATCAGACAATACTCAAGCGTTTTGAAGGCTTCCCGATTGAAGCGGGTATGCTTTCAAGATTCTGCACAAGAAAAGAAATTGAAAAAACGCTTAACGGTATGCGCCGCGGCAGCATTGACGTTGCGGTAGGCACTCACCGAATAATTTCAAAAGATGTTCAGTTCAGAAATCTCGGCCTTATTATAATAGACGAAGAACAGCGTTTCGGCGTTGCCCAAAAAGAAAAACTCAAAACGCTCTACCCGGATGTTGATGTTTTGACACTTACCGCAACCCCCATTCCCAGAACGCTGAATATGGCTATGTCGGGCATCAGAGATATGTCGGTTATTGAAGAAGCTCCTATGGACAGACTGCCCGTTCAGACTTACGTTATAGAGCACAATATGCCCGTTCTTGTTCAGGCCATGGAGCAGGAGCTTCGCAGAGGCGGCCAGGTTTATTACCTTTATAATAAGGTTGAAACAATAGAAAGAAAGGCTGCCGAAATAAAATCCCTTATGCCCGACGCAACAGTCGGCATAGCTCACGGCAAAATGAGCGAGGACGAAATAAGCGAGGTATGGCGTAAGCTGCTTGAAAATGAAATTGACATTCTTGTTTGCACAACAATAATCGAAACAGGCGTTGATGTGCCCAACGTTAACACTCTGATTATTGAAAACGCTGACCGTATGGGTCTTGCACAGCTTCACCAGATAAGAGGCAGAGTCGGCCGTTCTTCACGCCGCGCAAGCGCATATTTCACTTTCACAAGGGGCAAGCAATTAACCGAAATTGCCGCACGCAGGCTTGATGCTATCAGAGAATTCACCGAATTCGGTTCGGGCTTCCACATTGCGATGCGCGACCTTGAGCTCAGAGGTGCAGGCAACGTTCTCGGTGCTCATCAGCACGGCCATATGGAAACCGTCGGCTATGATATGTATATCAGCTTGCTTGAGCAAGCAATCAGTGAAGAAAAGGGCGAAAAGCCCTCAACTCCTGAAAAGGACTGCCTTATTGACTTGCCGATAGATGCTCATATCCCTGCCGATTATATTGAAAGCGTTCCGCAAAAACTGCAGATTTACCGCAGAATTGCCGACATCAAAACCGATGACGATGCATCAGATGTTATTGACGAGCTTTGCGACCGTTTCGGCGAACCGCCCGAAAGCGTTGAAGGCCTTATAAAAATCGCCCTGCTCAGGGGCAAGGCTGCAAGACACGATGTTTATGAAATCACAACCCAGGCAGACAGGATTATTTTTAAAATCGGTTCGCTTGATATGAACAAAATTTCATCGGCAGCAATCCATTTTAAAGGCAGATTCGTTGTCAGTGCCGGCGGCGGAAAGCCTCATATTGCGGTTAAACAACTCAAAGGTGAAAACCGTCTCAACCTTATTGAGCGAGTGCTTGATTATATGGATGAATAAGATAACGGGGATATGCGCTGTTGCATATCCCCGTTTTTTCTGCAGTTAACAATTAATTTTTCTAATGTTAAAACTGAATTCATACCCGATTAATATTTGAGAGGTATTATTTGAATGTACCCGATGGGAGCCGCAACCCAGCGTGTACTGCTCATATTTGAGTACGCAATACCCCTCCTCAATTCAACCCCATGCAGAAAAAGATGCTTTAACGGCATCTTTTTCTCGCATTTAGGGGCTTTTTTATTTTGCTGTTACGGTTTGAGACGCATTGCCTGCCGCGTCAACAGCAACAACTGTGTACTCATCATCCGCTGAGCCGTTTGCATCCGTAAAGCTCATAGGATAATCCCACTTATACATCTCAACTCTTGTCAGAAATTCTCCGTTTTTACACACTCTGTAATAAGCAACACCGAAATTATCCTCAGCAGCCTGCCAGTTGAGCTCAATTCCGCCGTCGGTCATCGTTTTTGTTAATTCATTCGGAAGCTCGGGCGCCTGAGTTTCAAGAACATATCCGTTTTCAATGTAATCAAGATATGTTTCAATATAAAAAGGCTTTACCTCAGCAGGGCTGAAATAATGCGAATAAGAAAACGTTATTATGTTTTCGCAGTATCTCGAAGCAATGTCCATCTGTTTAACAAAACGGTCAAGACAAGCCGTTACAGATTCAATGTTTTCGGTTTCGGGGCGAAGAATTGTTCCGCCGAGAATACTCGGACCGATTGCAATGTCAAAATTCTCGCAGTTTGCCCAAAGCTTTATATCCGCACTCGCTTTTTCCGCTGCTTTGGAATACATCTCCCAGATTTTGATAAGATCGTCTTCCTCAATCCAGTCCGCGCCTACGGCATCCTGCGGAGCAACAATATCACCGTTGCGGAAATCAACAAGCTCAAAGAACGTGAGCCATTGAGCATAGGTTGCAGCATTTCCAAGGTCAAGATAATCCGCAGTATAAGGACTTATGAGCATTGGCATAGAAGGATCAACGGCAGTTGCTCTTTCCAAAACACCGTTGAGCCCTTTTGCTATAGCAGGCATCAGCGGGCCGCAGTTAATCTGATTGTTGATTTCAAGCGTAAAATACCAGCCGTAAAGGTTTTCACTCTTATATTCAGAATAAATATCCTCAATCATATCGGCAGTTATTTCGCAAACTGCAGAATAATCTCCCGTAAAATTACCCAGAAGCCAAAACGAATCAAACATCGTAAGACCTGCAAAAACCTTGATATCCGTTCCTTTGCAAGCTTTCAGAGCCGCCTCAACAACGTCTCCGCCAAAAACCGCATTCTCAAAAGCGGCAATTCCGCTGTCATAATATACAGTCCAGTTGCCGTCGGCATCCATATTTGCAAGGTCCTGCAAAATAAGATATTCAATACCGTGGCTTTGCATACAATCAACTTCCTGAACCCAGCGTTCTTCATCCCATGTGCTGCTGAGCCATGACTGAAGAAAAGTTCCGTTGAATTCAGGGTTACACTTGCGTTCGGGCAACTGGGCATCGCCAAACGGAGCCGCCGAAATAACAAGAGCCAAAAGTGCGGTAAAAAAGTTTTTGATAAAAATAAACATAATATCACTCCCTTTGAAATTAATTGTAGCATGAAAATGAATAAAAGTAAAAACAAAAATCATCTGCTCGGTTTCAGATTTTTATTTATGCATTGACTTCGCTTATTATATCATTTAAAATGTATATATAAAGGATATTGGGAGGTTTGTTTTATGAAGAGAATAATTGCATGTTTGTCCGCTTTTGCTTTACTTGTATCTTTTGCCGCCTGTGGCAAAACCGAAATGCCGCCTCAGCCCGAAGAGACTGAAAGCAGCATTGTTTCTCAGCCTGAAGAAACCGCTATGCCCGAAATCCTGCCCGACATAACAGAATTTGCATCAGAAGAAGAGACTGGCGAAACTGAGTCAACAACAGTTTCCGAATCCGACCCCTCAACATGGAGTGACGAAGAAATTGTCGAGTTTTATAAAAAAGCTGCCGAAAAATCAAATCCCACGGCAAAATCAACTCAGGTTATGGATATGACAGAGCTGATTATTAACGACGGTGACGGTGCTCTCGGATTTTTTATTAAAATTCTTGAACCTGCAATTGCCTCTGTTATCAAGAAAAACGCTTTGGATTTTGACGGCATAACCGGCGGCTTCGCAGACCTTGAAGTTGCCGATGCCAAAAGCATTAAGGCTTACAGAAGCGGTAACTACACGGTTGTTGAAATGACGATGAATAACCAGACCGACGGCATTCACGCCGATGCATATGCAGGCTCGGTAGGCCACGCAATAAGCGTTCTCGGCGATATATCAAAGGTTCTTGCGGAATTTCCGCAGTTTGATGTTGATGTTGAAAATGCCGATATAAAAGTAAACTACGTCAACGCAACTGTAAAGGTTAAAATAAACGAAAACGGCATAATCGAAAAAGGAACTTGGAAATACACTTGCGACCCCGAAATAAAGCATCTTGACATCAGCGGTATAATGATTGATAAGGCAGATGCAAAAATTGATTACATAATAACCGTCGGCGGTGGATTTTAAGTATAAACAGCTGTTTCACAATTGAGTGAAACAGCTGTTTTCTGTTTTATTTACATTTGTTCCAATATATACTGCTTTACATCTTCAAGCTTGCTTTTTTGCCATTCTCCGCTTTCCGCTTTTTCGGCAAGAGGACAAAGAATGAAGAAATCCAGCGTTTCGCCGGGCACTCGACCCGTTCTCAAAGGCTCAGCGAAATGCTCAGCCCATTCCTCCTCGGTTGCGTTTTTAAAACGCTGAGGGTTAAGATAAGCCATTTGACGCTTTGTTGCCGCAATGTGCATCTTCGCCGAAAGAGGAGAAAGCAGGTTGAAATCTTCTTCCTGAACATCGGTAAAAATTCTCGGCAACGGAGCTTTCACAACGTGTTCAGGTCCCCTGAGAATTTCCAGTCCCATCGGTTCCCACGAAAATTCGGTTTCGGTAAAATTGATTTTCACAAGCAAACCAAACTCAGTGTTGAACTGCGACCGCTGATAATCAGTATCAAAAATAAAATTGCCGAGAGAATAAAAAATAATTTTATCTCCAACGGTTTCATAATTCATCGGCACATGGGGATGATGGCCGATAACAATATCCGCACCCATTTCAAGATAAAGTCGGTATCTATCCCTTGTATAAGGTGAGGGCAGAGGGGTGAATTCTTCGCCTGCATGGGCAACAACAACGCACCAGCGGCAGTTTTTTTTGATTTCGGCTATGGTGTTTCGGATTTCGTCAATGTCGCTCCAGCTGTAACAGCCTGCCTTGTTTTCATCTGCTTTTCTGCAAGCGCGCTGATAACCGACTCCAAACATACCTATGCCGCCTGCTTCGTTAATAATAACGGGTTTTCTTGCCTCTTTTATATCCATACCTGCACCGATTGTTTTAACCCCGTTGGCACGGGCAATTTCAAGAGTGCTTTTTATGCCGAATTCGCCGGCGTCCATAATATGATTGTTGCAAATATTCCATATATCTGCATTCATTTTATTAAGAACCTTAACCGCCTCTGGGTCAATTGTATGTAAAAGCTGCTGAACTCCGTCTTTTGTTGTGTTCTGTTCAAAGGGAGCAACGGGCCCCTCAACATTTGCAACAACGTGGTCAGCACTGTGCAAAAAATCAAGAACATCATCCGAGATAAGGCCGCAATCGTTCCATTGGCCGTACATATATCTGTCAAATCCTATATCGCCGGTAAAAACCAATGTTGATTTGTCTTTCATTTCGTTTTCCTTCCTTATATAAAAGGTAATATAATAATAGCACAGCAAACAACTCTTGACAAGGCATAAGATTAAGTTTAGCAATTTTCATCGACGGTTTTTTCTTGACTTTTCCACTCAAACATTGTATATTTCAGTAATAGATAATGAAATATCCGCCCGTGGCGCAGTTGGATAACGCAGCAGATTCCGATTCTGAAGAACGGGGGTTCGAATCCCTTCGGGCGGGCCAAAGAAGAAAAGCAGTCGACAGACTGCTTTTTTCTTTTGAACAATTGCATCCGAAGGGATTCGAAAGGGTGTGAAGAAAACCTTCCGGCGGAAGGTTTTTAGCCCGTTGAGCTGAACCGAGCCAAAACAACAACAAACTCCCGAAAGTCGAACTGAATAGTAAGAGTTTTTACTATCCCCTTCGGGCGGGCCATTATGAGTGTTCATTGCTGATTTGAGCGGTGAACACTTTTTGTTTTCGTTGCAAAAAGAAACATTGCGTGCTATAATAAATATATTCCAATAACAAGGAGGCTGTATCTATGAAAAACGCAAAAACATTCAAACAGTTGGCTTCAATTGCTCTTGCGGTTATTATTCTTGTGTCGTCTTTCACAACCGCTTTTGCCGCAAGTCTTATCCCTGATGAAACCAGAGAAAAATCAATAAAAATCGCTAACCAGATTGAATCCGAAGGCATTGTTCTGCTTAAAAACGAAGATAATGTTTTGCCATTAAAAAACAAAAAAGTTAATGTTTTTGGTGCGGCATCCTGTTCGATTGCCTTTGCCGGTGCTGCAGGTTCAGGCGCTGTCCGTTCTTCAGATGCAGTCGGTTTTTACGATGCATTGGACAATGCAGACATTGAATATAATAAAGATATCTACAACACCTATGCTAACTTTACAGGCACACGATTTGACCTTGGCTTTATAAGCTATGTTATTACTGTTCTCAAGCAGTTCTTCGGCGGCGGTCAGTCTGAAATGCCGATAAACAGAATCAGCGAAAGCTCATTCAATCAGGCTGTTGAATTTTCGCAGACAGCAATAATCGTTATCGGCAGAGTCGGAACGGAAATGAAAGACCTCAGCGTTGAACAGCTTAACCTGACAGAAGGCGAAACAGCTATGATTGAAAAAGTCTGCGATAAATTTTCTGACGTAATAGTTGTTTTTAACATTTCAAACATCACTGATATGTCCTGGCTTGATGATTATGAAAGTATCAAAGCCGCTCTTATTATGTGGCTGCCAGGTGAAGTTGCCACCAACAGCGTTGGCGAAGTTCTTACCGGCAAAGTAAACCCCTCCGGTAAGCTTGCAGATACAGTTTCTTATGATATTGAAGACCACCCTGCCTCTGAAAATTTCGGCAACTATATGTATAAAGGTGTTCTGGGCATTCCTAAATACTTTGTTAATTATTGCGAAGGTATTTATGTAGGTTACAGATACTTTGAAACTTTTGCTCCTGAAAAAGTTATGTATCCTTTCGGCTACGGACTTTCATACACAGATTTTGCCTGGAACGTAAAATCATTTGATGCCGACAGTGAAAACATCACCGTTAAGGTTGATGTTACCAATACGGGCAATATGGCAGGCAAAGATGTTGTTCAGGTTTATTTTTCAGCTCCTTATTATGAAGGCGGAATTGAAAAGAGCGCAATAGAGCTTGCCGCTTACAAAAAGACAAGCGAGCTTGCACCCGGCAAAAGCGAAACTCTTGAAATCACTTTCAAGGTTGAAGATATGGCTTCGTATGACTCTGAAACCGAAGAGGCCTGGGTGCTTGATAACGGCAATTATAAAATCCACGTTGCACATGATGTAAGAACATTTGAAAAAACTTTTGATTACAATGTGACGGATAAAGTTGTTTACAAAACCGATTCCGCATCAGGCAATAAAGTTAACAACCTTTTCGGTTTTGCCGAAGGCGATTTAACCTATCTTTCACGCTCCGATGCTGACGGAACCTACCCTGCACCGCCCACAGATTACAAGGCAACATCAGATGTTCTCAACAGCGATGAAAGGCCCGAACCTCAGACAGAGGGCGAAGTTCCCAAAACGGGAGTTAAACATGAAAGCGGAGTTATTACCCTTGCAGATGTTGCCGAAGACGAAAGCCTTTGGGATGCTTTTCTTGACCAGCTCACCGTCAGCGAAATGATAAGCCTTATTACCGACTGCGGATACGAAACAACATCTGTTGACCGTCTCGGTATTCCCGGCACGTCCGACAATGACGGTCCCTCCTGTATCAAAGGTAAGGGCGGTCTGCTTTATTCTGAATGCGGTCTTGCCTATCCCGTTTCAACCGCACTTGCCTGCACTTGGAACGATGAACTTGCCGAAGAATTCGGCGAAATGATTGGTCAGGAAGCTCTTCATCTTGGCACTCACGTTTGGTATGCCCCAGGCTGTAACATTCACCGCAGCCCTCAAGGCGGCAGAAACAATGAATATTATTCGGAAGATCCCCTGCTTTCAGGCAAAATGTCTGCAGCTGTCACAAGAGGTGCCCAGTCAAAAGGTCTTATTGTCACTGTTAAGCATTTTGCTGCTAACGAACAGGAAACCAACAGACAGTCCAACGGTCTTTACACTTGGTTAAACGAGCAATCACTCAGAGAAATATACCTTGAACCGTTTGAGCTTTCGGTTAAAGAAGGCGGCGCAAAAGGCATTATGTCAGCTTACAACCGCATCGGTGCTCAATGGTGCGGCGGCAGCAAAGCTCTTCTTGTTGATTTGCTCAGAGAAGAATGGGGCTTTGACGGTTATGTTGTAACCGACGCAAGCATTGACCTCACCGGCGAAGGATATCTTGACCCCACACTTGCCGTTTACGCAAGAAACAGCGGCATTCTTACAATGCTCTATGTTATATCTGCACCTCAGACAATGCTTTCATTAAGGCTTGCATACGCAAAAGACCCCATCGGTATGGGCAACGCAATGAGACTTTGTGTTTATGACATTTGCCGAATGAAAATTGAATCCAATGCCTTTAACGGATAACAAAAAGCACCTCTGCAAAAACAGAGGTGCTTAATTTTTACCCAAGAATGACATCCATTATCAACATAACACAAAATCCGACAAGCAACGCGTATGTTGCCCCTCTTTCACTGCCGTGAGCGTGGGTTTCGGGAATAATTTCATCGCTTATAATATAAAGCATGGTTCCGCCTGCAAAAGCCAAAGCAAAAGGCAGAATTGCAGAAGCAAAGCTTACTGCAAAATAACCTATCAAAGTACCTGCAACTTCAACCAAACCGGTAAGCATGGCATAGATAAACGTTTTGCGTGGAGGAGTCCCTGTTGCCAGCATAGGCCCGATAATCACCATGCCCTCCGGTATATTCTGCAACGCTATACCGCCCGCAATTATCAGTGCCTGCGTATTGTCACCCGAACCGAAGCCCACACCGGCGGCTATACCTTCAGGCAGATTATGTATGGCAATCGCCATTACAAAAAGAAAAACCTTGTTCCTGTTTGCGTTTTTGTGAGATTCAGTATCATCACCTTTAAGCTTGTGAAGATGCGGAACAAGCTTATCAATAAGGTTAATACATATTGCACCTGAAAAAATTCCGCCAACTGTCACCGCCAAGCCAAACCTATCCCCAAGGTCAAGCGAAGGGATAATCAGCCCCAGAACTGCCGCAGCCAGCATAACACCAGCCGCAAAGGATAAAACTATATCTGAAAATTTATGAGACATATTTCTAAAAATAAATCCTATCAGTGCACCTATAACGGTTGCTCCGCCAACACCAAGCGCAGTAAGCAAAACAAGTTCCATATTTTCACCGTCCTAACTTCAGCATTATAACCTATTATTTATAGAAAATCAATTCTCACAATGCAATTACAAAGAATAAAAAACAAAAAAAATACATATAAATTTATATGTTAATTTAAGTGAGGATAAAAAAATGAGCAATTCAAATGAAAACGGCGGAAAACACGAACTTGTTTCAATTGCAATTTCCGTTTTGCTCCTGGTTGCAATAAGCATTTTCACCGGCATTGACCGTCTTGCCTGTGCGGCGGCAACGTTTATGTTTTCTCCGCCGTTTGCAGCTGAACCAACCGTCAGTACAACCGAACCGCCATCTGCAGTTATGACTACAGTTGCGCCCGTTACGAGTGTATCAACTACTGTTCAAAGCAAAGAAGAAACTGAAGCAGATATAATCGACACGCCCGATGATATACTTAACATCATTAAAAAATACAGCGAAATATTTGCCGGTGATGAAAAAGACGGCAACATAAAATCCGTTACCTATGACAAAGCCGGAGCAACTCACATTTTCGGAAACGTCAAGGTAAAAAACACCACAGACACAAAAACGCTTAACATTGAAAAAGTTCTTTCCGAACCGCTGGAGCTTTCGATAGATAAATCCAAGCCTGCTGTTTTAATTTTTCATTCGCATACTTCGGAGGGATATGAACTTATCGAACGCAGTTGGTATGCCTGCGACTACACTGCAAGAAGCAACGACGAAAAAATCAACATTGTCAGGGTGGGAACGGAAATTGCGGATTATCTGACAAAACTCGGGTATACTGTAATACACGACAAAACCATCCATGACGATAATTACAGCGATTCTTACCCAAATTCCAGAAAAACCGTTGCAAAATATCTTGACAAATATCCTGAACTGCAAGTGGTTATTGACATTCACAGAGACTCAATAACGCTTGATAACGGAGATAAAATCAAGCCTCTCAATACTATCAACGGCAAAAAAGCCGCACAGCTTATGATTATTACCGGTGCGGAAGAAGGCAAAGTTGAAGATTTTCCCGATTGGGAACACAATCTGCGGTTTGCTTTGCAGCTGCAAAAGAAGTGTGAAACACTTTTTCCCGGTCTTATGCGTCCCGTTCTGTTTTCTCAGCGTAAATATAATATGGATATGACGCATTTCAGCCTGCTTATTGAAATGGGAAGCGAGGCAAACACTTTGGAAGAAGCTTGTTATTCAGGCAGAATGCTTGCTGCGGCGCTGGCATCGCTTATGGATGAGTATATTAAAACGGAATAAGGGGATTTTTTGAAGCTGTTCAGAATATACGTTATTGTTTCAACGTTCATTGTAAGCGCAACTGTTTTTGTTTCATGCTTTTTTGTTGCGGATGAAAACACAAGAAAAACAGGGTTAGGAGAAGAATATGCCGTTATTGCCTTGGAAATTCCGCAGGATTTTTCTGCTAAAGAAATCATAGACGGTATATCGGAAACAATAAAAGAAATTATAGATAATTCAATAAACACAAACAGGCTGTTCAACGAGTGACAGCCTGTTTTCTATCATTTTCAGTTTTAGTAATAAACTCTGATTACTCTTGGCATAAAAGTGCATATAACTTCATAATTGAAGCTGCCGCACATTTCGCCAAGCTGTTCGGCGGTAATTCTTTCGCCACCGTTTTCGCCAAGAACTGTAACGCGGTTGCCAACCGCAACATCATTAATGTCAGTTACATCAACCATAATCTGGTCCATGCAAACTCTGCCGACAACCGGGGCCTTCTTGCCGTGAATAAGCACATATCCCTTGTTTGAAAAAGCTCTGTTGAATCCGTCGGCATAGCCGATTGAAACCGTTGCTATTCTGCGTTTTTCTTTTGCAACATAGGTATGGCTGTAGCTTATCCCCGTTCCCGGTTCAACATCCTTAACAAATACAACGTGGCTGATAACCTCCATTGCAGGCTTGAGTTCAACTCTTTCAGTTAAAATCTCATCAGAAGGATAATAGCCGTAAAGAGAAATGCCCATTCTGACCATATCATAGTGGGTATCAAAATCAATCGTTGCCGCGCTGTTGCAACAATGCTTCAATTCAAATTCAACACCCATTTCCGCAAGCAAATCAATAAAAGCATCAAAATCCGCCTTTTGCTTCATCACTGAGGTTTTATCTTTTGAATCCGCACAGGCGAAGTGGGTAAAAATGCCCTCCGCTTTAATATTGGGCAGTTCTGCTATTCTTTTTATCTCTTCTGCGCTTTCTTTGCAAGTTGAATATCCGATTCTGCCCATTCCGGTATCAACAGCGATATGAACAAGTGCCGTTTTCCCGAGCTTAACAGCAGTTTCAGAAAGTTTTTCAGCTTCATCATAGCGATAAACCGTTTGGGTAATGTTATTCTCAACAACCGTTTCATACTGATACGGACTTGTATAAGAAAGAATAAGGACAGGCTTTTCTATTCCGCCCTCGCGCAGTTCCAAAGCTTCTTCAACAGCTGCAACAGCAAAATAATCCGCCCTGTCCGCAAGAGCTTTTGAAACCTGAACTGCACCGTGACCGTATGCGTTAGCTTTAACAACCGCCATAGCCTTTGTCTCGGGAATAACAAGGCTTTTAAGCGCATCAAAGTTAGCCTTGATTGCCGATAAATCAACGCTTACATAGCTTCTGCGGTATTCCAATGAACCGTGTTGTTCTTTCATATTCATTCTCCATTATATTATTCGCCAAATGATTTAAGCTCAATAGTTTTATCAAACCAAGGTTTACACTTTTCCTTAAGGTTTATTGCACTGCAAACAAGTTCTTTCATAAGAGTAACTACCGAGCGGTTTATTTCAATTCCGAAGCCGTCAATTGCCGGGATCTGTTCTCCGCTCATATCAATCATTCCGCTTTCGCTTGCGGTTATCATTGCTTGTTCTTCAAGGTCGGCACCGTGCATAACATCGGGGTTTTCAAGGATATAAGCAAGCATTGCAATCATAGCATAACAGCCCCAATCCGAAACCGTTGCCGTAATAATATTATCGGCCTTTGTGCGTGCAAGAATACCTCCCTGACAGGCGCATCTGCAAGCATTTTCACCTGCATAAGGAATATTCTGACTGATATATTCTCCGATAGTGCCCATCCCGATTTCATTGCCGAGATCGCCGATTGCAATATTAAGAACACCCGTATTGCGAAGCTTATCAAATAAAATATCCTGTTTTGCTTCGAACTCGGTTACATCCAATCCGGTTGCGTTGTGATAAGTTCCTTTGTCATTCTCACCCGGACATTCAATGCTGATAACCGCAGAGGGCAGACCTTGAGCAATAATCTCATCGGCACATTCTTCCGATTGAGATTTATCTTTTGTAAAGGTTAAAACACCCATTGAATTTTTATTGTTTTTCACTTCATTAAGTGAACTGAAAAGGTTAAGACCAACGCAGGAAGCAAGATTTTTAACCGCTGCAACATTTTCTTCAGGGCAGATTATGACCGGTTTTGCATTAAAAGCTTTAACAAGTGCCCTTGCCAACAAAACCGAACTTATAACTCCGTCGGTTTCGGCTTTTTTGAACGGCAGAAGAATAAAACCTGTCATAATAAAAACAAGGTCGCCGTCTTTTACCGTTTCAGTAAGCTTTTGCGCCGCATTAACGCAAAGGGGTTTCTTTGTATATTCTCTTGATGCTTTATAAAGGAGCTTGCAAACGCCGTAGCCCCTCGGGTCAAGATTAGCCAGATCATCAAGACTTGAGCCAAGATTAAGAAGGGTTATTTCCTGCTGTGTCATTTGCCCTGCCTCCCCTGCTTACATTCTTACACTTCAAGATAAAAAAAGCACTTAAACCAGCCGGTTCAGTGCCTTCGTTTATATATAAAGTATAAAACAATGGGTTTGTTTTGTCAATATATTGATTCCTATTTGTTGTGATTTTTTATATATCAAATCATTAATGTGATTTCATTTTTGTAACATATAAAAAAATTAATTTTGAAGTGAATTTTTTTGACAAAAAAACTATACAAACTCTGAAAAATGTGATAAAGTAATTATGTTATTCAAACAAAGGAGTGTTGCTTTATGAAAAAGATTTACGAAGGCAAAACAAAAGACGTTTACTCACTTGATAACGGTAACGTAATGCTTAAGTTCAAAGATGACTGCACCGGCAAAGACGGTGTGTTTGATCCCGGCGAAAACAGCGTCGGTCTTAAAATTGACGGTATCGGTAAAGCTAACCTTGAAACATCAATTTACTATTTTGAGCTTCTCAAGAACGCAGGCATCAAAACTCACTATGTAAGTGCTAACCTTGACGATGCAACTATGGAAGTTCTTCCCGGCAAAGTTTTCGGTCACGGCCTTGAAGTTATCTGCCGCCTTGTTGCAACCGGCAGCTTTATCCGCAGATACGGTGAATACATCGCAGACGGCACAGTTCTTGAAGGCGGTTATGTTGAGTGCACATTCAAAAACGATGCTCTCGGTGATCCTCTTGTTACAGGCGAAGGTCTTGCTGCTCTCGGCATTATGACTCCTGCTATGTTTGAAAGCATGAAAGAACAGACCCTTAAAATCACAAAGATTGTTGCCGATGACCTTAAAACAATCGGCCTTGACCTTTGGGATATCAAGTTTGAATTCGGCTATAACAATGACGAAGTTATTCTTATTGACGAAATCGCTTCAGGTAATATGAGAGTTTATAAGGACGGCAAAATTGTTGATCCCGTTGAACTCACAAAGCTTATCAACAACAGATAAAAGAAGAATTAAGGCTGTCTCTCACGAGACAGCCTTTTTGTTTTTATTGAGGAAATTTACTCAGCGATTCGTCGCTGCCTGAAAGCATAAACTGCGGATAATCGGGGTTAACACCGGCCTTGAAATTATCGCCGTCATAGCTGAGAAGCCAGATGAAAAATTCGCCGTAATCCGTACCGTAGCTTGAAGCAACGTGAGGCGCACCTTTAATCATATATGTATATTCAGGCAGAATTGCTGTTGAAAGGTCAACCATTCTGTCAGGTGAAAGATATTCGGGTTTAGCGGCAACATAATCGTCACCGAGGGTTTCACCGTAAGGAGCAATTGTTGCATAGCCGGATGTCTGGTAAGCTTCAAGAACAACATCACCGCAAAGCTCGGATGCGCTTTCATAAACAGGAATACACGGGGCACCGTAGTTTGAAACAACGGCAATTTCAACTCCGTTGTCAAGCATTTCATAAAGCAGTTCATCTCTGCCCTTAACCATCTCGTTAAGTGCCGTTGCTCTCTTGATAAAACCTGCGTTTTCTTCCATGCTGTCACCGAAAATAAAATCAATGCAAGCATCGAAATCTTCGGGCTGAACAAGTGCCCACATAACGGGCATATAAGCAAGAACAGGCATAAGCACCTTATCGTTAACCTCATCAACATAGTTATCAACTATAAGGCCTGCAAGCTTTTCTGCAAGCTTGAAAACGCCAAGAAAATTGAGTGCTTTAAGGAATCCGTTAAGAGCTGCATTATCCTGAGTTGAATAAAGAGCAATGTTGGCGATTGTTTCAGCCTTGAATTCAATTTTGCCTTGCATAAGGTCAGACGGAAGCTGAGTTCCGCAGAAAGTTGATGACATAAAAAGAACTCTGCTGACTCTGCTGTAACCGTATTCGGTAAGGTAAGCAAGGGTCATAATACCGCCCATGCTTGCGCAGACAAGCTTAACCTTGTCGTGACCTGTTTCTTTGCAGGCTCTTTCAACCGTTGCGTGAATTTCATCGGCAATATCAAACGGGTCCATTCGCCAGTCATATGTGAAATAATATGTATGGTCTGCGCCGAAAGTTTCCGCGCAGGCGGTTATCATACCCATTTCGCTGCCCGTGCCACCGACAACTTCAGGGTGTTCGGCAACGCTGCCGGGATATTTATGCGGACCGATATTGCCCACAGGGTCGCCGTTTTTATCCATTGCGAGGCCGCCGAGAAGCTCACCTGCAAAATCAATAACAACATCCATTGTTTTGTCAAAACCGAAAATTCCCATAAACAATGCTTTAAAAACGGCCTTGACAATTTCAGCGGCATCAATTTCAATAACCGGTTTTTCGTTTTCCGTGCCTACATCATAATAAAGACCTGTAAAATCCATACCTCTTACGATGATTACGGGTTCGTTTTTGCAGGTTTCAGGGTTGTGCTCAGTTGCCGCAAAGGCAGGCATTATCATTGAAAATGCCATAATAACTGCAAGAATAACGCTGATTATCTTTTTCATTTTGTTGTTCTCCTTTAACCGAGATTTTTAACAACCTTAGCAAATGTATCTGCAATTGCGTGGGCAGCTTTTATACCCATTGAGTTTGTTTCGTGATAATGCTTTTTACCAAAGCGATCATTATATGTATTAAGATAAGGCTGAGTGGGATTAAGAACAAAATCATTGGGGGGCACAACATAGCCCGACATATCGTTTGAAACTCCGCAGGCTATCATTGAGCTGTCACCTGAAATTTCAGCAAGAGGAACAGGGTTAATTTCCGGGCCTTTGCCGGTTGATGATGTTTCGGCAGGCATATATCCGCCGTAAACGGTTGAAACAAAGCTTTCGCCGGGAAGAAGAAGAACTTTCTGACCGCCAAAATCCATATAAGTCATTTCTGTCATCATAGCTATTCCAAGCTCGCTCTCCTTGCAAGGATAAGCCTTGAAGCTCATAACGTGGCGGATTGCAAGCAAGGTAAGAACGTTATTGTCAACAGGAATATAGAACGGCTGCTGAATAAACTTGATTTCAGGCTTAAGCTCCTTATCGTTTTCAATGTTCATTGCAGCTTTTGCAAACCATTCACCCTGAAGCTTAACACAGTTTGCTCTGTCTTTTTCATCAAGCATAAGAGCATCCATACCGCCGATTGCACCGATTGTGTGAAGAACGTTTGCTCCGTTTTCTTTAGCAATATATTCACGCATATAATAAGGATATTCGCCGCTGAGAAGACGGTTGCCGCCGCCGAGTGAATTAGGATGAGCGCCAACATTAATAACCCAGATTTCTTTTGAGCCGTCATCGGGCACAAAACGTATTCTTGAAAGCACTTCGTGCTTATCAGGGAAGCTTCTGCCTGCATCAAGACCGCCTTCAATTTTGATGCTTCCACTGTAAAGCTTGCCGCTTTTTCTGTTTTTATAAGCTTCAACGGCAACCTTAACTGCGTTATTCATAAGGGTTTCCATATATTCGGCATCCTTGCCGTCAGAGGGAATACCAACAAGATTTGCCTTGCCCCAATAACCAAGGGTATCAATGCCCGAATGGCTGTGTGTACAGCTGAAATTGATGCATTTGCAGCCCTTGATTTCAGGTGAAGCAAGAATCATCGAACGGATTTTGTTAACCTCAATTCTTGTCATACCAACAATGTCGCCGCCAAGCCAGAGCATACCTTCGTCGTTGCCACAGTCAATCCATACTGCACTTACATATACAGGCGAAAGAATACCCTCCATTTTATGACCTGAACCGTGACCTGCAATCCAGAAAGTTCTGCCGCTTTCAACGTTAGGCATTATTTCAGCCGTTGCAAATCCGGCTCTGTAACATGAACCTTTGATTTCAACGGGTTTCTCTTCGGGGATTTCATAAAACTGTTCGTTTTTGCAAACCTTTTTACCGTAATTCTTGGTTATTGCTACTATGCCTTTTGAGGCAAGATCCATAATATCCATTTTAAACTTCCTCTCTTTCTCAAATTGATTCATTTTAATTATATACTTTTATTTGCTTATATGCAAGAAAAAAATCAGGCACAGATTTCTCCGTGCCTGATTTGTGTTTTAATAACCAAAAAAGAACTCATATCCGTTCTGACCGAAGGGGTCAACATAATAATGGCTTTCTGTTGTTTCTTCGGCAGGGATGCTCTTATCTTCAACAAGAGTAACATCAACATCAAAAGTTGAAACCGAATAGTCCCTGTTAATTCTGGCAATTGTCAGAGTCAGCTTGTCCCCGACCTTACCGTCATCAATAAGTTCAAGCAGAATGTCAGCCGAAGTGAGCTTATTTCCGTTAACGGCAATAATCATATCGTACTGCTGAACCTGAGTTCCGGCAAGTGAGCTCTGATCATCAATCTCATCAATAATAAGAGTGCCTGCAGGCAAACCGTTTATCTGAGCAATCATACTGTACTGAGCACTTGCGCTGAGCGAATAATAGGTTATGCCAAGTTTAGGTCTGTTGGGAACATAACCGTAATCTATAAGATTGTTGATAATCGGCATTGCATCTGAAATGGGAATTGCAAAGCCCATTCCTTCATAATTAGCTGCGGCAATCTTCTGAGAATTAATTCCGATAACCTGACCGTATTCATTAATAAGCATACCGCCCGAGTTGCCCGGATTGATGGCAGCATCGTGCTGAATACAAGTCATTGTATAACCTATTTCAGAACTGACGGGTCTGTCAATAGCTGAAACACTTCCGCTTGTGAACGAACCGAAAAATTCAACGCCGCCGGGATTACCGATTGCATAAACAACATCGCCTACCCTGAGCTTTTTTGAATCTCCGAATTCAGCCGCAGGCAAACCCGAAGCTTTGATTTTAACAACACCAAGGTCTGTTCTGGTATCATAGCCGACTATTGAGCCATCATAGGTTGTGCCGTCTGTTGTCTGAACGCTGACACTTATGCCTGCATCATTGATAACGTGGGCACAGGTTACAATATAAGTATACTCACCCGCTTTATCCTCACCCATTATAACGCCTGTTCCCTCACCGGCTGAAGAAGTTGTTCCTTTTTTATAAACAACAATGCCAACATTTGATTTGCTTGCCTTAGCATATGCCTGAGCACCCGTAAGCTTACCGGTCAAAGGAATTTCATCTGTTGAATCCGGTGTCTGACCTATTTCAATATCTGGGCCGTTATTACCTATAACCTCATGCTGCTGAGTTGTTTCCGCCTTGCCGCTGTTGGGTTTAACGGCGTAACGTGAAATAACAAAAGCGCAAACACCGATTGAAAAAGCAAGCAAAATGCAAACAGTTATTGCAAAAATCTTAAGGCCTTTGTTGCTTTTGGGAGGTTGAGGCTGAGCATAAACCGGCTGATAGGGAGCATAACTCTGATTGTTATAGCTGTAATTTCCTGAATTGTAATTCTGATTCTGCGGCTGAGAATAATATGTGTTCTGCGAATAGCCTGTATAGGCGTTTTCCGTTGCTGCCGCACTTTCAGTTTCGGCTTGCTGCTCGGAATATGAATTTATCTCTTTTTCTTCACAGTTGTTTTCTTCATTGCAGACTTCATCGGTTACTGGCTGAAGCTCTGTTTCTTCATTTTGCTCTTCGCTTATAACTTCGGGGGTTTCATCAACCGTTTCGCTCACAGCTGTTTCGGTTTCTTCATCGGGCATCAAGCCGCTGTTTTTATTTTCTTCGTTCATATCTTTGCCTCCAAATGATGATATGATTAGTTTATATTATCGTTATTAAAATTTTTTGAACTCAAATTTAATAATTATGGAAATTTATTTGGCCTGATTTTTTATTAAAGGAATGTTAAAAATAAATTCGGTATATTCACCGACAACGCTGTCGGCGATTATCTGGCCGCCGTGAAGCTCGACAATTGTTTTCACTATATAAAGTCCGAGCCCCGCCCCTTTAATATCGTAGCTTCTTGATTTATCCGTTTTGTAAAATCTCTCAAATATTTTGCCGAGTTCTTCGCTCGGTATACCCTTACCGCTATTGCGGATTTTTATTATCGCTTTTTCAATATCATATTTTGAGTTAATCTCAATATAACCACCGTCAGGGGTAAATTTAACCGCATTTTCAATAAGGTTATATACCACCTGATTTATCATATCTCGGTCTGCAAAGATTTTGTTGGGCTGCATAGACTCAAGCCCTCTGATTTCAATATTTTTATTTTCAATTATCTGCTCAAAACCAAGCAGAGTTTGGAATATCATTTCAGATATATCAAATTCTCTGGGATTAATGTCAAGCTCGCCCGCTTCAATTTTGCTCATATTAAGCATACCTGTAACAAGCCTTGAAAGACGTTTTACCTCATCAGAAACAACCTTGAGGTAGCGTTCCTGTTTTTCGGCTTCGATTGTGCCGTCAAGAATGCCGTCTATAAATCCGCCTATGGTTGTCATCGGGGTTTTAAGCTCGTGAGAAACATTGGCAACAAAGCTTCTGCGTGACTGTTCGGTTGTTGCAAGTGCCTGAGCCATTGAGTTAAAGGCTGCGACCAACTCATCCATTTCATCGTGCTTTGAGAAAAGGGAAAGTTTTTTCGCTTCAGGTATTCTTGCCGAAAAATCACCGACTGCATATTGCTTTGCCGCCGCTGACATCTGACGCAGCGGCTTTGTCTGGCTGTAAGCCATAAGCCACGCCATCAGGAGGGTAAACAAAAACGCAAAAACTGCTGCTGTTATAAACATCCTGAGAATTGCCGCAACATACGGTGAAAGTCCGTCTACAACCGATTGAGTTGTAACAACAATGGCAACCGGCTGGTTATCAATAACAACCGGTCTGCAAACAACAAAATGAACCGCATCAAGCGAACCGCCAAGATTACCTGTTGAGGAATACTCGTTATAAAGTGAGTGCTGAATAACGGAATTTGGTATGTCATATTTTGAATGTATGGGACAGTTGGCCGGAGAAAACGCAAAATCTTCCTGAAGCGTTTCTTTGCAAAAAACAACTTCGCCAAGCTGGTTTGTTATAAATATATCTGCATCAATTGCACTTGAAGTCTGCATAATATTGCCGCAAATCATTCTGACGGAATCTCCGCTGAGACCAAACACATCAGACTGCAGAACCAGTTCGGTATATTCGGCAACGTTTTTTGTGTTTTCTTTAAGAAGAACTTCTTTTTCATCCATCCAGAGCTTTGACACCAAAAGCAAGAGAGCTCCGCCTATAAAGACGAAGCTTGCAAGAATTATTGATATTGTGGCTGTAAAGTATTTACGGAAAATACCTGAACTTCTTTTTTTGCCTTTCATCAGCCGCAGCACTCCTGTTATCAGTCTTTTGTTTCAAACTTATAACCTACGCTCCAGACGGTTTTGAGTTCCCAGTTTTCTGAAACGCCCTCAAGCTTTTCACGAAGACGCTTAACGTGAACATCAACCGTTCTTGAATCGCCGTAATAGTCAAAGCCCCAAACTTCATCAAGAAGCTGGTCTCTTGTGAAAACACGGTTGGGATTGCTTGCAAGATGGTAAATGAGCTCAAGCTCTTTAGGCGGAGTATCAACTCTTTTGCCGTCAACTTTAAGCTCGTAGTTTGTAAGGTTAATTTCAAGCTTGTCATATTTAACTTTTTTCATTTCAGCCTGAGCACCTGAACCGCTTCTTCTGAGAACTGCTTTAACTCTTGCCATAACCTCTTTGGCGTCAAAGGGTTTAACAACATAGTCATCAGCTCCGAGTTCAAAACCAAGCACCTTGTCAAAAGTTTCGCCTTTGGCGGTAAGCATTATGATAGGCTTGTCCGAAAACTTTCTGACTTCGCGGCATACCTGCCAACCGTCAAGCACAGGGAGCATTATATCAAGCAGCATAAGGTCAGGCGAAAACTCCTGAAAAGCCTTAACGGCATCACCGCCATTATTGGCAATTGAAACTTCATAACCGTCTTTTTCAAGATAGAGCCTGAGAAGCTCGCATATATTTGTGTCGTCATCAACAACAAGAATTTTTTCCAATGCCATAATATTTCCCCTCCTTGGAATATCTTACAATATTAATTATACACTTATTTTTAAAGATTTTATGAATTGCAAAATAATTATTTGTTACCATTCAGCCGCAAAAATGAACGCAACGTTAATTATTTTGCAGAAAACTTAAAAACAGTGCAGCTTTTGAATTTTTCGCCTGCCTCAACCGTGCATTGAGGGAATTCAGGCATATTCGGTGTGTTGGGATAAAACTGAGTTTCAAGGCAGAAACCTGCATTTTTAATTAACGGCTTTCCTCCCTTGCCGGGGTTAGTTCCGTCAAGAAAATTGCCGGTATAAAGCTGAACTCCGCAAAGGTCAGTATAAACTTCAAGGAATCTGCCGCTGAGCGGCTCGTAAGCCGCAGCAATCGGACCGTCGCCGTCATTAAGGCAGAAGTTATGGTCATATCCCCTGCCGAGAACAAGCTGTTCATCGTCATCATCTATATCCTTGCCGATTGCTTTGAACTCTCTGAAATCAAAAGCAGTGCCTTCAACGCTGCGTATTTCACCTGTAGGAATGCTGTTTTCGTCCATAGGCGTAAATGCATCGGCATTTATCATAAGCTCGTGGCCGAGAATATCGCCCTGACCGGCAAGGTTAAAATAAGCGTGGTTGGTCATATTGATAACCGTCTTCTTATCGCTGACAGCTTCATAATCAATCTTGAGCGAGTTATCTTCATAAAGAGTAAATGTAACTTTGAAATTCACCGCACCGGGGAATCCCATTGCTCCGTCAGGGCTGTTATAAAGCATTTCAACGCTGTTATCGTCAACAACAATAGCTTTCCAGATTGCTCTTGAAAGCTCGGCGCCGCCGTGAAGGCAGGTTATGCCTTTTTCGTTCTTTTCAACTTCATATTTAATGCCGTCAATTTCAAAACTGCCGTTTGCAATTCTGTTGGCATATCTGCCAACGGTCATACCCTGATAATCAGAATATTTTTCGTGACCTTCAACGCTGTCAAAGCCCACAAGAATATCTGCAAAATTGCCGTCTTTATCAGCAGTATATATGCTGTTGATTGTTGCACCGTAGGTTATAAGGTCAATGGCTGTGCCGCTTGTGTTTTTAAGAGTGTAAACATCAATCTGTCTGCCGTCGGCAGTTGTTCCGAAAACATTTTTAACTATCATTATTCATTCTCCGTTCAGATTATTTAATTGCATTTTCAATACTGTATCTTCTTCTTGACGATGTGCCTTTGCCGTATTGAATCGCCTGCTGAGGGCAACGGTTAATGCACGCCGTGCAATGCTGACACTTTGCGGAATTCCATTTGGGTTTGCCGCCGCTCAAAGAAATTATGCCGTCAGGGCAAAGCGCAACGCACTTGCCGCAGGCAACACAGCTATCGTCAGCGTGAAATTTGGCGGTTTTTCTGAAAAGGCCGTAAAGCGGATACATTATTTCAGTCATTACCGAGCCAACAAAATTTGAACCTTTTTTTATTTCTTTGCTTTTTATTTCCTCCGCTATTTTTTCAAGCTCAGAATCCGCTGATTTTATTTTTTCTATGCATCTTTCTTTTCCGCTAGGATTGTAAATCACAACATAATTATCCGGCATAGGGAGCGAAGCTGAATAATCAAGCTCACAGTCGAGGGCTTTTGCAAGCATTTTATCAGCTGCTGCGGAGTTTTCACCGCCGCAAGTTATAACGCAATAAACATAATCCCCTAATGCCGCTCTGACTCTTTCAAGCCTTGCAAAACGCATAACAATTTCAGGTATTCCCGAATAAAAAACAGGAAAAACAAAGCCTGTCGTTTCTCCTTTTGCCAGCTCCGGTATTCCGTTTTTAAACGCATCGGCTATGTTGAACACTCTATCGCCCGTAAGCCTGGCAAGCTTAAGCGCCGCATATTTTGAATTGCCGGTTGCCGAGAAATAAAAAATCATTTTTTCCACCTATTATATTATAGTAATTATAATAATTTTACCATTACATAATATTTTTGTCAATTGCAGATAATTTTCATAATATCATTAAAATTTAATGTCAAAGCGTGCTGAATAATATTTTTAAATGGTTGACATATTGATTAAAAAATGGTATTATTGCTGTATCAATTATGTTTGAAAGGAAAATCACTATGAAAAAAGCTCTTAAAAAAGTTTTAGCTATCGTTCTTACTCTTATCATTGCTCTTTCTGCAGCAAGCGTTGCTTTTGCAGCTGTTGATAATGAATGCCCCCACTGCGGCAAAACAGGTTTCACAACAGAAAAAGCTTATAACAACCACGTTCTTGATTGCTATGAGCAGAACTTTTTCCAGAAGGTAGAAGATGCTATCGACATTAAAGAAATCGTTAACATCTACGTTACAGTAAACGATTGGATTGCAGAAAACATTGACATTGAAGGTGTTATCGTTTTCATCATTGATGCAGTTATCGGTCTTCTTGCCAAAGTATAATTGATACAAAATGTTAAAGAGACAGCTTTAAAGGCTGTCTCTTTTTTTGTTTATTGTTAATCTAAGGGTTTGCAAAGATTGCGCAATTCTTCTTCAATCTCACTTTTTTGCATCATATTTATATTTTCAACAAGCTTAATTCCCATATCTTTTGCCCTTGCTCTGATATAATCGGCAGTTACACCGTTCTTTTCGAAATTAGCCGTTACAAGTGCTTTACGTGCGTATTTGCCGCCAAACTGTTCCGCAACCTGAGACAGCTTATACAACTCATCAATACTGCAAGAACCGTTTTTGCACGAAACAAAAACAGGGGTTGTTCCTTTCATCATCATAACATCAATTTCATTTGACACGTCAATGCGGTTACGGGTATTGATTTTGCCGTCCCAATCAATAAACACCCCGGCTTTAACGTCGTTATAATACTTCTTGCCGTTTTCATCGGACAGATTAAACGCAAGCAATGCAGTGTAAAGCTCAAGTATATTACCAACTTTGCTCAGTATTTTAATCACATTGAAGTTGCTGTATCTGAAAGAAACTTCATTATCGTTTTTCTCAAGGCTGAATATAATTTTTCCTTTTGCCAGCTTTTCAAGAAAATCCGTTTCAAATACCAACTCAAAATCCTGCGGTTCAAGATGATTTTTGTTTTCTTTTTTATTTATCCATACCCTGCCGCCGGTTCTGCAATACTTATTAATTCTGTCAACGGAATTGAGTGTGACATTCCATTTACCGCCTAAAGCACGCCAGATTTCGGCAATTCTGAAAATATCATCATTGTCGGATTTGTTTACAAAATCCCTTCTGACCGTTCCTTCTCCTTTTTCTTCGGTGTAAATAACACGTCCGCCGTAAAGCATAACGTTCTCATCAACAGTAAGTTCAAGAGGCCCCTGAGCACGCACACAGCCATATGCATCGCACTCAATACCCATATTATTGCTGACATTGAAAGTTCTCAGGTGAACTTTGCCTTTCGTGCGTTCCTTAACCATACCGAGTGCAACAAGGGCATATTCTTCGCCGCCTTTTATATCAAAAACGCAATGAGAGTTGTTTTTGGTTATTTCCTCAAGCAAATTGGCTGTTTCAAAAATATTTTTACGGTTGAGTTCAATGCACTCAAACTGAGTAGGCAACCCTCTTTTTTGGGCGATTTTCTTAAATTTATCAACCCTTTCTATAATTTCGGGCATATTGCTGCCGGCAAAAATAACCTTTTGCGGCTTGCAAAGCAAAGTGCTTGCCATATTATCAATCGGGTTTTTATCAAAAAACTCAACAACAGTCATATTATCGTCTCCTTTAAAGCAACTCTATTATAACACAAGGTCACCTGTAAAACAACAAGATTGCTTTCAAAAGCTAAAACAAAAAAAGTTTTGATTTTTTTTAAAAAAAGACTTGACGAACAGGTTTTTTTATGCTATATTAATCAAGCGTTCTGCGCTGGTGTAGCTCAGTTGGTAGAGCAGCTGATTTGTAATCAGCAGGTCGGGGGTTCGAGTCCGTCCACCAGCTCCAAGTCCTTTTAGGACAAATATGTGGAAGAGTTCCCGAGCGGCCAAAGGGAGCAGACTGTAAATCTGCCGTCAACGACTTCGGTGGTTCGAATCCACCCTCTTCCACCACATTGGAGAAATCCGAACTTAATGCCAATCGGCAATGGGTTCGGATTTTTTGTTTTTATCCGGGATATTTCATTTTGAGGTTGTAAAAAAAAGCAGGCGGGACTTTCCGTCTCGCCTGCATCTGTCTTACTCATTCTTCAGCAGTCTGTTCATATTCCCTGAGTTCCCGCTGTCCTTCCTCGCTTTCAAAATATTCCTGCATTATCGGAAGTAAGCATCTTGCAATTCTTTCAATTGCATAGTCGGGAATTTCCATACCGCTGTTTGATTTTTCTGACGTCAAATTGGTTTTGCGCTCCTTTCACATTTAAAAGGAGATAATTAAATTATGAAAAATTCATTTTTCCTCGCATTTCTATTTTAAACTTTTCTCAGTAAATTGTCAAACTTTTTTCACCGTTGCAAATCGACTAATTTTTTACAACTTGAAATTCAGCTTTTGGAACAATATAACCGCAAAATCGAGGTTACAGGTCAAACTATACGCACCCCTGAATTACCGCACTCTGAGGCCGTTGATATACAATGGTTTCAGAAGCTCTATTTGGTTAATTTTTAACTGTAATGAAAGTGTCTTTTATCACTTGATTTTTGCAACCTTAAAGTTCGTTATGTGGAAAAAGTAACCGCAAAATCGGGGTAACAGGTCAAACTATACGTACCCCTCGATTACCGCACTTTTAAACCCTTATATATCAACGATTTCAGAACGTACTTTTCCTACTTTTTTCAAACAAATAAAAGGAGTTTTTTTACTTATGATTAATAACATTATTACTTGTGAATTTAATATTGATACAGCCTGCGTTG
Organism: Acutalibacteraceae bacterium; assembly: GCA_045590675.1. Lineage (GTDB taxonomy): Bacteria > Bacillota > Clostridia > Oscillospirales > Acutalibacteraceae > CAG-177. The sequence continues at coordinate 46,620 of JAZNRJ010000060.1, forward strand.
AAGTTAAACTTGCCGATGGCTCAATGGTATCAATCGACTGCATCGCCGTCGAAAACGAATATGCAAACAATATGTATGAAACATCAGAACTTGACTTTCTTATTTACAACGAACCCATGAGTTATGTCAGATTACTGTTAAGTGGAAAGATGGAAGAATATCTGAGAAACAACACAGATTATACTCCGTTGTCAGATATGAGATAATAATTCTGTAACGCTTTTTTATCCCTTTTTGATGTTTTGATGATATATCATTGATAGTACAAAAATTCAATAAAATGCCGTTGTATATCAACACTTTTAATATCAAAATCATTACATCATACAGACTATATTAATTGAGAAAATCCATACAATTTGACCTTATGTGAAGTCAATTTGTATGGGTTTTTCTTTTTGTATCACATTTGTTGAAACAAAGAATTATTTGTGATAAAATTCATCCATACAATAGTGAGCATAAAAAATCAAGATATCATATACTCTTTGAGATATAATGAAATCACACAAAGGGGTGAGCGATTTGGATTGGGTTATAGGTATACAGAATGCAATAAACTATGTTGAAGAACACCTTACCGATGAAATTGATTTTGATCTGGTTTCAAAAGAAGCTGCTTGTTCGAACTTTTATTTCCAAAGGATTTTTAGTATACTATGCGGAATTACTCTTGGTGATTATATCAGAAGCAGACGACTTACACTTGCCGGCAATGAGTTGTGTGCTTCTGATATCAAAGTAATTGATGTTGCTTTGAAATACGGTTATGAAAATCCTGAAAGCTTTACAAGAGCATTTACAAAGTTCCATGGTATAACACCATCTGAAGCAAAAAAAGATGGTTCAAAACTCAAATCATTTTCTCGCCTTGCTGTGAAAATCACATTAAGCGGAGGCAATATAATGGACTACAAAATTATTAAAAAAGAGGCTTTTGACATTATAGAGAAAGTAGAAACACATACTGTTGATAATTCAGAAAACGCCAAGAGTATTCCTGATTTTTGGACTCGTTCACACAAAGACGGAACAGTAAAAATGCTAACAGAATTAACAACAGACAGAACTTTCATTTTCGGAGTGTGCTACGGAAATCTTTCTGAAGATGCAAAGACATTTGATTATTCAATTGCAGCTAAATACGATAGCAACACATCAATTCCCGAAGGTTTCAGAAAAAACACTATTCCTACGAGAACGTGGGTTGTGTTTGAGTGTAAAGGTGCAATGCCAAATGCTATGCAAGATATGTGGCATAAAATTGTTTCAGAATTCTTCCCGACATCAGGTTATGAGCCTACCTATGAAATGGATATTGAAGCTTATACCGAAGGGAATATGAGTAGCCCCGATTATCGTAGTGAAATATGGGTGCCGGTTGTAAAAAAATAAAATGAGATAATCCGCATCATAGCTGATTGCTATGGTGCGGATTGGTGTTTGTATTATCTTTCTCCGAATTTCAAAAATGCTTTTTTAAATGAACCTATTTTGCGTGAAGATGTGTAAACCGAGTATTCTGCACCTCTGCATTTTACCTTTACCCACTCCTTTGTAACCTCATCCACATAATTGAGATTAACAATAAAACTGTGATGCGGTTGGGCAAATATCTTAAGGTTGAGAATGCCTTTCCAATGGTCAAGTCGGTAGTTGGTTTCAATTTTTCTGTCAGGCAGATACAGAACTGATTTTCTGTCCTCAATCGCTATGTAAAGAATCTCGTGCGGATAAATTCTGCAAACATCTTTATTGCTTGTTTGCACAATAATTCCTGAATTGCAACAATGTTTTTTACAAGCATTTTCTTCACCGCTTAAATCAATACAGAATCTGTCGCAGCCGCAACACTCGAGCAGATTATATGCAATATCATTTTGCTCCATAAATTCAACCAGTTTGGCTTTGGTTACTTCCTTTTCTGCCGCATTGTACACCAACGAATCCATAAAAATACCTTCCTCACTCATAATACAGAAATGAACTTCTATATATAAATGACGAAAATTGCAAAATGTTACGGAAAAATTTTTGCTTTTTCAGAGTTTCTCTGTTTTCGACAAATTTAAACCTCCCGAATTGTGCAGAATAACAACACAACTAGCATAGTAGTACCGCTTAAGTATTAATATTGTTTTTAATATACCGCAAAAATATTGCTATCAACACAAGATTAGTTTTAATAAATAATAGATTCGTATATAAAATTAGAGAACGAAAAAACTTTTTCTAAAACTAGTAATTGTTATACATTTTATCTTACAACCTATTTTCAAAAAATCTCAATCTTGCAAACCGATGCGACCATAACCTAAAGACGCCAGTCAGGACCTCCGGCTAAGCCGGAGGCTTGATTAAGCCCTATAAGGGCATTATACGGACGAAACCCCTTAAGGGGCACTGAAAGGTTTGCCAACCGCATTCCTTTTTCAGCTACCCCTCAAGGGGTTAATTTTATGCTTTCTTGTTCTCGCTACCCGTAAACGGGTCTACATATTCTTTCAGACTCATCTGGTCTGCTATCTGATCTTCAGCAAGCTGATTCCTTATGTATTCTGCTACCTGCTTTTTGTTTCTTCCTACTGTATCCACAAAGTAACCTCTTGCCCAAAAGTGTCTGTTTCCGTACTTGTATTTCAAATTTGCGTGTCTATCGAATATCATCAGGCTACTCTTACCTTTTAGATATCCCATTATCTGTGACACACTATACTTCGGTGGTATGCTTATCAACATATGAATATGGTCAGGACACAATTCTGCTTCTATTATTTCTATTCCTTTTTGTTGGCATAACTGTCTTAATATCTTTCCTATATCCACTTTTATCTCTTTGTATATTGCAAGTCTCCTATATTTCGGTGCAAAT
>JAZNRJ010000061.1:0-66450 GCA_045590675.1 Acutalibacteraceae bacterium
TTCATTCGTTGTTTAATTTTCAAGGTGCGTTCCTCTCGCTCACTCGCGAGTGCTCGACTATAATATCAAATCAAAAACGATTTGTCAACACTTTTTTGAAACTTTTTTCTCGTTCTTGTCAACTGCTCCGTGTGTTTCATAAAGCATTGTCTCTTGACACTGTTTTTTTCTTAGCATTATATAATGTAATGTAATTGACTTGGGTTAAATTGCATAAGATAAACTTTCCGAAAGAAAAACTCAAAAAATCTATTGACAGAATCAAAATGTTGTGATAAGATGTTTGAGCAACAAACGGAGAGATACCGAAGTGGTCATAACGGAACGGTCTTGAAAACCGTCGTACTCTCACGGGTACCGTGGGTTCGAATCCCACTCTCTCCGCCATTTTTATTTATAAGTGAAAATTTATATAAACGTTACCATGGAGAAGTACTCAAGTTGGTGACGAGGCGCCCCTGCTAAGGGCGTAGGTCGGGTAACCGGCGCGGGAGTTCGAGTCTCCCCTTCTCCGCCACGAACACCTTATCTTCGGATAGGGTGTTTTTCTTTTGCCTGTAACCAAAAAGCTGTCTTCCCTCTGAAGGAAAGACAGCTTTTTTATGCATTTTCAATTGCTTGTTTAAGAGCTTTGGCAAGCTGGTCGGGGCAAGAGGTGTTTTTGAATCCGCAGCGTATACCGCTGAACTTTTCAATTACGGTTTCTGCATCCATCCCTTCAACGATAGCTGAAATGCCTTTGAGGTTGCCGTTGCATCCACCCTCAAAGCTTACATTCTTAACTTTGCCGCCGTCAATTTCAAAATTGATTGTTCTTGCGCAAGTGCCGCTTGTTCTGTATTTGTAAACCATAACTTCTCCTTAAATATTTATTACTTTGTTATTATACTACAAACCGCACTTTTTTGCAAGATTATAATAAAATTGACATAAGCACCAGAATCAGCATCATATCGTTCTTTTCTGCCAAAAGCAAAATAATAAGTGGCAGAATGATTGCTTCGTCTTCATTTGCCGGTGTTTTCTCTTGTGTTTTTTTATAAGGTTTAGTATTAAGCGTCGGCAGCAAAAGCTTTATTAAATTTTCATCCATTTTTGCCCTCACCGCCCATCAAATCCGTTATCATCGGCAACATATCAAAAAGCTTCAGCAATTGCATAGCTTCATCTGCTCTTTTTCTGCGTTTTTCACTAAGCAACGGTTTGAGAGCGTTTATAAGCTCGGTTCTGCTGTCTCTGCGATTCATCACGCTCATTATTCGGCTGAGTTTTGCCATCATTTGGGCATTCCCTAACAGAGAAGACAAATCAGGCATTCCGCCCTGATTGCTTTCATTTTTGCCGCTCGGCTTCGGTTCTGATTTTTCACCAAAAAGATTAGCCGCCGCCTCTTTGAGATTTTGAATATCGTCATCTGTGAGGCTCGAAATAATATCGCTTATGTTATCCATCCTACCGTCACCCGCCAAACCTATTGTTTGCCCGAAAGCTGATCCATAATCGCACGTGCCTTATCGCTTTTAAGCAATTCGGCAAGCGCTTGCTTATCTCCCAAAATTCTGAAAATTTCACTTTTCTTTTCTTCCGAAAGTTTATCTTCAACCGAATTCAACACTTCTTGCGGGCTTTTGTTTTTCATAGCCATAAGCTCATCAGCCGAAAATTTACCGTTACTCATTGAATCACCGCCCTTTTTATAGTATAATTGATATGTTACAAAAACAGTTTATAGAACGGATGGAGTTATGAAAATTCTTGTTTTTTCCGATTCTCACGGACATTCACGGACAATAAAAGAAGCGTTGATGATGCATCCCGATGCTCATACCGTAATACATTTGGGTGACGGTGAGAGAGATTTGAACGGGCTCGGCGATTTACTTGCCGGCAAAAATCTTGTTCAGGTGTGCGGCAACTGCGATTTTGCTTCTCAGCTGCCGCCAATGCAGATTGTGACCGTTGCAAATACCGGCATTCTTTGCACTCACGGGCATTTTGAGGGCGTTAAATTCGGAACCGAAGCTCTTGAAGCCAAAGCCGAAAATCTCGGAGTCCGCATTGCATTATATGGCCACACCCATCAAAGCGTTACCCGTTACCGTGACGGGCTATATATTATGAACCCCGGTTCAGCAAGGGTCGGCGAATACGGAATAATAGACATCACGCCATCGGGAATAATGTGCACCGCCGCTGAGCTGTAATAAAAATGGCCGCCGTCACATATATATTTGACAGGCGGTGAGAAAATGTTTATTTATTCTTTTAAAACAACAAAAAACAAATTGGCAGCTATTATCCTTGCGGTTATAATCGCAGCAGCGGCAGTTACGGTGATATTCATTAAAAAAGATTCTGCGCCGGTTAACAACGGGCCTCTTATCAGCTATTCGGCAGAAAGCGCAGCTCAAAGAGCCGCTTTTCTTTCTCAGTTCGGCTGGAAAATTTCAGAAGATCCCGTTGAGGTGAGCGAAGTTATTATTCCCTCCGAATTCGATGCCGGCTACACACAGTATAATGAAATTCAGAAGTTGCAAGGCCTTGATCTTGAGCCTTATATGGGTATGCGCGCCAAAAGATGGACATACGATATTCTTAACTATCCCGGTTATGAAGGAAAAACAGGATATATAAGAGCAAATCTTATTGTTTTTGACGGCAGAATTATCGGCGGTGATGTTTGCTCGCTTGAGCAGGGCGGATTTATTCAAGGTTTTGATTTCCCGGAGACCGCAACAACCCTGCCTGTCACAACAGCTCCGCAACAAAGCTCATAAATGCATTAAAAAACCGCTTTTACAACAAAAAGCGGTTTTTGTTGGTTGAAGCCTGCACCGTTTTATGGTACAATTGCTTTAGCACATCTGTGCCAAAGGGGACAAAAAACAAATAAAACGGGAGGATTTACATGCAAAAGGACACCAAAAAGATTATATCCGAAGCCTTTATCGCACAATTAACCCGCAAACCGTTTGACAAAATCACAATTAAGGATATAGTTGAAGAAGCGGGCGTTAACCGCAATACATTTTATTATTATTACAGTGATGTCTATGACCTGCTTGAAGAAATCTTCAAGAAAAAAATGATGTTCATTCTTGATGAGCACAACAACACCGGCTCTTATCTTAAAGCATTCATTCAGGTTGCCCAAACAGCATATGAAAACAAAAAGGTTATCAACAATATCTGCTCATCAAGAAGCTACGATTATTTTGAAAACTATATGTTCAAAGCCTGCAATCACATTATTATTGACTTTGTCAAAAATCTTGCAGGCAATATGGAGGTTCCTGATAAGGACGTTGAATTTATTGCGTCATTTTATGAATGTGCATTTGTCGGAACCATCTCTGAATGGTTCAGAACAGGCATGAGAGAAGAACCGCTTGAACTCGCAGGCCAGATCAGTCTTGTTGTTGGCGGAATCAGGCTTGCGCTCAAACAAAGCGAAAGAAGAGCAAGGGATTTGGCTGATGATTAACATAGTTTTTGAAGACAGCTCAATAATTGTTTGCATCAAGCCTTCAGGCATTCAAAGCCAGGCATCGGCCGACGGAAAAGATATGATTGCCCTTCTGAATGCCCATTTTGAATCAAACGCAGAAAAAGCTCAGGCTTTTCCGGTTCACAGGCTTGACCGAGAAACGTCCGGTGTTATGGTTTATGCCAAAACCTCTGCAGCGGCAGCAAAGCTTTCGGAGCAAATAACAAAAAACGAAATAAAAAAGCGTTATTATGCCGTTATAAAAGGTTCGCCAGAGGAAAAAGAAGGCGTTTTAAAGGATTTGCTTTTCAGGGATAAACAAAAAAACAAATCTTTTGTTGTGAAAAAAATGCGCAAAGGTGTTCGTGAAGCTTCGCTTGAATATAAAATTATCGGCGAATGCGAAGGTCTTTCACTTCTTGATGTTTTGCTCCACACCGGCAGAACTCACCAGATAAGAGTTCAGTTTGCAAGCCGCAAGCTTCCTCTTTACGGCGACGGCAGATACGGCGGCGGTTCAGGTAACCTCGCTTTGTTTTCACATTCGCTTGAGTTTGCTCACCCTGTCAGCGGAGAAGAATTGGTTTTCACCGCTTTGCCTGACACAAATGAATATCCGTGGAACAAATTTGAATTATAAAAAAAGACTGTATCACGAAGCCAATGCTTCACGGTACAGTCTTTATTTTTATTGTTTTCTTGCCTTGCTTTCGCAATAAATGCAGCGATAAGTTTTTGTTTCAGGGTCTGTGAGACAGAACTTGTGAACAAGCTCCTGCTCAATTGACGTTATGCATCTGGGGTTTTTGCACTTGATAACATCAGTCACAACATCGGGCAAAGAGAGCTTTTTGCGCTTAAACAGCTCGCCGTCTTTGATGATATTAACGGTAATGCCGGGGTCAATATATCCGAGAATATCAAGGTCAAGCTCAATAACTTCAAAAATTTTGATAATGTCTTTTTTGCCCATTTTGTTGCTGTCAGCATTGATTATCATAGCAACCGTGCAGTTAAGCTCGCCAAGCTTAAGTACATTATAAATATCCATACCTTTGCCGGCTGTGATATGGTCAAGAACAATTCCGTCTTTAATCTGGCCTATAATCATTTTGTTACCTCCAAAAGCTTGAGGATAAGTGCCATTCGCATAAACTTGCCGTAAAGAACCTGCTTAAAATAGCAAGCTCTGGGGTCATCATCAACCTTTGTTGAAATTTCGTTAACTCTGGGCAGCGGATGCATAATGCAAAGGTCAGGCTTGGCAATTGCGAGTTTTTCAGCCGTAAGAATATAGGTATCCTTAAGTCTGATATAATCCGCTTCGTTGAAGAAACGTTCTCTCTGAACTCTTGTCATATAAAGAATGTCAAGCTCCGGCATAACGGCTTCAAGGCTTGCGGATTCTTCAAACTGAACCCCCTGAGAAACCAAAGAAGCTTTAAGATATTCGGGGATTTTAAGCTCATCGGGAGATATGAGAACAAATTTAACATTATCGTAGCGTGACATTGCGTTGATAAGCGAATGAACCGTTCTGCCGAATTTAAGGTCACCGCAAAGGCCGACTGTAAGGCCGCTGAACTTACCTTTTTCACGGTGAATTGTCAGCAGGTCAGCAAGAGTCTGGGTCGGGTGGTTATGTCCGCCGTCACCTGCATTTACAATGGGAACGGTTGACTTGAGCGATGCAACATAAGGTGCACCCTCTTTTGGATGGCGCATTGCGATAATATCTGCATAGCAACTTACCGTCTGGCAGGTATCCGAAACGCTTTCACCCTTTGCAGCCGAGCTGCTCTGAGCCTCGGAAAAACCAATAACATTGCCGCCCAGTTCATACATAGCAGCCTCAAAGCTCAGGCGTGTTCTTGTTGAAGGCTCAAAAAAGAGCGTTGCAAGCTTTTTGCCCTTGCAGATTTCGGCATATTCGCCGGGGTGAGCAATAATATCTTCCGCCGTATTGATAAGCTCGTCAATTTCTTCAACTGAGAGCTGCATTATGTCTATGAGGTGTTTCATTTTAAAACCTCCGTTTTATAATTTAAGCTTTAATCCAGCTTTCGTCTGAGGGATTGTTGCGGAAAGCAATAAGTCTTTCTTTGTCTTCAGCCTTGATATAGCCTTCTTCAGCAGCAACTTCAACAATAACATCAAAGTTTGAAAGGCTAACGTTCTTAACGTTTGCGGCTGCAAGGCGGTCAAGGCCTTTCTGCATACCGTATGTGAAGATGCTTGCGATGCCGAGAACTTCTGCACCTGCTTCACGAAGAGCGTCAACAACTTCGATAACGCTGCCGCCGGTTGAAATAAGGTCTTCAATAACAACAACCTTCTGACCGGGGAGAAGTTTGCCTTCAATCTGGTTACCTCTGCCGTGATCCTTTGCGCCTGAGCGTACATAGCCCATAGGCATACCAAGCATATGAGCTGTGATTGCTGCGTGAGCAATACCGGCTGTTGAAGTACCCATAAGCACTTCAGCTTCGGGGTAATATTTCTTCACAGTTTCTGCAAGGCCTGTTTCAACATCCGTGCGCACTGCGGGAGCTGTAAGAGTAAGTCTGTTGTCGCAGTAAATGGGGCTCTTGATTCCGCTAGCCCAGGTAAAGGGATCTTCTGGGCGAAGAAAAACAGCACCGATTGAGAGTAAGTCTTTTGCAATAAGTCTTTCCATAATATATATCCTCCTGATGGTTTATTTACAAATTAATCTCAGTCAACAAATTCAGCCATACATCTTCTGTAAGCTGCAACGGGATCTTCTGCTGCGGTAATAGGTCTGCCGACTACGATATAGTCAGAACCGATTTCTTTTGCCTTGGCAGGAGTTGTAACTCTTACCTGGTCGCCGATTTCGCCGTCAGCAAAACGAACACCGGGGGTAACGGTCATAAAGCTGCTGCCGCATCTTTCGTGAACCTTGCCTGCTTCAAGGGGCGAGCAAACAACGCCATCAAGACCTGCCTTTGCAGCGTTTGCGGCATAATGCATAACAACCTCATCAATGGGTTCTTTTATAAGAAGGTCAGCTTCCATTCTTTCCTGGCTTGTTGATGTGAGCTGAGTAACAGCAATAAGAAGGGGACGTGTGCCGTCAGGTCTTGTGAGGCCTTCAAGAGCAGCTTCCATCATTGAAACGGTGCCGCCTGCGTGAAGGTTGCACATATCAACGTCAAGCCTTGAGAGAACAGCCATTGCCTTCTTAACTGTGTTGGGAATATCGTGAAGCTTGAGGTCAAGGAAAATCTTGTGACCTCTTGCTTTGATTTCTTTTACTATTTCGGGACCTTCCGCATAAAAAAGCTCCATACCAATCTTTACAAAGGGCTTTTCCTGCTCAAACTTATCAAGAAAATCAAGAACTTCTTTTTTGCTCGCAAAATCGCAAGCTACAATTACATCTCTTCCCATTAGTGTGCACCTCCGATAATTTCTTCAAGATTTTTGATATTGTATTTTTCCATAACCGAGGGAAGCTCGTTTATAATATCCTTGCAAACATAGGGGTTAATAAGGTTTGCTGCGCCAATCTGAACTGCGGTTGCGCCCGCAAGCATCATTTCAATAACGTCCTTTGCGCTTGAAACACCGCCCATTCCGACTATCGGAACTTTAACTGCGTCGTAAACCTGATAAACCATTCTTACCGCTACGGGGAAAATTGCGCTGCCCGAAAAACCGCCCATTTTGTTGGCAATAACGGGTTTCTTTGTTCTAAGGTCAATTCTCATTCCGAGCATTGTATTGATAAGACTGATGCCGTCTGCGCCGCCGGCTTCGCAAGCCTTGGCAATATCAACTATATTGGTAACGTTGGGCGAAAGCTTGATAATAACAGGCTTTTGGGTTACAGCCTTTACTGCTTCTGTCACCTTCTGAGCCATTGCAGGGTCTGTGCCGAAGCTCATACCGCCGCCGTGAACGTTGGGGCAGCTGATGTTAACTTCAAGCCAGCCAACCTGGTCACAAGCGTCAAGCTTTTCGCAAGTGTAAGCATATTCATCAATTGCAAAACCGCTGACATTTGCCATAACAGGCTTTGAAAAACATTTTGCAAGCTTGGGCAGTTCTTCCGAAATAACCTTTTCAACACCGGGGTTCTGAAGTCCGACTGCGTTAATCATACCTGCGGTGCATTCGGCAATTCTTGGAGTGGGGTTGCCGAATCTCGGGTCCTTTGTTGTTCCTTTGAACGAAAAAGTACCCAGGCAGTTTATATCATAAAGCTCTGCAAATTCATAGCCGTAGCCGAAGGTTCCGCTGGCAGGAATAAGAGGATTATCAAGCTCAATTCCGCACAGATTAACTTTTGTGCTTACCATATGATTTCCTCCTTTTCAAGAACGGGGCCGTCCTTACAGATTCGTTTGTTGCCGTATTTTGTTTTGCATGAACAACCCATGCAAGCACCGAAGCCGCAGCCCATGCGCTCTTCAAAGCTGAACTGACCCGATGTTTCGCTTGCGTTGTAAATTGCTTTAAGCATCGGTTCAGGGCCGCAGGTAAATATGTGAGTATATCCGCCCACAGCTTCAAAAGCGTTGGTAACGAAACCTTTGATACCCTTTGAGCCGTCAACTGTTGTTACAAAAACTTCAGCGCCGAGATCCTTGAACTGTTCTTCATAAAAAACTTCTTTTGCTGTGTTAAAGCCAAGGATTACTTTAACATTTTTGCCCTGAGCGATAAGCTTTTTGGCAAGCGCATAAAGAGGAGGCACGCCTACGCCGCCGCCGATAAGCAAGGGAGCGTCACCGCTTTTTTCTGTGTCATATCCGTTACCGAGACCTGTGAGAATATCAAGCTTTGCTCCTTCAGCAAGAGTTGCCATATATTCTGTTCCCGTACCTACAACTTTGTAGATAATCTTTACGCTTTCGGCATTCCAATCGCAAACCGAAATCGGTCTGCGAAGATAGAATCCGTCAAGCTGAATGTTGATAAACTGACCGGTTGCCGTTATATCGGAAGTGTCGCCGAGCAAAACCATCTCATAAACATTATCGGTCAGGCATATATTCGATTTAACCGTAAAAATGCTTTGCTTCATTTAAAAAAGCCCCTCCATAACTATTGTTTTATCGTCCCATACTATTTTGCCGCCGCAAACTGTCATAAGGCAACGGCCGTTAACCTTCCAACCCTCAAACGGAGTGCTCTTACCCATAGATTTGAAATCGGCAGGGTCAATTGTATATTCCGCATCAAGGTCAAATATTGTGAAATCGGCAGGATTGCCTGCTGAAAGGTCTTTGCCGAGGTCAAACCGTGCGCAGGGCGCATAGTGCATAACCTGCATAAGCTTTTCAAAGCTTATTATGCCGGGCTTTACAAGATAGGTGTAAAGCAGCGGAAAAGCAGTTTCAATTCCCACAACACCCATCAGGCTCTTTTCAAGGCCTCTGCCCTTTTCTTCGGCAGAATGGGGTGCGTGGTCGGTTGCAATCATATCTATTGTGCCGTCAATAAGTCCTTCAAGCAGAGCCTCTCTGTCCGCCGCCGAGCGCAAAGGAGGATTCATCTTGAATCTGCCCTCTTCCTTTAAATCGGAATCGTCAAGCAAAAGATAATGCGGACCTGTTTCGCAGGTGATGTCAACGCCGTCTTTTTTTGCCTGCCTTATAAGCTCAACGCTCTCCTTGGTTGAAATGTGGCAAACGTGATATGAACATCCGGTTTCTTTAACCAACTCAATGTCTCTTTTAATCGGGCCCCATTCGCTTTCGCTGCAGATTCCTCTGTGCCCGTGAGCTTTTGCGTATTCTCCGTCGTGAATATATCCGCCGTTGAGCAGGCTGTTATCTTCGCAATGGGCAACTATTTTTTTGCCAAGTGCCTTTGCTTTAAGCATAGCTTCTTTCATAAGCTCTCTGCTCTGTACGCCCTTACCGTCATCGGAAAAAGCAACAACATAGGGAGCCATCGCCTCCATATCAGCAAGCTCTTCACCCTTTTGCTCTTTGGTTATCGAAGCGTAAGGAACAACTTTTATTTTTGCATCTTTTTTGATTGCATCAAGCTCAACCTGCAAGTTTGCCATACTGTCAGGAACAGGATTGAGGTTGGGCATAGGGCAAACTGCGGTATAACCGCCCCTTGCCGAAGCAAGCGAGCCGGTTGCAACCGTCTCTTTATAAAGAAAACCCGGCTCCCGCAGATGAACGTGAACATCAGCAAGACCCGGTAAAATATAAGCTCCGCCGCAATCAAAAGAAACAGCGGCAGTCAATGAATTTTCAAATTTAGAAACAATGATACCGTCACTTACACGGACATCCTCATTAACGAATGAACCGGAACGAAAAACTTTGCAGTTTTTGAAGATATAATCCATAATACGCTCCTTTTAAAAAAACCTTGCCCAAAGGCAAGGTCTGAAATACTCTGAACGCAGGCAAGCCTGCAATTATTCGGCATCTCAGTACCGTTTTTATCTTAGATAATATAACATAGATATACTATATAAGTCAAGAGATAAAGGCTATAAAAAAGTTATTTAATGATTTGTCACAAAATGAAGATTGTTTTTTCATAAATATATGTTATAATGGGAAAATCAAAGGAGGTTTTTGCTATGACTTGTCCCAAATGCGGAAAAAATATAACAGAAAGTAAGTTTTGCCCTGAATGCGGAGCTTCGCTCGCAGGCAAAAAAATTGTTGCCCACGCAGTAAAAAAAGCTGAAGAACCTGAAACCAAAGCCTCTCCTTCAGCCGCCCCTTCTCCCGTTAAGGCACCTGAAAAAGGAGCCGCAAAACCTGCCGTTACAATAACCAAAAACAAAAAACCGATGATTATCCTCGTTGCGGTTATTCTTATTCTTGCAATCTCGGTTGCAGGCGTTGCCGGTTATGTTAACTCAAAGCCTCAGGTCAAAATTGCCAACGCTTTTGAGAACACTCTTTTTGACGCTTCAAGCTTTGATTTTAAAATTGAAGCCGACGGCATCAGCCTCGTTAAAGGTGAAGGCTTTGTTGATTACGGTGACAGTCTGACAGGATCAAACCTTTATTTCTTCCTCGGTAACGAAAGCTATCAGGATGCAGGCTTTTATTTTGTTTCAAAGCAAGGCGAAGTGCTCACCGGAACTTACGGCTTGTTTATGGATACCAACATTAACGCTTTGCTTGCAGATTTCAGCGAGCTTGCAAGAATTCTCGGCCTTGATATAACCGCAGAAAGCATCGCTCTGCTTAAAAACGGAGCTGAAAACATCAACGCACTTATTGTTGACGAAAAAATCAACGAAAAGGCAATTGAAGTTTTTTACGATGCAGACATCGTACCTTTCCTTGCCGACATTTACGATGTCACAGCCGAAGAAATTCCGCTCTATGACGAAGCAAAGGATATTTTTTACGATTTCCTTGATAACGGTCTTACCGAAGATGCAATGAACGTTATTCAGAAGCTCAGTAAAGACGGCATTGAAAATTTCACGCTTAAGGTTGATATTGAAGAAACCGCAAAATGCATTTACAATTACATTGTTGCAAAAGAAGAGCTTTCTTTCATTGAAAACAGCCTTGTTTTCGGTGAAATCAATCCCGAAGAATTCAGAGACCTCGGCGAAATCAAAATCAGAATCGGCGTTAAAGGCAAATACCTTGAAAGCATTGAATTTCAGGGCTTCAGCCTCACTTTCTCAAATTATAACGAAGAAAAGAACATTGAAGAAAAATACAACACCGTTGCAGGTATTAACGAAAACAATGCCTGGAAGGAAGGCCTCGGCGTAATTATCAACAGCGCAGGCGAAATCATCGGCGGTGCAAGCGAAGTTATCGGCAATGTTGCAGGCGAAGTTATTGAAGATTCCGTCGGCATCCTTGATGCTATTTTCAGAGAGGTTCTTGACTGATGATTAAAAACATCGTTTTTGATATGGGCGGCGTTCTTATTGATTATAATCCCGAAAAAGCGCTTTACAATGTGTTTAGCAAAGAAACCGCCGATATTCTTCTTAAGGAAATTTTCAGAAACAAAATCTGGGCGGACAAAGACAGAGGCCTCATCTTTCCCGATGAAATTATGGCTCTGAAAAAAGATAAGATTCCGCCTGAAGTTTTTGAAAAAGTGAGCGAAATGGTTGATAATTTTTATCCCTATATGCCGCCGTTTGAAAAGATGTGCAGCTTCGTAAAAGAGCTTAAATCCAATGGCTACGGCATATATCTGCTTTCAAATGCTTCATCGGATTTTCACGAAAGACGTAAGGGCATTCCTGCTCTGTCGTTTTTTGACGGCGTTCTGATTTCTGCCGATTATAAGCTCCTCAAACCTGAAAAAGAAATATATCTTGAGCTTTTCAAAAAATTCTCGCTCAAACCCGAAGAATGCTTTTTTATAGACGATATGCAAAAAAACATTGACGGAGCAAAAGCTGCAGGTATGGACGGACATTGCTATTTTCACGGCGATGTTGAAACTCTCAGAAAAGCAATGCAGGAAAAAGGAATAAACTGCTGAAAAAAGGCTGACTCGCTTGAGTCAGCCTTTTTTATTCTTCAATTCCGTATGCTTCAATAAGCCTGAAATATTCATCCTCACTTATCGAAACAACCGAACCGTGTCTGGGTTTCAGATGGTTAAGTGAGTAAGTAGAACGCTGGACCTGCCTGAAATTCTTAAAATCTCTTGTCATCTGAGCAAAGAAAGAGCCCTGCCCGTATTCATCCATAATCATCATCCAGGCATCGGTACCGTTAATGCGGTACATTGAACTGCCCTCAACGCCCCAATAATTGAGCGAACAGGTTGTGTAATCTGTGTTATAAGGTCCTGTCAGATTTTTTGACTTTACATAGGCGATTTTCTGGTGTATATCCTCTTTGAAATAGAGATAATAATATCCGTCTTTTTCGTTATAAATTATATCACCGTCGATGCATTGAATGTTTCTCAGCTCTCCCGTTTCGGGGTCAGGTTCGTTCCATCTGCCGTAAAGAACCTTGGGCTCGGTTTCAAACGTTTTAAAATCCTTTGTGTAGGCGTAATAATGCCCCGCGCAATCGTTTTCAGCTGTTGAGTTGGCCCAGTAAACCATATACATACCAACTGATTCATCGTAAATCGCCTGCGGTGCCCAAGCCCTTGTTGTGTTTTCAAAGCCCTTGAACTGCCTTATATCAATAACGGTTTCATCAATCCAATTAACAAGGTCATAGGACTTCCAGGTAATCAGGCAATGGTTTGAAGTCCAGCCGAGAAGCGCATTCATATCGGTTCCGATTATGTAATAGCAATCTTTGCCGTTTTCATCAACCGCTTTCAGTATGTAAGGGTCACGCACACAGCCTGTTCCCTTTTTCTGTTCAATAACCGCTTTGTTGCCGTTAAGAGCCTTGAAATTATATCCGTCTTTGCTTACGGCAAGGTGGATTTTTTGTTCTTCGGTCTCATTGCCCACAAAATAGCAAAAAAGATAAGCATCGTTTCTGCTCACGGCAGGGTAAGCATAATTGTTAAAAACATAATTAAAAAGAAAGTATGGCGACATAACCGCCGCTGTTAATATTCGGATAAATGACATTTTAGTCATAATTTTTCACCATTTTATTAAAGATTATTAAGAATTTTAAGCACACATTCAAGCTGTTCAGGCTTCACCTTTTCAACAGGAACATTGTTGATAACGCAATCGGCAAAATAATGAATCTCGTTTGCGTAAGCATCGCTCTTGGGCAGGTTAATGCTGCCGGTGTCGCCCTCCGCTTCCTGTGAAAGGTCAATAACCTTGCCGTCCCTGAGATAGATAACCATTTTTCCTTTTTCGTTGGAAACAACGGCATCTTCAAACTGAAAACGGAACTCAGCCGTAAACGGATAGTCCATCGCATACCACGAAGCTTCAGAATTGATCGAAAATTCACCGAAATCATAAACAAGGCTGATGAAATCCTGATCGGGCAGCTTTGAGCGGAACTGATGTCTGACCTTTGGCATACCGAAGGCATAAACCATAAAGTCAAGGTCGTGAATATGAAGGTCAAAAGGAACAAGGCCGCTGCGCTTTTCATCCATCATCCAACCGTCCCAGCTCCATTTGGGGAAACCGCCGAGTCTTATCATCGTTCCCGAAAGAAGCTTGCCGTATTTCTTTGTATCGTAAATTTCTTTAAGCAGTTCGTATTCGGGCCAGAATCTGAGAACCTGAGCAACCATAAATTTTACGTTGTTTTTCTTTGCGGTTGAATAAACTCTTTCAACATCCTCTGTTTTGAGAGAAATAGGTTTTTCGCAAATAACGTTAATGCCTTTTTTCATTGCCTTAACGGCAAAATCCGCGTGAAGATATGTGGGGAGACAAATATCAATAATATCAAACTGCTCTTTTTCAAGCATTTCGTCAAAATCTGTATAATGGCGTTTGTCAGGATATTTTTCCATTCTTTCGGGGCGGATGTCACAAATCGCAACAAGCTGAGCGTTTTCCATTTCATCCCAAGCAGGAATATGAGCGCCGCTGATTCCGCCAACACCTACAAGACCAACTTTAAGCATAACAAAATACCTCCGTATTTCAAATTTACACATACATTTTAGCACATTAATATAAAAAATCAAGTTTATTGACTTTAAATGATATAAGATATATAATTATTTTGTATTTTAATTTTTAAGGAGAATTTTATGGAACAGTTTGCTGAAAGATTTAAAATTGATTGCTCTCCGGTTGCCGCCAAAAGCCAGACCGCCATTTACGGCAAAACAAGATTTACAGTTATCACGCCTTGCCTTTTAAGAGTTGAAACTGAAAAAAACGGCAAATTCTGCGATGAACCTACACAAAGCGTTTGGTTCAGAGATTTTGATAAACCCGAATTTGAAATAAAGGAAGCAAACGGCAAAATTGAAATCAAAACATTGGGTGCAACCTTTGTTTATTCTCTCAAATCAAACAAGATGCTTAAAATCAAGCTTGCCGACGGCAGAACCGTGACTAACTTTAAATCGGGCAATCTCAAAGGTACCTGCCGCACCCTTGATATAACAGCAGGCATAATAAAACTCGGCGACGGCGTATGCTCCAAAAACGGCGTTGCTGTTCTTGATGACAGCAAAACCCTTGCAATAAAGAAAGACGGCCTTATTCTTCCCAGAGACAACAAAGAAAGCGATAAGTATTATTTTGCTTACGGCAACAATTATATCGGTGCAACAACAGATTTATATAATCTTACGGGCAGAGTTCCGCTTATCCCCAGATACGCTCTTTCCAACTGGTGGAGCCGTTACAAGGCATATTCTCAGGATGAATATCTGAACCTTATGGATAAATTTAAAGAAGAAGAAATCCCCATAACTGTTGCAACCGTTGATATGGACTGGCATTGGGTAAATATCCGCGAAAAATTCGGCAAAGACAGCCACAAAATCAGCAAACACAAGAATTTCATGGAGCTTGTTTACGATTTTTGGTCAACCGGTTGGACGGGTTACAGCTTTAACACCGACCTTTTCCCTGATTACGAAGCTTTCCTGAAAAAGCTCAAAGACGATAATTACCACACAACGTTCAATCTTCACCCCTCAATGGGCGTAAGATGGTTTGAAGACCAATATGAAGATATGTGCAAAGCAATGGGTCAGGACCCCAAAGAAAGAAAACCCGTTAAATTTGACATAACCGATAAAAAATTCACCGAAAAATATTTTGATATTCTTCATCACCCGTTTGAGAAAAAAGGCGTTGACTTTTGGTGGATTGACTGGCAGCAGGGAACACGCTCCAACGTACCCGGACTTGACCCTCTTTGGGCCCTGAATCACTACCACTTCCTTGACAATGCAAAGGATAATCACAGGCCGCTCATCCTTTCTCGCTTCTGCGGAGCAGGCAGCCAGCGTTATCCCCTCGGCTTCAGCGGTGACACAACCCAGACCTGGAAAAGCCTTGACTTCCAGCCCGGATTCACCGCAACCGCTTCCAACGTTGCTTATCCCTGGTGGAGCCACGACATCGGCGGTCACTGTATGGGCAAAAAGGACGATGAGCTCTATCTGCGTTGGGTTCAGCTTGGCGTTTTCAGCCCCGTTATGAGGCTTCACTCAACCAACAACGAATTTATGGGCAAAGAGCCCTGGAATTACAACGGTGCGGTTGAACGCATTGCCAAAGACTGCCTGCGTTTAAGACATAAGCTTCTCCCCTATATTTACACAATGAACTACCGCACCCACACCGAATGCAGAGCAATCTGCGAACCGATGTATTACGCATACCCAGAAGATGAAAACGCATATAACTGCAAAAACGAATTCTTCTTCGGAACTGAGCTTATCGTGGCTCCGATTACTGAACATACATCGTCAAAAACCAACCTTGCAGGCGTTAATGTTTGGCTGCCCAACGGCAGATATACCGATATTTTCACAGGCAGAATTTACAGCGGCAACCGCTTTGTTAAAATGTTCCGCGACCTTGAATATATCCCCGTTCTTGCAAAAGAGGGCGCAATTATCCCGATGAGTGCAAACGGAACAACCAATGACTGCTCAAACCCTGAAACGCTTGAGCTTCTTGTTTACAGAGGCAACAACACATTTACTCTTTACGAAGACGACGGCAACACCCTCTCCTATCAGAATGGTGAATATCTGAAAACAGCATTTACCGTTAACGAAAGCGGCAACAAAGTCAGCTTCTCAATAGCTAAATCAGACGGTATCAGCTCCGTTTCGCCTGAAACAAGAACATATAACATCAAATTCAAAGATATAATAAGTGCCGATATTTCGGCAACCGTCAACGGTCAGAAGGCAGATGTTAAGGCTGAAATCTGCGGCAAAACTCTTGAAGTAACTCTTGCTGCAAAGCCCGACGACAAAGTTGAAATCACCGCCGAAAACTGCATTTACCTTAAAAATGAAGACCAAAAGCAAGCTCTTATTCAGACCATCGCAAAATTCCAGATGGGCAACGATAAAAAAGGCGCTGTTTACACCTCTTTCCTCAAAAAAGGCAAATCTCTCCCCTCTGTTTCAAAAGATTTCGCAGAACCTATAAAAGAAATCCTGAATCTTGATTAGAGTGAAAAGATTCGAACTTCATACGGTTTTGAAAGCAATCTTTTCACCAATACTGCGTCAGAAAAGCTTGCAATGCGTCAGCATTCCTTCGCTTTTCTTCCTTGTCTTGGCAAAAATCTTATCTTTCAAAACTGCGAAACACCGAAAAGGTCGCAGTTTTGATTCAACGGAGTGTTTCTTTTCTGATGATATACTAACGTATATCGAAGAAAAAAACGCTTCGGTGGGTCGGGAATCCGACCTTTACGGCGTATTTAGTTCAAATATTTTCACTCTAAGGAGAATGTTTATGTGGAATATCATAAGAGCGTTAGTTTCCGTTTTTCTTTCGTTTGAAATTTTCTTTACTTCCTTATTCACCGGCGTTCATATGAACAAAATTGAA
Organism: Acutalibacteraceae bacterium; assembly: GCA_045590675.1. Lineage (GTDB taxonomy): Bacteria > Bacillota > Clostridia > Oscillospirales > Acutalibacteraceae > CAG-177. The sequence goes on from JAZNRJ010000061.1 coordinate 16,908, forward strand.
ATGCCCGAATATAAGAGCGGAGAACTCGGTCAATACGTTGATCCCTTTATCGGCACGGGCGGCACTTTCTGGACCTGCGGTATGCTCAGCCCTGCCGCCACCGTTCCTTTCGGTTCGGTAAGGCTCGGCCCCGACACAAGCTTTATCGGCGGTGCTTACATATTCAAAACCAACACTTCGGGATACTATTACGAGCAGGGCCATATCAAAGGCTTCAGCCATTCAAGGCTCTCCGGCACGGGTGCCGAAGATTACTGCAACTTCAGAGTAACTCCCGTCTCAGGCAATAACAAACCTGCCGTTATGCCTTATTCCCATTCAAACGAAACAGCCGCACCCGGATATTATGCCGTTTATCTGCCCACCGTCGGCTGCCTTGCGGAAATGACAGCCGATGCTCATACCGGCGTTCACCGTTACAGTTTTTTTGATTCCGACGACGCAAGACTTTATATCGACGTTACAAGCGGCGCAGCCAACAGCGCATCAAGAGATGGCTTTGTGAATTATGATGAAAAAAGCGGCGTTATTACAGGCGGCTGCGTGCTCAGCGGTCAGTTTTCAGGCAGATTTGACGGGCTCCCCGTATATTTCGCCGCAACAACCAATAAACCGATTGAATCTTTTGAAATAAGCTCAGATCCTATCAATTGCGGCATAGACCTCAACTTCGGTTCTCTTCGCAACGAAAGCGTTGAAATGAAAATCGGCATAAGCTTTGTCAGCGCTGAAAACGCTCTCCTCAATCTTAAGGCTGAAGCCGACGGGCTGGATTTTGACGCAGTCAGAGCAAACGCCGCCAAGGATTGGGAAGAAAATCTTTCATTAATTAAAATCGGCACCGATGACAAAGAAATAAAAACCGTATTCTATACCGCCCTTTATCACAGTATGATAATGCCGACAGATTTTACCGATGTCAATGGCGAGTATCTCGGCTTTGATAAAGAAGTTCACGTTGCGGAAGGCTATACATACCGAACCGATATGTCTCTTTGGGATACCTGCCGCACAACCCATCCGCTTTATACCCTCATTGCCCACGAAATTCAGAATGACTGCCTTATCAGTCTTGTTGAAATGGCAAAAGCAGGCATCGGAGTTATTCCTCGCTGGCCTATGGGCGCAGGCTATACAGGCTCAATGATAGGCGATGCCGCCAACATTGTTATTGCCGAAAGCTATATTAAAGGTTTTACCGGATTTGATGCCGAAGCTGCTTTGGAATTTATGAAATATTCTTCTGACAACCCCGTTGACAAAGACGGACGAGGGTTTGTCAATGAATATAACAAATACGGCTATATACCTCAAGATACAGAGGGTGTGAACAAATCCGTAAGCCGTACCCTTGAATATGCGTGGGAAGATTCCGCAATTGCCACGCTCGCAACTGCTCTGGGAAAAACCGAAGATGCCGCCAAATATCGCAAAAAATCAATGTTCTATAAAAACATTTTCAACCCTGAAACAAAATACTTTCAGGCAAAAAATGCTGACGGTGCCTTCGTTTGGAACTTCAGCCCGTATATAACAACATTCTATGATGCAGTTATGATAAAGAAATTTGCGGACTGTTACTGCGAAGGCAGCGCAAGGCAATGGCGTTGGAGCGTTCTTCAGGATATTGACGGAATGATTGAGCTTTTTGGCTCAAAAGAATATTTTGTCAGCGAGCTTGACCGCTTTATGAAAGATGCTTCGCTCACAAGAGCCGCCATTGACCCCGGTTCAGGCTATTGGATAGGCAATCAGCACGATATTCACACACCTTACCTTTTCGCTAACGCAGGCAGAGCCGATTTAACTCAGAAGTGGGTACGCTGGACTCTTAAAAATCGCTTCAGCTCCGATATTAACGGCCTTGACGGTAACGATGACGGCGGAACAATCAGTGCATGGTACGTTTTCTCCGCTCTCGGTTTTTATCCGCTTGCAGGCACAGATAAATATTGGATCGGTTCACCCAATATTGATATTGCAGAGGTTAATCTTTCAAATGGAAATACGCTTAAGATAACAGCTGAAAACCAAAGCGATAAAAACGTTTATGTCAGCTCCGTAACTCTTAACGGTGAAATGCTTGACGGATGTTATGTTACCCATTCTCAGCTTATGAACGGCGGAGAGCTTGTTTTCTCAATGAGCTCAACACCCGCTAACTAAGGAGGGCAAAACAATGGCATCTACATTTAAAGGCATAATTGCTTTTATAGAAGTACTTTTATACATAATCGGCATACTACCGGTTAACACGAACATCAATTACGGCGGCACACCTTACTCTTCGCCCGAAATTAACTCTCCTATGTATATCGTTCAGGAGGGCAAATCCGACTTTGTTATAACAACGCCGGAAAGCCCGAGCGACTGCATAATGACCGCCGTTACCGAGCTTCAGACTTATGTTGAAAAAATCAGCGGTGCAAAGCTTGAACACATAACCGAAAACAAGCTTGATAAAAATGAAAAAGCCATTGTTCTCGGCACAGCCGAAAATAAAGACGGAAAAATCACGCCTGACGGCTTCAACCTTAAGTCAGACGGTAACCGTCTGCTGATTGAGGGATACGATGACAGAGGCACTCTTTACGGCGTCTATACTTTCCTTGAAGAATATCTCGGTGTCCGTTGGTTCACCCCAACCCTTGAGGTTGTTCCTGAAAGCAAGGATATTGTTATCGACGCAGCAATAAGCCGCACCGTCAACCCCTCTTTTGTTACCAGAAGAAATGACTGTGCGGGAACAAATAACGCTCACAGGGCAAGAACAAAAATGAACGTTTCTTTCTGGGACGAAGCTACGGAATACGGCGGTGCGCTCACATACGTTTTGTGGGATGTTACGCTTGACGTGCTTGTTCCCGACGCTCTTTTTGCCGAGCATCCCGAATATTTTGCAATGAACCCCGACGGCACACGCACAACCGACCATGTGTGCCTCAGCCACCCCGATGTTCTTCAGATTGCAATTAAAAACGCAAGACAAGCTATTCTTGACTGCGAAAGGGACTCGAAATATATCCACATCGGCCAAAAAGATAATTCAAACTACTGCCACTGTGAAACCTGCGAAGCTCTTTATGAACAGTACGGCAGCGTTTCGGCACCCACGATTATATTTACCAATGCTTTTGCAGATGCGCTTGACGATGAATTCCCCGATTTTATGTTCACGTTCTACGCATACGGTGAAACTGACAGACCGCCGACAGATATGTCCCTGCGTTGCAATCCCAACGTTGCACCCGTTATATGCGAGCTGCACAGAGCCTGCCGCAGCCACCCCTTAACCGAATGCGGTGCAATTGACGGCCACGAAACATTTGACAATCTTTTTGTTGAGCAGGAACCTACGGTTGCTCAGGACCACGCAAACTGGGTCAAGATAGCAGACACAACGTATATCTATGATTATACAATCAACTTTCTTAACTCCGCCCAGTTCTTTTCAAACTTTGAAACAATGCAATCCACAATGAAATATATGCACGATATCGGCATAACGGGTTATATCTATAACTGCGGTGACGGCCACTATGCCGCCTTTAATGAGCTGAGAAACTATCTTCTTTGCAAGCTTCAATGGGATGTTGATTGTGACGTTGAATATCATATGATGGATTTCCTTAAAGCTTATTACGGAGAAGATGCAGCACCGCATATTAAAGAGATAATCGACATTCAGACCGCTCAGACAAAAGCAACCGCTCATGCCTTTGACTTTGACTGGCATTATCAGGCCGGCTTTTATTCCCCTCTCAACACCGCAAAGCTTGATATCCTTTGGGCCAAAGCTCTCAACGCCGATATAACCGAAGAACAGCTTTTCAACGTTGAGGTTGCAAATTTAAGCTGGGAATATTTCAAGGCCAACCAGTTCATCGGCAAATATTCTTTCCTCAGTCCCCTCCGCCTTAAAGCCAACGAAGAGCTTTACGACAGCTTTAAAGAGCACGGACTGAACCGCGTTTCATCTTTCGCAACAATTCCCGAAAACAAAGATGAAGTTGATTTTATGCTCCGACCCTTTAATTGGGGATAAAAAAAGACCTTCAGCGTTTTGCTGAAGGTCTTGATTTTTTACTGTTCAATTCTTCTGTCTATTTTGAAAAGATTTTTAAAGAATGAAATGATTTTCTGGAAGAAACCTGCTTTAACAGTAACGTCTTCTGTGTCTGAAATCTCGTTTCCTTTTGAATCTTTCATAACGTTGTCTGTTGCATCAACAAGCTTTACTGTGATTTCAACTGTTTCGCCTGTTGTTCCTTCATATTCAAACTTATCGCCTGTGCCCGCCTCTTCGCCGTCAACATACCAACAAACAGTTGCGTTTAAAGGCTTAGTATAAAGAGCGGTAAGAACCAGAATATCGCCAACATTTATTGTTTTTTTACCGTTGGTGTTGTTATCAATTGAAACTGTGTATGCGATTTCGTCGGGTGTATCAGGAATATCGGGTGTATCGGGTGCATCGGGTTTCACGTCAGGTTTTTCGGGAGTCTCAGGCTTTGTTTCTTTATAATTATAATCACAAACGTCACATTTTGTTGCGTTTCCTGTATAACTGTGGATATCTGTATTCAGATATGAACCGCACTGTGAGCAGGCATCCCAATGATATTCGCCGTCAAAAGCTTTTGCGGTTTTATTATGAGAACACTTACACTCAAAAGTTATAATGATTTCATTTCCCGATGATCTGAACTTATAAGTGTCAAGCTTTGCGCCGGAAAGACTTGCAAGCTTTGCAATATTATTCTGAACATCTGCAAGGAATTTATCAGCATCTCCGTTAACGTAAATTCTTGCCGAATAACCGTTTTTCTTAAGTTGGTCAGCAAGCTTCTGAGCATCAAAAGAATTATAAACTGAGTTATTCTTAACAAAATAGTTTGCTTCTGTTGCCGTGCATACAGGAAGATTGTTTTTAAAGAACTCAAAAGGAATGTGAGTTGTTTTGAACTGTTCCGTTGTTGCGTTAAAATATGAATAGTATGTTGAAGCAACAGTATCGCCGTTATCGTCCCAGGTAACGTCTGTGAGATAATGCTTGCCGTCAAGCTTCACAAGGTTCCACTCGTGCCTTACAAGCTGGCTTGAATGGGGGTTATAAGAATCGCCGCTGATTGTCCAGGCATTTATGCCAACCTTGTTGAGAAGCAGATGATAGGCTGTTGCATAACCTGCGCAAACAGCTTTTTTGCCTACAAGTGCACCGTATGCGGTCTGGTGATGTCCTTCCATCACATAATCAACGTTAACCGCAATTCTGTCGTGCAAAATTTTTGCCTTTTCATATTCGCTTTTGCCGTCAAGGCCTTTTATCATCTGAGCAACTGCTGAATCAAACTTTGTTTTTGCCGTTGCAAGCTCTGAACCTTGAATATAATATTTAAGCTGAACAGAGTTTACATTCTGGGTATCTTTTTCAAGCGCAAATGACCATTCCTTGTTAATCCAGAAAAGCTCGGGATGGTCGCTGAAAACTGCATAAACAACTGTTTGAAGTTCATCTTTTTTGATAACTTTAGAAGAATCTCTGACCGAAACCATCTGGGGAACATCTGATGTTTCCGCACCTTTAACGAGTTGGTCATAGGCATAAACAAGCGCAGCACCGTTTGCCATCTTTGAAAGTGCATCACGGCCGTAAAGCGTGAGCGAACTGTCAGCATATGCCGTTGTTGCAAATGAAGAAATAAGAATAGCGGCAATCAGGATGATTCCTAAAAACGATTTAGAAAGCTTTTTCATTAAAAAAACTCCTCTCTTCTTATTATATCTCTATTATACTACTTGAAATATTTTTTTCAACACCTGTTTTATTTTACGGTTCCGAAACATAGTCAAGCGGGTCAACTCTTTGGATTGTTCCGTCATCATTAACTGTTCTGACTTCAAAATGAAGGTGCGGAGCTGTTGCATTGCCCGTTTTGCCAATCAAACCGAGTGTCTGCCCTTTTTCAACAGTGTCTCCTTCGCTTACATATATCACATCTGCGTGTGCATACAGAGTCTGAATTCCGTTGCCGTGGTCAACAACGCAATAGTTGCCGTAACCGGTGTTCCATTCACCGTTGTTATAAGCTTCAACTACTACACCTGACTGTGAAGCGTGGATCGGGCTGCGGTAAGAAAGACTGTTGCCCTTTGAATCGTAACCGTTGCCCTCTCTGTCGTGAATGAAAATATCAATTCCCGAGTGAGGATTACCGCTTGAATAAGCAGGATAACCTTCAACAACAACTGCATTACCCTCAACAGGCCAAATCATTTCGCCGTCATCCTCATAAACAACGGTTGTTGCTTCTTCTGTTTCAGGCTCGGTTGCCGAGTGGTATTTTTCAATTTCAGCTTCAAGCGAAGCCACCTGACTTTCAAGCGTTGTAACTCTGTTTTCTATTTCGGCATCAACAACCGCATAGCCGAAAGCTCCTATTAAAACGGACAAAGCCGCAGCAATTATACTTTTCATATATACCTCCTCAAAGCGCAATACCGCTCGATTTTATCACAACCGCGGTGCTTTTGCAATATTTTTTTGCCGAAAAGGCATTTTGAAAAACAAATTTTGTAAAATACTTCTTAAAACAACGGCTGATTAATCAATAAATCTGTGCTGTTTTTAAGCAAAAAAAGCTTGCATGAGCCTATCACTCATACAAGCTTTATAATTAAACTAATGATTTTCCTTCCCATTCTCCGTCAGGCTCAACGCCCAAAAGCTTCGCAACTGTGGGTGCTATATCAATAATATTTGCGTTTTCAAGAATTTTGCCGGGTTCAAAATCTTTACCCTTTATTATTATAGGAATCAGCATATCCTCCGGCATATCGGTGCCGTGCGTTCTGTCGTGGCCGCCGTGGTCAGCAGTTATAATATATGTATATTCATCACCGAGCTCATTCATAAGCTTTTCAATGTTGCACCAACTGCTCTGAACGGCTTCCTTATACTCATCTGTCATCCAACCGTAATTGTGGCCGTTCATATCGGGATAGCCGAAATAAATAAATGTGAAATCCGTATCGTATTTTTTCAGATATTTAATTGCCGAATCCGTAAGCTCTTCTCCTGCCTGTTTATAACCGATTCTTCTGCCGGCATAAAAACAGGCATGAGCAATTGAATTCGGGCGTGAAACATCGCGGATTTCTTCCCAATTATAAAAAATTGCACATTTTTTGTCCGCCTTTTTAAGCACCTCGCAAAGACCGTCAATCGGCCTTACCTGCGGCACATATGTGTTGGTTGTTGTTCCGTGTCTCTGCGGAGTTACGCTGTGAAAAAGTGAGATGTGGCAAGGCAAAGTAACTGAAGGGAACACCGTTTCTCCGTTCAAAGTATAAGAAGCTTCACCAAGCATCTTTTGCACCTGCGGAATACCGCCAAGCGAATCGGGACGCATACCGTCAGGCAAAATCAATAATACTTTCATACCCAAACCCCCACTAAACTAAAATAATAAATTTTTGTAATTTCTGATACAATCTTATATTAGATAGAAGTAAAAGTCAAATTTTTATTGCTTATAAAAACTCCTTTGTCAAGAATACCAAAATTTTTCATTTTCTTTTGGTCAACTTGCTGTCTTTAAAAATCATAATACTAATGGTATAATATAGAACAATCCCGAAGTGTTCTTCGGAAATCCCAAAAAGGAGAAATTGAAATGAACAATACCTTTTTCTGCGCAAGAGAAAACGGCAAGCTTCACCGTCCCAGAACCATTCTGACGGGCTTTGGCTTTATGGCATCTTCAATTGCGTGGGCAATCTATGACCCTTACATCACCAAAATCCTTGAAAGACTTCTCAACGCTTCCGAAATGGTCACTCAATGGAGCGCAAAGCTTAACGAAATGTTCCCCGTGCTTGCAAAATTTGCAGAAGCTCAGGGTGAAAACGTTGCCACCGAAGCAGGCGGAATAACTCTTGTTCCCCTCTTCATCGGTATCATAATGACATTCGACAACATTTTCGGCGTTATCTTCCAGCCTACATTCGGCAAGCTTTCCGATAACTGCCATTCAAAGCTCGGCAAGCGCCGTCCCTTCATCGTTTTCGGTGCTCCCGTTTCAGCATTCCTTTTTGCTGTTATTCCGTGGGTTGCACTGAGCGGTTCTCTTCCCCTTACAATGCTCTTCATCATCCTCTTCGTTTTCTCAATGTCTCTTTGGAGAGCTCCCGTTGTTGCTCTTATGCCTGCCCTCACACCTCCCTCGCTTCGCAGCGAAGGCAACGCAATCATCAACCTTATGGGCGGCATCGGTTCAGCTATCGGTATGGTAGCCGGCACAATCGTTGGTGCAATTTATAAGCTTTCAACCGGCGTTGCAATCACAACCGAAAACGAGCAGGTTGCTTTCCCCTATGTTTTCCTTACCGGTGCAATCGTGATGGTTATCGGTATGCTTGTTATTCTCTTCTTCGTTAAAGAACCTTCAAGCAAGCTTGAAGCTGTTGCAGAACATAACAAGGCTGTTGACGCTGCTGCAAAAGCTCAGGCAGAAAAAGAAGCAAAGAAAGCCGAAAAAGAAGCAAGAAAAGCTCAAAAGCTTTCAAAGGGCGAGAGAACAAGCCTTGTTCTTATGCTTGCCGGTCTCTTCTTCCTCTTCTGCGGCACCAACGCAATCACAACATTCTTTGCTCTTTTTGCTGCTGAAGTTCTCGGCAAAACAACCTCAGAAGCAACAATTATGACTACTCTGTTTGCCGTTTGCTCCGCTGTTGCAGCCATCCCTGCCGGATATATGGGCAAAAAAATCGGCAGAAAGAAAACCATTCTTATCGGTCTTGTAGTGTTTATGGCTGTATTTGCTCTTTATGTTGCAACACGCAGCTTTGCTCTTATCTGGGTAGCTCTTATCCTTGGCGGTTTTGCAAATATGTTCATCACCGTTAACACTCTTCCCCTTGTTCTTGAAATCGGCGGTATTGATAAAGTTGGTACTTTCACCGGTTATTACTACACCGCAACTTTCTCAGCTCAGATTGCTTCCCCCATCCTTTACGGTATTGTTCGTATGCTTTCGGGCACATATCTTTCACTCTTTGTTTACAGCCCCATTGCCTTCCTGCTTTCAATCCTCTGCATCATCGGCGTTAAGCACGGTGAAGCCGTTCCTGATGATGTTCTTAAAGCAGCAAAAGAAGCTAACGAAGATTGATAAATCAGAATAATTTTAAGGCACCTTCAATTGAAGGTGCCTTTTTTATGCAAAAAATCCGCCTCAGCCGAGGCGGATTTTGTAATTGGGATTAAAGATTTTCAGCAACTTTTTTCATTGCCTCGAAGCCTTCCTTGCTGATAGGAAGGAAGGGACGGCGGCAGGGGCCGCAGTCAATGCCGAGGTGAGTCATAATTGCCTTTTCGCAAGCGAATACACCGTACTTTATCATTTCTGCAATAATTTCGTTGGCTTCGGTCTGGATTTCCTGAGCCTTTTCGATGTTACCTGCGTGGAATTCATTATAAATCTTAACGAACTTATCGCCCATAAAGTTATATGTACTGCCGATTGCGCCGTCAGCACCCATTGCAAGGCCGCCAAGGCACATTTCGTCAAAACCGTTGAAAACGGTAACAGGTCTCTTAATCTTCTGCTTGAACTGCTGAAGAGCAAAAAGGTCAGCAGAAGTATGCTTAATACCCATATAGCGTTCGTCTTCAAACATTTCAGCTGCATAATCGGCTGTGAATGTAAAGCCGTTGCCGCCGGGGAAGTTATAAACAACCATAGGAATATTTACGCTTGAAACAATGTCATCATAATATTTTCTGATTGCGGCATAAGGGAAACCGTAATAGAAAGGAGCAACAGCAGAAATAGCATCATAACCAACGCTTTCAGCATATTTTGCCATATCAATTGCTGCATCGGTTGAAATTGAACCGCAGTGAGCAATAAGGGGAACTCTGTCGCCCGCAGCTTCTTTAACGATGCGAAAAACTTCCTTGCGTTCTTCATTGGTCATAACAAGACCTTCGCCTGTGCTGCCGCCTACATAAAAGCCGTTTATACCTTTTTCAATGTTGAACTCAACAAGCTTTTTAAGCGAAGTTTCGTTGATTGAATAATCGTCCTTAAAGGGCGTGAGAAGAGCTGTAAAAATACCTTTCATCATTGACATCTCCTTAATTAATTATTCATAGATAGGGTAACGTTTGCAGATTTCGGCAACGCCTGCCTTAACGGATTCGGCGCTGTTTTCAAAATCGGTTACGCAAAGATAAATGTATTCAGCGATTTTATCCATATCCTCAACACCAAGGCCTCTTGATGTAACAGCGGCTGTGCCGAGTCTGAGACCGCTGGTAACAAAAGGCTTTTGGGGGTCGTTGGGAATTGCGTTTTTGTTTGGTGTGATGTTAACGGCATCAAGTCTGTGCTCAACCTCTTTGCCAGTTACATCGTGTGAACGAAGGTCAACAAGAACAAGGTGATTGTCTGTTCCTCCTGAAACAAGGTTAATTCCTCTTGCAAGAAGACCCTTTGCGAGAGCGTTGCAGTTGTCAAGAATTCTCTGCTGATATTCTTTGAATTCGGGCTTGAGAGCTTCGCCGAAGCAAACAGCTTTTGCCGCAATAACGTGCATAAGAGGACCTCCCTGATTGCCGGGGAAGATTGACTTGTTTATTGCAGCTTCAAGTTCCTTTTTGCAAAGGATAATGCCGCCTCTGGGGCCTCTGAGTGTTTTGTGAGTTGTGGAAGTTACGATGTCGGCATAAGGAACGGGTGAGGGATGAAGACCTGCAGCAACAAGACCTGCAATGTGAGCCATATCAACCATAAAATATGCGCCGACTGATTTTGCAATTTTGCTTATTCTTTCAAAATCAATTGTTCTGGGATATGCCGATGCACCAGCAACAATGAGCTTGGGTTGGCATTCCTTTGCCATTCTTTCCATCTCATCGTAATCAATGAAGCCGTCATCACCAACGCCGTACTGAACGGAATTATAAAGCTTGCCGCTTACATTAACGGTTGCGCCGTGAGTAAGATGGCCGCCGTGAGCAAGGCTCATACCCATAATTGTGTCGCCGGGATTAAGAACTGCATTGTAAGCAGCCATATTGGCCTGTGCTCCCGAGTGAGCCTGAACGTTTGCTGCCTCTGCACCGAAAAGCTCTTTGAGCCTTTCAATGGCAAGGGTTTCAACAACATCAACGTGTTCGCAGCCGCCATAATATCTTTTGCCGGGATAACCTTCGGCGTACTTGTTAGTCAACACACTGCCCATTGCAGCCATAACAGCAGGGGAAACTATATTTTCGGAAGCGATAAGCTCAAGGTTGTTTCTCTGCCTTGCAAGCTCGGCATCCATAGCTGCGCCAACCTCACTGTCATATTTTGATACGAATGATATTGTGTCGATATAATCTGAAAACATTTTAATCATCCTTTCATAATTGAACAATTTCTCACAAATATTATAATAGCACAAATAAATCAAAAGTGTCAAATTGCAATGTTAACAAAAAATACTTGTATTATTGCTTTAAATAGGTTATACTGTTAATTAATATATTTAAGGAGATGAATAAATGGACCCCATCAAGGTTGATTTTTCAAAAAAAGATTCGGCTAAAAAGGCTGATATAGTTATCCCCCCTGAGAGAGCAGCTCTCAAAATAATCCTCAGCCTCCTTTGCACAGCCGTTTTTGCTGTTGCTGCTTTCTATCTTATGCTTCCCGCATTAAATTTCAAGGCATATGACCTTTACCTTTACATCGGTGCGGTTGCCGCTTCTTACATCGTTTTCAACGCTGTTTTTGCAAACGCATTTATGAAGCCTGAATATATGCCCTATGTTAAGAAAAGAGCAATTGTTCCCGGAATAATCATCGGTCTGCTTGTTGTTGCCGTTGTTGTCGGATACGTTGTTTCAAGCGAATTCTTCAGAGCTAAGTCATACAGCCAGATTATCTCTGTTGAAACAAGCAGCTTCACAGAAGAAATCGAAGCTCAGGATATCAACACATTTAAAGAAATTCCCAAGCTTGATAATGATTCAGCTACACAGCTTGCCAATAAAGCTCTCGGTGAACTTGCAGAAAAAGGCTATGTTTCTCAGTTTACAGCTTCAGCCGAAAGCACCCAGATTAACTATAACGGAACTCCCGTCAGAGTTGCTCCGCTTAAATATGCAAGCATAATCAAGTGGCTTTATAACACAAGACAGGGTCTTCCCGGCTATGTTATCATCAATATGGCCGATGAAAGCACAGAATTTATGGACGGCACAATCAAATATTCAACTGCTGAATATTTCAACAAAAAGCTTGTCCGTCACCTTCGCTTTGAATATCCCACTTATATGTTCGGCGATGCAACATTTGAAGTTAACGACGAAGGCACACCTTTCTGGGTTTGCCCCAGACTTGATAAAACCATCGGCCTTTTCGGCGGTACAGACGTTATCGGTGCAGTTCTTGTTGATGCCGCAACCGGCGAATGCATTTACTACACTATGGATCAGCTCCGCACTGATGCTTCTCTTCAGTGGATTGACCGTGTTTACGATTCAGACCTTATCGTTGAGCAGTATAATTTCTACGGTAAATATAAAGACGGTTTCTGGAACTCTATCCTCGGCCAGAAAAACGTTTACACAACAACTCAGGGTTATAACTACATTGCCAAGGATGACGACGTATGGATGTACACCGGCGTTACTTCCGTAACCTCCGACAGCTCCATCACGGGCTTCGTTCTTGTTAACCAGAGAACAAAAGAAACTCAGTATTATCCCGTAACCGGCGGTACAGAAGCCTCCGCTCAGGAAGCTGCACAGGGCCGTGTCAAAGACCTTGGCTATAACGCAACCTTCCCGCTTATAGTTAATATTGACGGTCAGCCCACTTACTTTATGTCTCTTAAAGACGAAACTCAGATTGTTCAGCAGTATGCGCTTATCAACGTTAACCAGTATAACAAAATCGGCGCAACAAGCACAGACCTGAGTGCTTGCCTTGATAACTACAGAAAATCACTTGCGGCAAACGGTGTTCAGGCTGAACAGAAGCCCGTTGAAGAAAACAAAAATGAAGCTCCCAAGAAAGAAGTTTTCACCGCAACAGGCGAGGTTACCGAAATCAGAACAGCTGTTAAGGGCGGCGAAAGCTACTATTACGTTAAGCTTGCTCTCAACGATTCTTATTTCTCAGTTTCCGCTTCTCAGGCTGAAGAGGTTGTTATTCTCAACGTTGGTGACAGCGTAACAGTAACCTACACCGGCGAAGGCAGCATTATCAGCGCAGAAACATTTAAAATTAATTAACTTATCCGAAAGCCGTTTCATCCGAAACGGCTTTTGACAGTTGATAAAGATTTAATTTCTTAACAGGAGAATCTATGGAGTTTTACGAAAACAAACAAGAACCCGAAAAAGCGGTGCTTATAGCTGTTGATACAGGCGAATACAACTGCGAATCCTCACTTGACGAGCTTGAAGAACTTGCCAAAACCGCAGGCGCAGAAGTTATAGGCAAAGTTACGCAAAAAAGGGATAAGCCTGACTCCGCCGCCTTCCTCGGCAGCGGCAGACTTGAAGAGCTTGCCGAATTTTGCGAAAATAACGAAATTGACCTTGTTATTGCAGACAGCGAGCTTTCACCCGCTCAGCTGAAAAACATCGAAAGAGCCGTCAAAGTAAGGGTTATTGACAGAACAACTCTTATTCTTGATATTTTTGCCGACAGAGCATTGAGCAACGAAGGTAAGCTTCAGGTTGAGCTGGCACAGCTTAAATATTCGCTGCCAAGGCTTACAGGCCAAGGCATAAACCTTTCAAGGCTCGGCGGCGGTATAGGCACAAGAGGCCCCGGTGAAACCAAGCTCGAAACCGACAAACGCCATATCAGGCGCAGAATAAAATCGCTTTCCGAAGAACTTGAGGCACTTGAAAAACGCAGAGGACTTGCGAGAGCAAGGCGCGAAAAGGACGGCATTGAAACTGTTGTTATTGTAGGCTATACCAACGCAGGCAAATCAACCCTTATGAATGCTTTGACCGAAGCCGGTGTGCTCGCTCAGGATAAACTTTTTGCAACTCTTGACCCTACATCAAGAGCACTGACCCTCGCCGACGGAAGAAAGGTTATGCTTATTGATACAGTTGGCTTTATCCGCCGTCTGCCCCATAACCTTGTTGAAGCTTTCAAATCAACGCTTGAAGAGGCGGTTTGCGCCAAGGTTATTCTTAATGTTTGCGATGCCTCCGACGAAGAATGCGGCGAACATCTTGACGTTACAAACAAATTGCTTGAAGAGCTTGGCTGTTCAGGCAAGCCGGTTATTCCCGTTTTTAACAAGTGCGACCTCGCTGACCCTGACAGTCCGTTTTTCAACGAACCGGGAGCTGTTATGATATCAGCACTTGAAAAAACAGGGCTTGATAAGCTCCTTGATGCGGTAGAAAAAGCTTTGCCTCCCACAAGAGCCAAAGCAAAGATGCTTATCCCCTATTCAGACGGCGCAGCTGCAGCTGTTTTGCGCAAAGACGGAATAATCAACTTTGAAGAATACAGGGCCGACGGCCTTTATTTTGAGCTGATTGCCGATGTTGCAATGATTGACAGGTACCAGAAATACTGCGTTGAATAAAGCAGAATTTACACCTTGTTAAAATATGACGGTTGACAAGCCGATAGGTTATGATTATAATATAGATACTTATTTGCTGTTTGTGCAAATAAAAAATATTTAAAAAAGGGGACAAAATACTATGGATATTAACACAGAAGGCCTTGAACAGCTTATTCTCGGATTCACAGAATTCATCGCTAACTTTGACATTAAGGCACTTAATTTTGAAGGTATGGAAGCTCTTCTCGATAAGTTCTATCCCATCATCAATCCTTTCTGGAACTTTGTTAACGATATTCTTTACACTCTTTTCGGTTTCTGATTAAACCAAACGCAGACCTGCCTTGCCAGGTCTGTTTTTTTATTTGCTATATTAATCTGTATATGTTATAATCAGGCAAAGGGAGGGCTTTTTATGAAGAAAAAATCTTTTCTGGCAATTTCTGCTGTTTTAGCCGTTGCAACAACATCTGTTTTAGGATTTACACTGATAAACCAAAAAAGACTTGCCGACTTGGAAGAAAAAAAGGTTGTTCTGCCTGACAGTTTCACATACACCGCCCATACCGGTTGTATGAATACAAAGCAAAACTCGCTTGAATCAATCAATGAAGCTGTAAAATACGGTGTGAAAACTGTTGAATTCGACCTGCATTTCAACCAAAATCTTGAACCTGTGCTTTCCCACGATGAGCCTGCAGGCGGCGAAGTTACTCTTGACGAAGCATTTAAAAAAATTTCGGAATATCCGCATATAACGGTTAACGTTGACGTTAAAAGCACTGCGGCACTTGAAAAAGTACTGCCCTGTGCACAGAAGTACGCTTTGGAAGATCGCATTTTCTTTACCGGCATACACGACGGTTTTGTTAAAGCGGCAGCCGAAAACGGCGGCGGTGTACCATATTTTCTTAATGTTAATGTTAAGCACCGTTTTCTGCAAAACAAAAAATATATTCTTTCACTGGTTGAAAAAGTTAAAGCCAGCGGTGCAATCGGCATAAACTTTAACCAAAAAGGAGCAAGCAAACAACTTGTTGATATTTTTCATCAGAACGGTCTTCTTGTTTCTGTTTGGACAGTTGATAAAAAATCCGATATGGTTAAAAACCTCAGCTATGCTCCGGACAACATAACCACCCGCAGACCCGATATTATGCAAGAGCTTCTTAAATAAAGATTATAAATGAAAAAGCAGTGCCGAAGCACTGCTTTTTCTGCATATGTATGTCACTCTTGGAGAATGATTCTTTAACAACCGGAATAATCCGTTTGTCTCAAGCAACGTGATGGTTGCGGATTTTTGCCTGAGCAAAGTCAATAACGGGTGTTTCTTCAATAACTTCTGCGGGTGCTCTGCCCTGAACATTCTTATAAGCCTTCGCAATTTCTCTTTGCTTGCGGATGCGGCGGTTGCGGAAATAAACCCTGATTGCTCTGGCGAGCTTCTGCTCAAAAGCAATAACCTTTTTTTCATAAATAAAACCAACAATAAGAAGCACTACTGCTGAGAATTCAAATACTGTTCTGATTATATCTGCAAATGACATTTTTCATTCCTCCTAAAAGCAGAAACATTTGTTCTGTGTGTTTATTATATCAGACGAACATTCGTTTGTCAATACAAATGTTCGATTTTTGTGATTTTTATTTTGCGACTCCATATTAACACAATATATTGTGTTTGTCAACCACTATCTATACAATAGGTACCAATATTTTGTCGGCTTTCTTTTAGCTTTTTTGATTTCTTTTGTTTGTTTTTTATCATTTTTGTTCGCCCTCGCTTTATGTTGACAATTTTTGAATGCAGTAATATAATAGTTAAAGATTATTATTTCGGAGATGATTTTATGTATACTTTATGGAGTTTTATCAGGCAAAGTGCTGTCAGAATTCATCTTGCGGCGGCAAAAGCAATTTTTAAAATAACCGGCGGCAAGCTGCCCAAATCTCTTTTCTGCTCAAGAGCCAATCCTCAAAAGGTAGGAACAAGCGTTAAAAAAATCGGCGAAGGTGATTATTGGACCGATATTGCTAAGTTTGACGCAAACGGTAATATCTCAGATGAAGATTTTGTTATTCTTTCAACAACAGACCTTCACCTTGATACCGACCACGACCTCAACACAAAAACCGTTGAAATGCTTTATAAGCATATCCGCGATTCAAAGCCCGACCTTGTTGTTCTCACAGGCGACGTTATCCTTTCAAAATTTCAGCAGATTGATGCAATTCAGTTTGCTCAGATGATGGAAAAAATCGGAGTTTACTGGACCGCAGTTTTCGGTAACCACGAAGTCAGAGAAGAAAAAGGCTTTTATAAATATCTGCTTATGAAAAGCTTTGCCGATTATGAGCACTGCCTTTGTAAGCACGGCCCCAAAGAGCTTTTCGGTTACGGCAACCACACCGTTAATATCATCGGAAAAGGCGGTAAGCTTCGCAAAACTCTTTTCCTCCTTGATTCAGGCAGAGATATAATTGACAAATACCGCGAAGAACACGGTTGCCCTGCAGAATACGATGCCTATGACTTCCTGAAAAACAACCAGATTGATTTTTATAAAAAAGAGGTTGACCGCCTTAAGGCAAAATACGGTGAATGCAAGTCATTAATGTATATGCACATTCCCCTTCCTGAATACTCCCACGCTTTTAACGGAAGCTACGAGGAAGGTTTTGTTCCTTCAGGTGAATGCGAGATCATTTACGGCAGACAGTTTGAAAGTGTTGGCTGTTCAAAATTCAACAGCGGTATGTTTGATGCCATACTTGAAAAACAAAGCACTCAGGCTGTTTTCAGCGGTCACGACCATATCAACGATTGGTGTGCAATTTACAAGGGCGTTTATCTTGTTTACAGCCAGCCCGATTGCTATAACCTCTACCACGTAGGTGAAAAATTCGGTTGGGAAGAAAAAGACTGGACCCACGGTGTTACTCTTACAACCCTTCGCCCTGACGGAACTCTCGGCTTTGCTCAGAGATTCAACAGCCTTTATGTCTGATTGTCCTGCCCTTTACTTGTATTATAGCAGGTTATGTGTCCAATAAAAAGGACTGTGATTCCAAGTTGGAACCACAGTCCTGATTTTTTATTCGGTTGAAAATTAATAAAGGTCAAATGTGCTGTAAATCTTCCAGTCGCTGTCTTCTTTGATAACAACAAGTGAGCCGCTGTCGGTATCGTTATCTTCTTTGCCCTTTATTGTTATATCAAAATCAACTTCGTAAGCCTTTTTGATTTCGATGTCGCTGAGCTTGTCAGAGAAAGAATATGTAGCAACAATGGCTTTCTTTTCCTTATTTGTAAGCTCTTCCTTTTCAATCTTTTTAACCTTGAATTTGATGTTCTTGCCGTATTCTGCTTCAAGATATTCAACAGTATCGTGAAGCTGCTGCTCAACATCGTCATAAAGGTCTTCTTCGCTCAAATAAAGAAGCTTGCTTGTTTCAGGCATAAGGTCAATATAATCGTCAACATCCTGAGTCTGGATAGCTTTGAAATAATCTTTAACTGCTCCTTTAGCACCTGTTCCGCTTGCAACAGCTCCGATAACAACAATCAAAATAACCGCAAGAGCTGCAATGGGAACCGCAAGCTTACCGATTTTTGCAACTTTGTTTTTGTTTTCGGGTGTGAGTTTGATAAGTGCAGAAATATCAAAAGCCTTTTTTGCTTTTTTGGCAGGTGCAACGGGTGCACCGCAATTTGCACAGGCAGTTGAAGCGGGGTTAAGGGGAGCACCGCAATTACTGCAGAAATTTGACATAATAATTACCTACTTTCTTAAATCACATCATTTTATATACATATTATAATATTATACAACATCTTCTGTCAATATATCTTTTTATTCCGGCTGCATCTCTTTTATCAGCTGTTTGTAGTGATTACCCTTATGCTCAAAATCCTTATACACATTATAGCTTGATGCTGCCGGAGACATAAGGCAGCTTTTGCCTTTTTCGGTGAATCTGTAAGCTGCAGCAACAGCTTGTTCCATATCATCTGCAATAAAAATATTTTTTCTGCAGTTTCTTTTCATAAGAATTTCGCATATATTGTTGCCGGTTTCAGGTAAGCCGATAAGGTTCTTAACCGGGCAAACGCAAAGCCAATCAACAAATCCCGAATAATCAATGCCTCTGTCCATTCCGCCAAAAATAAGAGTGTCAACATCGCCGATAGCTTCAACGGCGCATTCAACCGCTCTCGGAATTGTTGCAATTGAATCGTTCCAAAACTTTATTCCGCCATATTCGCCAACAGGTTCCATTCGATTTTCAATGCCTTTAAAATTTTCAACGGCAAGCAAAATATCCTCATCAGAAATGCCCAAACATCTTGCAACAGTTGCAGCAACACAAATGTTGTATCTGTTATGTGAACCTTTAAGACGGTCATTTTCAGCAGCGGCTTTGATTATTGCTTCATCACCCTTGCCGCCGTTTGAACATATTTTAACAACAGACGGAGTTACGTTTGAAAAATCAAAATATTCATCAAAATTCTGCTCAGCGTTGCAAACAAAAAAGTCATCTGTTTTCTGATGGCGAAGAATATTCATCTTTGCAGCAACATAGCCGCCAAAGCCGTTGTAATGGTCAAGGTGCTCGGGATAAATATTGGTCATAACCGCAATGTGCGGCGAAGCGGTTGTAAACTCAAGCTGATGCGAAGACATTTCAATAACCGCAATCTCGGGCTCGCCGTCTTCCAAACTATCCAACACAGGAACACCTATATTGCCTATAAGAGAGGCTTTTTTGCCGCCTTGCTTAACCATGCTGTAAATCAGGGTTGAGGTTGTTGTTTTGCCTTTTGTGCCGGTAACACCAACACAAACGCAGCTTGAAAAGCGCAAAAACAGGTCAGTCTGGCAAGTTACTTCAACTCCGTCAGGCACAAAAACATCTTTAAATGACATACCCGGCGTTTTAACAACAACGTCATATTCCTTTATTGCATCAAGATAATTCTTGCCGCAATGCAAAGTAACGTTGGGGTCAGCAAGCTCAAATTCACGCATGTCGGCAATTCCGATGTGCTTTTGAGGCAGATGGCGCCTAATTATATCGTAAGTTGAGCGACCTTCGCGCCCGAAACCGAGCACAAGCACCTTGCGGCTGTCAAAATATTCAATTAAATGCTCAAACATATCCGTGCATCTCCTTAAGGTGTGTAGGAATAAATATACCTATACTGTACATAGATATTTTATTATATCAAATATTACCGCTATATTCAAGAAAAATAATATTATTTTTTGTTAGGTATTTTATTCCCTTCAACTATTGACAAAAACGCAGTAATGTTGTATTTTTAAATTAACTTATTATGAGTATTGTGTCATGAGGCACAATAAAAAATTTTCAGGAGGAAAAACCATGAAGAAGATTATCGCAATTCTCCTCGCTTTCGCAATGCTCTTTGCTTTTGCAGCTTGCGGCGGCAATGACGAACCCGAAACCACAACAGCACCCGCAGTTGAAGAATCAACAGACGAAATCGCCGGCGGCGAAGTAACAGAAGCTCCCTCAGCAGACGCTTCAGAAGCAGCATCAGCAGATGCATCAGAAGCTCCTTCAGCAGACGCATCAGAAGCTCCCTCAGCTGACGCTTCAGAAGCAGCATCAGAAGACGCTTCAGCAGCTCCCGCAGCTGACATGACAAAGGCTGAATTTGTTGCTTTCCTTAACGCTGAAACAGCTAAAGCAGCTAAAGGCACATACAACTACAACAGAAACTGCTCATACACAAGCCCCATCGATGTTGGCGGTGCAACAGGCATCCTTAACGGCATCATCAGCGCTATCGACGAAAACTCCAACCTTGACACAGTTGTTGGCGATTTCCTCGGCATCGGCGTTAAGAAGGGCACATATCCCAAGGATGATGTAAGCGAAGATTACAGAATCAAGGCAACATCTCTCACAGAAGCTGACCTCGGTTCATTCACAGCTGCTAACGGCGTTTACACCTTCACTCTTGCAAACGCTACCAACCCCAAGAAGACAGGCGCTACTCCTCTTTCAAGATTCACAAACGACTTCATCACACACGAAGAAGTTGTTGACGGTATCGCAGGTTTCACAACCGCTATCACCGTTAAAGACACAACCGTTAACTACAAGAACATCAAGGTTGAAGTAACAGTTGCAGAAGGCAAAATCACAAACATCAAGTATTCATATGCTTTTGATGCAACTCTTGCTCTTAAGGCCGGTATCACAATCAACGGCAACGGCGCAGCAGTTACAAAGGCTGAATTCTCAAACATTCAGTATTAATTTAATCAACAGTTTGCCCCTGCATCATTGGGATGCAGGGGCTTTTTGTTTTGTTATTTGATTTTGGAATTCATCTTTTTGCTTGTAGCTTTTATGCAGATAAGCACAATCGCCCAGACCAAAAAATAGACAGCAATAAAAACAGCTGTAAAAATCAGCAAAACATTAATATCAAACGGTATCCAGGAATTCACAATGTAACAAACCGAATAGACTGCATAAAGCATTGAAAAATGGCATAATAGCGATTTCATCACAGGCCAGTGGTCAATCTGATTAAATACACTTGCACCTGCATGAACAAAAGCAAGCAGATAAATTGAAATTATCCCCACAAAAACCTCTTTGCCGCTCAATGCAAAATCTGTGTCAAATCTTGATATTATGAAATATATTATCGCCAAAACAATCGGACCGAAACCTGCAAAAACAAGCCCTCTGTGCAAAAATTTTTTCAAGTAAATATTCATTATAAGCCAAACCTTTCTTTAACTTTTTTTAGATTTCTGCGTGAAACATAATCAACAAATCCGTTTTTAAACCTAACGGTCAGTGCGCCTGAAACCGAAGCATCAAAGCGTTCTATTTTTCTTACGTTTGCAAGGCACGACTGATTGATTTTAACAAAATTATTGCTCAGCTCTTCTTCAAGGCGGTAAAGACGGCTTTTAACAAAATATTTTCCGCTGTCAGTCAACGCATATACTTTGTTCTCTTCAACCGTAAAGCAATGGATGTCTGAAGGCAAAAGTGCTTTTGCTTCCCTTTCGCAATACCCTATCAGGTCAAAAGCATTGTCGGAGACCAGCCGTTCAATTTCGTCAACAAGCCTTGTGCGTTCATGAGCAAAAACAACTATCTCCTCTTCCTTTGTTTTATCAATATTAATCCTGAGTTTCATTCACGCCCTCCTTTCAATGACATAATATCAGTTTGGTTTTTTTGTTTCAACAAATCTGAAGCTATCGGCAATTCCGGAGCATTAATCGGCAAAAAAGGGATGTCTCAATGAGACATCCCCGTTTTTATTATTCAGCTGTTTTTATACCATAGAAGTGAATAACGTTCATATCCTCCTGCATATCAAGGCCATGAGAGCCGCAGCCGCCGTCAATCTCATGGCAGCCGTGATCGGGACAGAAGCCATAAAACACGCTGTGATTCTTCCACTGAGTGTCGATTTTATCAACAAGTTCAGCATAAAAATCAATATTCATTTTAAGCTCTTGCATTGCTTCAGGAGACTCAGGTCCGTAGCGGTGCATTCTTCCGTCATAGTTACCGTTATATATAACGATAAGGTCAAATTTATCCTCATCAATCAGTTCAAGAGCCTTTTTATTAACCTCCTCGGGCGTTTCATAAATAAAATATTCCATTTCACGCTCAAGAAAAATCATTGAAATGCTGTCTTTTGCCGTTGAAACAATGGCAGCTTTTTTACCTGCATTAATAAAGCAGTCAAAAAGTGTGGATATTTTAAGAACGGGCTTTTCATATTTCTTTATCCCGTGAATTTCAGGCATAACGCCCGTATACATTGATGCAAAGCAAACAGGTGTAACGCTTGGCATAACCGAAAGCATTGGCATTGCAATATCCGACCTCAACGCTGCCTTGGTAAATTCAGCAGTATATTTCTGCCATACCCAAAGCGCAACCGCATCGGGATTATAGATTACTGTACGGTCAACGCTTTTACCGCCCAGTTTTTTTGAAGCAAGAGCGTCAACAACGGGGTCGGGAGCCTCAATTGAATCCGGCACGGAAATGCCGCTGAGCTTCAATACGGTTGCCGCAACGGAAGTTATCGGAACAGAACTGTATAAATCTGACATATTGATTCTCCTTACGGTTACTCAACAACAGCAATTGCTTCAATTTCAACAAGAACGCCCTTGGGCAAATCCTTAACTGCAACGCAGGAACGGGCGGGCTTGCCGGTAAAATATTTTGAATACACAGCATTGAATTCTGCAAAATCAGCCATATCGGCAAGGAAGCAGGTTGTTTTAACAACCTTTTCTGCCGATGAACCTGCCGCTTCAAGGACGGCAACAAGATTTTGGCAGGATTGCTCAGTCTGCGCTGTTATCCCTTCGGCATCAACAGTGCCGGTTGCCGGGTTAATGGGGATCTGACCCGAAGTATAAACCATTCCGCCGATTGCAATTGCCTGTGAATAAGGGCCGATTGCAGCAGGAGCTTTATCTGTAAAAATAACTTTCATTTTCATTCTCCTTATTTCTGATTTTCGTCAAGCAAACGTCTTTTTTCATTCCAAAGAGCTTGCGAAAGGTCAACATAATAGTTATGGGGGTTTTCAAATCTTGTAACTTCATCCCAAAGAGATTCTACCTGCAAAGCACAGTATGCTTTGGTTTCGTTAATGGGTTTCTCTTTGTAAACGCATTCGCCGCCAACAAATATCGGTTTGAGAAGCTCTCTTGCGGTATAATTATCAACCGTTTTGCGCTTCCAAGTATAGTCGGGGTCAAAAAGCTCATAGGGCTGAGTAAAATCAGGCTCTTCATCCTCAAGAGTTATAAGGTCGGCAATAGCTTTGCCTGTTTCGTTATCATAAAGCCTGTAAACTTTTTTGTTGCAAGGAGTTGTGATTTTCTGAACATTTTCACTCAGCTTGATTTTGGGAATAATTTTGCCGTCTTTTTCAACAGCAACAAGCTTGTATACACCGCCGAGCATAGGGCTTGACGATGAGGTGATAAGCCTTTCGCCAACGCCGAATGAGCTGATTTTTGCACCCTGGCGCAACATATCTCTGATAATATATTCGTCCAACGAGTTTGAAGCAACAATTCCGCAGTCGGGGTATCCTGCTTCATCAAGCATTTTTCTTGCCTTACGTGAAAGATAGGCAATGTCACCGCTGTCAATGCGTATACCTTTGGGACGTTTGCCCATAGGCTTAAGAACCTCATCAAAAACCTTGATTGCATTGGGAATACCTGATTTGAGCGTGTTGTATGTATCAACAAGCAAAGTGCACGCATCGGGATATTCCTTTGCATATGCCTTAAATGCTTCATATTCGCTGTCAAAAAGCTGAACCCAACTGTGAGCCATTGTACCAAGAGCAGGCACACCGAACATCTGCTCTGAAACTGTGCAGGCTGTTCCCGCACAGCCGCCGATATAAGCAGCCCTTGCGCCATAAATTGCGCCGTCATATCCCTGAGCTCTTCTTGAGCCGAACTCCATAACAGCTCTGCCTTCCGCAGCCCTTGCAAGTCGGTTTGCCTTTGTTGCAATAAGGCTTTGGTGATTAACTGTCAGCAAAATCATTGTTTCAATAAACTGAGCCTGAATAACCGGGCCTTTAACTTTGATAAGCGGCTCTCCGGGAAAAACGGGAGTTCCTTCCGGAATTGCCCAAACATCACAGGCAAATTTGAAATTTGCAAGGTAATCAAGGAACTCTTCTCCAAAACCTTTTGAGCGCAGATAGTTAATATCGTCATCTGAAAAATGCAGGTTTTTAAGATATTCAACAAGCTGCTCAACGCCTGCAAGAATAACAAATCCGCCGCCGTCGGGCACCTTTCTGAAAAACATATCAAAATATGCAACCGTATCTTTAAAATTATTTTTGAAATAACCGTTGGCCATAGTGATTTCATAAAAATCAGTCAGCATGGTCAGATTGCGTTCTGAAATACTGTTATTCATCGTTTTCGGTCCTTTCAGATAAAAATAAAATATGTTTAATTCTATGTGAATTATTATGTAACATTTTTAAAAAATTTACAACAAGAAATTAAAATATTTTTCATTTTTTTGTTAATCAAACTCAACAAAACTCTGCTATACTCTAAATTGATTTGTAAAACTAATGACCACGGCAACAGAAAAACAATATTTAATAAAAGCCTTGATTTTTATTAAAATGTGTGTTAAAATCCAAACACAGACAAAATTTGAGTAAAATAGACTCTTGCAGTTTTTGCGATTATACAATCTGTATATTTTTCAAGAGTTTTAAAACACCTAAATGCTCTAAGGAGGCAATTATGAGAATCAGAAAACAGTCTCTCGGTGACAGAAACATTGTTGGCGCCAAAATTGAAGCAAGGCGCAAAGAAATCAACATGAAGCAAAAAGATCTTCTCACTCAACTTCAGATTAAAGGAATCGACCTTAACGCTTCCGGCCTTTCAAAGCTTGAAGGCCAGCTTCGCTATGTTACCGATTTTGAAATCAAAGCCCTTTCTGAAGTTCTCAACATAAGCGTTAATGAGCTTCTCGGCATTGATGAATAATTGATTTCACCTACCCTCTTATATACAACTCCTCATAAAGCTGTACCTTTTCAGGTGCAGCTTTACTCTTTTTATCCGAGCAAGCAAAAAGAGCAGCTCAATTGAACTGCTCTTTAACATTATTTATTCTTCAATTCTGTGGCCGTCTTTAAACTTAACCTTACCGATAAAAGGAATTTTAACAAAGCCGTCAAACTCATCGCCGTCAAAAGTTACGGAAAGATTGATGTCTTTATCAGGTAACAGAGACGTTCCCACAACAGCGTTGATTGTATCTCCGTCTTCAACAACTTCTTTAATATCAACGTCAGGAACATCAACGCCGGGCAGGTCAAGCTCAAAGCCATAGCTTCCGTTGTTATCAAAAACCTTCAGCTTAACTTCGCCTGAAAAAAACATTGTGTTTACGTTGCATGCCCATTTGCCCAAACCAATCATAAATAATCTCCTTTATCATTTTATGGAATTATTTTATCATAATTTTTTCCGCATTACAACGTACATTTACATTTTAGGCAATTTAACCAAAATATTGTTCTTAAAATTTACATCTGTAAAGAAATATAATTCTTGCATTACTTTTTATACTTTGTATAATAAAAGTATTAGCAATACTATCGCAGTAAAGGAGATTTCTTATGGAAAAAATTAAAATAGGCATCATAGGATGCGGCGGCATTGCCAACGGCAAACACTTAAGAGCCATTGAAAACATTGATTTTCTTGATCCTGTTGCTTTTTGTGACATTATTGAAGAAAGAGCTGTCAACACAGCTAAAAAATACGGTTCAACCGATGCTAAAATTTATACTGACTATAAAGAACTTCTCAAAGATGAAGAAATTGTTGCTGTTCACGTTTGTACCCCCAACCGTTCTCACAGCTTTATAACAATTGATGCTCTTGAAGCAGGCAAGCACGTTCTTTGTGAAAAGCCCATGGCAAAAACATATGCCGAAGCAAAGGCAATGTACGAAGCTTCCGTAAGAACGGGCAAAAAACTTTCAATCGGATATCAGTCACGCTGGAGAGACGATGCTCTCTATCTCAAACAGTGCTGCGATAACGGCGAACTCGGCGAAATCTACTACGCAAGAGCTCTTGCAATCCGCAGAAGAGCCGTTCCCACCTGGGGCGTATTCCTTAACGAATATGAGCAGGGCGGAGGTCCGCTTATCGACATCGGCACCCACGCTCTTGACCTTACTCTGTGGATGATGAACAACTATAAGCCTAAAATGGTAGTCGGAACCAAATATAAAAAGCTCGGCGACCAAAGAAACACCGCCAACGCTTGGGGCGACTGGGATCCCGAAAAATATACCGTTGAAGATTCCGCTTTCGGTTTTGTTGTTATGGAAAACGGCGCAACAATCAGCGTTGAATCAAGCTGGGCAATCAACATTGCAAACCCCATTGAAGCTTCAACCCTCCTTGCAGGCACAAAGGGCGGCGCAGATATGTTTGACGACCTTCGCCTTAACTACGTTAAAAACGGCAGACAGGTTATTGAAAAGCCCAACTTTGATGCAGGCGGAGTTGCTTTCTATGAAGGCTCAAGCGATGACCCCGCAGAGCTTGAATGCCGCGCATTCTATGATTCTGTTATCAATGACAAAGAACTGAGCACAAAGCCCGAGCAGGCAATGGTTGTTACTCAGATTCTTGAAGCTATTTACAAATCAGCCGAAACCGGCAAACCCGTTTATCTTAACGAAGAGGAATAATCAATATGAAAATTGCAGTTCAGGTCTATTCCGTAAGAGACCATATAAACGATGCGGAAACATTACTCAAAGCTCTTGAAGAAATCAAAAAAATCGGCTATGACGGTGTTGAATTTGCCGGCTATTTTAACGCCGATGCTGCCGCCATCAAGGCAAAGCTTGATGAGGTTGGCCTTGTTGCAGTTGGTGCTCATATGGGCCTTGACGATTTCAGAGAAGATAAGCTTGAAGCAACAATCGAGTTTGTTAACACCCTCGGCCTTAAATCTGTCGGCGTTGGCGGTGCTCCCCACTCAACAGAGGCTGAATGCATCGAAACCGGCTCAGTTCTCGGCAACGCTCAGAAATATGCTTTTGAAAAATACGGCATAAAAACATATTATCATAACCACTGTGAAGAATTTGTTCCCCTTGAGGACGGCAGACTTCCGATTGACGTTATCGGCTCATACTGTCCCCTTGAGCTTGACACTTACTGGAGCTTCCACGCAGGTGTTGATAACTATAAATTCATAACCGAAAACAAAGATAACCTTGTTCTCATTCACCTTAAAGACGGTATCGACGGCAAGCCCAAAGCTCTCGGTGAAGGCAACAACGATATTCCTGCTGTTATCAAGGCAGTAAAGGATATCGGTATGGAATGGGTTATTGTTGAAAATGATGACCCCGTTCCCACAGGCTTTGAAGATGTTGCAAGAAGCATCAAATATCTTAAAGATATTATTTAAAGGAGAACTCATATGAAACTCGGCGTTTTTACAACTTTACTTTCAAACCTTCCTTTTGAGGAAGCTCTTAAATATTTCAAGTCGCTCGGTATTCAGATGGTTGAAATCGGCTGCGGCGGTTACCCCGGCAACGCTCATGCTAACCCCGAAGAGCTGCTTGCCGATGAAAAGAAGCTTGAGGAATTCAAGGCTCTTCTTAAAAAATACGATGTTGAAATCAGTGCCCTTTCCTGCCACGGCAACCCCGTTCACCCCAACAAGGAAATCGCCGCCGATTATGACAAAACAATCAGAAATACCATTCTTCTTGCCGAAAAGCTCGGCCTGAACCAGATTAACACTTTCTCCGGTTGTCCCGGTGACTGCGAAACCGCAAAGTATCCCAACTGGGTTACCTGCCCCTGGCCCAACGATTTCGGTGAAATTCTTGAATGGCAGTGGAACGAGGTTCTTATTCCTTACTGGAAAGACCTTGTTGCTTTTGCAAAGGCTCACGGCGTTAACAAAATTGCTCTTGAGCTTCACCCCGGCTTCTGCGTTTATAACACAGAGTCTCTTCTCAGACTCCGCGAGGCGGTAGGCCCCGAAATCGGCGCAAACTTTGACCCGAGCCACCTTATTTGGCAAGGTATGGACCCCGTTGCCTGCATCCGCAAGCTCGGCGACGCAATCTTCCACTTCCACGCAAAGGATACCAAGATTGATAAATACAACACAGCCGTTAACGGTGTTCTTGACAACAAGCCCTACGGCGACGAAATCAACCGCTCATGGATTTTCCGCTCAATCGGCTACGGCAACGACTATTCCTATTGGAAAGATATTATTTCCAATCTTCGTATGGTTGGCTACGACTACGCAATCAGCATTGAGCACGAAGATTCTCTTATGAGCCAGAACGAAGGCCTTTCAAAGGCAGTTTCGTTCCTTAAAGACGTTATTGTAACAGAACAAACAGGCGAAATGTGGTGGGTCTGATTCCCTTTGCCTGAAATATACTCCATTTACCTGAAGGAAGCGCATACACAATGATAAACAACAAATTCGGTTTTGCCGTTATCGGCTTTGGCGGCATGGGCAACTGGCACGCAAGAAAAATCAAAGAAGAAATGGGTGAATATGCCGAACTCATAGGAGTTTATGATATTAACCCCGAAAAGGCAAAGGTTGCTGCTGAAAAAGGAATTCATTTCTTTTCATCAAGAGAAGAACTTCTGTCAGACGAAAGAATCGACCTTGTGACTATCGCTACCCCTAACGATGTTCACAAGGAAATTGCAATTGACGCAATGCATCACGGCAAAAATGTTATCAGCGAAAAGCCCGTTACTCTCTGCACGGCTGACCTTGAAGAAATGATTGCCTGCGCAAACGAAACAGGCAAGCTCTTCACCGTTCATCAGAACAGACGTTGGGATGAGGATTACCTCACAATGAAAAAACTGCTTGACGATAATACTCTCGGCAATGTTTTCCGTATTGAATCCCGTGTTCAGGGTTCAAGAGGTGTGCCCGGTGATTGGCGCAATCAGCCGCAGCACGGCGGCGGAATGGTTTTTGACTGGGGAATTCATCTTCTTGACCAGGCTTTGATGATGACAATGCCCCGAAAGCTCAAAACCGTTTACGCTGAACTTACCAACGTTACCAATGAAAACTGTGACGACGGCTTCCGCACAACGCTGATTTTCGATGACGGACTCTCGTTTTATGTTGAAGTTACTACAAGCAACTTCATTGAGCTGCCGCTGTGGTATATGCTCGGTGAAAACGGAACAGCGGTTATAACCGACTGGGACTGCAACGGCAAAACCGTTATGGTTTCCGATTGGGAAAACAGAGATGCAGTTCCCATTGTTGCCGGCGCAGGCATAACAAAAACTATGGCGCCCAGAACCGATGATACAATTGAAACCTATCCTCTCCCCGTTCAAAAAGCAGACTGGGGCGAATATTACAAAAACATTTTTGCCCACCTCAGAGGCGAGGAAGATGCAATTGTTACCCATAATCAACAGCGCAGGCTTATGCGCCTTGTTGAAGCAATCTTTAAATCAGGCAAAACAAACAAGGTTGTTGAATTTGAAGATATTCTTTAATAAAACACCGTATAAATTCCCCGCCCCGTACCGATCGGTACGGGGCGGTGAATGTTTATACAAGCTTTGTGAACATTTCAAGAATACGTTTTGCACAGATTTCAAGGTCAGCTCTTGTCAATTCGCCTTTATCATAAGCAGCTTTGAGGTCTTCGGGGTAGCCGCAGTGCATCTTCATATCGTTGCCTGCCTTAACCTCTTTTACAGGGTCATTTTTAACGCCCCAGTCAGTAACCACCATACCCTTGTATCCCCACTCGTTGCGAAGAATGCCTGTGAGCAATTCATAGCTTTCGGAAGTATGCTGGCCGTTGATGAGATTGTATGATGACATAAGAGTCCAGGGGTCGCCCTCTTTAACTGCAATTTCAAAACCTTTGAGATAGATTTCGCGCAAAGCTCTTTCCGAAAGGCGTGAATCGCTGCCCATTCTGTTGGCTTCCTTATTGTTGCAGGCAAAATGCTTGATTGAAACCGCAACCTTCTGTGACTGAATACCTCTCACTGCTGCTGCGGCAGATTTGCCGGCAACAAGCGGATCTTCGGAGTAATATTCAAAGTTGCGTCCGCAGAGGGGGTCTCTGTGAATATTAAGAGCGGGAGCAAGCCAGATTGCAAGGTTGTTTTCTCTGAGTTCTGATGCCGCAGCCGCACCAACATTATATATAAGCTCCGAATTCCACGAGCAGGCAAGCAGAGTTGCGCAAGGCCACGCTGTTGTGGGAATTCCCGTTTCGGGCTCAAGCCTTAAACCTGCAGGACCGTCAGCAGTCGGCATTGCAGGCACATCAAGCCTTTTAACAGGGCCGAAGCAGCCTGTGTTGGCAACGCCGGTGGGTGCCTGACCGCCAACAAAATCCATCAGCTCTTCAAGAGTAAACTGTGCAACAAATTCGTCCATTGAGATTTTTTCGCCAACATAATCAAACTTCACAAGCTCTTCGGGAGCTTTTGCGCCCGAGGGTTCGTTAACTGCGTAGTAATATTCTTCTTCGCCGAGAGGAAGTTCTTCAAAACTGCCGTCAGAAAGCATACGCTTTTTAAGTTTAAAGGGTTTGCACCAATTTCTGAGCTGTTCTGTAACGGTATCTTCGGCAAGCTCAAATTCGTAATCAAGCTTTTCAGCGCATCTTACACAGGTACCGATATAGAATTTATAACTGCCTTTTTCAAGAACATAGGCACTTTTTTGAATTTTACCCAAATCATCAAAGCTTGCCATATCGTTAACGGCAAAGGTGAGAACAACGGTTTCACTTTCACCGGGGGCAAGGAGCTTTGTCTTTTTGAATGCGCCAAGCTCTCTTGCGGCCTTGCCAAGTTTGCCCTGAGGGGCGGAATAATAAAGCTGAACAACCTCTTTGCCCGCAACTTCGCCAACGTTTTTAACGTTAACCACGGCAACAATTTTGCCTTCGCTTTCACAGCAAAACTTACCGCTGAACTCAAAGCTTGTGTATGAAAGACCGAAGCCGAAAGGATAACGCACATAATCCTTTGCTCCGGGGATTGTTTCAAAATAACGGTAGCCTACAAAAATATCGTCAGAATAGTCAACGTGGTCAAAGCATTCCCAAAAATCATCCTTGCATGGATAATAATCATAGGATTTAGCAATTGTGTCAACAAGCTTACCTGATGGATTGACGTCGCCGCAAATTATATCAGCAAGCGCTGAGCCGCCTTCCATACCGCCCTGCCAAGCCATAACAACCGCTGACACCTTATCGTTTTCTGCAAAATATTCGCAGTCAATCTGTGCACCGGAGTTGATAACAACAATAACCTTTTTGAAAAGCTCGCCCGCTTTGTCAATCAGGTTTTTTTCGATATCAGAAAGGTAATAGTCGCCGCCGATGGGTCTGCGGTCAACGCCCTCTGCCGAAAAACGGCTGAGAGTAATAATTGCTGTGTCAGCTTCTGCCGCTGCAGCTTCAATCATCTCATCGGGAACGGCAGGCTCCTTAACGTGCATACTTGCAAAGGTGTCATAGGTCATATCGTCACGTTTTGTGCAGAATTCCATTGCGTTAACAATATCCCAGGTTGCGTTAATCTGAGCCTGAGTGGGAATATTAACGCTTTCACGCTTAACATAATCCTTGTAAAAATCAATCAGGGGCATATAAATCTGAACATCTTTTTGGCTGAAGCCGTCAAAGATGTTGCGGATATAGGGGCAATGAACGTCGCCGCTTCCGCCGCCGCCTTTGATATATTCAATTGTTGCTTTGCCGAAGAGTGCAATTTTTTCGCCTTTTTTAAGCGGCAAAGCATTGTTTTCATTTTTAAGCAGAACCGTACCCTCTGTTGCGGCGGTTCTTGAAAGGTTAATGTGGCTTGCCGAAGCGGTAACGCAGCGGCCGTCTTCGCCTAAAGGAATGCAGGGCTGAAATCTGAATCTTGCGTATTTATTCATAATAATCTCCGTTCCACCGCATAAGCGGTCAGAAAATAATTAATTTTATTATATCATATCTTTGTCCATCGTCAAGAAAAAAGCACCTGCTGTTTGGACAGCAAGTGCTTAATTTTTTATCTGATACCGTAATTTTCAATAACATAGTCCATATCCTTATCTCCTCTGCCTGAGAGATTGATGAGGATTGAGCCGTGGTCCATTGTTTTGGCAAGCTTCATACCGAAGGCAACAGCGTGCGAGCTTTCAATTGCAGGGATAATGCCCTCAAGACGGGCAAGCTTATAGAATGCATCAATTGTTTCTTCGTCGTCAATTACATCATATTTAACTCTGCCGATTTCCTGAAGGAAAGCGTGTTCGGGGCCTGATGAAGGGTAATCAAGGCCGCTTGCTACCCAATAAACGGGAGCAGGCTCACCGTTTTCATCTTTAAGCATAATGCTGTTGAAGCCGTGCATAACACCCTCGGTGCCGTACTTAAGGCTTGCGGCGTGGTCGCCAAGCTTGGGGCCTCTGCCGAGAGGCTCAATGCCGTAAATCTCAACAGGGTCATTGAGGAAACCTGCGAAAAGTCCCGCTGCATTTGAGCCGCCGCCAACACAGGCAACGATTGATGTGGGGAGGTGACCGGTCATCTCAACAAACTGCTCCCTTGCCTCAATACCGACTACGCTCTGGAAATCGCGCACCATCATCGGGAAGGGGTGAGGACCGAGAACCGAACCGATGCAATAGATTGAATCTTTATATTCTTTACTGTATGCATCAAAAGCGGCGTCAACAGCTTCCTTAAGAGTCTGAAGACCGTGTGTAACCTCAACAACGTTTGCACCGAGAATTTTCATTCTTGCAACGTTGGGGGCCTGCTTTTTAATGTCAACCGAACCCATATAAATATCGCATTCAAGGCCGAAATATGCAGCGGCGGTTGCAAGGGCAACGCCGTGCTGACCTGCACCTGTTTCGGCAATAACCTTTTTCTTGCCCATATATTTTGCAAGCAGAGCTTCACCCATACAGTGGTTGAGCTTGTGAGCGCCCGAATGGTTCAAATCTTCACGCTTTGCATAAAGCTGAACCTTGCCGCCGAGTGCATCAGAAAGTCTTTCAAGATGAGTAACGGGAGTAGGTCTGCCCTGGAATTCCTTGCGGATTCTGCGAAGCTCGGCAATGAATTTTCTTGACTGGCAGATTGAATAATAGGCTTCTGTTATTTCAGCCATAGCTGCTTTGAGCTTATCGTCAATATATACTCCGCCGTATTTGCCGAAATAGCCCTCTTTATCGGGATAATTATTAAAATATGTTTCAAAATCAACGCCGTTAAGATTCATTATATATTCCTCCAATTAAACAAAATGCCCTTGGCAGAGATTGATTCTGCCAAGGACGAATAAACAACTTTATCCGCGGTGCCACCTTGATTCACGGTTGACGTGCGCTTTGCAGGGTACCGACATACCCCCGGCAACTAACGTATGCCATCACGTTGCAGTATACTCTGCCTTTGCATTTCGCTGCACCCTCGGCGGCCCATTTGACGATTTGTTTCTTGCCCGATTTTCAGCACCACGGACTCTCTGTGAAGGCATCGTCGCCTTTATTCCCGCTTCAACGGTTTGCTCTGTTAAATTATTATGTATTATATCACCCGTTTTTTTGCTTGTCAAGCATTTTTTAAAAGGTGAAAATTACCATCTGTTTTCAACATATTCACAGAAAGCGTACATATCTTTTATTTCAAGCTTTGTTCCGTCATCAAGAATAACGTTGCCGTTCCACTTGCCGTGAACCTGATGGGCGTGCATTCTGCCGATTTTCAGGTCAAGGTCGGTGTGGTAATCAAAGGTCGGAGTCATAACAAGATTGAATCTGCCGTCTTCAGAAACGAACTTCCACGGCTGCATAAATTTATCGGGCTTAGGGAAAGTTTCAACGTCAACTGCACCGATTTTGTGAGCCTTGCCGTCAAAGAAAAGACAGGTTTCGGTTGCATTGCTTTCGTTACCGATTGCCCAAGTGATTTCAAATCCGAAAAGGTGCTTGTTGCCGCTTTCATCTGTAAGATATGTTGAGCCGCTGCCCCAATACCAAACCATTTCGTGAATAGTGTTAACTCTGCCCCAGTCAAGAGTACAGAAAGAATTATCTTTAGAAAATGTATAAGAAAAATCGCCATATCTGAACGTACCTTCGCAAGGCATACACATCTGTTTCGTTGTCATAAAATAACGCTTCGGATTTTCATCAAACGGAAGTACGGTTGTTATGTTTTCAAGCCCGGGCATAATATCCATATCAAATTTGCATTCAAGAGCTTTGCCCTTAAATACGGTTTTGCCCCAAAGAGTTCTTGAGGTTTCCTTTGTGTTAAAATCAAATTCAAAGTTGCCGACCTTATCTTTATAACGGTTGGGAACATCGCCTTTTGCAGGGGGAACGTGCTTGTTTGCGCCAAGGAAATACTGCGAAGCATCAACAATAACTTCTCCCTTTTCAATATCAACAATCTTTGCATTTATAAATCCGCCGATGTTGATGTTGGCAAAGTTGAACTGAACCATCATTTTACCGTCGCAAACCTGATAAAAATCCCATTCCTTGCGGCTCATAATTCCCGTTTTAACAAGGTTACGGTCATATTCAAAAACATTGCGCCTTGCCCAACCTTTTGCAAGCAGAGTTCCGTCAGAGGCAAGCAAGGGTGTGCTTTGGGTGTATTCGGTCTGCTTTGACTTTTCTTTCCACTGCTGAAATGGAACATAGGTTCTTTTTGTTTCTGTGCTCATAGTCTTTCTCCTCTTATTATTATTTGAATTTTTCTGTTTTAACAATTATTCTGCCTTTTTTTGATGTGCCTGAGCAATCCTTGACAATTATTCTCCCTTTGCGGCGAAAAACAATTTTATCGCCCTCGTTTATTCTTTTATCGGCCTTAAGGCACTCAATATCGTTAACAAAAACAAGGCCGCTTTCTATGCCTGCACATGCATCGGAACGCGAAAGGGCAAACGCATTTTTCACAACGCTGTCAAGCCTCAAAGAAGAAACGGTAAAGCTTTCTTCAGTTCCGCGTGATTTCACATCATCGGCTCCGTGCACAGGCAAGCTGACCCTTGTTTTGAGCGAACCTCTGCCGGCTTTGCTAAGGTTTTCGGCAACAAAATCCGCCATATTTGCAAGAACAGCAATTTTACAGCCTGTTTCGTTAACAAGAATGTCACCCGTTATCTCTCTGCGGATGCCGAGCGCCATAAGTGCACCCAGATAATCTCTGTGGCTGAGAGCAGGCGAAAATTTATCTTTTTCAACCTCAATAATTCTTATCGGATTGTTCTCGGGACAATCATCAAAATATTTGCAAAGCGAAGCGTGGTCGGAAGCTTCAACATATTCAGGCAGCATAACGGCAACGGTTCTTTCTGCCGAATCAAAACCGCCGTAAAAAACGGTTTTAACATCCTTGAACGGCAATCGTATGCCCGCAACAACGGAATGAGCGTGCATATCAAGAAACGCTGTGCTTGTAACCATAAAATTTTCGCTGCATTGCCTTGCTTTATCTTCAGCTTTTGCAATCAGAATTTTATCATCGTTATTCATTACCGGCTCTTTTCTTACTGTTTCTTGTGTTACCGATAAGCGTATTTTTGCCGAAGCGAACGTTGAAACGCAAAGGCTTTATCTCTTCACTTTCAACGGTTGTTACGCCGTAATCAAAATAATTTTTAAGATGCTGTTTCATTGAATCATTGAGGGTAAAATTTTTGGTTGCCAAAGACTTTGCCGACCATTTTTCGTTCATTGCATCGTAATTATCTTCATCAAAATTAATTGCAGGAATTTCCGCAGCATAAAGAATTGATTGCTGCCTTGCATCGCCCTTGAAATCACCTGCAAGCCACGAAATTCCGTTGTCGCAAAGAGCTGTGAGCGAATAATCCCAATTGGCTTCCGCTCTGATTTTGGAAACAACAAACGGTATGCTTCTTGATTTATGGGCATTGATTGATTTTATGAATGAATCGGTTTCAAAATTTGTATGAAAATGTGAATAAAGCCCGTAGGCAACATTGGTCATTCCGTCGGCTTCAGGCAAAGTTTCGGGCAAATTCGCCGCCTGCATTATAATTATGTGGTCAGGGTCAACATTGCGGATTGCTTTATATATTCTTTTATAAAGCTTATGAAGAGTCGGCAGTTTGCTTTCCCAATCAGCAAAGCCGTTGAGAGGGCGGTTGAGCAAATCATAAGCCGCAACCGCAGGCTCATCTTTATAATGAGCTGCAATCTGAGCCCAGATGCGGACAACGGCATTTCTTGCTTCAAAGCCGTCTTTTCCCGAATCAAAAAGCACACTTTCACCGCCCGGATTTACACCGCTGTTTTGGTTGCCGGGCGCAGAGTGAAGGTCAAAAATAACATAAAGACCGAGCTTTTTGCATTTTGCAACCGTTTTGTCAAGGCGGTCAAAATCAATATCGCCTTTGCAGCTTTCTTTTTTGAAAAGATACTTATATCTCAAAGGAATTCTGACACAGTTTGCACCGAGTTTTTTTATCAGTTTAAGGTCGGAGGGAGCAACCATATTGGCATTATACTCATCAATAAGCTTTCTTGCGCCGTAATTTCCGAAGCGTTCTTCAAGGATATTGAACGCTTCATAATCGGCACAATTGACTTTTACACCGTCTTTTTCAAGGAAAAAGATTTCATCGCTGAGATTAAGCCCTCTGAGGCAAACATACGCACCGTTGGCGGCAGTAAAGCCGCCGTTAGCTGTGTGAAGAAAATCATTGTCATCAATTGGCTTCGGAATAAGGTTACGGGCAACGCCGTAAACAAGAGGAATGCCTGCCGCAGCAGTGCCTGCAGCAAAACCGGCAGCCATAAATTTTTCTCCGTTTGTCATTGAAGCTTCCTCCTTTTGTTTTTTTCGATTATCAGAGCAAGAACCGAAACCGCAATTATACCTGCAGCAGCACCCAGGCTGTCAACGCCGACATCAAAAAGCCGGCACGCCCTACCCTCAACAAAAAGCTGATGAAATTCATCGGTTGCAGCATAAAGAACTGTTAGTATAAAAGAAAAATACGGCCTGTTATATCCGCAGGTTGCTCTTAAAGCGTTGAACATAAGCACCGCAAGCCCCATAAATTCAAGAGCATGGGCAGCTTTACGGATATACTTTTCCGCTTCCGGCAAACCGATAAGCAACCGTGTAAGCCAGCCGCTGAGTTCCGAGGATTCGCTTGCTTCCTGAGCGGAAAGGCAGAAGATAACTGCCATACACGCCGCAACAAGCACCCAGGAAAATGTTATCCAAACCGTGTTTTTCTTTTTCATCAGTCAAACCTCTTGGCATTAATAAAAGAAACCGTGCTTTCGGAATCAATCAAACTTATATCTGCCGCATCCGATGCAAGAGCAAAATAGCTTGAGCGGGCATAAAGCGGATAGCAAACCGCCTCCTGAAGCAACAGGGTTTCAGCGGCAAAGCAACCTTCAAGAATAGCGTTGCTGTCGCTTGAAGAATATAAATTACTGATTATGCGTGAATAATTATCTGAAGAATAGCGGAAGAAACCGCCTTTATCAAATTGGCTCAGGAAATCAATTGTGTTTTCGCTTGAAGCATCAATGCCTGTCAGTGCAATCTGATAATTGCCCGATGCAACTGATTTTTCAATATCTTCGGGCTCCGCCGTTTCAACCGTAACGGCAAGGTCGATGCCGAAATTCTGCTGCCAGAGCTGAAGCTGATAACGCATTGGAGTTTCAAACTCGGCAGGGCAAAGAATATTCAGGCTGATTTTGGTTGTTTCAAGCTCGGTAAGAGCGGTTGCCCAAAGCTTCTGTGCTTCGGGAACATTATAAGGCAACTGTTTTGTCTGTGTACCCACAGCCGAGCGGTAATTATAATTGCCTATGCGGCAGCATTCGGGAACAATTCCCTGCTGCATTTTAAATTCACCCGAAGCAAAAACCGATGGGTCAATTGCATGGCTCAAAGCCTGACGCAAAGCCGAATTTTTCAAATATTTATCCGTGCAGTTGAACGCAAGAACCATAACCGTGTTGGGCGATTCTTTGGCAATTTTAACATTTTCGGGCAGAACAGTATCGGATGAGATAAAAGCGGCACTGACATCGCCTTTGCCGAGCTTTTCCGCAACCGATTTATTGCTTGAATCATAAGAAAAAACAACCGAAGCCGGCAAAACCTCCTGCTCACCTGCATAGTAATTATTTTTCTTCACAGTCAAAGAGGTTTCACTGTCCCATGAACTGATATAGAACGGACCGTTGCACATAATGTATCTGTTTGAAAGGCCGTAGCGCCCTGCCATTGTTTTAAAGAATTCTTCATTGCATGGCATACATACGCTTTCTGTCAGTCTTGAGAGAAAATCATCGCACTTTTCAGAAAGTCTTATTTCAAGGGAATAATCCGATGCTGCCTTAACTCCGAGTGATGAAACAAGCTCTCTGCCTGCAATAATATCCGAAGCTTTTTCTATAACCGAAAGGCGGTGTGCGTTAGGCGAAGCTGTTGACGGGTCAACGGCTCTTTGCATTGCAAAAACGAAGTCTTTTGCTTTTACCGTTTCGGATGAAAAATGTTTATAAAACTCATCGCCAAACTCGGATTTAAGCGTGCTGGGGCAAAACCATTCGGTGTTCGGTTTAAGATTGAAAGAATAAACCAATCCGTCATCCGAAACGCTCCAGCTTTCAGCAATTCCGGGAATTATTTCGCCCTCGGAATTATATCTGACAAGGCCTTCAAAAACATTGTTTATTATAATTTTTGCTCCCGATTCGCTCGCAAACTGAGGGTCAAGCGTTGACGGAGATGCACTGATTGCATAAAGAATTGTTCTGCCCGCACCGCTTTCAGAGCAGGAGGAGCAGACTAAAAGCATTGCCAATACTAAAAACACCGACATCAAGCGTTTCATTTGTTTTCCTCCATCCATTTGGCAAGCTGGTCTGCAAGCGGATTGCTTGAAACCTTGTTTTTGCTTTGGGTTTGCATATACTTTGCAACGTCTCTTTTGCCGGCACCGGCGCATTCTTTTCTCTTTTCAAAATCCGTAAGCTTTTCACGGTATCCGCAAATACAAAAGAATGCTTTTTTATCGCCTTCGCCTCTCATTTCAAGCTTTTTGTGGCATTCGGGGCATCTGGCATTAGTAATAACGGAAATGCTCTTTCTGTATCCGCACTCTCTGTCCTGGCAAACAAGCATTTTGCCTTTTTTGCCGTTAACCTCAAGCAGATATTTGCCGCATTCAGGGCAAGGCTCACGGGTCATATTATCGTGTTTGTACTGAACATCGGCAGACTTTACTGCGTTGACGAGCGAGCTTGCATAGCCTCTCATTTCCTCAACATACTGTCTGTCACTTGCCGAACCCTTGGCAATAAGCGAAAGACGCTGCTCCCATTTGGCGGTAAGAGCGGCTGATTTAAGGTCAGGCGGAACAATTTCGATAAGCTGTTTGCCCTTTGAAGTAGGGATAATCTCCCTGCCTCTTCTTTCAACGCAGAAGGAGTCAAAGAGCTTTTCAATTATATCGGCTCTTGTGGCAGGTGTTCCCAGACCGCCGGCATTTTTAAGTGCGTCTTTGAGTGAACCGTCATCAACCTGACCGGTAGGGTTTTCCATTGCGGTCAGTAGCGTTGCTTCATTATATCTTGCAGGAGGAGTTGTTTTGCCTGCGCATATTCTGACATCCTTGGGGATTGCAGCCATACCCTGTGAAAGAGCGGGCAGCTGCTGGGATTTAACGTCATCGCTGTCATCATCCTCTTCATTAAGCGATGAATCGTAAAGCGCTTTCCAACCGGCCGATTTAACAGCCTGACCTTTGGTATAAAAATTATGCTTGCCGACTGTTATCTTAACCTGCATTTCGTCATATTCAAACGGTGAACTGAGAACAGCAAGAAAACGTCTGACAACAAGATCATATATATGCCTTTCCTCACGGCTGAGCTTGTTGAGATCAACGTACTGCTCGGTAGGGATAATTGCATGGTGGTCTGTCACTTTCGAATCG
Organism: Acutalibacteraceae bacterium; assembly: GCA_045590675.1. Classification (GTDB taxonomy): domain Bacteria; phylum Bacillota; class Clostridia; order Oscillospirales; family Acutalibacteraceae; genus CAG-177. The sequence continues at coordinate 57,128 of JAZNRJ010000061.1, forward strand.
TTAACAATATATTTTGTTTCAATCGGTTTTGAACGCAGAACGGCATTTGCAAAAACCTTGTAAGGGCCGACAGCGACCGCCCTGAGCCTTTCGGGCAAAGTTGCGGCAACATCTTTGGTGATATAACGTGAATCCGTTCTGGGATATGTGAGCAATTTATGAGTTTCATAAAGGCTCTGCATATATGAAAGGGTCTGCTTTGCCGAATATCCGTATTTTTTGTTGGCATCGCGCTGAAGCTCAGTCAGGTCATACGCTGCAGGAGGTGCTTTAAAACGGTAAACCTTTTTAACCTCAGAAAGAACACCTTTTTTGCCTCTGACCTCATCGGCAATCGTCTGAGCTGCAGCGGCATCAAAAAATCTTGCCTGATTGCGTGAGTCTTTATAGAGCGCCGAATATCCGCCGAAATCCGCTTTAACGGTGAAATAATCCTTCGCGCGGAATTTCAGAATTTCTTCTTCTCTCTTAACTATCATTGCAAGGGTAGGGGTCTGCACTCTGCCTGCCGAAAGCTGTGCATTATGCTTGCAGGTGAGAGCTCGGCTGACATTAAGACCTACAAGCCAGTCTGCCTCTGCTCTGCACTGTGCGCTTTTATAAAGATTATCATACTGTGAGGCAGGCTTAAGCGAGGCAAAGCCCTCACGGATTGCCTTGTCGGTCTGCGATGAAATCCAGAGACGCATCATAGGCTTGCGGCAGTTGGCTTTCTGAATTATCCATCTTGCAACAAGCTCGCCCTCACGCCCTGCGTCGGTTGCAATAACAACCTTATCAACCTCGTTGCTGTTGAGCAGAGAGCTTACTGCCTTGAACTGCTTTGAGGTTTGACCGATAACAACAAGCTTCATATGCTTGGGCAGCATCGGCAAATCTTCCATTCGCCAGGTTTTATATTTATTGTCATAAGTCTCGGGGTCGGCAAGGGTTACAAGGTGACCGAGAGCCCATGTGACGATATATTTATCTCCGATAATGCATCCGTTGCCGTTTTTCTTGCAGCCCAAAACTCGGGCAATATCTTTGGCAACAGAGGGTTTTTCTGTTAAAACAAGAGTTTTTGCCAAGGAATTCACTCCGTTCAATTATATATTTATCTAATATAATATGATAACAAAAACACAGTGATTTTATTTTCTGTTTTAGAAATATAAGTGAAATTTGCATAAATCTTTTTTGAAAAATTAAAACAGGCAATTTTTCCTTTATTTTTACAAAATTTGCCTTTTCATCTTGACATTTCTGTCAAAATATGGTATATTTCAGAAGAAGTTAATTAAATTTGACACAATCGGAGGTATAAACAATGTTTTCGGGATTTGTTAGAGAAATTGATGCTGTAGGCAGAGTAGTTCTTCCAATGCAAATAAGAAAAGACCTTGGAATTGTTGACAGAGGCAGCAAGGTTGAAATGTTTTCTGACGGCAAGCAGATTATTTTAAAAAAAGCCGTTGACTGTTGCATATTCTGCCAATCAGAAACCGAGCTTAGCGAGTTTGAGGGCAAATATATCTGCAAAACTTGCCTTGACAAAATCAAAGCTGAATAAAAATTTAAGCCTGCAAGTTTAAAACTTGCAGGCTTTGTTTTTATTATTCGGCGGAGCTTACGGCTCTGAGAACTTCCTGCTTGAAGTCACCGTGGATTTTATATTTCTTTGAGAAGATGATAAGAGAAGCAATTATCATAACGGGCGGAACAATGAACATAAGGAAAGAGATTGCGCTCTTTGCCTGAGCAGTCTGAACAATGGCTTCGCCGTCATACCCCGTAACAGTAAAGGTTGCATACATAATAACTGCCTGAATTGTGTAAGCCATTTTCTGAAGGAAACCTTTCATTGAGAAAGTAAGGCTCTGGTTGCGCTTGCCGGTTTTGTATTCGCCGTAGTCAACGCAGTCGGCGAGCATAACTGTCTGGTTAACAAACATACTGCCTGTTCCGAGTGAAGTCAGTATATAGAACAAACCAAGGGCAGTAACGTTACCGCTGAAACAATATCCCATAACCGCCATACCTATATAACCGGCAGCAGCCATACCGAGCGACAATCTGTAAATTGAACGGTTGTTCATGAATTTTGAGCAAACGGGAACAACAAGAATTGCAAGAACCGAACCGACTGTACCCATCAGATTGAATTTTGACTGAAGGGTAAGGTCGCCGAGAACGGAAGTGAAATAATAGCCGCTGATACCCGATGTCATATAGAAACCGGCATTTGAAATCATCGCAAAAAGCATAAAAACAAGAAGCTGGTCATTCTGCCTGATAACGTTAATTGCGCTTTTGAAAGAGAATTTATCGTTGTTAACAACAATTCTTCTTTCTTTTGTTGAAATAACGCTGATTGCCGCAAAAAAGATAAGACCCGCCGCTGTTACAAGCGACCATTTGCCAAAGCCTTTGCTGAGGGTGTCAGATGTCATTGCGTCAAGCTTGCTGCCGGCAACGCCGCCGAAATATGCAACCGCAATGGGAGTAAAAATTGAGATGATTCCCTGACCGAGACCTGAGAAAGCTCTTGCAATTGTTGAAACAAGGTTTCTGTCTTTTTCTTCGCTGGCAAATGACGGAACCATTGACCAGAAAGGAATATCGGCAAGGGTGTTTGTCATACCCCAAAGAACATAGAGAACGGCGGCATAAACATAAAGACCGACCGAGCCCGAAGCAAAACCGGGGTTGTTGAAAAGCAGACATAGCACAACTGCGTTAATCATTGCGCCGGCAAGAATCCAGGGGCGGTATTTGCCCATTTTTGTTTTGGTGCGGTCAACAATCATACCCATCATAGGGTCATTGAAGCCGTCCCAAAGCCTTGCAATGGGTGTGATTATAAGCAAAAATGCAGGGTGAATCCCGAGTGCATTCGTAAGAAAAATTGAAAGGTACGAATAGAACATACCGTAGCTCAGATCAAGACCTATTGCACCAACGCCGTAACCGAGCTTTTCTTTTAATGAAACCTTATTCACTGCAAATCCTCCGTTCAGCTTTTATATTCAAAAGTCTGTTCCGCTTCAAGAGCTTTCAGATATCTACGGCATTCGTCCTTTGCTTTTTCAAGGTCAAGGTCAAGATAGTTGCCGCATTCTTTCCTTGTATTGCCGAAAACTTCACCCTCATAAGCGATTATATCGGCAAGGATTTTCTTTGTTATTTCAAGGATTTTTGCGTTATCTGCGTTGCGAACAAGCAGGTAAAATCCCGTTCTGCAGCCCATCGGACCAAAATAAATTACATCGTCAGAAATCTCGGAGTTTCTCACAAATGTTGCAAACATATGCTCGAGCGTATGAGCTGTTGTTGTGTCCATAAAATCGCCCGAATTGGGAACTCTTGTTCTCAAATCGTAAGTGGTTATATCGCCGTCAATTCGTGAAACATAAATGCCCTCAGTTAAAAGGTCGTGGTCAACCGTGAAGCTTGTTATTCTGTCCATTTTTGTTTTCCTTTCTGCGTTTAATCAATGCGGCCATAAGCGACCAAAGCGGAAGAATATAAAGAAAAAATGCTGTTGCAAGCGAGAGTATCGGTGCGCCTGCAGATGTCAGAGGAACCGCACCTGCTATTGACCAGGGAATCAGCGGAGAAATAACAACCGCCGTATTTTCAAGGTTTATTGCGGCTGTGTTTTTATCTTTTTCCGTGTCCTCGCAAAGCTGATGTGTAAGAATGATTGCCAGGGTCTGGTTGCAGGCAATAAGCGAAGTTAAAATTGAAGTGATGAACGTTGCACCGAACGGTGTTATTTTTTTGCTTAAATTCTCAATTTTCTCTTTTAGCGAATTCAGCATACCCGTTGCGGCAAATATGCCCGAATACGCAGATGAAAGGCAGACAATTGCCGCCGCACTGAGCATTGAAACAAAACCGCCGCCGTCAATCATATGCTTTATCTCGGCTGTTTCAGCTTCAAAGCCCAAAATTGTAATCTTAAAAAACTCAACAATATCAACATCCTGAACCGTTACCGAAACAACAAGAGCCGAAGCAAGGCTTGCAAGCATTGCGAATTTGACCTTGACCTTTAAAAGCGAAAGCACAAGAATAACAACGGCAGGAATAACCGAAAGCCAATGAAGATTGAATTCCTTTGCAAACATCGTTTTAAGCTCGGGAACCTCTCCCCCGCTGCCTGCCGAAAAGCCCAAAATAAAATATACCGCACAGGTCAGAACAAACGGAACAGCCGCCGAGCGGAACATGTTTTTTATATTGGTAAAAATATCTGTTTTGGTAAGCTCTGAAACAAGCAATGCGCTTGTTGAAACGGGTGAGCAGCGGTCACCGAAAAGCACGCCCGAAAGCATCGCTCCTCCTGCAATAACGGGGTTAATGTTCATCGAATAAGCAACCGTCATACAGATAACACCGATTGTTGCCGCTGAGCCGAAAGATGTTCCCATAAGGAACGATACTCCGCAGCAAAGCAAGAAAATAAGCAGAACAATTATGTTGGGATTAATCAGCTTTGCCGCCGAACAGATTATGTAAGCAATTGTTCCGCAGGCGCGCCACGAAGCCGTCAGCATACCCACAATAAGGAAAACTATCAGAATATTTTTTGACGTTTTGATGCCGTCAAAAATCATTTTCAGAATTGACTTGAACGAGTGCTTTTTGATTAATGCATAGGCGCAGAAAATTATCAGCCCCGCCGCAAGTGCGTAAAGAACGGATGCGTCAAGAACAACGCAAATCAGCAGCGCAAGACAAAAAAGCGATAAAGTTAATATTTCCATAAAACACGACCGTATATAAATAAAAATCGGAGCGGAATTAATCCACACCGATTATATATCATACGTCTGATTTTTTCAAGAGCGATCTTACCAGTCAAGGGAGAGGTAATAGGGACCGTATTCATAGGAATCAATTGCGTGAGCCGCAACGTATCTCACTTTATTTGTTTTATCATTGTAAGCAAAGAATAAATACCAATAACCGTCATCGTTCCAGTTATTGACCCAGAATTTTTGCTCATTTGTTATTTCGTTCTTTTCACGTGGAAAAGCACTGTATTCATCTGAAAACACCAGCAATGTCCAGTCGCCTTTATTAAACGAATATTTTTCTTTGCCCGTCAGATCTTTTTTTGCTTTTTCGTATTCGGATTGAGAAAGCACCCATTCTGCTACAATGTCGAAATCGGGGTCTAACACATAAGAATGTCTGTAATAGTATTTTGTTGTCCAAGGATGACTTTCCTCATAAACCCTTTCGGAACTGCTCAAAGCCGATTCGGGTATTTCATCGGGAAACACTTTTTTTATTTCTTCGCCGAATTCATCTTCAACAAAACCGTCAAAAATCAAATAATCTTTAATTTCTGTTGTTTGAGAACATATGGTAGCCGACAGAAGCAATGAACCAAAAACAGATGTGTAAAAAGCCAATACCGAAAACAAGATCATTGACAGTGCAACTGCACCGGATGCAACATTTTTTAGTTTTTTCTTTACCGAGGGAAATCTCCAGTTTATTGCAAGGAGAATCAAAGAAAGAATAAAAACTATAGCAATCGAACCATAGGAAAGAACAAAGAGCGGCAAAGTGTCATTGTCAATACTTGTATGAATAAACTCGCTTTTCCAGAAAACAACAATTATAACCAGTGAAGCGACAGATAAAACGATTCCCATAACCGCAAAAAAGATTGGAAAGTCTTTTTTGAGTTTTTCCATGAAAGACAAGTGCATATCCTCTTTCGGTACTTCTTTTTTCTCAACTGTTTTGGATAGAGAGATGCAAATTGTTTCAAACGTCACTTCTTCATCAAATGAAATCCTTTTGAGTTTTTCAACGATTTCCGTTTCATGTGCAATATTGCTCTCGGTCTGTTCGATGAATTTTTCTATAATATCTTTTGCGGCGGAATTGTTATCAACCATGCTTTTTATGTCCGAAATTGAAAATCCTGCTTTCCGCAGAAGTGCAACGTTTTTCAGACGTTCAACATCGCTCTCGGAAAAGTCAATGCTCTTTCTGCCGCTGTATGATTCCTCTATTCTCGGCGCGGTGAGTCCCTCATCAATATAAAGTCGGATTGCTCTGTCGCTGAGCCCAGTTTTCTCGATAACCTCTTTGATTTTCATGAATCCGACCTCCTTTCAGAGTTATAGTACGTTTTTACCCTGGGTAAATGTCAAGAGTTCCCCGTAAATTTTTTTGCCGTAACAATTATATATCACTATCCCCATTTTTTCAACGTCTTCCCCGATACGAATAAAAACACAAAAATTATCTTAATATGTAAATAGTTACTAAAAACCTTTTGCAAAATTCTTCTATATTTTCTCAAAAATATATGGAAATTTAATATTTTATCTGTTATAATCATAAATGGTTTAATCCGTCTATTTTGATTAAACCTGCTAAATTTGTTAATAATTATTTATGGAGGTAGATACCAATGGCTTACAAGTACGTTTATTTGTTCTCCGAAGGTGATGCTACAATGCGTAACACCCTCGGCGGCAAAGGCGCAAACCTTGCAGAAATGACAAAGATCGGTCTTCCCGTTCCTCAGGGCTTCACAATTTCAACTGAAGCTTGCACAAAATACTATGAAGACGGCAAGAAGATCAACGATGAAATCCAGGCTCAGATCATGGAATACATCGTTAAGATGGAAGAAATCACAGGCAAAAAGTTCGGCGATAAGGAAAATCCCCTTCTCGTTTCCGTTCGTTCAGGTGCTCGCGCATCAATGCCCGGCATGATGGACACAATCCTCAACCTCGGTCTTAATGAAGAAGTTGTTGAAGCAATCTCCGCTAAGAGCGGCAACCCCCGTTGGGCTTGGGACTGCTACAGAAGATTCATTCAGATGTATTCCGACGTTGTTATGGAAGTTGGTAAGAAATACTTTGAAGAACTCATCGACGAGATGAAGGAAGCAAAGGGCGTTACTCAGGACGTTGACCTTACCGCTGAAGACCTCAAGACTCTTGCAGGTCAGTTCAAAGCTGAATATAAGAGCAAGATCGGTTCAGACTTCCCCACAGATCCCAAAGAACAGCTTATGGGCGCTGTTGAGGCTGTTTTCCGTTCATGGGACAACCCCCGTGCTAACGTTTACCGCCGTGACAACGATATTCCCTATTCATGGGGTACAGCTGTTAACGTTCAGATGATGGCATTCGGTAACATGGGTGACAACTGCGGTACAGGCGTTGCTTTCACTCGTGACCCCGCAACAGGCGAAAAAGGCCTTATGGGTGAGTTCCTCACCAACGCACAGGGTGAAGACGTTGTTGCCGGCGTTCGTACTCCCATGCCCATCGCTGAAATGGCTGAAAAGTTCCCCGAAGCTTTCAAGCAGTTCAACGAAGTTTGCGCTATCCTTGAAGACCACTACAGAGATATGCAGGATATGGAATTCACCGTTGAAGACGGTAAGCTCTATATGCTCCAGACCAGAAACGGTAAGAGAACAGCTAAGGCTGCTCTTAAGATCGCTTGTGACCTTGTTGACGAAGGTATGATCGACAAGAAGCAGGCTGTTGCTATGATCGACCCCAGAAACCTTGACACTCTTCTCCATCCTCAGTTCGACGCAAAGGCTCTTAAGGCTGCTACTCCCGCCGGCAAGGGTCTCGGCGCATCACCCGGTGCTGCTTGCGGTAAAGTTGTATTCACAGCTGAAGACGCAGTTGCATGGAACGAAAAGGGCGAAAAGGTTGTTCTTGTTCGTCTTGAAACATCACCCGAAGACATCACCGGTATGAAGGCTGCTCAGGGTATCCTCACAGTTCGCGGCGGTATGACTTCACACGCTGCTGTTGTTGCTCGTGGTATGGGTACTTGCTGTGTATCCGGTTGCGGTGACATCAACATGGACGAAGAAAACAAGAAGTTCACTCTTGCAGGCAAGACCTACAACGAAGGTGACTATATTTCAATCGACGGCTCAACCGGTAACATCTACGATGGTATCATCCCCACAGTTGACGCTGAAATCGCAGGTGAATTCGGCAGAATCATGGCTTGGGCTGACGAATTCAGAACCCTCAAGGTTCGCACAAACGCTGACACACCCGCTGATGCTAAGAAGGCTCGCGAACTCGGCGCAGAAGGCACCGGCCTTTGCCGTACAGAGCATATGTTCTTTGAAGCTGACAGAATCGCAGCATTCCGTGAAATGATCTGCGCTGACACAGTTGAAGAAAGAGAAGCTGCTCTCGATAAGATTCTTCCCTATCAGCAGGGCGACTTCGAAGCTCTCTATGAAGCTCTTGAAGGCAACCCCGTAACAATCAGATTCCTTGATCCTCCTCTCCATGAGTTCGTTCCCACAGAAGAAGCTGACATCGCAGCTCTCGCAGCAGCTCAGGGCAAGAGCGTTGAAGATATCAAGGCTATCATCTCCGGTCTCCACGAGTTCAACCCCATGATGGGTCACAGAGGCTGCCGTCTCACAGTTACCTATCCCGAAATCGCTGCTATGCAGACAAAGGCTGTTATCCGTGCAGCTAACAATGTTAAGAAGGCTCATGCTGACTGGAACCTCGTTCCCGAAATTATGATTCCTCTTGTTGGTGAAGTTAAGGAACTCAAGTTCGTTAAGGATATCGTTGTTAAGACTGCTGATGCTGAAATCGCAGCAGCAGGCGCTGACCTCAAGTATGAAGTTGGTACAATGATCGAAATCCCCAGAGCTTGCATCACAGCTGACGAAATCGCTAAGGAAGCTGAATTCTTCTGCTTCGGTACTAACGATCTTACTCAGATGACCTTCGGCTTCAGCCGTGACGATGCCGGTAAGTTCCTCAATGCTTACTATGATACAAAGATCTATGAATTTGATCCCTTCGCAAAGCTTGACCAGAACGGCGTTGGCGCTCTTATGGAAATGGCTGTTTCAAAGGGTAAGGCAAGCGGCAAGAACCTCCACTACGGTATCTGCGGCGAACACGGCGGCGATCCCTCATCAGTTGAATTCTGCCACAAGATCGGCCTCAACTATGTATCATGCTCACCCTTCCGCGTTCCCATCGCTCGCCTCGCAGCAGCTCAGGCAGCTATAAAGGACTAATGGAGAACTTCTTCAAGTTCGCTCAGTTTACTCTGACGCTCGAGGATGCACAGGAATATGCCTATTCCATATCTCCGACAAAGCGTGTAAGAGGCTGGCGAGATATTGAAGTTAACCTCTATATTTAAAATGAACTCCCCATCGAGCAATCGGTGGGGAGTTTTTGCATTCAGCTATACATAAAACAAGAGTCTGTTCACAAAATAAGACCTTATCAAATTCAGACTTGAATGATATAATCATATCAGAAGCTTCGAGAAAAAATGAAAAGGTGAAA
>JAZNRJ010000062.1:0-20277 GCA_045590675.1 Acutalibacteraceae bacterium
AACAGGTCTTACCGAAGGTCAGCATTGCTCAAGATGTGATGATGTGACAATAAAGCAGGAAACCGTTCCTGCACTCAACCATAAAGATACACTCGTCAAGGTTGGGGCAAAAGCCCCCACCTGCACTGAAATCGGTTGGGATGCCTACGAATACTGTACAGCTTGTACTTACACAACTTATGTTGAAAAGGCTGCACTCAAGCACGATATCATTATCGATAAAGCAGTTGAAGCAACCTGTACAGAAACAGGTCTTACCGAAGGTCAGCATTGCTCAAGATGTGATGATGTGACAATAAAGCAGGAAACCGTTCCTGCACTCAACCATAAAGATACACTCGTCAAGGTTGGGGCAAAAGCCCCCACCTGTACCGAAATCGGTTGGGATGAATATGAATACTGCACAGCCTGCACTTACACAACATACGCAGAAAAGAAAGCGCTTGACCACGATATCGTAGTTGATAAGGCGGTTGCTCCCACTTGCACCGAAACGGGTCTTACCGAGGGTCAGCACTGCTCACGCTGTGATGATATGACGGTTGAGCAGGAAATTGTTCCTGCACTCAACCACAAGGACACGCTTGTTAAGGTTGAGGCGCAGGCTCCCACCTGCACCGAAATCGGCTGGGATGCATATGAATACTGCACAGCCTGCACCTACACAACCTATGTTGAAAAGGGTGCGCTCAACCACGATATCGTAATCGATAAAGCAGTTGATGCAACCTGTACAGAAACAGGTCTTACCGAAGGTCAGCATTGCTCACGCTGTGACGATATGACGGTTGAGCAGGAAATTGTTCCTGCACTCAACCATAAAGATACACTCGTTCAGGTTGAAGCAAAAGCACCTACCTGCACCGAAATCGGTTGGGATGCATATGAATACTGCACAGTCTGTACTTATACAACTTATGTTGAAAAAGTTGCACTCAAGCACGATATCGTAATCGATAAAGCAGTTGATGCAACCTGTACCGAAACAGGTCTTACCGAAGGTCAGCATTGTTCAAGATGTGATGATGTAACAATAAAGCAGGAAATTGTTCCTGCACTCAACCATAAAGATACACTCGTCAAGGTTGGGGCAAAATCCCCCACCTGCACCAAAATCGGTTGGGATGCATATGAATACTGTACAGCTTGTACCTACACAACTTATGTTGAAAAGGGTGCGCTCAACCACGATATCGTAATTGATAAAGCAGTTGCGCCCACCTGCACCGAAACAGGTCTTACAGATGGTCAGCATTGTTCACGCTGTGATGATATGACCGTTGAGCAAAAAGTTATTCCTGCAAAGCCTCACAATTCTACCAAAAAATATGATTCGTCAAAGCATTGGAAAGAATGTGTCTGCGGTTTAAAAACTGATGAGCAAGACCATAGCTTCAACGGCGGAAATGTTTGTTCTTGCGGATATAAGAGAGCGACAGACTCAACTCTTTTAATCAACCGTAACACAGGTTCAAAAACAATCAACTACGGCGAAAATCTGAAGCTTAGCGCAGCTGTAACCAACAAGCCTGCAAATGCAGAATTTTATTGGTATGTTGACGGCGTTAAGAGCGGTGAGGGCGAAGTCTTTACAGTTCAATTTGAAAGCGGCTCGAAGATTGTAACCGTTAAACTTGTTGATGAAAACGGTGTTGCATATGAAGATGCAGACGGCAACGAAATTTCTGATTCAGAAACAGTAACCGTCAACAGCGGATTTTTCCAGAAGATAATTTCATTCTTTAAAAATCTTTTCAAAATAGACAGAACCGTTGTTCAGTAAATTATCAGTAATTTCTGAAAACCAATCCCGTACAGTCCGCTGTGCGGGATTTTGCTTTTTCAAAACTTTCAAAATAATCAAAAAATTAACATTAATAAACCCCGAATGGTTTGCAACAATAATAAAGCAAACGCAAATTGAATTTGAAGGGGTGTAAACGAAATGTCAAAGAACAAGATTAATGTTCCCGAAGCAAAGGGCGCTCTTGACCAGTTCAAGATGGAAGCTGCAAAGGAGGTTGGTATTCAATTCCCTCTCGAACAAAAACTACATATTCTATGATTTATAACACAGTATAATGTATCAAAAAGCCGTTTTTTTATGAGAGACGGCTTTGTTATATAAAATTTCTAATTCCGACAGTTCGTGATTTTATTGAGGTGAAAACGATTCATACTGCCGATAAATGTGTTTTGCTTGACAAATAGAATCTCAAATAATATAATTATTATGTATAAATATATATTCTGTTTGTATATTCAAGGAAGTAAAAAACGGAGGTCTTCAGAAATGAAAAAAGCGTTAGCAGTCATTCTGAGTGTTATTCTTGCATTCTCGGCTATTCCTTTAAGTATAATGGGTGCCGCTGTAACGGATAATTCTCAGCAGATTATTGCTCAGGGAGGAAGTTCATCCACACCCGACGAACGAATTAAAATCAGCAAATCTGTTTCCGAATCAGAAAAGGAAAATTATTTTGATATTACACTTTCTGTAACGCAGGAGCTGCCCGCAACGGATATCGTTCTTGTTATGGATATTTCAAACTCCATGAACAGTAACCATAGCGGTAACTCTACCTCCGTTGAATCCGAAAAAAGACTTTACAAGGCAAAGAATGCCGCAAAGGCCTTCCTTGAGGAATACAGCAAAACCACAGGTATCTGCAAAAACCGCAGAATCGGTATGGTTCAGTTCAACACAAACGCTTCCGTTGTTTTTGAACTTGGAAACGTAAACGATAACCTGACTGACTATACCAATAAGATTTCGGCAATCACTGCGCCCGCAGGCATTAACCGTTTTACCAATATTGAAGGCGGACTGCAGCTTGCGGCAAATATGCTTGAATCTTCTTCGGCAAAGCAGAAATATATTATTCTTATTACTGACGGCTTCCCCACAACATATATTGAAACAGGCAGGAATTCAACTTCTTATATCGGCGGCTGGGATGTAACCAGAACGGCAAATAATCCTCCCTCGCCAAAGCCCACAAAGCCTGCAGACGGACTTTTCTGGGATTTTGTGAAGAATATTGCATGTAGCGGCACAAGCTACAGTGATACTGCAGCAATCAAAGCACGCACCCTTGCAACCGAAATTAAAAACAGCGGTATAAATATTTATTCAATCGGCGTTGACGTAAGCAGCGAAAGCCAGACCATTCAGAAATATATCAATCAAGGTGACAGTGGCGGATATTCGATAGTTGAAAGAACAGGCAAAACTTATGAAGTTGGCTCTGCAACCGATTCAACCGCTTATGTTAACTGGCTCGGTACAAAAATCGGTGGCGGCAATGACCTCGAAAAAGCAGGTGTTACCAAAGCTTTTTCTCAAGGCGACACCGTTGACCAGCTCAACACCGCATTTGACACCGTTCTCAGCTATATTCTCGGTTCTGAACCCGTATCCGTTACCGACCCAATGGGCGAAAACATTGAATTTCTTGGCTTTTATGATAAGAACGGCAGCCTTGCAGAAAACAGTCTGAGAGGTTCTCATATTGAAAACGGCGAAAATACCGCTGCTTTCACTAATGAAATCAATTGGGATATCAATGCTTCAGGTTACAGCGAAACCAAAACCTCAAGCGCAACCGTTCGCACTTATAATCTTAAATACCGTGTCCGCTTAACAAATGAGGCGGCGGACTTTATCGGCGAAAAGTCATATAATACCAATGCACGCACTGTTCTAAATTATGTTTTCCTTGATCACACCGATAAAGAGCTTGAGTTCGTTGTTCCTTACGTTGAAGGATATCTCGGCTCTTTTAGTATTAAGAAAATTGACGAGTCAACTGGCACAGGTCTTGACGGAGCAAAGTTTGAACTTATCCATAACCGTGACTGCTCAGTCTGCGGCGGCAAGGTTGCAATAGGTGCTTTTAGTGCGGAGACATTTTCAGGTTACGCTGAGTTTACAAGCATTCCTTCTGGCCATGAATATACCCTTTCGGAAGTTTCTGCTCCCGACGGTTATGTTTTAAAGTCAAGAACTTATTCCGTTGAGGTTGCATACGGAGAAACCGTTGTTGACGGCGAAAAGATTTCTTCTGCATACACCGTAACAAACAAGGCTTATGTTCCTGCAGAGATTAATCTCAAAGGCTCAAAAACCCTTTCGGGCGGCGATAAAACAGATGCAGGTATTCTTGCTGGTCAGTTTAGCTTTAACATTGCAAACAATAACTCCAAGGGAGTTTCGGGCGTGCCTTCAAAGATTGAGACCGCGGCGGGCGGCTCAATCGATTTCGGCACATGGAGCTTCTCAATTCCCGGCATTTATTCTTTCGTAATAACAGAAAACAATCTCGGTAATGCAGGCTACGGCTATGACGGCTCAAGCTACACAGTAAAAGTCACCGTTTCCGTTGATGATAGCGGCGAAAAGCTTACCGCTTCAACCGAGATTCTTAAAAACGGCGAAGCTGCAGATAAAATTGTATTTTCAAATACTTATACTGCTCCGCAGGCAATTACTGCTGACAAACTTGACGGCAAAATCGCTCTTGCAGAAAACGGTAATCCCAAAGATATTGAGGATAAGCAGTTCAGCGTTTCAATAAACTCTGATCCGTCAAATGACCCGAGTGGATGGGAAGCAGATATTCCTGCTGACTCTTCCGTAAATTCAGACGGCGAATTTGATATTCCCGATATTAGCTTTAAAAAGCCCGGCACATATTCATTTATTGTTTCTCAGGATAATAAAGACGCTGAAGGTTACGGTTACGACAACAGCGAATACATTATCACTTATACCGTAACTCTTGATGAAAGCACTAATACTCTTGTTATCAGCGATAAGGTTATCAAAAAGAACGATACACCCGCAGATGATATTGAGTTTAACAACACTTACACCACTCCCGACCCTGCCGAGCTCCCTGTAACAGGTATTACAACCCTCATGGGCGGCGGCAAAACAAACAGCGATATAACTGACGGTTTCTTTACATATACTGTTTCAGGTGGTGACAGGAACGGAGTGAGCGATGTGCCCGATTCCGCTGAAGCAAAAGCAGGCGGACCGATTGATTTCGGTATGTGGAAGTTCAGCGAGGAAGGCACTTACACATTTACTGTTAACGAAAACACACCTCCCGCAGGCTATACGGACGAAACAGGCGAGGTGACCGTTACGGTAACCGTCACTCTTAATAAAACCACAAATAAGCTTGAAGCAAACGCTGTTTATTCAAGCGGGGAAACAATAAAAATTGATAATACTTACGTTGCTCCCGATCCTATTAGTGCCGTTATTGACGGTTCAAAGCTGCTTACAGAAAACGGCGAAGAAATTGGAATTGCCGAAAATCGTTTCTCTGCTTCAATTAGTGCAGATGAAAGCAACGATTCAAACGGTTATGTGTTCACAGCCGAATCTGTTAAAATCGCTGTAAACGGCACGTTTGAGTTCAGCGAAATCAGCTTTATCAAAGCGGGCACATATGTTTTCAACATAACAGAGGATAACAAGGGCGCAGCAGGCTACCACTATGACTCTTCGGTTTATTCCGTTGAATATATAATTGTTCTTGATACTGCAACCTATGAACTTGTTATTGCAGAAACCAAAGTTTCAAAAGACGGTGAGCCCGTTGACGGAATTGTGTTCAGAAATATTTATGATACCCCTGCACCAGCTCAGCTTCCCGTTGACGGTATCACGACTCTCACGGGTGGCGGCAAAACCAATGACGATATCACCGAGGATCTTTTCTCATATAGAATAGATGGCGGCAAGCAGGATAATGTTTTTGACGTTCCCTCAGAAATTTCAACCAAAGCTTACGGTGAACTTGATTTCGGAACATGGAGTTTCACTGAAGAAGGTGTTTATACCTTCAAGATTAATGAAAACACACCTCCCGCAGGCTATACGGACGAAACGGGCGAGGTAACCGTTACCGTTACCGTAACTCTTAATGAAACTACAAACAAACTCGAAGCTCAGGCTGTTTATTCAACAGGCGAGCAGATAAAGATTGATAATACCTATGTTGCACCCGACCCGATAACCGTTTCGCTTAACGGCACAAAAACTCTTACGGGTCAGAAGTCAGATAGCGACATTGCGGCAGGAGATTTCACTTTCACAGTAAAGGCTGATGAAAGCAACGATTCCGAGGGCTTTGAAGGCTTTGAAGAAACCGCAAGTGTTCAGGATGGCGGTGCGGTTGATTTCGGCACCGCAACATTCACAAAGCACGGCATTTACAAGTTTATAATATCCGAAAATAATCTCGGTAAAACAGGATATACCTATGACAGCGGCGTTTGCTGTGTAACCGTTACCGTTACGCTCGATGAATCAACAAACACTCTTTCTTCTGCAGTTGAAATAACAAAGAACGGTACAGCCGCAGAAGCAATTGAATTCGAAAATGTTTACATTCCCGTTCCTGTTTCGGATGAGCTTGTTTTTAGCAAGAATATCATCGGTCTGCCCCTCTTCTCTTCGGATTTCACCTTTGTTCTCAAAGCTGATAACAGCAGTTATCCCATGCCCGCAGGCAGCGATAAAGGTGAAACAACTGCAAAGGTTTCGGGTGAGGGCGAAGCTGCATTCGGCAAAATAACCTTTATCGAGCCCGGCGTATATTCTTACACCGTTTCCGAAGTCAACGAAAAAACACTCGGTTTTATTTACGACAGAACAGTTTATGAGGTGGTTTATACCGTAACGGATAATAACGGCGTGCTTGTTGCAGAAAGAATAATCAAAACAGACGGAGAAATTGTTGACGAAACCGTATTTAATAACGTTTACATTCCGCCGATTATTCCTATCGTACCTATCATTCCGATTGTTCCTGTTATCCCAATAATTCCCGATGTGGAGATCCCCGAATTTGATATTCCCGATTTCCCGTCTGACGAAGAAAATCCGCCTGAATCTGACTCCGGCAACAATATTGATGCGGAAAACTCTGAAGATGAAAAAGCGGAAACAGATGCAGATATTCCCCAAACGGGAAGCGAAATTTCCTTGACCTTTATTATTGCATTTATCGGTTTTGCTTTGTCAGCATGCGCACTTCTCTTCTTCAGAAAAAAGAGATTTGAATAATTAACTGAAAATGAGGGCAGCTTTGCGGCTGCTCTCATTTTTGTTTCAAAACTTTCAAAATAATCAAAAAATTAACATTAATAAACCCTGAATCAATTGCAACAATAAACAGATGCTCTTGACCGTTTCAGGATGGAAGCTGCCAAGGAGGTTGGCGTTCAATCACCTCTCGAAGAAAACATACACATTCTATGACAAAATAATCAATATAATGTGTCGAAAGCTGCCTTTGAATCACAAAGACAGCTTTTTTGAAAGGTAATTTTTACGAGATTTCTGAAGAAACGGTAATATATTTCAGATTACAACAGGTTCTTCACCAATCAGAAGTTTTTTATATTTGATTAATCAAACAACACAAAAATAATACACTTATCGGTATTGATTTGTGCATTTTGTTATATTATAATATAGATATTAATTTAAATTGCGATTTATGCAAAATAAAAGCGTGTCAAACGGGAGGGTGAATAATGAATCATAAAAAATTCAACTATGACTATTCAAAAACATTGTGGATGAAGATGTTTCTTGCAAAACCCGATTGGGAGAAAAAAACATCTGAGGTTCTTATCACTTTTGAACAGGCACTTGAAATAATCAGGATGATGGATAACATAACGCAGGGTATAAAGAAGATTGTTTACCTTGTTGGTTGGCAGGGACTCGGACATGATGACTGTTACCCCGAAATGGAAGTTATCAATCCGTATCTCAAGCGAGACTGCGATGCTACGCCGAGAGACAGCTTTATGTGGCTTTATGAAGAAGCTGAAAAATACAACACGGTAGTAAGTGTTCACGGTAATCTTGCTGACGAATATGATGCAAATCAATCACATCCTGAATTTGTTGAAGCAAGCGCAATAACAAAGTATCCCGACGGTACTCCGGCGGTTATTGAGGTTTTCTACGGAAGAAATGCATATAAAACATCATATAAGCAGTATTGGGAGAGCGGTCTTTTTAAAAAATATTTTGACCGATTCTGCGAGGTTATTCCTGTCAGAGAGGCGGGCACGGTTCATCTCGATAACTTCTGCATTGCGGAAAATTTCGGACCAAGAACAGAAATGCATGAGCAGGATGAGGCAAGAAACAAGATGCTCGACTATATTATGAGCCTCGGAATTGATGTTACGAGTGAATATACTTACCGAGAAATGCCGTTACGCTCCGAGAGTAACCACCCCATAAGAAAGTATTACGAAAAATGCGGTGCTGAAATTATTGATACAGACTGGCGCGATGCACCTATCCGCACGCTTGGCAGAATCCCTGCCGTCTGGTGGATGAGCAATATGACAATCGACGATTGCATCAATATTCAGGCAGATGAATTCAGCGGATATCTCAATGTTGAGCCTTTGAGAAATGTATTCTACGGTACGGTGCACGGTGAAGATATCTGGATGAATAACGGCATTGAAAAAGACGTATGGGTGCCGATGTTTATCAGGCAGTTCTGCACGATGCAGGTGCCGTATACATATCTTAACCGATATAAGAGGCTCAGCTATACGGGTAATGACAAAGAAGGTTATAAAGTGACTTTCTCTGACGGTGTTGAAACGTGCGGAAATGAACTTTCAATCACCAAGAACGGCATTGAACTGAAAAAAGGTTACGACGTTATTCTGCCGATAACGGAAGATAACAAAATCTTTATCGCATATTCCGAAAACGGAAAAGACGGCGAGTGGAATGTTCCCGATGCTGAATTTGACAAAGCCAGGGTATATATCATCACCGCTGACGGCAATGAATATCTTTGCGACGTTGCGGTTGAAAATAAAAAAATTTCTCTTAACCTCAAAGCGGGTCAGGCTGTGGCTGTTATTGCAGAATAAAAAGTAAGGAGTAAAAATGATGAAAAAAGAATATTGCGGAATGCCGATGAGAATTGCACATACGGGTGTGACACAGTTTGCTCCTGAAAACACCCTGGAAGCATTCAGAAAAACTGCCGAACTCGGTTTTGAGGGCATTGAACTGGATATCCAACTGTGCGGAGACGGAGAAATAATTATAACTCATAACGGTAATATGGGTTATATGACCTTTGAAAAGCACCGTGACGTTCTACTTGATATGACAGCTGAGCAGATAAAGAAATTTGATATTCCTTATCGTGATGCACTTAAACTTAAATATCCTCCTTATCCGTGGACGGAGCATTTCGGTGGAAGACGTATGATCACACCGCCCGATTACGTTGAAGACAGAGTGACCCATCTGATAACCTTCCCCGAATTTGATACATGGCTGTCAACTGTTGACTATGACCTCACTGTTGAGGTTGAATTCAAGTGCAAGGGTATGTGTCCCCGCATGGATGAAATTCTTGCAAAATCTGAAAACGTTTCAAAATACATATTCTTCTCAGGTGACTGGGAAGTGCTTGAAGAGATGCAGGAACATTACCGTATAAACGGAAAGCCTGAGGGACTGCGTTTGGGTGCAAATATCCGTTTTATAAATGAACAAACAATGGATTTTGTTAAGCGCTCCGATCTTTGGGAAGTGGGTCTCAATAACGAAGCGTTCACTAAAGAGGACGTTGAAATGTTTGAGTCTATGGGAATCAAAGTGTTTTCAAATCTTGGCGATTATCCCGAGTGGTGGCAGCAGATATGCGATATGGGCATAGCGGGATTCAAAACCAACTATCCCGATGCCTACACCGAATGGTGGTTAAGTACCTGCTAAAAAAGGAGGAATAGATGAATGGCTGACAATATTACAATCAGCAAAACAGATTTGCTTTACGATCCGCTTTTTGACAAAAAACCGGATTTGAAAATGAAAGGCAAAAAAAACACGCTATTCAAGGTTTTATTTGTTATTATAATATCAATTTTTGTCGGTCTTTCTTTATTTTTCAGCTTTAATTCAATCAGTTCCGACAAATATACATACAAGGAAACAGATAACGGATATATCCTTTATCAGTTTGTCGGCAAGGAAGATGATATAACACTGCACATTGATTATGTCAGAGATGAATCGGGCAATGCCAATCAGTCAAAACCTGTTACCGAAGTGCGCGAATTTTCAATGAGCTGTAATGAATATGTGCGTTTTATATTTATCGGAAAAGATGTTTCAAAGCTTGAACCTCATTGCTTTTACTATACCAAAAACCTTATGGCGGTAATAGTTGATCCTGAAAATCAGAACTACGTTTCTGTTGACGGCGTTCTTTATTCGAAGGATATGAAAGAAATCATTCTCCATCCTATGAGAAATCATCAGTACAGAGCTGCACTCGGAGCAGGATGTGTTGCTCCTTCCGATGAAAAAACTGCCGAAGTATTTTTGAGTGAGTTTTCAAAAAAATACGGCGATGAAACAACAGCCGATGCCGAAGAATACGGCAAGCAGTTTTCAAAGCATGCTTTCTATGTAATACCTGATTCGGTTTCAAAAATTGAGGATTCATGTTTCAGCGACTGCGAAGCACTGAGATATGTTGATATTCCTTCTTCAGTTAAAGAAATCGGTAACCTTGCTTTCTTCAAGTGCAAGGGTTTTGAAACGATTACAATACCCGACGGAGTTGAATCAATCGGTTCCGACGGATTTTCGTATTGCGAAAGGGTTACATATATTTATGTGCCCGAAAGCGTAAAGTTTATCGGACATCACGCCTTTTTCGGCAACCTGGGATGTGAAAAAATCTATCTCGGTGCTGAAAATGAAGACTCGGTTGAAACAGGTGAAAACTGGCTTCCGAAACAAAGTACGACCTCTCTTAAAGATATAGAGGCTGTTTACGGTCAGGAAAGGAGGGCAAGCTGATGGGCAACGGTAAAATGGCAGCTTTATTTCAAAATGTAAAAAATCATTGGAATGAACCTGACAGAGAAAAAGGGAACTACGTTCCGTTCAAAGAGTATCTGACAGTATTCTTCGGAGTCGGAATGAATTACAGCATCAAATCCCCTCTTGAATATCTCGGCTTCAGTGCATCATGCTTTCTCATAATGTACCATTACAAGCTTCCCTATCTTGCGTTTTCCGTCATTACTCTCATCGGACTTCCGCTGACCTATCTGTGGAATGTTCTTAACTGGTTCGTTAACGATAATCTCGGTATTCTTGAAAAGAAAACAGAGAGAAAACTTCTTGCTTTTTACGGCATAGTTTCACTTGCCGGATTATGTATGATACTGTTCGACTCCTCCGCGTTTCTTCCCGTGTCATTGGTTAAAGTTCTTAACGGAATAAACGGTGTAAGCGCAAGAAGTTTTCTTAAAATATTCGGCATACAGCTGTTTGTGAACGCATACGGCGGATTTCGTAATATTCTTTGGAGAAAGAAACTTGTTCCCAAATACGGAAGATATAAATATGTGCTGTTTTCAAACTTTGTCCAGAAGTCTGCTATGATAATCCTTATCGGTTGGCTTCCGATTTACAATGTAAAGCTTGTTGAAGACAGAATGTGGATGGCATATCTTCTGTTTATGGTATATGATATGTTCCCGTTTGATAATGTTATTGAGCAGTGTACTCAGAATATTTCTCCCAACCCTCACGAAAGAATGCTTATAAGAACCTGGCCCGTAAAACTTTCCCATTTCGTGAAAAATATATTTGATGTTATAATTCCGATTTTCGGAATTGCCTTCAGCGATATAAGGTTTTATAAGTTCGTTATTCCCGCAGTATTCATTCCCATGGGAGCGTTAACCCTGCTGAGTGTCAGAAATATTTCAGAGAGAATTCCTCAGCCTCCGCTTGAAAAAAAGCAAAAGATATCCTTATGGTACGGAATTTCTCAGGTTATGAAAAACAAGTATAACTGGCTGAACACTATTTCCACACTGCTTGATTCGTTCGGTAACGGAATGATAAGCATTGTAAATGTTATGTATTTCTTCTCATTCCGAATGTATACCCAATGTGCAATTTACGGCTTGATGAAAACTTTGATGAGTTTCAGATCAACGCCTCTCAGTTTTGTTGCACCGTATTTTGTAAGGCGATTTTCATACAGAAGTCTGAAAATCATAAAGCTTGTAATATGCGCGGTCAGTGCCGTAGCAGAAATGCTGACGATTATGGCTTTTCCGACAAAACAGAATTTATGCGGTGTTGTTATTTTTGCGTGTGAATTCTTCAAAGGTCTTGCAACTTCAATTCCCGATGTTGCCGACAGTGATATGGGTGTCAGAAAGAATGACTATCAGATGTATCTTTCCGGTGAGCGTCTTGAGAATTTCAGCGGAGTTTTTAACTGGATTATTTCTCCCGTTACAACATTTGTCAGCCTGATAATACCCGTAATCATTCTCAGAAACGGATTCAATTCAAACTGGGACGTTCTCTATATAGATTCTGCAAGATTCAACATTCTTGCAGTTCCGCTGATATTTGACCTTGTCGGTTTCGTTATGATGATTGTTCCGTATCTGTTCTGGGATTTCAACAATCCGCAGCACGAATATGTCATGGAGGTTCTGAAACAAAGGGAAAAACTTGCCCAAGAAGGTTATTTTCCTGCAGAATATGAGGGCGGACTTAATTTTATTGAACCCGGCGAGCTTCATGCAGGAATTCCGGTTGATTCCGCCGCCATGATTGAAAAGCGGAATTCCCTTATCGCAAACATAGAGGGAACACTCAAAGAAGCAACGGCAGCAGAAGGAACAATTTAAGGCTTTCAAAGGGCGAAAAAAGCGGATGAGAAAATCCGCATAATAAACTCAGTACATAATCTGATTCCCGTTATTATAAACCGCTTTACTTTATGTGAGGCGGTTTTCTTGTTCAAAACTTTCAAATTAATCAAAAAATTAACATTAATAAACTCCTGAATGATTGCAACAATAATAAGGCAAACGCAAATTGAATTCAAAGGGGTGTTACGAAATGTCCAAGAATAAGATTAATGTTCCCGAAGCAAAGGGTGCTCTTGATCAGTTCAAGATGGAAGCTGCCAAGGAAGTTGGCGTAAACCTTAAGCAGGGTTATAACGGCGACCTTACTTCAAAGGAAGCAGGTTCAGTCGGCGGCCAGATGGTTAAGAAGATGGTTGAAGCATACGAAAACGGTATGAAATAAAAATGATGATTTCAAGGGCTCTTCGGCTGCATTGGCAGCCGGGGAGCTTTTGATCTATTGTTTTTGAACAGACAACATTTTTTGTGTCTATAACCGTTGACTGTTTGACAAATATAATATATAATATTAAATTAACAAAATATATCTATTTTTAAATATAGGCTTTTTAGGCTCCGCTTTTGGAGCAAAAGGAGATAAGATATGATAAAAGAAGAAAACTTAAAAGTTATGCCTGCTGTTGCATTGCGAGGTTTGGTCGTTTTTCCCGATATGTTTATTCATTTTGATGTCGGCAGAGAAAAATCCATAAACGCATTAAAAAAGGCAATGGATACCAATCAGGAAATTTTCCTTATAACTCAAAAAGATATTTCTGTTGATGATCCGAGCTACGATGAGCTTTATGAAATCGGTGTTGTTGCAACCGTTAAGCAGGTGCTCAAGCTTCCCGGTAAAAGCGGTAATGTCAGAGTTGCCGTTGAAGGTCTTTACAGAGCAAGGCTTGTTGAAGGTCTTGAGCCGGGCACGGGCAATTTCTTAAAAACAATGATTTTTCCGATTAAAGAACCTTCGATTCGCTCTGATAAAGTTGATTACGCCAAAGCTCTTGTACGCCACGCCAAGGATATTTTTGCCGATTATGCCGATTGCGCTCCGCAGATGCCAACCGACCTTGTTACAAATGTTATGCAGGAAACTGACCCCGGCAAGCTTGCGGATTATGTTGCAGGCAACATTATGCTTGAATATGAGGACAGGCAGAATATTCTTCAGGTTCTTAACCCAATAAAACGTCTTGAAGATTTGTGCGTTTTGCTTGCCAATGAAGGTAATTTGCTTTCGATCGAAGCTGAAATAGGCGAGAAAGTTCAGGAACAAATTGATAAAAACCAAAGAGAATACTATTTGCGTGAGCAACTGAAGGTTATTTCTCAGGAGCTTGGTAACGGAGCTACTCAGGAAGAGGAGCTGAGCATATATAGGGAGTCGATATTTAATTTAAAAGCTTCTGACAGCGTTAAGGAAAAGCTTTTCAAAGAATGTGACAGGCTTGAAAAATATTCGCCGAACTCACCTGAAGCTGCTGTCAGCAGGAATTATATTGAAACCTGCCTTGCGCTTCCCTGGGGAATTTACAGCAAAGAAAACAGCGATATTAAAAAATCACGCAAAACACTTGAAAATGACCATTACGGACTTGAAAAGGTTAAACAAAGAATACTCGAATATCTTGCGGTCAGAGCAATTGCACCTGATATAAAGGGCCAGATTATCTGTCTTGCAGGCCCTCCGGGAGTGGGTAAAACTTCAGTTGCACGTTCAATTGCCGATGCAACAGGCAGAAAGTATGTAAGAATTTCGCTTGGCGGTGTTAAAGATGAAGCTGAAATCAGAGGACACCGCAAAACCTATATCGGCTCAATGCCCGGCAGAATAATGGCTGCAATGCAGCAGGCCGGAACAAGCAATCCGCTTGTTTTGCTTGATGAGGTTGACAAGCTTTCTGCTGATTACAGAAACGACCCGACCTCGGCTTTGCTTGAGGTTCTTGATCCTGAGCAGAACTCAACATTCAGAGACCACTATATCGAGCTTCCTTTTGATTTAAGCAAGGTTATGTTTGTTACAACAGCCAATGTTATGTCAAATATACCTGCGCCTTTGCTTGACAGAATGGAAATAATTGAGCTTGGCAGCTACACTTTTGAAGAAAAATTCAACATTGCAAAAAAACATCTTCTACCAAAACAGCTCAAGCGTCACGGCTTAAGTTCAAAACAACTTAAAATTACCGATAAAGCTCTCAAACTTATTATTGAGGGGTATACCAAAGAGGCGGGTGTGCGTTTACTTGAGCAGAAGCTTGCTGCAATATGCAGAAAAACAGCAATGAAAATTGTTGAAGGTGAGGCGGAAAAGGTTTCTGTTAAGCCCGAAAGCGTTGAAGAGCTTCTCGGTGCACGCAAGTTTAAAGATGAAAGCTTGCTTAAAGAAAATGAAGTTGGCGTTGTTAACGGTCTTGCCTGGACTTCGGTTGGCGGCGATATGCTTGAAATTGAAGCTGCCGTGCTTGACGGAACAGGCAAGCTTGAACTGACAGGTTCGCTCGGCGATGTTATGAAAGAAAGCGCAAAAGCTGCTGTCAGCTATATCCGTTCAAAATCATCAGAGCTTTCTGTGAGTGAAAGTTTCTATAAAGATAAAGATATACATATCCACGTTCCTGAAGGGGCAACGCCAAAAGACGGCCCTTCGGCAGGTGTTACGATTGCAACAGCTCTGTTTTCCGCTCTTTCGGGCAGAAAAGTCAGAAAAGACGTTGCGATGACGGGTGAAATAACCCTCAGAGGCAGAGTTTTATCCATTGGCGGACTTAAAGAAAAATCAATGGCAGCTTACCGAGCGGGCATTAAAACAGTTGTTATTCCTTACGGCAATATAGCTGACCTTGATGAAGTTGACCCGAAAGTAAAAGAATCTGTAACCTTTATCCCTGTCAAAACCGTTCAGGCGGTTTGGGATATTGCTCTTGAAAAGTCGGTTCGTTCGGAAGAAAAAAGCGTTGCTCACGTTGAAAACGTTAAAAACAGCAGAGCATCAATAACTCAGTAAAGTGAATGGTGAAACAATGAGATTTGATAAAGTTGAATTTACCGCGGCTTACGGAACGGCAAAACAGCTTCCTGCGTCAAATGTGCCCGAAATAGTTTTTTCAGGACGTTCAAACGTTGGCAAGTCATCGCTTATCAACAAGGTCTTTAACCGCAAAAACCTTGCCAGAGTAAGCTCGGTTCCCGGCAAAACAATAACCGTTAACTTCTTTAAAGGTGACGGAGTTTGGTTTGTTGACCTGCCCGGTTACGGCTATGCAAAACGTGACCAAAGCGAGAAAAAACGCTGGGCAGATCTTATGGAAGGCTATTTTCAGTCAGGCAGAAACATCCCTCTTGTTGTTCAGCTTATAGATATGCGCCACGCACCGTCGGCTGATGATATGATAATGCTTGATTTTATGCGTCAGAACGAAATTCCGTTTGTGATTGCGCTTACAAAATGTGATAAGCTCAACAAAACCGAAACCGAAAACAGAAGAGAAGAGCTTAAGGCCGAGCTTGCCGATTATGCTGATATTCAAAGAATCGAGTTTTCTGCTGTAAAAGGCACAGGTGTTGAAGAAGTTAAGGCGGCTATTATTGCCGCAGTTAAATAGGAGGCCCCTTTATGTATGTATCAGACAGTATAGCGGTGAACGAAAACGGTCACCTGACTCTTGCAGGCGTTGACACCGTTGAGCTTGCAAATCAGTTTGGAACTCCGCTTTATGCTTTTGATGAAGAATTAATCAGGAACAATATAAGAGAATTCAAAAAATCAATTGACGAAAACTATGGCGGTAACGGCCTTGTTTCCTATGCCAGCAAAGCTTTTTGCTGTAAAGAAATGTACCGCATTTGCAAGCAGGAGGGTGTGGGCGTTGACGTTGTTTCGGGCGGCGAGCTTTACACGGCTCTTTCAGTTGATTTTCCTGCCGAAAAAATATCTTTTCACGGCAACAACAAAACAGTTGATGAGCTTGAATATGCCGTTGAAAACAACGTTGGCAGAATAATTGTTGATAATATTTATGAGCTCAATAACCTTAGCCGCATTGCATCTGAAAAAGATAAAACGGTTGGCATTATGCTCAGAATAAAGCCGGGTATTGATGCTCACACTCACGATTTTATTATGACGGGTCAGATTGACTCAAAGTTCGGCTTTGCTCTTGAAACGGGAGAAGCTATGGCGGCTGTTAAGCTTGCGCTTGAAACTCCCTGCGTTGAGCTTAAAGGCCTTCATTGCCATATCGGTTCGCAGATCTTTGATATTGACCCGTTTGAGCTTGCTGCAAAGGTTATGCTTGATTTTTACAAAACAATCAAAACCGAAACAGGTTCCGAGCTGAATGAGCTCAACCTTGGAGGCGGCTTTGGGATTAAATATCTTGAAACAGATTCTCCGCGTCCTTTTGCAGATTATATGCGCAAGGTTGCGGGTGTTGTTAAAGAAAAATGTGCCGAGCTTGAGTTGAAGATACCCGCAATTCTGATTGAACCCGGCCGCTCTGTTGTGGGTGCGGCAGGTATGACTCTTTATACGGTCGGTGCGGTTAAGAATATCCCCGATGTGCGCACCTATGTTTCGGTTGACGGTGGAATGGCAGATAACCCCAGATATGCGCTTTACCAGTCTGATTACGAGATTGTTTGCGCCAACAAAGCAGCTGAACCAAGAACGGAAACCGTTACAGTTGCGGGCAAATGCTGTGAAAGCGGCGACCTTATTCAGGAAAATACAGCTCTTCAGTTCGTTGAACCCGGCGATATTCTTGCTGTTCTTTCAACCGGTGCATATAACTACTCAATGGCATCAAACTATAACAGAATCCCTCGTTTGCCGTGCGTATTTATCAAAGACGGCAATGCAAGAGTTGTTGTTAAGCGTGAAACTTATGAACAGCTTGTTCAGAATGACCTCTAAGGATGTGATGAAATGCCTCAGATAAGAATCCTTGCCGACAAGGTGCGTCTGGTTGCCGTGCCGGCGGATAAATTCAAAACAGGGTGCATCTCTGTTTCGATGGCTTTGCCGATGGATAAAAAAATGGCGGCCAACTCGTTGCTTATATATCTTCTTAAACGTTCGTGTAAAAAGTATCCCGATTTTTCGGTTCTGAGCGGAAAGCTTGATGAGCTTTACGGTGCGGTTCTCGGCGCATCGGTTGCCAAAAACGGTGAGAGCCAGACTTTGACCCTGAGCATAACAAGTCTTGCCGATAAATTTGCTCTTACGGATGAGAGCATAGCATCCGAATCTGCCGAGCTTCTTGCGGATTTGCTTTTTGAGCCAAACTGTGAAAACGGCTTGTTCAACGCAGATGCTCTTGCAATGGAAAAACGGCTGCTCATTCAGCGCATTGAAGAAGAAATGGACGATAAACGTGCCTATGCTTTCAAACAGTGCGTTGCTTATATGTGCAAAGATGAGCTTTACGGTAAAAGTAAATATGGCACGATTGAGGAAATTGAGGCTGTAACAGAAAAGGATGTTTTTGATGCGTGGCAGAATATGCTTTCATCTGCCGTTGTTCAGATAACGGTTGCAGGCTCAGCCGATGTTGATAAAATCTGCGATGTTTTTGAAAAAGGCTTTGCAAAAATAAAACGTGAGCCTGTTGAAATTTCAACTGTTTTTGTTCAGCAAGCAGGCGAGCCGAAGCGTTATGAAGAAAAGTTCCCCGTTAATCAAGGCAAGCTTGTTATGGGCTTCAGAGCAGGTATGGCTGACCGCCGTGACAATCTTTTTGCCGTAACGGTTATGAACGATATTTTAGGAATGGGAACTTATTCCAAGCTCTTTATGAATGTGCGTGAAAAGCTCAGCCTTGCTTATTACTGCTGGTCAAGGCTTGTTGCGGGTAAGGGAATTATTCTTGTTGAAGGCGGCATTGACACCGATAAAGAGCAGGCGGTTAAAGATGAAGTTTTACTTCAGCTTTCCGAGCTTATCAACGGTAAAACCGATGCTGAAATCCTTGAATCCTCAAAAAGAGCACTTAAGGAAAAATATACTTTCGTTTCTCCCGAAGCAATCCAAAGTTGGTATGCATCTCAGGTTACCTGTGATGAGATCCTGACTCCTGAAGATATGATAAACGGATTTGAACAGGTTACAATGGAGCAGGTTTGCGAGGCTGCGTCGAAGCTAACCCTTGATACTGTATTTATGCTTTCAGCCGAGGAGGTTAACAATGAAATTTAATGTTATAGCCAACGAAAAGCTCGGTGAAAAAGTTTATGTTTATAAGCATTCTTCCGGCCTTGAAGTCCGTGTTCTTCCCAAGGTAGGCTATGATTCGGTTTATGCTGTTTTCGGTACAAAATACGGCTCAATAGATACCGCTGTTAAAAATTCAGACGGTGAATTTGAAACAATTCCCGAGGGAACGGCTCATTTTCTTGAGCACAAGCTTTTTGAAAGTGAAGATTTGAATGCATTTGAACGCTTTGCCGCAACGGGAGCAAGTGCGAATGCTTACACAAGCTTTGAAAAAACAGCTTACCTATTCAAGGGGTCTGAAAATGTTGAGGGTTCGCTTGAGATTCTTCTTGATTTTGTTCAGAATCCTTATTTTACGGCTCAGACGGTTGAAAAAGAGCAGGGGATTATCGGTCAGGAAATCAGGATGTATCAGGATTCGCCCGACTGGCAGGTTATGTTCAACCTCCTCAGAGCTCTATATGAAAAGCATCCCGTAAGAATTGATATTGCAGGTACTCAGGAATCAATTGCCGAAATTGATGCCGATTTGCTTTACAGACTTTATAAAACTTTTTATAATCCCGGCAATATGGTGCTCAGCGTTGTTGGCGGAATTGAGCCCGAAAAGGTTTTTGAAATTGTTGATAAAAACATCAAAGATAATTCGGGTAAGCCTGCCGAAAGAAAATTTGAAAAAGAAAGCGGAATTCCCGTTAAGAATTATGTTGAGCAGGTTCTTCCTGTTGCTCACAAGCAGTTTATGCTCGGATTTAAAGAAGAGCTTGAAGTTCCGCTTCTTACACTTGAAGATGAAATTGCATCACAGATTATGCTTGATGCTGTTGCAGGCAAAGCATCACCTCTTTTTAAAAGATTGCTTGATGATGAGCTGATTGATATGAGTTTCGGAACAGAGCTTTTCAACGGCTTCGGATTTTCCTGCGTAATGCTCGGCGGTACAAGCAAGGACCCCGAAAGAGCTTCGGCGATTATCAAGGAGGAGTTTGCAAGGCTCAACGCAGACGGCATTGATTCAGCCGCATTTGAAAGAGCAAAGCGCAAGCTTTACGGCAGAATGGTTATGGGATATAACGATATCGACGACACGGCAAACCTGCTGATGAATCTTTATTTTAACGGCTATGAGCCCTTTGCCGAAATTGAAGCCTGCAAGAACGTAACTCTTGAAAAGGCTCAGGCAAGACTCGCAAAAATCAAAGACGAATATTCGGCACTGTCCGTTATCAGTCCGATATCATAAGGAGGGTGCGTATGTCTGATTTTACAACGGTTTATTTCAAGGGTCTTGAAAAAACCTTTGA
>JAZNRJ010000063.1:0-40215 GCA_045590675.1 Acutalibacteraceae bacterium
GGGCGACGGCGCTCCCCCCTGGGCATGCATAACCGATGGGGCAAAGTTCAAAAAGACAAAATTAGTCTGGGCTGAAGGCTATTTCTGGGGTAAAGCGGTTCACAAAGCTTTTGACAATTTCTGGGCTGACCGTGAGGTCAACGGCATTTCCCTCCAGACCTATTTCTGCAAAATGTGGCAGCACGTTGCGGAAAGATTCAAAGACCACCCTGCCCTTTTCGGCTTTGACATATTCAATGAACCCTTCCCCGGAACTGACGGCGGCAAGGTTTTCAGAAAACTTATTACTAATCTCGCCAAAACCGTTATCACTGATAAAAGATGCAACATTCCGTGGATGGCAAAACAGCTTGTTACCGGCAACGCAATCAAAGTTCTTGATCCGTTTGATGACCCTTCCCTTTTCCGCAAGGTCACGAGTGCAGGCGATGAACTGATTAAAAAATTTGATACCGGTGCTTATTCGCAGTTTATAAACAGAGTTGCCAAGGCTATCAGAGCCGTTACCGATAACGGCATAATCATAATGGAAAACAGCTATTATTCAAACCTCGGCATTCCCTATTCCTGCCCTCCTGTCAGCCTTGACGGAAAACGCGAAGAAAAGCTTTGCTTTGCCCCCCATGCATATGACCTTATGGTTGATACACCCGCATATAAATACGCAAGCAACAACAGAGTAGGTTCAATTTTTGATGAACACAGACGCTCGCAGGAACGCCTTGATGTTCCCCTGCTTGTCGGCGAATGGGGCGGTCAGTCCGAAGGCACCGATTGGCTTTATCATATTGAATATCTTCTTGACAAATTTGACGGTTATCATTGGGGTCAGACCTATTGGGCATATTACGACGGTCTGCTTGACAATCCCATTATGACCTGCCTTCACAGAACGGCACCCGTTGCTGTTTGCGGAAGCATTACAGATTATTCATTTGACAGAGAGAATAACATTTTCACTCTCAATTATGAGCAAAGCAAGGAATACTCCGTTCCTACTGAAATCTATTTACATAAGCAAGCCAAAACCGTTGAGTGTGACGGTGAATACTCATTTGAAGCTATCGAAGAAGACGGAGCGGCTATGCTTAAAATCAACGCCGGCCCCGGCAAGCATAATGTGAAAATTTCATTCTGATTTTAAAAACAAAAAACTGCTGTGTTGCGATAACACAGCAGTTTTTATCAAAGAAAATATGCTGAAAACTTAGGAACTTCGGCAAGAGAAAGCGCATCACTTCCTCCTACAATTATATGGTCGGCAAGTCTTATACCAACCTTTTTAAATATTGATGTAAATTCACCCGTCATAAGCAAATCCTCTTTTGACGGTGCAGCAATCCCACCCGGATGGTTGTGAGCAAGAATAACAGTATCTGCACTGTTTCTGAAAGCGGTTTCAAGAACGGCTCTTTTATCAATAACAACGCTGTCGGGGCTGCCTTCGCCGAGATTGCAGCAATTAATCAGATTACCGTTTGCATCAAGGCAAATAAGATAAAAAATTTCATTTTTACACCCGTAATACTTTGAAAGTATATAGTTGCGTGCATCTTCAGGCTCGCTGAGGTTAATCTTTTTGCCGTACGTGCCCTCAACATATTTTCTGCAAATAGAAGATATGCTGGAAAGGAGCAAAGCCGAGCTTTCGCCTATCCCTTCAACTTCAAGCAGCCTTTCATAAGTTGCATCAAAAACTCCGTTGAGTGAGCCGAAAGTTTTAATCAGCTTATGGGCAATTTCATTTGTATCTTTTCTCGGAATTGAATAGAACAAAAGGAACTCAAGAATGTTATGGTCAGGCTGACCTTCAAGTCCTGTTTTGATAAACTTTTGGCGAACTCTTGAACGATGCTCTTTATGTAAATTCGCATCTTTTAATGCGCTCATATCTCCGTCTCCTAAAAAATTAATACCAATACATTATACAGCAAAAGCTATATTTTGCAACCCAAAAATCAAATCTTATATTTTCGGAGGAAAACGGTTTGAAAAGCTTCACAATTTCAAAAAACGACGCAAACCAGCGTCTTGATAAATTTATATCAAAAGCCGTACCTAATCTGCCGCAGGCACTGATGTATAAATATATCCGCCTCAAAAGAATAAAAGTCAATTCAAAAAAAAGCGAGATATCTTACAGGCTTACCGAAGGCGATATAGTTGATATGTATATAAACGACGAATTTTTTGCTCCGGCTAAAGATAATTTTGATTTTCTCCACGCTTCAAAAAAGCTTGATATCGTTTATGAAGACGAAAACATTATGCTGCTTGATAAAAAGGTCGGTCTGCTTTCTCATCCGGATGAAACAGAATATAACTATACATTAATAACAAGAGTTAAACGTTACCTTTACGAAAAAGGCGAATATAACCCCAAAGACGAGCATTCTTTCACACCATCGCTCGTTAACCGCATTGACCGCAACACAGGCGGAATTGTTATTGCAGCTAAAAATGCCGAAAGTCTACGCATTCTTAATCAAAAGCTCAAAGACAGAGAGCTTGAAAAGCATTATCTTTGTGTTGTTCACGGAACACCAAAAAAGAAATCCGCTTTGCTTCACGGGTGGCTTAAAAAAGATGAAAAAAAGAACAAGGTTGAAGTTTTTACAAAAGAAGTGCCCGCAGGTAAAGAGATAAAAACAAAATATGAAGTTCTGGCTTCAAAAGACGGGCTAAGCCTTATTGAAGTTGAACTGCTTACGGGCCGAACACACCAAATCAGAGCGCACTTCGCCAGCATTGGCCATCCTCTGCTTGGTGACGGCAAATACGGCACAAATGCTTTAAATAAAGCCTTGGGATATAAAAAACAATTTTTGTATTCCTACCGTTTAAAATTCAACTTCACTTCCGAAGCCGGAATTCTTGATTATTTAAACGGAAAAAGTTTTGAAGTTGAAGACGTATGGTTTCGCCGCGAATTTCTCAACGGAGGCCTTATAAACACCTGAAACTGAAAATTATTTGTAAATATTATTCAAATTCCATATTAATTTTATAAAAAAGCTTGTAAAATTATTAAAAATAGTTTAAAATACAAGTTATTATGCTGAGTATATTTAATTCGGCATCAATATCTAAGAAAAGGATGAACTCAAATGTCTAAAAACGAAAGCTCAAAGAGCAAAGCCGAGCTTTACCGCGAAGAAAGAAAAGAAAGAATCGCTAAAGCTTCTAAAAAGAACACTAAGAGCACAAAAGCTCGCAATAACGCAATTGAAATTGTTAAAAAGGTTGTTGCTATTGTTGTTGCAGTTGCTATAGTCGGCGGCATCGCTTGGAAAATTGTTGACTCTTTCGGCATTGCAGAAAAGAACACAACAGTTCTTACAGTAGGCGATATGGATATTTCCGCAACCGAATATAATTATTTCTATATGCAGTCCTATAACTCACTTGCAAGCACAGAATCATATTATGCACAAAGCGGTTACTCATACACCGGTTTTGATTTTTCAATCGACCCCGCCAAATCAACCAACGGTCAGGTTGATGAAGATGGCAACCCCATTTATCTTGACGATTTCCTTAAGGATTATACCGTTGATTCCATTCAGCAGATTTATTCCGTATACCAGGAAGCTATGGCAAATGGCTATGAACTTACCGACGAGGATAAGAAAGAAATCGACGAACAGATTGAAACAGCAAAGAAAACAGCTTCTGAAAACAACTATTCTCTCAACGCTTATCTCAGAGCCTCCTACACAAACGGTCTTAATGAGAAAGAAATGAGAAGAATTTACGAAATTTCAACCATTGCTTCAAATTATTATGATGTTAAATCTGAAGAGATTGAAAAATCAATAACAGACGAAGCTGTTGCAGAAGAATTCAAGGCAAACCCCAACGATTATAAAAACGTTGATATTAAATATTATCTTTTTGCATACACAAAGCTTGAAAAAGAAAGCCAGGCTGAAACTGACGAACAGCTCAAAGCTAAGCAAACCGCTGAAAACGAAAAAGTTAATGCTGAAGCAAAGGCTGTTTATGACCTTGTAACAGATGAAGCTTCGCTCAACAAAGCTCTTGGCGAATATGAAGCTTCAAAGAAAGAAAACGTAGAATACAACGAAGCAGAAAAATATGCCGATGCTCTTGACGCTGCTTCATTCAGCAAAGTTAAGACAGCAATTTCAGAAGATGCTGCAAAATGGGTATTTGATGCTGCACGTAAAGTTGGCGACAAAAATTTTATTACAACCGATAACGGCGCATACATAATCTTTGTTAATACTCTTCCCTATGAAAGAGCAACTGTAGATGTTCGCCATATTCTTGTCAAGTTCAACGAAGCAAAGAGCGGCAGCCCCACAGATGAAGAAAAGATGGCTGCAAGCGAAAAGGCAAACAAAATTCTTGATGAATTCAAAGCATTGGCAAATGACAAGAGAACAGAAGATGCCTTCGCCGCTCTTGCAAAAGAACACTCGGAAGACACAGGTTCAGCTCAGGACGGCGGCCTTATCGCAGACATCACTGCTAATGGTCAGTACGTTAAGAACTTTGAAGCATGGAGCATGGACTCTGCACGCAAAGCAGGCGACACAGGCATTGTTGAAACAGAATACGGTTATCACATTATGTATTTTGTAAGCAACAACGGCCCCGCTTGGAAAGGCGAAATCCGTGAAAAGCTTCAGGAAACCAAGCTCACAGAGTATTTTGAATCGCTTGCTGCTGAAGACAGCAAATATGCAGTAGTTGAAAAAGAAGAAAAAGTTGACAAATACTCAGAAAAAATGTGCAAAGAAATTGCAAAACTTCTTCTTTACAGCTCATCAGCACAAACAAACATCTAATTAATACATTTAAAAGCAACCCGTAAAAATTCGGGTTGCTTTTTTGTTTATTATCACAAGCATTTCTTGATGTAAAATTATTGTAAAAAAAGATACATTATGATATAGTAAAAAAGACGGCAAAACCAAAATCAAACAATCCGGAAGGAGATTTCTTATGCCTAAAATTACTTTTATGGGTGCGGGCAGCACCGTTTTTGTTCGCAACGTTATCGGTGACTGTATGTGCACCCCCGCTCTCAGAGACAGCACAATTGCCCTTTATGACATTGACGCTGAAAGGCTTGATGACAGCTTTATCATTCTCAGTGCACTGAACAAAAACATCAACGAAGGTCGCTGCAAAATTGAAAAATATTGCGGCGTTGAAAACAGAAAAGATGCGCTCAGAGACGCTGACTTTGTTGTTAATGCCATTCAGGTTGGCCTTTATGACCCCTGCACGATTATAGACTTTGAAGTGCCCAAAAAGTACGGCCTTCGCCAGACTATCGCCGACACCCTAGGCATAGGCGGCATTATGCGCGGTCTTCGCACAATTCCCGTTATGCGTGATTTTGCAAGGGATATGGAAGAAGTTTGCCCCAACGCATGGTTCCTTAACTACACAAACCCCATGGCTATCCTCACAGGTTATATGCAGAGATACACCAAGGTTAAAACAATCGGTCTGTGCCACAGCGTTCAGAGCTGCTCAAAAGACTTGCTTAAAGGTCTTGGTATGGATGATAAGCTTGAAGGCAGAAAGGAACTTATCGCAGGCATTAACCATATGGGCTGGCTTCTTGAAATTCAGGATAAAGACGGAAACGACCTCTATCCTGAAATCCGCAAAAGAGCAGCCGAAAAGAACGCAAATGAAAAGCACAGCGATATGGTAAGATATGAATATATCAAAAACTTCGGATATTATTGCACAGAATCCAGCGAACACAATTCAGAATATAACTGCTTCTATATCAAATCAAAATATCCCGAACTCATTGAAAGATATAACATCCCCCTTGACGAATATCCCCGCCGCTGCGTTAATCAGATTGCAGGTTGGAAAGCCGAAAAAGAACGCATCCTTGATAACGGTCAGATTACACACGAAAGAAGCGGTGAATATGCTTCTTACATAATGGAATCTATCGTGACAGGCAATCCCTATAAAATCGGCGGTAACGTGCTTAACACCGGACTTATAGATAACCTTCCTTCTGATGCCTGTGTTGAAGTTCCCTGCCTTATTGACGGTAAAGGCGTTCATCCCTGCCACGTCGGTTCATTGCCGGTTCAGCTTGCCGCAATGAATATGACAAACATCAACGCTCAGCTCCTTACAATCAACGCCGCCGTAACGCAGAAGCGCGAAGACATTTATATGGCCGCAATGCTTGAACCTCACACTGCCGCCGAGCTTTCAATTGATGAAATCAAAGCAATGGTTGATGAGCTTATTGAAGCCCACGGCGAATATATGAAAGAATATAAATAAACAGAAAAACCTCGGCTGAGCCGAGGTTTTTTTATTATATACAAATTATATATAAACATTCTTTATAAAAAGCAAATTGATTTGAGGAATAAACAAAAACGGATTACACTTTTCAGAGTAATCCGTTATATTTTTACATTGCACTCTTGGGTCTTGTAACCTTCGGCGGAGGGGCCATTTTGGCTTTTTTGCGTTCAGGGTCACGCTCAACAAGAGGTTCTTCTCCGTCATTAACGCAAGCGGCAGTTACGCAAACTCTTTCAACCGTAGGGTCAGAAGGAACATCATACATAATCGGAAGCAAAACGCCTTCAATAATTGAACGCAGACCTCTTGCACCTGTTTTCTTTTCGAGAGTTTTATCAGCAACAGCTTCAAGAGCACCGCTATCAAAATCAAGTTCAACATCATCGAGCCTAAAGAGCTCTTTATACTGCTTGATTATTGCGTTTTTGGGCTTTGTGAGGATTTCAACAAGAGAATCTCTATCGAGTTCTTTAAGCGTTGTAACAACCGGTAAACGGCCGACAAGCTCCGGAATTATACCAAACTTAACAAGATCCTGCTGAGTTGCTTTTGAAATAAGGTCTTCTTTTGCAAGCTCAGATTTGCTCTTAACATCGGCACCAAAACCGAGAGCTGAACCGCCCACACGCTTTTCTATTATTTTTTCAATACCGTCAAAAGCACCGCCACATATGAAAAGGATATTTGAAGTGTCAACCTGAATAAATTCCTGCTGAGGATGCTTTCTGCCGCCCTGAGGGGGAACATTGGCAACCGTACCTTCAATTATCTTAAGAAGAGCCTGCTGAACACCCTCACCGCTTACATCACGGGTGATTGAGGGGTTTTCGCTCTTTCTGGCGATCTTATCAATTTCATCAACATAGATAATGCCTCTTTCGGCACGCTCAATATCAAAATCAGCCGCTTGAATAATGCGAAGAAGGATATTTTCAACATCTTCGCCAACATAGCCGGCTTCGGTCAGCGTTGTTGCATCAGCAATCGCAAAAGGAACATCAAGAATTTTTGCAAGGGTCTGAGCAAGCATTGTTTTGCCGACACCTGTGGGGCCAAGCATAAGAATGTTGCTCTTCTGGATTTCAACATCGGAAGTGCCCTTGCTTGCAATGCGTTTATAATGGTTATAAACAGCAACGCTGAGAGCCTTTTTGGCTTCTTCCTGACCGATAACATACTCATCAAGCTTTGCCTTGATTTCCTGCGGCTTAGGGAGTGCCTCAACATCAAAATCGTTATGGTTATGCATGGGTTCGCTGTCGATTATGTCACAGCAAAGCTCAATACATTCATTACATATATATACATTAGGACCTGCGATAAGCTTTGCAACCTGATCCTGCGACTTATGGCAGAAGGAGCAAACAACCTTTTCGCGTCTTTCGTCATCTCTGGGCATTTTAGGCCTCCTGTGGGATTATTTTATCTTTTTGCAATAACCTTATCAACAAGGCCGTAATCCATAGCTTCCTGAGCAGTGAGATAATTGTCTCTTTCCGTATCTCTTGCAATCTCTTCGATTGACTTGCCTGTGTTTTCAGCAAGGATTCTGTTGAGCTTTTCTCTTGTTTTGAGAATGTGGTCGGCAACGATTTTGATTTCGGTTGCCTGGCCTCTTGCGCCGCCGAGAGGCTGGTGAATCATAATTTCGCTGTTGGGAAGAGCAAATCTCTTACCCTTTGCGCCCGATGAGAGCAAAAATGCGCCCATTGATGCAGCCATACCGATACAGATTGTTGAAACATCACACTTGATATACTGCATTGTATCGTAGATAGCCATACCTGCTGTTACAGACCCGCCGGGGCTGTTGATATAGAGGCTGATATCTTTTTCAGGGTCCTGACCTTCAAGGTAAAGAAGCTGAGCAACAACAATGCTTGCGGTTGCGTCATTAACCTCATCGGAAAGAACGATGATTCTGTCATTCAAAAGGCGGGAAAAAATGTCGTATGAACGCTCGCCTCTGTTAGTCTGTTCAACAACGTAGGGTACTAATGCCATTAAAATCAATCCTTTCTCCGCAAATTAGTGAATAAACCGGCTGTTAAACCGGTTTATTCTGTAATCTCATATTTAAGTATAGTTTGGATTTGAAAGAATTATTCAGCTGTTTCTTCCTTAGCTTCTTCTTTCTTTGCAGCTGCCTTCTTGGTTGTTGTTTTCTTGGCAGCGGGCTTCTTGGCGGGCTTTTCTTCAGCTTCGCCTTCAGCAGCTTCTTCCTTCTTGGGAGCAGCCTTCTTTGTTGCTTTCTTTGCAGCGGGCTTCTTAGCCTTTGCTGAATCTATAACAAGCTTGATAGCTTCCTGTCTTGCGATTTCAGCTGAAACTGTTGCTTCTGAAACGATTGTCTTAAGCTTTTCAACATCAATCTGATACATTTCGCTCATCTTGGTGTATTCTTCAGCAATTGCTTCTTCCGAAGCCTTGATACCTTCAAGCTCGATGATCTTTTCAACAGCAAGCTCAATCTTAACATCGGCAACTGCTCTTTCTCTCATCTGGCTTTCAAACATTGCTCTGTCCATACCCATATACATAAGATATGTGTCAAGGTCGATGCCCTGCTGGCCGATTCTCTGAGCAAATGAGTCAACGTTTTCCTGAGCCTTGTTGTCAAACATACATTCGGGGATTTCACCCTCAACGTTTTCAACAAGAGCTTCAATAACTGCATCTTCAAAAGCGTGCTGTGCACTTTCGTTCTTTCTCTTGAGGATGTCTTCTTCAACGCCCTTCTTGAGTTCGGCAACTGTTTCATATTCGCCCATATCCTTAGCGAATTCATCATCAAGCTCGGGGAGTTCCTTAACCTTGATTTCGTGAAGCTTAATCTTGAAAACAGCATCCTTTGAAGCAAGCTCGGGAGCATATTCTTCGGGGAACTTAACGTTTACATCAAATTCTTCGCCGATTGCATGGCCGATAATCTGCTCTTCAAAGCCGGGAATAAATGAGCCTGAGCCGATTGTAAGCTCATATTTTTCAGCCTTGCCGCCGTCAAAAGCAACGCCGTCAACAAAGCCTTCAAAGTCAATAACTGTGATGTCGCCGTCTTTAACAGCTCTGTCATCAACGTTGATGATTCTTGCGCCTCTTTCAAGCATATGCTCAATTTCGTGGTCAATTTCTTCAGCTGTAACCTTTGAGTCAGCTTTTTCAGCTGTGAGACCTTTATATGCCTTAACAGTGATTTCAGGCTTAACGGTAACATTGAAAGCGATAACAACGCCTTCTTCGGTGTTCATTGTTTTAACGTCAACATCCTTGGGCTGGTCGACGGGATTGATACCTGCTTCTTCATAAGCAGCCTGAACAGCTGTGGGGAATACGATTTCAAGAGCATCTTCAAAGAATACTTCTTTGCCGTAAAGCTTCTCGATCATCTGACGGGGAGCCTTGCCCTTACGGAAACCGGGAATAACGATTGACTTTCTCTGCTTCATGTAAGCCTGCTGAACAGCAGCTTTGAAGTCTTCTGCTGAAATTGCGATTTCAACAGCGTAAGTATTGGTTTCTGTTTTGTTTGCTGATACTAAACTCATTTGAAATTCCTCCAATATGATTTCTAACCCGTAAATTATAACAAATAAATTCCAAAATTTCTATATATATTTAATATATAAATATAAATTCTTGCTTTTGGTTATTTTTTGGGATTATTTTGCTGAACTTTTGTGCATATTGCCGCAAATCAATACACCAAAGCAGGGCAAAACCCAAGAAAATCGCTTGAAATAAGAGAAAATCTTATTCCATCGTTAACGCCGTTAAACGCCGTTGTGTGAGAATATGAATGAAGATGGCCGTAATAACACCGTGTTATTCCCTCTTCAACAAGAACATTATAAATCTCGTCACATTTCTGAGTAAGGTTGAGCGGCGGATAGTGAAGAAAAACAACCGGTTCAAGCCCCGTTGCTTTTGCCGCCTGAATTGACATTCTCAGCCTGCCCGCTTCACGCAGAACAACCTTTTTGTCAGCGTCACTCTCAGCATCGAAAAACCAGCCTCTTGTGCCGCAAATTGCGAAACCGCCCTCTGTATATGCATTGTTATGCAAAATATTGAGAGTTTTAAAATTATGCTTTGCAAAAAATTCGTCAGACTTTTTCTTTGTCGCCCACCAATAATCGTGGTTACCTTTAAGAATTATTTTTCTGCCGGGCAAGGAATCAAGAAACCTGAAATCCTCAAGACCTTCTTCAAGATTCATACACCAGGATATGTCGCCGGCAATCACAACGGTATCGTTATCGCTTATAAGCTTTCGCCAGTTTTTTTCAAGGCGCTGCTCATAATCGGTCCAACCGCCAAAAATGTTCATCGACTTTCCGGTGGCAAGCGAAAGATGAGTATCGCCAATTGCAAAAAGAGCCATAGCATATCCTTTCCAAAAATAATACGCAAAAATCTGTCCATAATAATATCACGGATATATCCGAAATTTTTTCTTTAAGGAGAAACATTATGGAAAGAGAAATTAACGGCATCACCTGTTTTGCCAAAAACTGCGTTCACCACAAGGGCAACACAGCCTGCACCGCAGGCAAAATTGAAGTAGGTTGCTCAACAGCAGACCGTTGCAGCGACACCCAGTGCTCAACATTTGAGCTTAACAAGAACGCTGTTAACAAAGGCTGCGGCTGCGCGGAATAAATCAGATTCCGAGCATATCAAAAACAACCTGCTCCATGCTGTCTTTTGAGCAACAACCTGTAAATCTTACCTCTTTATCGCGGAGATTTGCAAGCTGCTCGGGGCAGCATTTTTTTGTTGTATCTGCAAGCTTTTCAACCATTTCAAATTCATCAAGACCTTCGTTTGCACCTGAAACAGCATCAAGAACCGATGCACTGAATTTGAAGGGGCTTGCGGTTGAAGCAATAACAGCGGGAGTGTTATCCCCTGTTTTAGCTTTATAATCATAATAAACTTTAACAGCAACAGCGGTATGCGTATCGCAAAGATAGCCTTTTTCTTCAAACACTTTTGCGATTGTTGCTTTTGTTTCTTCATCATCACAGAAACCTGCGGCAAAATCAGTCTTGATTTTTGCAAGAGTATCTGCATCAACTTCATACTTGCCGTTTTCTGAAAGAGACTTCATCCAACTGCAAACGTTTTCGGTTCCGCTCAGGTGATAGAGAAGTCTTTCAAGGTTGCTCGAAATAAGAATGTCCATTGAGGGCGAAATAGTTGTATAGAAATCACGGTTTTTGTTGTATACGCCCGTTGTAAGGAATTCGGTGAGAACAGAATTGCTGTTGGAAGCGCAAAGGAAAGTTTTGACGGGCAAGCCCATCTGCTTTGCATAGTAAGCTGCAAGAATATTACCGAAGTTACCGGTGGGAACAACAACGTTAATCTTATCCCCTGCTTTAATTTCGCCGCTTGCAACAAGGTCACAGTAAGCGGAAAAATAATAAACAATCTGAGGAACAAGTCTGCCCCAGTTGATTGAATTTGCCGATGAGAATGCCATGCCGTTAGCTGCAAGCTTTTCGGCAATTGCTTTATCTGTAAATATCTTTTTAACGCCGCTCTGGGCATCATCGAAGTTGCCTTCGATTGCACAAACCGAAACGTTTTTGCCTTCCTGAGTGCACATCTGAAGCTTCTGCATAGGGCTTACGCCGTCGCTGGGATAGAAAACAAGTATTCTTGTGTTCTCAACATCCTTAAAGCCTTCAAGCGCAGCCTTGCCTGTATCGCCCGAGGTTGCAACAAGAATAACAATTTCAGTTCCCTTTGCAGCTTTGCCGCTTGCAACGGTAAGAAGGCGGGGAAGAATCTGAAGCGCCATATCTTTAAATGCACAAGTGGGACCTTTAAAAAGTTCAAGAATATATGCACCGTCTTCAAGCTTTTCAACGGGAGCAACCTTTTCGCTTGAAAAACCGGTTTCATATGCGCCTTTTACGCAAGAATCAATTTCTTCTGCAGTAAAATCGGTAAGGAACTGTGAAAGTATTGACTTTGCTCTGCCGATATAATCAAGGCCGGCAAGTTTTTCGATTTCAGCAATCGAAACCTGAGGGAACGATTCAGGAACAAAAAGACCGCCCTCTGAAGAAATTCCTTTTGTTATAGCCATTGAAGCCGAAACTTTAACGGCAGAATTTCTTGTGCTAACATAATTCATTATTATCATCCTTCCAAAATAGCTCATAATATTATATCATAAACTTTTTGATTTGTAAAATATTATTTAAGAAAAGCAATATTTTGTAAAGCAAATCGCTTTACAGACTAAAAAGCATTTTCCATATAGTTGATATTCTTCAAATTATTGTTATCGTCAAGATAAACTTCACAAACATCAAAACGGGTGGTGCAAAGCATTTGGCTGTAAGACATAAAGGATTTTGCCGCCATTTCAAGACGTCTTCTTTTGCCTTCGTCAACAGCTTCCATCGGTCTTATTTCCGTTTTTTCGTTTCTTGTTTTAACTTCAACAAAACACAGAATATTATTCTTTATAGCCACAATATCAATTTCGCCAAAACGGCATACATAATTAGCTGTCAGGATTTTATATTTATTATCACGCAAATATCTGGAGCAGTATAGTTCGCCCCAAACACCTGTTTTGTTTTTTATCATTATTTTGTACCCAAAAAGCTGCCGAGGAAGCTCATTCTATGGTGCTGTGAAATCCCGTGTTCCGTTAGCATTTCATAATGCAGCTTTGTGCCGTAGCCTTTATGCTTTGCAAACTGATATTCAGGCATAACCTTATCAAGCTCAAGCATATATCTATCCCTGCTGACCTTGGCAAGAATCGAAGCAGCGGCTATGCTTGGGCTTTTTGCATCACCTTTTACAACGGTTTCACCGTTTATTGAAAGGGGCGGCATTCTGTTGCCGTCAATCAGAGCATAGTCAGCCGGAACATCAAGGCCTTCAACAGCCTTTTTCATTGCAAGATAGGTTGCCTGAAGAATATTTATTTCATCAATT
The DNA here is from genome assembly GCA_045590675.1 of Acutalibacteraceae bacterium. Lineage (GTDB taxonomy): Bacteria > Bacillota > Clostridia > Oscillospirales > Acutalibacteraceae > CAG-177. The sequence goes on from JAZNRJ010000063.1 coordinate 13,285, forward strand.
GTTTTTGCATCAACACTTGCTATTGAATAGCTGACAGCCTTTTCTGTTATAACGTCAAAAAGAGTTTCCCTTTTCTTTTCGGTAAGCTTTTTTGAATCGTTAAGGCCTTCAATTTCGCACCCTTCCGGCAATATAACAGCGGCAGCATAAACCGGGCCTGCCAAAGGACCTCTGCCGGCTTCGTCAACACCGCAAACGGCGCAAAAACCTTTGGAAGCAGCGTTCAATTCATAAGAAAAATCCATATTTTACTCCTTGCAAAAAGACTGCATCGGGCAATGCGGTGCAAACCCGCTTTCCGACACAGCCTCTTGTTATCATCTTAAAAACTGTTGGTCAATAACATCTGTAAGAATTTTTTCAAGGTACTCCTTGCTGAAAGAAGGCGTTTTTGAAATTACGCCGTGAGCGTTGGCAAGCTCTTCCGTATAATCGTCAAGAGCGTAAACTCTGATGTTTGAATAGCCTTGGCCGTAATGGGTAACAACGCCAGAAAAGTCAACGTTTTCAATGCTTGTTTTGCCTGTGATGTTGTTCTTCACAAGCTCAAAATTGAGCATACCGCCAAGCATTCTCGGTCCTCTGTTCTGAGCAGAAATGAAGTTGCCGAGAGAATAAGCAACAAGAGTTTTTCTGCCGTCTTCATTATCAATAAATTCAACGGGCTGAATCACGTGGGGATGAGTGCCTATTATAACATCAGCTCCCCAGGACGCAAGCTTTTGTGCAAGTTGTTTTTGTTCCTCGTTGGGTTCGTGAGTATATTCAACACCCCAGTGAGCATTAACAATAACAAAATCGGCAAGTGTTTTTGCCTTTTCAATGCGAGCCTTTAAAATTTCCTCGTTATGTGCTCTGATGAGCATAACCTCAGAATCCTGAGGAAGGCTCAGACCGTTTGTAAGCTCGGTAAAGCCGAGATAAGCAACGGTTACTCCGTTGACTGTGTTTGTTCTTATAGGGTCCATATCTTCTTTGCTCAGATAAGCACCCGTTGTTATGGCTTTTTTCTCTTTCCAATAATTGATTGTTGAAATCAGGCCTGCCTCTCCCTTATCAAGCGAATGGTTGGTTGCAATGTTGAAAACATCAAAGCCGATTTCAAGCATTTCTTCACCAAGTTCTGTTGGAGAGTTGAAAGTCGGATAACTTGAAACATTGTGTTCGGTTGAAATAATTGTTTCCTGATTAAGGATTGCAACATCGGGGGCGGAAATATATTTTTCAACATTTTCATAGTCATATGAAAAATCATAACCGCTGCCGCTTGTTCTTGCTGCCGCCTGTTCATAAATAGTATCATGGATCAAATTATCGCCAACGGCAACAAAGCTGACTCTTGAGAAAACCTGCTCAGCAGTTGTCGGCGAGGTTGAGTCTTCAACATACTCGGGCGAATTTGCATCAATCCCTAATGAACTGTTGTTATCCGGTGCAATCCAAAGAGCAAAAAGGGCAACAACATCAAGAAATAAAACTACGGCAAGAAAAACTGCCATTTTCTTTTTCATTTTGCCAACTCCTTTATTTTAATCGAGAGTTATTCTGCCGAGCTTGCCGCTTCTGTATTCATCAAGAAGCATAACCGCTGCACGCTCCGTATCATACTCACCTTTTCTTAAGAGCATTCCCCTTTTCTGAGCTATAAGTTCAAGCAGCTCATAGGGTTCAAGGTTTTCAAAATCGGTTATTTTATATCTTTCGGTAAGTCTGTCAGCATAATTCTTCTGAAGTATCGCAAGCAGCCTGACTGCAATTTCCTGGCTGTCAAGAATTTCATCTTTAACAGAGCCGATGAAAGCAAGTTTAAAGCCGACTTCGGGATCTTCAAATTTAGGCCACAAAACGCCGGGAGTGTCAAGCAGCTCAATGCCGGAGCCGATAAAAAACCACTGGTTGCTGCGGGTAACGCCTGCTTTGTCGGCAACCTTTGCTCGGTTTCTGCCTGCCATTCGGTTTATAAACGAAGATTTACCTGTGTTAGGGATACCGACAACCATTATACGCAACGCTTTGCCGACCATTCCCCTGTCATTATTGGCTTTTATTTTATCTTTCAGAACTTCTCTGACAGTTGGCTGAAACTTATCAAGCCCCTTGCCGCTTCTGCAATCAACAGGCAAGGCAACAACACCTTTTTCGGCAAATTCTTTAATTTTTGCCGCTGTTGCCTTTTCATCGGCAAGGTCACACTTGTTAAGCAGAACAATGCGAGGCTTTGAGCCGACAAGCTCGTCCAACTCAGGGTTGCGGCTGCTTTCAGGCAACCTTGCATCAACAAGCTCGCAAACAGCATCAACTCTGCCAAGGCTTTCTTTAATTAATCTGCGGGTTTTTGCCATATGGCCGGGAAACCACTGAACCGTCATATTCTCATTCATAATTTATCCTATTTTAAAATTTCCGAAAGGTGCAATTCTGAAAAGCGCCTTACCCATTATATACTCTTCTCTGATAAAACCGATTCTGCTGTCACGGCTGTCGGTTGAACCGTTGCGGTTATCGCCCATAACAAAAACGTAGCCTTCGGGAACCGTAACGGGGCCAACAAAACCTTCACGTTCATTTGTTGGAGTGTTGGTATATGGCTCATCAAGCGCAACGCCGTCAACATAGACTACGCCCTCATTGAAATCAATATCAACAACCTGACCCTCGGTGGCAATAATTCTTTTCACAAGAGTATCTTCAATTGAAACGCTGTCATTGGGCTGACAGGTGACAACAATATCGCCCTGCTTGGGTTCGGTGTAAAAAGCGGAAAGCACGATTCTGTCAAGATGATTAAGCGTAGGAACCATAGATGTGCCGTAAACGCCTACCGTTCTGAAAAAGAACATAAACACAACCGCAACCGCAACAATTGCCGTTGCAATAACAGAAACCAAATCAAAAACAGAGCTTACAACGCCCGATTTATTATTCTTTTCTGACATATATTCCACCTCTTAACTTTCAATTTTTCCGAAAGGATAAATACTGAAAAGCGTTTTACCCAAAACATATCTTTCATCAACCATACCAATCTTGGAAGAACGGCTGTCAAGCGAATCATTACGGTTATCACCCATAACAAAAACACATCCCTCATCAACCGTTACAGGAAAACTGACATCATACTGAAGCCTTGTCGGCTCAAGGATATAAGGCTCATCAAGAAGCAAACCGTTGACATAGACATTGTGGTTATCAAAATCAATATCAACAGTATCACCGCCAACAGCAATAACTCTTTTGATTATCGGAACGTTTCTTTCCCAAGGCTGTGTAACAACAACAATGTCTCCCCTTTCAATCGTTGTGTAACCGCCCGTTACAGCAAGCCACTCGCCGTCTGAAAGAGTAGGATTCATTGAATCACCGTCAACCCCAACAACTCTGAAAACAAGCGCAAAAACAAGAAAAACAACTATAACAGCACTTTTAACAGAATCAAGAATATCAAAAACAATTTCAATTGCCACAGCGGATTTACTTTTTTTAACCGGTTTTTCATCTTTAAATTCAACCCGGTATTCTTCAACCCTGCGCATATTACGCCTCTTCCCCTTGTGGATTATCAAATAGATGTAATTAATTTATAAAATAACAATAAAGGTGTAACAACCGTGAAATTGTTACACCCTCATGCTGATTATCTGATCTCTTCCTTAACCTTAGCAGCCTTACCAACTCTGTCTCTGAGGTAGTAGAGCTTGCTTCTGCGAACGCGACCGTGTCTGATAACGTCAACCTTAGCAACGTTTGGGGAATGAAGAGGGAATACTCTTTCAACACCAACGCCGTAAGCTACACGGCGAACGGTGAAAGTTGCTGAAACGCCTGAACCTTTGCAAGCGATTACAGTACCTTCAAATACCTGAATTCTTTCTTTTTCTCCTTCACGAATCTTAACGTGAACCTTAACGGTATCACCGATTTCGATAACAGGAACTTCGGATTTGAGTGAATCCTGAGCGATAAGCTTGAGTGCATCCATTATAATTTTCCTCCAAATTTTTTCAGATGTTCGTAACTGCAACAGGCCGAAAGAGGAACACCCGCTTTAATGTTAATTAGCATTAAACCCCGTCTTTGTGAGCTGAAAGCCGCTAATGACGGCACAAATGCGAGTAATATATTAACATATGTTTTCAAATAATGCAAGTCTTTTTTTGCTAAATTTTATATTTTACATATTATTCAAAAAGAGCAAGGTCATTTGTAAGAAGTTTTGTGCGTATTATCTCATTTTTAAGCGGCTGAGCGTTAAATTCAGCAAATAAAGCGTTCATAAGCAAATCTGCGTTAAGATTAACCGTATTTCCGCTTGCAAGAACTGTTTTTACAACAATCTCTTTACCATTTGCCTCTGCCTCATAAGAGCGGATAAAATCACAAAGATTTACAGTTTTTATGCCTTTTTTGCTGCGTTTTTCAGCATTAAGTGTGCCGCCTCGTATTACATCTGCAGATGCCGCCGCAAAAGCTTCGGCTTCACCTTGAGATGAAAATTCGGTTATAACTCTGTATTCAGCCGCCGCAATTTCATTGGATTTCATTTCAGGCTTGCAGACATCAACAATTTCAATGCCTTCAGGCACAACGGCGTTGAGCCTTTCTTTTATTTGTTTGAATGTTATATCATCCTGCTCTATTTTTATATCTAAAGGCTCACGCATACCGCTTTGTCCAAGAGGAAGCGGCATAAGAAACGTCATATAAGGATGAGGATTAAACCCTTCTGTATACCAAAGCGGGATTTCAGCTCTTCTGACAGCCCTTGTCATACAACGGTTCATATCGAGATGAGAAATATAAACGGCAAGACCGTCTTTTTTAAACCATATTCTAACGGATTTCATCGCATACACCTCCGTTAAGCTTTGCCGCTCCGCAACCTGCACATTTCTCGCGGCAGCTGACAGTCACTTCGCCGTTATGAGCTTTTTTATTTTCTTTAATAAGGAACTTCTTTGTTACACCGTAGTCCATATGGTCCCAAGGAAGAACCTCGTCATACTCACGTCTTCTTGCTGTATAAAAATAAGGGTCAACGCCAAGTTCTTCAAAGCTTTCTGTCCATTTTTCAGGCATAAGCTGGTCATCCCAGCCGTCAAACTTGCAGCCCTTGCGCCAAGCAGTTTCAATAACATCAGCAAGGCGGCGGTCACCCCTTGCAAAAACACCTTCAAGAAAGCTTGTCCACGGAACATGGCGTGAAACGGAAACCTTTCTTGTTTTAACGCAGGATATAAGATAATTCTGCTTTTCAATAAGAACATCGGGCTTATCCTGAGGCTCAAACTGGAAAGGTGTGAACGGCTTCGGAACAAGCGAAGCAACACTCACGCTCACGCTGACACTCTTGCCTTTAGGCTTGTTTTCGTTATTATAAAACTCATCAACAACTGCCTGAGCAAGGTCGGCAATGCCTTTGATATCTTCCTCGGTTTCGGTCGGCAAGCCAATCATAAAATAAAGCTTAACTGCTGTCCAACCGCCGGCAAACGCCTGAGCCGCAGTTGAAAGAACTTCTTTTTCTGTAATATTTTTGTTTATAACATCACGCAGTCTCTGCGTACCTGCTTCAGGAGCAAAGGTAAGACCGCTTCTTCTGACTGCATTGAGCTGTTCCATAAGCTCTTTGGGAAAATTATCAGCCCTTAGTGAGGGCAGAGCGATGTTGATTTTTTGGTCAATTGTCCAGGGAAGCATATTTGTTATAAGCTTTTCAAGGCCTTTGTAATCGCTTGTGCTCAGCGAGCAAAGAGAAATTTCGTCATAGCCTGTTTTATCGCAGATTGAGCGGCACTGAGCTTCAACCGTTTCGGGCGATTTTTCTCTTATCGGGCGATTAATAAAGCCTGCCTGACAAAAACGACAGCCTCTGATGCAGCCTCTGAAAATTTCAACGGTTGTTCGGTCAAAAACGGTTTCAAGGAACGGAACAACAAAATCAGAGGGAGCAAACATAGAATCAAGGTCGGCAACAATTCTTTTTTCAACCTTTTCAGGTGCACCGCAAGTGGGAACAACCGCTTTAACTGTGTTATCTTCGTTATACTCAACATTATAAAGCGAGGGCACATAAACACCTTTTATTTGAGCTGCGGCAATGAGAAATTCCTGCTTGGTTGCGCCCTTGAGCTTATATTCTTTAAGCAAATCTATAAGTTCATTTGTAACCTCTTCACCGTCACCGGGCAAAGTGATGTCAACAAATTCCGCAATAGGCTCAGCATTACAAACGCAGGCACCGCCGGCAATAACAATCGGAGTCAAAGATGTTCTGTCTTTGGCTCTGACGGGAATACCTGCAAGATCAAGCATATTAAGCACATTGGTATAGCAAAGCTCATACTGAAGAGTGAAACCGATAATATCAAATTCCGTAAGAGCGTCACCGCTTTCAAGGGCATAAAGAGGGATATTGTTTTCTCTCAGCAACTGCTCCATATCAACCCAGGGAGCAAAAACTCTTTCACACCAGGCATCTTCTCTTGCATTTACAAGTGAATAAAGAATTTTCATTCCCAGGTGAGACATGCCGATCTCGTAGGTATCGGGAAAGCAGAACGCATAGCGAATATCAACTTTATTTTTATCTTTCACAACGCTGTTAAGCTCACCGCCGGTATATCTGCCCGGTTTTTGAACCTTAAGCAACAGGTTTTCAAGTTTTTTCGGATACATAAATCTTCTCCTAAATTTTGAAATCCTTTATATATTAGCATATATTTTTTAAAAAATCTACATTTTAACCCCGTTCTTTTCTTTTTTATTCAAAAACACCATTGCCGCAAGGTACAAATCAACAATCATAAGCGTAAAATTGCCGTATCCCAAAGCTAAAACCGCACCGAATATTCCAAGTAAAATAATAACCGCAAGCGAAAACACAAAGCTGATTCTGAAAGCTTTGGCTTCGTTCATATTTCTGCAAAGGAAAGCATAAATAACGTTGCCTCCGTCAAGGGGACGGCAAGGTATCAGATTAAAAAGCCCCACCGCTGTACTGACTGCCGCCGCTTTTCCAAAGCTTCCTTTGCCGTGTGAAAAAAGCATAAAAACAGCCGACAAAACAAGATTGGCGGCAGGGCCTGAAAGAAAAACAAGAATATCTTCAACTCCGCCAAAACTTTCCTGCTTTCGTTCTAATTTTATGCCGTAAAACGAAAGCTCAAGCAAAGCGGGTTTTTCACCCAAAAGCGAAAGACAAATCAGATGCCCTACCTCGTGAACAATGCAGCAAAAAAGAGAAAGGGCGCAAATTCCGCTGTCATCAAGAATAAGCATAAAAGTAACAACAGCCGCAAAAGATATGTTAATTCTCAGAACCGTTTCGCCGTGTTTAACCTTCATATGAGCTTTCGGGATAAAGCAGCGGCTTCGGATCAACTCTTACGCCGTCAATCCTGACCTCAAAATGAAGATGCGGCCCCGTCGACCAACCCGTTGATCCCACAAGACCGATTGTTTCGCCTTGACGGATAACAGCTCCCTCAGTTACGTAAATCTCAGAAAGATGGCAATAATAGGTCTCGCAATTATCCGAATGTTCAATCAAAACATATTTTCCCCAAACATCGCTTTCGCCGCACTCACTGACAGTACCATAGAAAGCTGCTGAAACCGGGGTCCCCTCCTCTGCGGCAAGGTCAAGACCCGTATGAAATCCGTAATTGCCCGATACAGGATTAACTCTGTATCCGAACGGAGAGGTTATGCGTGCATTTTCAACAGGGATGCAAACTTCGGTGCTGACAGTATAAGGTGCAAATGAAGTTCCTTTCACCGCCTCGCCTTTTTCAAGGTCAATGCCGCCCGTTCCGTCATAAACAATTTCAGCAAGTGCAACCTTTTCACCTGTTTCAACGCTTTTTTCTTCAAAGCTTTCATGCGTTTCCTGCACTTGCGTTGCGGTTTCGGCAACAATATCAGGCAACGGTGCAAAAACATCAACGGCATTTACGTTCTGACCGGGCAAAGGCTTGAAAACAAGAGCAAAAACATCACCTATCTGTTCAATCACCTGCGCTACGGACATATTCGACGACATCATTCGGGAATAATCTTTTTGGATTCTCTCTTTTGCCGCCGGGCTCACCTTGCCTGCAAGCGCAACAATTCCTATAACGGCAATGCACAAAACCACCTGAAGAAATGTCAAGCGAAAAAACGAATCGGATTTTGCCTTTTTCGCATCCTTTTTGCTGTTTTGAACGCCTGAACGTGACCTGTATTCTTCCCTTTCAACTTTGGGCACATAGGCTGAATTTTTCTCCATACAAACCCTCCGAACAAAAAAATAAAACACTAATTTATATGTTAACAGAGCAAAAAAAATGCCCTTGCAAAAGCAAGAGCATTCAACTTAAATTTCAGCAATTATCTGCCAATAATCGTATGAGTAATATTTAATAAGCCTTTCGTGAGTGTCTTCAAGGCTTTTTGCATATTCCTTATCGGTAAACTTTTCGGGGTCTGCGTACATTCCCCACGCTGCGGCTTCGCTGACGGTAGGAAAATATTTATCCCAAAGCAGTTTTGAGCCTTTTTTATCTCTGTTATAGTTAAGATATTCAGCATCAACTTTAAGCGAATCACGGAGCTTTATATAATCAGCAATCAGTTCCTTTCGCTCTTTTTCGGGGCATTGACCCAAGGCGTAATATTCTGCCCTGAGACTGAGGCTTTCGGTAAGAGCGATGTATTTTGACATCCGCAACGCAAGCTGAATATCGGTTAATTTTTCAAGACGTGTTTCCATAAATCACCATTCATCGCTTTCATCGGCAAGAACAGCGTGAGCGCACTTAATACCGTCAACGGCGGCCGAAACAATTCCGCCCGCATAACCTGCGCCCTCACCGCAAGGATATATCCCCCTGATGTTGGACTGAAGAATATCATTACGGATAATCCTGACCGGTGACGAAGAACGGGTTTCAGGCGCAGTAAGAACACCGTCAGGCAAAGCAAAGCCGTTAAGACTTTTATCCATTGTCACAATTGCTTTTGCCATTATCTCGCTCACTTTAGGAGGCAACACTCTGCGAATATCGGACGGAGTAACGCCCGTTGCACACGAGGGATTGACGTAAGAAAGCTTTGTTGAGGGTCTTTCGTTAAGAAAATCACCGATTGTCTGGGCAGGAGCGGTATAATCCGAACCGCCGAGTTCAAAAGCCGTTTTTTCTATTTTTCGCTGAAGCTCAATACCTGCAAGCGGATGCTCGCTGCCGAAATGCTCAGGCTCAATACCAACAAGCAAAGCGGAGTTTGAGTTCTCTCCGTTGCGGGCATATTCGCTCATTCCGTTAACAACAACGTGACCTTCTTCCGAAGCGGCAGCAACAACCGTTCCGCCGGGACACATACAAAAAGTATATGCTCCCCTGCCGTGTTCGGGATGGCAAGCCATTTTATAATCAGCCGCTCCCAGTGCAGGGTGTCCCGCAAAAGAACCGTACTGAGCTTTATCTATCATCTCTCTGGGGTGCTCAATGCGAACACCAACCGAGAAAGGCTTTTGCATAATTTCAAGGCCCTTTTTATAAAGCATCTCAACAGTATCCCTTGCAGAATGGCCGATACACAGAAGAAGAGTATCTGTTTCAATATCCTCAACGCTTCCGTCAGGTTTCTGACAGCTAATACCCTGAATTGAGTTGTTAGCGATAATCAGGTCAGTCATTTTCCAACCAAAACGAACTTCACCGCCAAGAGAAATTATCTCCTCTCTGAACGCTTTTACAACTGCACCAAGGCGATCCGTTCCAATATGAGGTCTTGAAGAATATGAGATTTCTTCAGGAGCACCGTGAGCAACAAGCTCATCAATAACTTTTCTGCAAAACGGGCTTTTGATACCCGTTGTAAGTTTGCCGTCAGAAAAAGTGCCGGCTCCGCCCTCACCGAACTGAACGTTACTTTCGGTGTTAAGCCTTTTGGTTGTCCAAAAACCGTTGACATCTTTTGTTCTTGTTTCAACATCATTGCCTCTCTCAATAACAAGCGGCCTTAAGCCTGCCCTCGCAAGAATCAGGGCGGCAAAAAAGCCTGCAGGGCCAAAACCGACAATTATCGGACGCAATGAGCTTGTACGTTTTATTTCAGGTTCTTCATAAACGCAAGGAACATAGATTTCAATCTTGGAATTTTTTGCGTGAGTCAAAACTGATTTTTCATCGCCGTCAAGCTCAACGCAAACATTATATACAAAGCAAACGTTATCTTTCTTTCTTGAATCAACCGCTTTTTTTATAATTTGTAAAGCTTTGATTTTTTCACTCTTGCATTTGAGAGTTTTTGCCGCAGCTGCTCTGAGCTCGTTTTCGCCGCATTCAAGCGGAAGCTTTATTTCATTTATCTTAATCATAACTAAACCTCAAAATTATTTCAGTTCACCTGCAAGCAGACCCGAAGCCCATGCCCATTGAAGGTTAAAGCCGCCGCAACCTGCGTGAACATCAATTATTTCACCTGCAAAATATAAGCCTTTGCAAAGCTTTGATTCCATTGAATCGGGATTAATTTCGGCGGTTTTAACGCCGCCTGCAGTAACCTGTGCATTTGCAAAACCTTTTGTTCCTTTGATTTCAAGCGTAAAATCTTTGAGTTTTTTTGCAATGGTCAGCATATCTTTTTCCGTCAGGCTGCCTATCATTAAATCAGATTTGTAAAGTTTGCATACTTTACAAACGGCAATGCCGATTGTTTTCGGAAGCAACCCCGTCAGCAAAGCTTCAACAGAACGATTTGCATTGATTTTCTTGACTTTTTCAAGATAATCAACTAACAATTCCGGTGTCATATCCGGCACAAAGTCTATATGTGTAAAGGTTTTGCGCTTTACATCCACGAGCGATTCTTCCGCTTTTGCCGCAAGCTCCATCGCCGCTATACCCGAAAGTCCGTTATCAGCAAAAAGGATTTCTCCCCTGCTTTGCTGCAAAAGGTTGCCGTTTTCAAGGGTCAAGGTAACATTCCTGGCTCTCATGCCTTTCATCGACTTTGTTATATCATCAGAAACAGAAAGCGGCACAAGGGCAGGATAAAGCTTTGTTAAGCTGTGACCGAAAGCTTTAGCAAGCGGATAGCCGCTGCCGTCAGAGCCCTGTGATGGAGATGCCTTGCCTCCGCAGGCAATAATCAGCTTTTCAGCCGAAAATTCATTGTTAAGCGTAAACAGTCCGTTTTTCTTTTCTGCTTTTGTTATCGGTGTATCGGTTATAATTGCAATCCCAAGCCTTTCAGTCTCAAACCTGAGCACATCAAGCACCGAAGCTGCTGCATTGCTCCTGGGATAAACCCTGCCTTCATCGTCGGCATAACAGAGCAAACCCATTGAGCCGAAAAATTCAATTATCTTTTCGGGCGAATATTTTTCAAAAGCAGGCTTAACAAAGCCGCTGTTTGCGTAAGGGTGAGAAAGGGCATTAAGATTTGTGAGGTTACACTTTCCGTTGCCCGTTGCAAGAATCTTTTTGCCAACTCTGGGAAGCTTTTCAACAACTGCAATATTAAGTTTTGGGTTGCGCCTTTTGGCACCGATTGCCGCTGCAAGCCCCGAAGCAGAACCGCCAACAACAATAACATCAAATCTTTTCATATGCAATGCATCCTTTGATTTTATCATTTTATTTTAACTCTTATAGATGTAATTGTCAATTTATTAATATAAATAACTTTTAAATTATTGATATATCAAAATTTCTGTGATATAATTATTTTGTATTTCAAAACGAAAGGATGTTATTTTTATGAAAGAAATTACAAAAGATATGCTTATCGGCGATATTCTTGATGCCAAACGTGAGCTTGCCCCCTTCTTCCTTGAAATGGGTATGCATTGCCTCGGCTGTCCCTCAGCAAGAAGCGAATCAGTTGCTCAGGCTTGCATGGTTCACGGTGTTAACGCTGACGAATTCGTTGCAAAAATCAATGCAGCTCTCGCTGAATAATGCTCAGGCTTTCTGAAAGAATCAACATGGCGGCGAAGATGGTGCGCAAAGGAAGCGTTGTTGCCGATATAGGCACCGACCACGCATATCTTCCCGCCAAGCTTATCCTTGATGGAGTTTGTCCCAAGGCTCTTGCGTGCGATTTACGCAAGGGTCCGCTTGATAATGCAAAAAAGACGGTTGAAGCCTACGGAATTTCCGATAAGGTTGAACTTCGCCTTTCAGACGGATTTGATGAAATCGAGCCGTTTGAAGCCCAGGATTTTGTTATCTGCGGAATGGGAGGAACTCTTATGGCAGAGCTGGTTTCAAGGGCGTATTGGCTCAAAGACCCTGCAAAAAAGCTCATTCTTCAGCCCCAATCACATGCCGAGGATATAAGAAGCTATCTTATCAATAACGGTTTTGAAATACTTGAAGAAGACGCCTGCACTGACATCGGCAAGCTTTATTGCGCAATGAGTGCGGTTTATACAGGCAACAAAAATGAAAAATCAATTTCTTACATATACACGGGCGAACTTGTTAAATCACCAAAACCCGAAGCAAAAGAATACCTTACCAAAATAAAAGACAGACTTATAATAAAATCCAACGCAGAAAAAGAGCACGGTTCAGCCGAAAAAGCCGCTTATCTTGAAGCTGTTATTACCGATATGGAGGTTAAAATCAATGAAATGCACACCCAAGGTTAAAGATGTTTATGATTTCATTGACAGCATTGCACCTTTCAATATGCAATGCGAGTGGGATAACAGCGGCTTGCTTGTTGGCTCTCCCGACGTAGAAGTGAAGCGAATAGGTGTTGTTCTTGATCTGACACAAGAAGCAATCAGTTACGCAACAGAGAATAAAATTGACCTTATTGTGAGCCATCATCCGGTTATTTTCAAAGCTTGCAAAAACTTTGTTTCAGGCAACCCTGCTTTTGAGCTTGCCAAAAACGGAATTTCCGCTATTTGTGCCCATACATCGCTCGACTGCGCCAAAGGCGGAGTTAATGATGCTCTTGCCGATGCATTGGAAATTAAGAACACTGCTCCCCTTACCGATCAGGGCGATGCCGCAATGGTAAGAGCAGCCGAAATTTCAGAAACAAGCGGTGAAGAACTCGCAAAACTTGTTGCACAAAAGCTTTCAACCGCCGTAAGACTTGCCGACAGCGGAAAAGCAATCCGAAAAGTTGCCCTTTGCGGCGGCGCAGGCGGAGATTTCATAAAAGAAGTTGCCGCCCTCGGATGTGACGCATTTGTAACAGGCGATGCTTCGCACCACGTTTTTCTTGACTCGCTTGACCTTGGGCTGACACTTATTGCAGCAGGTCATTTTGAAACAGAAAACCCGGTTGTTGCAATGCTTGCAAATAAACTTAAACAGAATTTTGACTGCGAGATTGAAATTATTCCGCAGTCATCACCTATCAAATATTTTTAAGAGGTACTTATTATGCCCCTTGACGGAATAACCCTTAATTTATTAACCCAAGAGCTTTCCTCTCAGATAATCGGAAGCCGAATAGAAAAAATACATCAGCCGTCAAAAGACGAGCTGGTGTTTCATTTGCGTTCAAGAGAGGGTGCTCACAAGCTGCTCGTTTCGGCATCCGCAAACAGCCCCCGACTGCATCTGACCGCAAACGCTCCCGAAAACCCCTCAACACCGCCAATGCTCTGTATGCTTTTCAGAAAGCATCTTTCGGGTGCAACAATAACAAACATCCGCCAGCTGGGGCTTGACAGAGTTATTTTTATTGACCTCGCCGGCACAAACGAAATCGGCGATGCGGTAACATTTACGCTTTGTGTTGAAATAATGGCAAAACACAGCAATATAATCCTGGTAGATTCAAGCGGAAACATTCTTGATGCTGTAAAGCGAATTGACTTTACGCAATCATCGGTAAGACAGATTCTGCCCACTTTTAAATATGAAATTCCTCCACGCCAAAACAAGCTGAATATAAACAATGAGGACTGCGAAACGGTGGCAAAAGCTGTTGTTAACTGCACAGGCAAAAGGCTTTCGGGCGCAATCCTTGAAACCGTTGAGGGGGTTTCTCCCTTGATAAGCCGAGAAATCGCCTCTCTTGTTTGCGGCTCTGACATTGCCGCGGGAGAAACGGAAGGAATTTATTTTGAAAAGCTTGTAAATGAGCTGAGCAAAATCAAAAATATTCTTAAAAACGGCAAAGCAACCCCGACTATGCTTTTGCGGGAAAACGTAAAGCCTTATGACTTTACATTCAGAGATATAACACAATACGGTTTCACAGTTACCGCAAAAGAATTTGAGAGTTTTTCAAAGCTTCTTGATGACTTTTATTATGAAAAAGACCGTTTTGAAAGAACACGTCAAAGAAGCCAATCCCTCTTGAAACTGCTAAACAATTCCTCAGCAAGAGCCGCAAGAAAGCTCCAAAGCAGACAGGCAGAGCTTGATTCTTGCGCTGACAAAGACACACTCAGAATTAACGCAGAGCTCATCCTCGCCAATCAGTACAGGCTTGAAAAAGGCTCTTTCTTTTATGATTTAGAGAATTTTTACGATAACAACAATGTTATCAGAATATCTGCCGACCCTGCCCTTTCGCCTTCTGCAAACGCTCAGAAATATTTCAAAGAATACAGAAAAGCAAAAACTGCCGAGAGTATGCTTGGCGAGCTGATTGAACAGAGCGAGCAGGAGCTTGCCTACCTTGAATCGGTAATTGATTCCGTTAACAGAGCCGACGGCTATACCGAACTAGCTGAAATCAGAAACGAGCTTTACGAGCAAGGATATATTAAACGTGCAAAAAACGATAAAGGCAAAAAGCCGAAGCCTTTGCCACCCTTGGAATATGTTTCGGACGACGGTTACACCATACTTGTCGGCAGAAACAACGTTCAGAATGATTTGCTCACATTCAAAACTGCCGCAAAAGACGATTCCTGGTTTCACACGCAAAAAATCCCCGGCTCACACGTTGTTGTTATCGGCAACGGCGATATTATTCCCGAGCGCACCTGCCGCCAAGCCGCTGCGCTTGCAGCCTACCACAGCGGAGGCAGAGAATCATCTCAGGTTGCCGTTGATTATACAGAAGTCAGAGCTTTAAAAAAGCCCAACGGAGCAAAACCCGGCAAGGTTATTTACCACACATATAACACAATGTGGGTAACGCCTGACAGAGAACTTTGCGAGAGGCTGAAAAAGAAAAAATAACAGAAAGGCTTGCATCAGCTGTTGCTGATGCAAGCCTTTTAGATTTCAATAATTCATATTATCAATAGATAAAGAAACCATTATTTAGCCTAACATATTCACCAAACGCTTTAATGATATTTTTTAAAAGTGAAGCAATCAAAGATACTGTGTTTTTTAACACTTCACCTGTTTCTTCTATACTGTCAACAGAATAAACATCTTCAAGCAAATCACCGATTTTTACAAATTCAAACCTTGCAAAATCAGCCTCATAATCTTCAAGTCTTTGTTCATCACCTATTGACAGTGCCCTGGTTTTTATAAAAGTTCCGTTCACTTTCATCATCGACCAATAATAGCCATCAACGCAATAAACACCCGCTGTAACATCACCATTTGTTATTTCTTTAACAAATTCCGGATCATTATTATCAATCTCAAATATTTCATCACCATACAAATACGGCGAATGATACCAAAAATGAATAAATCTTTTTCCTTTTTCAATATCAACCGTTGCAGACGTCCAAGCATCTTCAACATATAAAAGCATCTCCGGAAGGCTTTCGAGGTCACCATCAATAAGAACAACCGTTGTGCTTTCTAAAATATCAATTACTCTTTTTGCAGTTTTCTTATCAAAAACACCTTCTATTGTATCATTATAATCAATATACAAATCAAACACTTTTTCAGGCAAAATTTCATATGCAAGCTTCAGCACCGCCAGATCCTCAAGAGTAAACTCCCACATATAAGGCGGTTCCTCAAGATAAATATCATCTTCGGTCTCCTCCTCGCTATCTAACGGAGCATCTGTTTCCGTTTCATAATTTATTTCTGAAACTTCAGGTTCAGCATATGATGAAGCAGGGCTCACAAAAACAACCGTAAGCAGCAAAACAAACAAACTGAAAATTGCAAAACTTTTTTTCATTATATAGCCTCCCTAAAAGAAAATGATAACTCTTGTATAAAGTATAACCGTTTTTATACAAATATGCTTGCATTTAAATGTTAACACAAAGAAATTTATTTGTCAAACTAACAGCTTTTATAACATTTCTTTTCAAGGCATAAAAAAGCCTCTGAAACAGAGCAACACTCTGCTTCAAAGGTTTTTATTTTTTTACTTTATGTCGTTTGAATCGGCACTAACCATTTCTTCCGAATCTCTGAAAAGAAGCGAGATACACCAGACACCTGCAAGAGCAACCAATGTATAAACGATTCTGCTCAGGATTGCACCCTGACCGCCGAAAATCCACGCAACAATATCAAACTCAAACAGACCGATGCTGCCCCAGTTAAGTGCGCCGATAATCACGAGAGCCAAAGAAATTTTATCAAGCATTTGTTTCAACTCCTTACTTATGCTTTTCATAAGTATTATGGGTCAAAACAAATTATTTATTCCGCCGGATTCAGGAAATTTTTAGAATTTAAATTTAACATCGCTGTTTTTAAGCGGCGGTGCATTTTTATCTTTTTCCGAAAGAACCGGATTTTCAACGCCCCATTCAACGCCGATTTCAGGGTCACACCAGCAAACGCTGCGGTCATTTTCAGGCGAATAAAGTTCATCAACCTTATATGAAACTTCAACGTTTTCAGTCAGAGTAACAAAACCGTGAAGGCAACCTTTCGGAACAAAAAGCATTTTTTTGTTTTCTGCGTTAAGCTCAACCGCAACCCATTTCAGATATGTGGGTGAGCCCTCCCTTACATCAACCGCAACATCAAGAATTGCCCCTTTTGTGCAAGATACAAGCTTTGCCTGCGCTTTTGGTTCGGTCTGACAATGGAGACCTCTGAGGGTTCCTTTCTGTGCAGAAAAAGAGCGGTTATCCTGAACAAACTCCGCTTTAATTCCGAATTTTTCAAACTCGGATTTTGAATATGATTCGTAAAACCAGCCTCTGTTATCGCCGAACACCTTGGGCTCAACAATAACTGCACCGCTGATTTCGGTATTCACAAAATTCATTCGGACTGTTCCTCTCCTTTTTCAGTGCCCCAGCAGGGCCTTTCACCGGGCTTATTGGCTGAATAAAGAATTTTGCCGTCAGCAACTGAACGCAGATGTTGACCGTAAGAGGATTTGCCGTATTTTTCAGCAGATTTAAGAAGAGTCTCTTTATTTATCCAACCGTTATTATACGCAATTTCTTCCGGAGCGGAAATTTTGATACCCTGGAGAGTTTCAACGGTTTTGATAAAATTGGCGGCATTCATAAGGTTTTCAACCGTTCCTGTATCAAGCCACGCAAAACCTCGGCCCATAAGCCTGATATCAAGGTCACCGTTCTGAAGATAAATCTGGTTGATATCCGTAATCTCAAGCTCGCCTCTGTCAGACGGCTTAAGAGATTTTGCATATTCAACAACGCGGTTATCATAGAAATAAAGACCTGTTACAGCATAGTTGGACTTAGGAACTTTCGGTTTTTCTTCAATTGAAATCGGATCACCGTTTTCATTGAATTCAACAACGCCGAAGCTTTGAGGATTTTCAACATAATAGCCGAAAATGGTTGCCCTGCCCTTGTTTTTGGCGGCTTTTCTGAGCATATGGCCAAGACCGTTGCCATAAAAAATATTATCCCCCAGAACCATTGCCACATCGTCATCGCCAATAAATTCCTCACCGATTATGAAAGCCTGAGCAAGGCCGTCAGGGCTTGGCTGAACAGCATAGGAAAGGCGAAGACCGAACTGGCTTCCGTCACCGAGAAGTTCTTCAAACCTCGGAGTATCAGTAGGGGTTGAAATTATAAGAATTTCGCGGATGCCAGCAAGCATCAGCGTTGACATTGAATAATAAATCATAGGTTTATCGTAAACAGGCAAAAGCTGCTTACTGGTAACCATGGTCAACGGATAAAGCCTTGTTCCCGATCCGCCGGCCAAAATTATACCTTTCAAATTAACACACTCCGTTTCAAGTTATACTTGAATGCTTTTTAGTATAATATCATATTTTGTTAAAATTGTCAATGAACAACGTATGTTTCAAGACATAATTTATGGATATTGTTTATATTGACGAAATTTATGTTTAAATTAAAATAAAGGTTTACTTTTTAAAAATATTATGTTATAATTAATCAGAACATTTGTTCATAGTGGAGGTTGGTTTTTACGGATAAATTCGTTCTTCATTCTCAATATAAACCCATGGGTGATCAGCCTCAAGCTATCGCCGAACTTGTTGACGGGCTGAACAAAGGCTACGCTGAGCAGACCTTGCTCGGCGTTACCGGCTCAGGCAAAACCTTCACTATGGCAAACATAATTGAAAAAGTCAACCGTCCGACTCTTGTTCTTGCCCATAACAAAACGCTCGCCGCTCAGCTCTGTTCGGAATTCAGAGAGTTTTTTCCTGACAATGCGGTTGAATACTTTGTTTCTTATTATGATTATTATCAACCCGAAGCTTATATACCGACAACCGACACCTACATTGAAAAAGACTCTGCGGTTAACGACGAAATAGACAAGCTCCGTCACTCGGCAACATCTGCCCTTTCTGAACGCAGAGATGTTATAATCGTTGCCAGCGTTTCATGCATTTACACCCTCGGCGACCCGATTGATTACCGCAGTATGGTAATCTCACTGCGAACAGGAATGGAAAAAAGCAGAGACGAGCTGATTGAAAAACTGGTTTCAATTCAATATGAACGCAACGACATCGACTTCAGCCGTAACAAGTTCAGGGTCAAAGGCGATGTTATTGAAATATTTCCCGTTTATTCAAACGAAAACGCTTACAGGATTGAGTTTTTCGGGGATGAAATTGACAGAATCAGCGAGATAAATGCTTTGACGGGACAAGTTAAAAGCGTTCTTTCTCATGTTGCAATATACCCCGCTTCGCACTATGTTATAGCTCCCGACAAAATGGAAAAATCCATAGCCGCAATTTATTCTGAAATGCTCGACAGAGTTGCGGAATTTGAAAAAGAGGGCAAACTCCTTGAAGCTCAACGTATCCGTCAGCGCACGGAATACGACATTGAAATGCTCAGAGAAACGGGATTTTGCAAGGGAATTGAAAACTATTCAAGAGTTATGTCCGGCAGAGAACCGGGTTCAGCACCGTTCACGCTGTTAAATTATTTTCCCGATGATTTCTTGCTCTTTGTGGATGAATCCCATGTTACATTGCCTCAGGTAAGAGCAATGTACGGTGGCGACAAGGCAAGAAAAAAGAGTCTGATTGATTTCGGCTTCCGTCTGCCCTCAGCTTACGATAACCGACCGTTGACGTTTGAAGAATTCTATGAACGAACGGGTCAAAAAATCTTTGTCAGCGCAACGCCCGGCGAGCTTGAAAAAGAAAAGAGTGTCCATATCTCCGAACAGGTTATAAGACCTACAGGACTTCTTGACCCTGAGATTTCCGTCAGGCCAACTGAAGGTCAGATTGATGACCTTGTTTCCGAAATCAATGCAAGAACAGAAAAAGGCGAGAGAGTTCTTGTTACAACACTCACAAAGAGAATGGCGGAAGATTTAACAGATTATCTTGAAAATCTTGATATAAAGGTTCGCTATATGCATCACGATATTGACACCATTGAGCGTATGGAAATTATCAAAGGCTTAAGGCTCGGTGATTTTGATGTTCTTATTGGCATTAATCTGCTCCGTGAAGGCCTTGATATTCCTGAAGTTTCACTCGTGGCAATTCTTGATGCAGACAAAGAAGGCTTCCTGCGTTCGGAAACATCGCTCGTTCAGACAATAGGACGAGCCGCAAGAAACTCGGAAGGCACGGTTATTATGTATGCCGACTGCGTAACGCCTTCAATGGAAAGAGCAATAACCGAAACCAACCGCCGCCGTGAAAAGCAGATGAAATATAACGAAGAGCACGGCATAACACCAAAAACAATCGTCAAAGATATTCACGAAATAATAGAAATATCCTCAAAGGATGAGGGCGAAAAGGCAATTTCAAAAATGAGCCGCAAAGAACGTGAAGAAATGATAATTAAGCTCACCGCTGAAATGAAAGCCGCCGCAAAGATACTTGAATTTGAACACGCCGCTTACCTGCGTGACAAAATCGAAAAACTCAGAAGAGGTAAATGAAATGGCAATAAGCAACCTTACCGTTAAAGGTGCAAAAGAACACAATCTGAAAAATGTTGATATAACCATCCCCCGTGACAAGCTTGTTGTTTTCACAGGTCTTTCGGGTTCAGGCAAATCCTCGCTTGCGTTTGACACAATATATGCTGAGGGTCAACGAAGATATGTTGAATCACTGTCATCATACGCAAGGCAGTTCCTCGGCCAGATGGAAAAACCCAATGTTGAGAGCATTGAGGGACTTTCCCCCGCTATATCCATCGACCAGAAAACAACCTCAAAGAACCCACGTTCAACCGTCGGTACGGTTACGGAAATATATGACTATCTTCGTTTACTTTACGCAAGAATAGGCATTCCTCACTGTCCCGTATGCGGCAGAGAAATTTCAAGGCAGACAGTTGATGACATAACCGCAAGAGTTCTCAGGCTCGATGAAGGAACAAGAATTCAAATTATGGCACCCATTGCAAGGGGCAAAAAAGGTGAATTTGT
The DNA here is from genome assembly GCA_045590675.1 of Acutalibacteraceae bacterium. Lineage (GTDB taxonomy): Bacteria > Bacillota > Clostridia > Oscillospirales > Acutalibacteraceae > CAG-177. Next base: position 34,014 of record JAZNRJ010000063.1, read on the forward strand.
CAAAGAACTTGACCATATCAGAAAAAGCGGTTTTGCGAGGGTCAGGATAGACACCATCATTTATGACCTGGCAGAAGATATAAAACTTGATAAAAATATCAAGCACAACATTGAAGTTATCGTTGACCGACTTGTTATCAAAGACGGAATACGTTCAAGGCTTGCCGAATCAATTGAAACAGCAACCAATCTTTCCGAGGGGCTGCTGCTGGTTGACGTTATCGGAGGTGAAGAACAGCTTTATTCGCTAAATTATGCTTGTCCCGAACACGGAGTTAACATTGAAGAGTTAGAGCCTCGCTCGTTCTCGTTCAACAATCCGTTCGGTGCCTGCCCCAAATGTCTGGGGCTTGGCGTATTTATGAAAGTTGACCCGAATATTATTGTGCCCGACCCAACTCTTTCCATAAACGAAGGCGCAATCAAAGCAAGCGGTTGGGGAAGTGCAGAAAGCAGTTCAATTGCAAGGATGTATTATGAGGGCCTGGCAAAAGAATATGATTTTTCGCTTGACACACCGTTTAACAAGCTTTCCAAAAAAGCAAAAGACGTTATTTTTTACGGCACAAACGGTAAAAAGTTTAAAATCGAGCGCACCACCGCTTATGGAAGCGGAAGCTATATGAGCGATTTTGAAGGCGTTATCAATAACATCGAAAGAAGATATAATGAAACAAACAGCGAATCACAAAGAGCGGAAATCGAAAGTCTGATGAGCATTGTTAAGTGTCCCGAATGCAACGGTGCAAAGCTAAAAAAAGAATCGCTCTGTGTTACGGTGGGCGGTATCAATATTGATGAATTTGTTAATAAATCAATTGATGAAGCTCTTCTTTTCCTTGAAAGCCTCGTTCTCAATGAGCGTGAAAATGCCATTGCCGATATGATTATCAAGGAACTGAAAAGCAGACTCGGCTTCCTTTCAAGCGTTGGCCTTAGTTATCTTAACCTTGCCAGAGGCTCCGCCTCACTTTCAGGCGGCGAAGCTCAAAGAATTCGCCTTGCAACTCAAATCGGTTCATCACTTATGGGTGTTCTTTACATTCTTGACGAACCAAGCATCGGTCTGCATCAAAGGGATAACGAAAAGCTGCTTGCAACGCTTAAGCATTTGCGTGACCTCGGCAACACTCTGATTGTGGTAGAACACGACGAAGAAACCATGCAGGCTGCGGACTACATTGTTGACGTTGGTCCCGGAGCGGGCATCCACGGCGGCAACATTGTTTGCTGCGGTTCGGTTGAGGATATAATTAACTGTGAGGAATCAATTACAGGTCAGTATCTCAGCGGCAAAAAATTCATCCCCGTTCCCGAAAACAGAAGAAGCGGCAGCGGCAAATTTCTTGTTGTTCACGGTGCTAAAGAGAACAACCTAAAAAACATTGACGTTGAATTTCCTCTCGGCGAATTTGTCTGTGTCACCGGTGTTTCGGGCAGCGGAAAATCCTCGCTTGTTAACGAAATTCTGAGCAAACACCTCGCTTCCGAGCTCAACCACGCAAAAAAAATAACCGGTAAGCACGAATTCATAACCGGAACAGAATATCTTGATAAGGTTATTAACATCGATCAGTCCCCCATCGGCAGAACGCCTCGCTCCAACCCTGCAACCTATACAGGCGTTTTCAACGATATAAGAGACCTTTTTGCAGCAACCACAGATGCAAAGAAAAAAGGTTATAAGCCTAACCGCTTTTCATTCAACGTTAAAGGCGGACGTTGTGAAGCCTGCCAGGGTGACGGTATAGTTAAAATAGAGATGCACTTTCTTGCCGATATTTATGTTCCCTGCGAAGTCTGCAAAGGCAAACGCTATAACACAGATACTCTTGAAGTAAGATATAAAGGTAAAAACATCCACGATGTTCTTGAAATGACGGTTGAAGAGGCTATGAATTTCTTTGAGCCTATACCCAAAATTCACAGAAAAATCAAAACTCTTTACGATGTCGGTCTCGGATACATCAAAATCGGTCAGCCCGCAACAACGCTTTCAGGAGGCGAAGCTCAGCGAGTTAAGCTTGCAACCGAGCTTGCAAGAGTTGCAACCGGCAAAACTGTTTATATTCTCGATGAGCCCACAACGGGCCTTCATACCGCCGATGTCCACAGGCTTATTGAAGTTCTTCAGACTCTTGTTGATAAAGGCAACACAGTTATCGTTATTGAGCATAATCTTGATGTCATCAAAGTTGCCGACCATATAATAGACCTCGGCCCCGAAGGCGGCAGCGGCGGCGGCGAAATAGTTGCTCAAGGCACACCCGAAGAGGTCGCAAAGTGCGAAAAATCATATACAGGCAAATATCTTAATGAAGTTTTAAAAAAATAAAAAACTGCAACAAAAAATCCGCCCTGCCGATTTGGCAAGGCGGATAATTCTTTAAAATTACTGCTCAACAGCGTAAACGCTAACCTTCTTGCGGTCTTTACCAAGACGCTCGAACTTAACTGTTCCGTCGATGAGTGCATAGAGAGTATCATCTGAACCGATACCAACGTTGTTACCGGGATGGATGTGAGTACCTCTCTGTCTTACAAGGATGTTACCTGCAAGAACAAACTGACCGTCAGCTCTTTTTGCGCCGAGTCTTTTTGACTCTGAATCACGGCCGTTACGGGTTGAACCCATACCTTTTTTATGAGCGAAAAGCTGTACATTAATCTTAAGCATTCTTTACACCTCCGTAAATTACTCTGATGTTTTCTGGATACTGCTTTGAAAGTTCTGAAAGATGAAGCCTTAATCCTTTGAGAACAGCATCCGTCTGTTCATTGGCTTCATTAACGGTTAAACGCATTTTTGCTTCGCTTACCGATGCAAAGGCTTTGGCACCGATGATTTCGGTTACGGTGTTGGCCGCCATATAAGCTGCCGAAGAAACCGCTGCGCAGACAACATCGCTGCCGCTTTCAGCAAACATTGCGTGACCGCTGATTTCAAAGCCGGTTAACCGGTTGTTACCGATAAAAAACTTTACCCTTATCATAGGGTCAGGACTTAAGCGTTGATGGCTGCGATTTCAACCTTAGTGTAAGGCTGTCTGTGACCCATCTTGCGCTTTTCGTTCTTCTTGGGCTTGTAAGTGAAGACTGTGATCTTCTTTGCCTTGCCGTTCTTAACGATTTTAGCTGAAACGCTTGCACCGTCAACATAGGGAGCGCCAACCTTAATACCGTCATCGGTTCCAACAGCGATAACCTTATCAAAGGTGTATTCGCTTGCTTCTTCTGCGCCAAGCTTTTCGATGTAGATTACATCGCCGGCTTCAACCTTATACTGCTTGCCGCCTGTTTCGATAATTGCGTACACTGGATATTCATTCCTTTTCTTTTAGACTCGCTATTCTTGTAACTCTTATAAGTGGGTTACCGGAGGCACAGAGAACCTGTTTTTGGGCATAACTAACCCGCCCCGAATATGCGGCATGAATGATTATAGCACAACCTTCAAGCAATGTCAAAGGTTTTTTGCTGTTTTTTAAATTTTTATTTTTCTTCGTAAGGCGGAACATAATCCGTCATTTCAGGTTCTTCGGGGATAATGAGTGCAGCTACTATGTAGATAATAATCGGGCAGCCGAGAACGAAGAACGAAAGAAGAACATAAACCACTCTGAGAATGGTTGCATCAATGTTAAAATACTTTGCTAATCCACCAAGAACGCCAAGTATTTTTTTATCGGTTCTGCTTCTGTAAAGTTTCTTTTCCATTATGCTTCCTCCTTAATTTATACATTATATATTATTCTGCATTTTTGCAGCTGTGAGCGTGTTTTGCATAAGCATTGCAATTGTCATAGGACCAACGCCCCCGGGTACAGGAGTTATCATTGATGCTTTTTCTTTTACCTGCTCAAAATCAACATCGCCGCAGAGCTTGCCGTCAGCGTTTCTGTTAATGCCCACATCAAGAACAATTGTGCCCTCGCCAACCATATCGGCTGTTACAAAGTTAGGTCTGCCGACAGCTGCAACAAGAATATCCGCCTGCTTTGTTATTTCGGCAAGATTAACTGTTTTTGAATGGCAGATTGTAACGGTTGCGCTCTTTGCAAGCATAAGCATTGCCATGGGCTTGCCTACTATATCGCTTCTGCCAATGATAACGCAATGCTTACCGGCAGGGTCAACCCCTTCATATTCAAGCATTTTCATCATGCCCATCGGAGTGCAAGGCATAAGCTTGCCTGTTCCTGTTGAAAGCTCACCAACGTTTTCAGGGTGGAAGCAGTCAACGTCCTTGCAGGGTAAAATTCTTTTAAGAACCGCATTTTTATCAATCTGCTTAGGAACGGGAAGCTGGCAAAGAATGCCGTTAACACATGAATCCGCATTAAGCTTATCAATAAGTTCAAGCAATTCTTCCGTTGTTGTCTCTTCGGGAAGAGCAAATTCGAGCGAGCGAATCCCTACTCTTTCGCAAGCTGTTTTTTTGTTGTTGACATATACCCTTGATGCAGAGTCACTGCCGACAATAATAACGGCAAGGCAGGTTTCAACGCCTTGTTCTTTAAGCTCAGCAACCTCTGCCGAAATCTTATCAAGGTTAAATTCTCTTATTTTTTTACCGTCTATAATTTTAGCCATAGCAATTCCTCTTTTATAAATCAATGTTTTTCGATTCGGGAACCTCAATTTTATCTGCATCAGCCGTTTCGGCCTCGGTTTCCTCTTCTTTATCTTTTGCATCAGCTTTAAGATCAAGCTCGGTGAAATAATCAACGCCGTCGATGGGTTTCGGATTTTTAATATATTTAATAAGTAAAGCAATAAGCAAAACAGCACAAACAACGGAAATTGCTATTGAAAGAACCTGAGATGTTCTGAGCGTTGTTCCGGGAATATAAAGGCTGTCTGTTCGTAAGCCCTCAACAATTGCTCTTTCGACACCGTACCATATGCCATAGCAAAGAGCAATCTGACCGCTGAATTTTCTTGCCTTTCGGCAGATGATATAAAGAACAGCAAATCCAACAAGGCAGGAAATTGATTCATAAAGAAAAGTCGGGTGAACGGGCTTCATCGGGTCAACAGTTATTCCGTTGGCATCAAAAAACGCCTGATTGCCTGCAAGGTAAGCATAAACCTTCTCACTCCACATACCCCAGGGCATATCAGTGTTTGTTCCGAATGCTTCCTGATTGCAGAAGTTACCCCATCTGCCGATTCCCTGGCCAATTAAAAGGCTCATACAAGCAATATCTATAAGGTTCCAGAAATTCATTTTCCGCACTTTACAAACAACAAAAGCCGCAACCAATCCTGCAATAATTCCGCCGTAAATTGCAAGGCCGCCCTCCCAGATTTTCGGAATTTCTGAAAGATGGACTCCATAATAATCCCATTTTGAAAAAACATAATAAAGCCTTGCACCGATAATTGCAGCAACCGTTCCGTAAATCAGAACATCAACCATTTTGTCAAGGCTCATTTTCCATTTATAAGCCATTCTGCCGCCGAAAAGAACGGCCAAAGTAAAACCGAAAGCGATTATCGCACCGTAGCATTTAATTTCAACATCAATACCGAACAAATTAAAATCAGCAAGAACGCTCGGCACGTTGAAGCCACGGTCAATACCTGTAAAATAAACTGTTGTAAAATCTGACATTTTTCACTTCCCCCTTTTATTGCACAATCGGTTTTATAACCGAAAGGGCGGCATTTGAAGAAAGAATTTTTGCCGCTCTCGCCTGAGCTTTTTCAAGGGTTATTTTCTTGCAGGCTTCAAGCTCCGCAAAAGGCTCATAGCCGTTGAAATAAAGATTCATCAGCAGATTTGCCGTATCGTCAATATCATTATACATCATAACATATCTGCCATAAAGCTTACGTTTTGACCTTTCAAAAGCTTCGGGAGAAATACCCTGTGTGTTAACTCTTTCAAATTCGTCTGCGATGATTTTGGCAACCTTTTCGGGATCAGAGCTTGTTCCGCCAAGCATAACGCAAGAAAAGCCGAAGCCGTTGAAAAGCTCCGAGCCGAAGCCCATATCGATAAGCTCCTCATCAAGAAGCTTTTTGAAAAGCGGAGAAGCCTTGCCCGTTATTGCCTCAAGCATAATCTGAGAAGCAATTTCATCCTCAAGAGAAAGAAGAGGCTCTGAAATATCTTCCTTGAAGCCGAGCATAAACTGTTTCTGCGCAACGGAGAGCTTTTCTTCGATATAGCTTTGAACGGGAACGGGGTTTTCCT
>JAZNRJ010000064.1:0-2318 GCA_045590675.1 Acutalibacteraceae bacterium
CGGCTGGCTTAATGGCTATGCAGACGGCACTTTCAGAGGTGATAATAACATCACACGCGCAGAGGTTGTAACTGTTGTAAACAGAGCAACAGGCAGAAATGCTGATAAAGAGTATGTAAATGAAAACTTTACAAAGCTCAATCGCTTTACTGATGTTACCGATAGCAGCAAGTGGTATTTCTATGATGTGAACGAAGCAGCTAATGAACATATCGGCATTACTCACTCTGACGGAGAAACTTGGAGTAAGTAAGATTGGAGGTATAGCCTATGCAGGAAGAAGTTGACCAGAAAACCATAGCACTTGCGGTAAATACAACAAAAATGACGGGGCGAGTTCTTGCAAAAGCTATTCAGATGTATCTTCAACACCATAAGGATAAATCAAAGAATCCTAAAATTTATCACGGCAAGCAGACAATCAAACAGCTTATGAAACAAAATGCGGCGCTTTCAAATATTGAGATTACGGACAAAAATATCCGTTCTTTTGAGAGCGTCGCTAAAAAGTATAACATTGATTATGCACTCAAAAAGGACACAAGCGAACAGCCGCCCCGTTATCTTGTGTTCTTCAAAGGCCGTGATGTTGATGTTATCAATATGGCTTTCAAAGAATTTACCCAAAAGCAGTTAAAACACAAGGATAAACCGTCTTTGCGGAAACTGCTTTCAAAACTCAAAGAACAGGCGCAAAAACTCAATCAAAACCGGGACAGAGAAAAAAACAAGGACAGGGATATTACCTTATGACGATTGATAAAAAAGTCATTATTGCAAATGCGCCTTATGTTCTGTTCTTTTGGCTCGGTGATAAGCTGGGCTATTCTTTAAGAGTTTTTGAAGGTAATAAAATATCAGCACTTATGAAAGGAATTGCGGAGCTTTTTAAGTCTCCGCTTTTCTCTTTCAATCCTATTGATATGCTTATAGGAGTTGTTACGGCAGTAGCAATAAAAGGCATTTTATATATACGCAGCAAGAACGCAAAAAAGTTCAGAAAAGGCATTGAATACGGCTCGGCTCGTTGGGGTACGGCAGAAGATATTAAGCCTTATATGGACGCTGAATTTCAAAATAATATCTTGCTGACAAATACGGAAAGGCTGACAATGAGCAGCCGCCCGAAAAATCCCAAACACGCACGAAATAAAAATGTATTGGTTATCGGTGGTAGCGGCAGCGGTAAAACAAGGTTTTTCATAAAACCCAACTTAATGCAGCTTCATAGCTCGTATGTTGTAACAGATCCGAAAGGTACGGTTTTAATCGAGTGTGGCAGGCTTCTTGAAAAGGCCGGCTACGAAATAAAGTCGCTCAATACTATCAATTTCAAAAAGAGTATGCACTACAATCCTTTTGCCTACATAAAAGACGAAAAGGATATTTTGAAATTGGTTAGCACGATTATAGCCAATACCAAAGGTGAGGGCGAAAAAGCAACCGAAGATTTTTGGGTTAAGGCGGAACGCCTCTATTACTCTGCGCTTATTGCCTACATTTGGTATGAAGCTCCCGAAGAAGAAAAGAATTTCATTACTTTACTTGACATGATAAATGCGAGTGAAGCCCGTGAGGACGACGAGAATTTCAAAAGCCCCGTTGATTTACTGTTTGAGCGTTTGGAAGAAAAAGACGCTGAACATTTTGCTGTAAAGCAATATAAAAAGTATAAGCTGGCGGCTGGAAAAACGGCAAAGTCAATTCTTATTTCCTGTGGTGCAAGACTTGCACCATTTGATATTAAAGAGCTCCGGGCGCTTATGGAATATGACGAATTGGAGCTTGACACTTTGGGAGATAAAAAAACTGCTTTATTTATCATCACAAGCGATTTGGATAATACCTTTGACTTTATAACTGCAATGGTTATTTCGCAGATGTTTAATATCCTTTGTGCAAAGGCTGATGATGAATACGGCGGCAGATTACCTATACACGTGCGTTGTCTTTTGGACGAAGCAGCAAACATAACTATTCCTATGCTTCAAAGGCTAATAGCCGTTATACGAAGCAGAGAAATATCCGCTTGTATTGTTCTGCAGGCGCAGTCGCAGTTAAAAGCAATTTACAAAGATAATGCCGATACGATTATCGGTAACTGTGATTGTACCTTGTTTTTAGGCGGAAAAGAAAAGAGCACGCTGAAAGAGATTTCTGAAACGCTGGGTAAAGAAACGATTGATTTATACAATACATCAGAAACCCGAAGCAATCAGAACTCTTACGGCTTGAATTATCAAAAGCTCGGAAAGGAGTTGATGAGTCAAGACGAATTGGCGGTAATGGACGGCGGAAAATGTATTTTACAGCTTCGC
>JAZNRJ010000065.1:0-7710 GCA_045590675.1 Acutalibacteraceae bacterium
TTTTTGGTACGGATGTTCATAAGGGATTTACTAAAAAACAATAACTTTCGGCAGTAACAAACATATTCTCATCCTTCCGTAATATTTAAAAGAGTTTGAATATCAATTATTCAAACGGAGGATTATACAATGTCAAAATTTATTGAGAATTTTTACTATGGAAACATTGAGCCACAAGAGGGTTGCTCAGAGCACAAAACCGAACTTAAAAGAAAGCTGAGTATACTTACGCAAACCGAAGAACAACTAACATCAAAACTAACCGAGGAAGAAAAAGATTTGTTCTTAAAATATGCAAGTCAATCCAGTGAATTCCTTTGTGTAAGCAATGCTGATAGCTTCATAGCTGGTTTCAGACTTGGTGCTAAATTTACATACGACACTTTTGTTACTGATTGAAAGGAGAACATAGTTATGAATAAATCATCATTTGAACGGAACGGCGGAACATACAGAACAATTGGAGATTATAAAATCCCAAACATTACATTACCTACCGAAGCAAGGAAACTGATTGGCGTGTGGGGACTAAAACGCAAGGATTATCTTATGAACCACAAACGAGTTCTGTTCAACATAATGCTTATAAACGGCACATTGTGGACTCATCTTGCAGAGGTTGATGAACAGGCATCGGCTATGTTCTCTCGGCTTGTAGAACAGATGAAGGTCAATGAGGGTGTCACAGAACAACTCAAAGCAGAGAATCAAATGGAATGGGTTGCTCGTATGAACAACATTGAAGCAAGAGCGAGAGAAATCATTTATAATGAACTGATTTATTGTTGAAGCGAGCATACTCCAAATTATTTAATTTACATTACCGTTTCAGTTTTTCTGAACACATATTGCTTCGTACAAACAAAATCCATTCGACAAAAGCTGATTTTGCACGGTTCAAACCGATAAGAATCAGCGAAAAACACATACACTAAATAAAGTTGAGGTTTCAACAAGTAAGCCGCACGGATTTTTACGTCCGTGCGGCTTTGGTGGTTTTATGGGTTTATTAGTTTTTAAGTTCAGAAAGCAAAAATCTGCTTAAAGAGCCAAAGAATGCCGTTGTATTTCCAAGTGAGGCAATCCCAGATGAGATAGAAGAAACGGAGTGAGAAATACTCTTTGGGTGTGTTGATGATTTCAATGAGCTTTTCAGCCTGAGCCTTGTATTCATCCAGCTTTGCTTTTTCTGCTTCGCCCATATTCTCGTCTGCAAGGAGCTCGTCAATCTTTGCTTTGAGAGCTTCAATATCATCTTCCCGGAACTTTGTTACTCTTTCTTCGTCGAACTTTTCAAGTTCAATGCCGATGTCTGCAACATCCTTTTCTGCTGCTGCGATTTCTTCAAGGAGAGCTTCAAATCCTGCCTTGATTTCTTCATATTCAGCCTTCTGCTCGTCGGTGAGATTATCGGGATTTACAGCTTCGATTTCGGCAATTTTATCTTCAATAGCCGCCTTATCATCGCTTGTTACGGTTTCGGGGTTATAGCTGTTTTCCGTATTTCCGATTTCTTCAAGCTGATTTTCAATTTCTTCAACCTTATCTTCAAGAGCTTCGATGTCCTTAATCATTTCACCGAGTGCGGTCTTTTCGTTTTCGGTTGTGTTATCGCTGTCGATAAGAGCCTGAACATCCTCTTTGAGCTGTGCAAGGTCTTCGCTGTCGGTTGACTTAACGGTGTTTTCGTCATAGGACTTAACTGCTTCATCAACTCTCCTGATTTCCTCTGCAACCTCAGCGAGCTTTTCAATGAGGTTATCTATTGCCTTGTCGTTTTCTTCAAGAGCAGTCTTTTCTTCCTCGGTGATATTATCGCCGTCGGTGAGAGCCTTTATATCGTCGATGAGCTTGCCCAAATCCTGAACATCGCTTGACTTAACGGTTTCTTCATCGTAGCCGTTTACGGCATCGTCAATTCTTTCGATTTCTGCGGCTGTATCATCAATCTTTTTGATGAGTGCATCTGCCGTTGCATCGAGTGTTTCAAGAGCTGTTCTTTCATCATCGGTGATGTTTGTTTCATCGGTGAGAGCCTTGATATCCTCAATGAGCTTTTCAAGGTCAGCCTTGTCGGTTGACTTGACGGTTGTTTCATCATAACCGTTTACTGCATCGTCAATTCTTTCGATTTCGTCTGTTGTTGCATTGATTTTTTCAAGGAGAGCATCAAGAATTGAATCAAGTTCGTTGAGCTTTGCTCTTTCGTCATCGGTGATATTGTCGCCGTCGGTGAGCTTCTTGATTCTTGCAATAAGATTTTCAATGTCTGGCTTGTCGCTTGACTTTACGGTGTCAATGTTATAAGCATTGACCGACCTTGTAATTCTCGCAATTTCATCTACCGTGCTTCTGATTTTCGATGTAAGTAAATTCGCCTTTGTGTTAAGGTCTTCAAGGAGTGTTCTTTCGTCAGCGGTAATATTCTGCGTATCAAGCAGAGTATTGATATCATCAATAAGCTCTATAACATCTTCATAATCGCTTGATTTCACGCTTTCAAATACATACTTGTCAACCGCTTCGATAATACGCTTGATTTCGTTGCTGATAGCTGTGAGTTTATCAATCAGACCGATAACCTTATCGTGAGCCGCCTGAAGATTTTCCTTTTCTTCTGCGGTTACGTTATCGGTAAGTGCGAGAGCGTAAATATCATCGTTGAGCTGAACAAGAGCATCCTTATCTGCACTTGTTACTGTTGCTTCGTCATATCCGTTTGCAGCAGCGATAACTCTGTCATATTCTGACTTTGTTTCTGCGATTTTTGCAAGGAGTGCATCTGCGGTTGCATCAAGATTTTCAAGCTTTGCTCTTTCCTCTGCAGTGATGTTCTGACCGTCGGCGAGAGCCTTGATGTTTACTTTGAGCTGTTCAATATCAGCCTTGTCGCTTGATTTAACAGTTGCATTGCCATAGCCGTTTATTGCAGTTTCAATGCGTGTGATTTCATTTGCAACGTCGCTGATTCTGTTTCTTAAAGCGGTAATTTCCGCAAGGATATTATCAAATTCTTTTGTTTCATCTTCTGTCAGATTATTACGGTGTTCAAAATAGAACTGACCGACCTCGTAGTCAAAGCTTTCCAATGTGTCGGCATCATCGGATGTTACCGTATCAATATTGTATTCTGCTGTTTTTTCTTTGTAGCCTGCAAGACCGTTTGCAACGATTTCAATCCTCTGGAGCATTGCGGCACAATAGCCCTGAAGATTGTTCCATTCTGTTTTCTTCTCTTCGTCGGCAAGGTCTTTTACAGCGTTTTCAAGCTGATTGTAAACGTACTCAATGTTTTCCTTGTCGGTCGATTTTACATTATCAACGGTAAGACCTTCAATACCGCTTTTATCGGGTTCGATTGTGAATTTGCCGCTGATAAAAGTAATATCGTAGTTGGGGTTGTTTTCGTTTGTGAGAGTGCCCTGACCGATTTCATAAACGCCGACATTTTCGCCCTCTGTTCTCACAGTTTCGCCTGCAAGACTTGGTTTAAACCTTTCTTCGGATACTGTGAAATCAAGAACGGGGTCTGCTTCGCCGTAGATTTTTGAAGCATCGGTTGCCGTTACGGTTACGGGCCTCTTTTCGATTGTAAAGGAAGCGAGTTCAACATCATTTATTGCATAATATTTATCGCTGTCCGCAGTAGATACCTTAACGGTATAAGTACCTGCGTTAATGGGTTCAACCGCTTCGCCGTCTTTATAATAAGTAACGGTTATTGCACCCATACCCGTAATTTCGGGAGACACTTCAACGGCTGCATATTTTGCCGTGCCGTCATAAACAAGGTTTTCGGGAGCAGTATAAACAAAGTTTTCTGCCGCTGCACTTCTCTTAACCAATTCAAACTCAACGCTTGCCGTTGCACCGCCGACTGTTACGCTTGCGGTATAAGTGCCTGCGGTTTTGGGAGCAGAGCCGTCTGCGGTTGAATATGTAACATTAACTGCAACCGAAGTATCAACAAGGTTGTTTTCAACAGTTGCTTCCTTTGCGGTTGTGCCGTCTGCATAAAGGTCTGCGGGAGCGGAGATTGTGAGAGTACCCTCAGGGTCCGGGCAGTTTACTCCATTAGCACAAACAGCGGTAATTGTGTTGCCGCTTGCCGAATATGTGTATGAGTGAGCAAGTGCAGTGCCGCTGATTTCTCTTGTGTCGGTTCCGCCGCAACCGTAATCGCAGAAAGCGGTTTCTTTTGCGTTTGATCCGCACATTGCATTGGTTGACAGAGTATAAGTTGTGTATTTATGAGATTCTACCGAACCTTCTGTCAAACCACAGGCTGAGCAGGTTTTGGGCGCCTGGCAGGTTGCAGGCTTCCATGTATGACCTGTAGCGGGAGTTTCGGTTTTTGTGCCGCTTGTTACATTTCCGCATACAAGACAATATTTATAGTTTGAAAGACCCGGATATTCGCACGTTGCCTTAACTTCCTTATGCTCAACGCTGATATTGGCACAGGTGTGAGTTGCGCCCGAAGAGGTATAGCAGTTTGTGTAAGGAGCATAATTGGAAATTGCATTTGTAGTTCCGCCGCCGCTGAAGGTTACGTTAATGCTTACGCAGTTTTTTATGGTTGAATTCTGACCGCCACCATACCCTGCAATTCCGCCGAGCTGACCGTTGCTGCTTATTGCTTTGACCGTAACATTCTCAACACGGCAATTCTCAATTGTGCAGCCAACAGGGTATGCCGTAATAACGCCTATGCCGCCGTAAGCGCCGATATCCATCCCGGGCGCAAAAGTGCTGTTTTTTATTGTAAGATTTTTTACGGTTCCTTTTAATACAAAAGTAAAACCGCAGAACTTATCGGTATGGCCTGCGCGGGTAAGCGCAGTCGTAGAATATAAGCCGCTGATATAATGACCGTTACCGTCAAATATCCCTTCATAATAATTACTGTTAGTACGGTCATTAAGTGGTATCCAGTCATAGGTAGTTCCGCCGTTTGCATTAACAACAATGTCCTGAAGGAGCACACCGTTAAATCCGTAAGTATTATATTGACCGTTTACAATATCAGCAAAGCCGTAAAGCTCCTTGGCGTTGCGGATTGCGTAATAGCCGTCGAATTGGCTCCAGTTGGAATCCGTCAGGCCGAGCTTTGCATAGTTGCTCGACGAAATCTTCTGCGGTGTAACGGGCACACCGTCATAAGGTGTCGGGGTTGCCGCAAATGCCGTAAGGCTCAGCGGTGCCATTGACAAAAGCATTGCCAATACAAGCAGTATGCTTATGAGTTTGGTTGTTTTTTTCATTAGTTTAACCTCCTTGAGGAATGTTTATTATGTATATAAAAGCCTTTCGGCACGATTGCCTTTCCGTTAACCTCCTTTGAAAAGGAGGTGGCAGACCGCAAGGTCTGACGGAGGATTGATTTGTTGATTTGCCGGTTTTCTCTTTTCCAATCCTCAGTCTCGCTTTGCTCGACAGCTCCTTTGCCAAAGGAGCCTATGTTGCAATTAGATTCATTTCATTCTGCATTTAACCGTTTCATCAATCCTGTTCAAATTTTTATCAATCCTCTCTTTCAATCCTCAGTCACTTCGTGACAGCTTCTCCTCAAGGGGAAGGCTATATCTGCATTCATCATTCTGAATTCTGCATCCCCTCAACGTATTCCTTAAACTCGTTGAAAATGCGTTTACCCAGTGAACGGTAGTCCATCGCAAGAACTTTATCGATTTTCATTTTGCGGATTTCTTCGGGCACGTTGTAAATTGTCATAATGGTGTTCAGTGCACCCGAAATACGAGTTTCAAGCGGCACGGTTTTATCAATGGCATTCAGAGTTGCGTGTTCAATGCCTGCAACAAGAATTTCCGCTTCTCTGAACTGCTCATCTGTCCAACCGGGACAGTATTGAGCAAAAACCTCTTTTGCACGGGCGGTGTCATTGTTGTGGATGATTTCAAGGCATTTCGGGCTCTGATAAGTCGAAACGAAAAAGTCTTTCGCAACCTCGCTTTCTTCGCAAGCCGCCGCCATTGTCATAAGTTCAAGGCAAATTGCAAGCAATAAACTGATACCGTCTTCAGCTTCATCCTTTATCATCTTCCATTGGAACTTACACAGCAAATCCGTGAGTACCGCAAGAAGATGTTCCTTTGTGGGATAATAATAAGTCAGATTGCCTGTTGAAACTTTCAACTCCTTGGCAATCATCTGCGGCGAGGTTTTGGAATATCCTACCTCAAGAAACATCGTGGTTGAAACACGAAGTATTTTATTTTTTGTTGATTCTAAATTTGCCATAGCGCCTCCTTGAAAAGGTTCTTGCATTAGTACTAATCATAATTTAGCATAAGTGCAAGAGTTTGTCAATAAGTTTTTTGCTATTTCAGAATCACCTCTGTGACAAATTACATTTATGTATTATACAGCTGCTCTCTTGCTAAAGCGGGAGGGCATTTTTGTTGTCGGAAAGTTTTTTGAAAAACTGGGTGTACAAAAGTATCTTCTAATTCCAAACAAGTGAAGGGTGTTGAAAAAAGAGACGGCAAATCTGCCGCCAACTTGCGAAGTACTAAGAATGATTTTGAGTTTATGACAGCACTTTTGACGTCACGAAAAAATTTATAAAAACTTTTCGGAAATGATGCCGAATTTGGCTTCTCCCGGTGCAAACATAATGAGAGGACTTTTTGAATTCTTTGTAAACATTTCGGACTTAGGGCGTACAAATGCCTTCTCTCGGTGGGAATAAGTGAAGGCTATTTTAAATTTTTTTGCAAAACACCCTACAAATTGCCCTCTCCCAGTGCATATATAGTGGAGGGTATTTTTAAAAAACTTTTTGAACTTTTCCGAAAACAGCGAATTTTGGGTGTCCATTTTGGGGGTGCTTGTTCAAATAAGTGAAGGGATATTTAAATTTTCTCTGAAAAATCACCCCAATTTGCCCTCTCCCAGTGCAAACATAATGAAGGGTAATTTTAAATTTTATGAAAACAGACTATACAAAACACCCTCTGAAATTCCAAATAAGTGAGAGAAGTTTTTGCCCTTCATCAAAAAAATAAGGAGTTGATGCCTATGATTTAGTACCAGCCGAAAGGCAAAACAAAACCACGGCTTTGTCCGTGGCATAAGTCTTAGCGAGCAATGGATTTGTGCATACAAATCCGCACGTTAGGGACTTCTCGCCTGCCGGCTCGGTCGGTGCTTTTGAATACAAAATGCATTCAAAGGTCTCCACCGGAGACCCGCACCCCTAAAACCCGCAGAAAGGAGGTAGAAATGAAATATACCAAAACAATATTCTTCTATCTGGACGATGAAGAACTAAAAGACCTTGATGAAGAAGCAGACATTGCAGGAATAACTCGCTCAGAGTATGTTCGCAGATGTATCAATGAAACGGTTATGAAACCCACAGTGAATATTAACTATGTTGAGCTAACCAGCGAAGCAAACGAGCTGGTTGAACGCTTCAGAGTTGTTGCTGACCATGCTTGGCACAGCAGAGTTCTTGATGTTCCGATGTTTCGGAAAGTTATTCAGGACACACAAATACTTATGACAAATATCAAAAATGAATTAATAAAGGAGATTAACCATGAGAAACAGAAATAACAGAATTGCAGTCAGAGTTACAAACAAGGAATTTGACCGTATCAATGAAATGGTAAGTAAAAGTATATTCCCGAAAGAAAAGCTGATTCGACTTATCGTTACAGGTTATCCGATTCAAGAAAAACCTTC
>JAZNRJ010000066.1:0-6233 GCA_045590675.1 Acutalibacteraceae bacterium
TCAGCTTGCTGAAGATCAGATAGCAGACCAGATGAGTCTGAAAGAATATGTAGACCCGTTTACGGGTAGCGAGAACAAGAAAGCATAAAATTAACCCCTTGAGGGGTAGCTGAAAAAGGTATGCGGTTGGCAAAGCTTTCAGTGCCCCTTAAGGGGTTTCGCCCGTATAATGCCCTTATAGGGCTTAATCAAGCCTCCGGCTTAGCCGGAGGTCCTGACTATTAGTGGTGGAAAAGACGCATTCCGGTGAAGCACATTACCATACCGTGATTGTTGCAAGCTTCAATAACGTTATCGTCTCTGATTGAGCCACCGGGCTCAGCAATGTAAGTTACACCGCTTTTTGAAGCTCTTTCAATATTATCTCCAAAGGGGAAGAATGCATCGCTGCCGAGTGCAACGCCTTTGATTGTTGCAAGGTAAGCTTTCTGTTCTTCCTTGGTGAAGGGTTCGGGTTTTTCTGAGAAATACATCTGCCACTTGCCTTCTGCAAGGACATCGTCGCATTCGTCTGAAATATAAACGTCGATTGTGTTGTCTCTGTCAGGTCTGCCTACTGTGTCAAGGAAGGGGAGGTTGAGAACTTTTTCGTGCTGTCTGAGATGCCAGATATCAGCCTTGTTGCCTGCAAGTCTTGTGCAGTGGATTCTTGACTGTTGACCAGCACCAACGCCGATTGCCTGACCGTCAATTGCATAGCAAACGGAGTTTGACTGTGTGTATTTAAGTGTGATAAGAGCTATGATAAGGTCGCGCTTTGCATCATCGGGCATTTCTTTGTTTTCAGTAACTATGTTGCTGAGGAGCTCGTTATCAATCTTAAAGTTGTTTCGGCCCTGTTCAAATGTGATACCGTAAACCTGCTTGATTTCCTGGGGAGCGGGAACATAGTCGGGGTCAATCTTAACAATGTTATAGTTGCCCTTTCTTTTGCTCTTAAGGATTTCGAGTGCTTCGGGTTCATAGCCGGGAGCAATAACGCCGTCTGAAACTTCTCTTTTGATAAGTTTTGCTGTTGTTACGTCGCAAATATCTGAAAGAGCAATCCAGTCGCCGAATGAGCTCATTCTGTCTGTACCTCTTGCTCTTGCATAAGCTGTTGCAAGGGGGGAATCGTCAAGGCCGTCAATATCATCAACAAAGCAGGCTTTCTTAAGGTTATCGCTCATTTTAATGCCTACTGCAGCTGATGTGGGGCTAACGTGTTTAAATGATGTTGCTGCGGGCATACCGAGAGCTTCTTTGATTTCTTTTACAAGCTGCCAGCTGTTAAATGCATCAAGGAAATTGATGTAGCCGGGTCTGCCGCTGAGAATTTCAATGGGAAGCTCTGTTCCGTCAGCCATATAAATCTTTGATGGCTTCTGGTTGGGATTACAGCCGTATTTAAGCTCAAACTCTTTCATTATTATTCTCCTTTATTCTTGTTAATCATTCTTGCTTCAAATTCTCCGGTTTCGAGGTCTATGTATCTAACATAGATTGAAATCTTGTTTTGTTCGTTAAGATTTGTCCAGATATCTGTGATGAATTCATCAATATCGTTGGGAATTGCAACTCTTTCGGGCTCGCCTGTAAATGTGGGGATGGGGTTGCCGTCATGGTTGTATGTGTGGATAAAGTGGCCAAGGCCGTTGAGAGGAGCGTAGTTGAATGTGTATCTGTTGCAGGCTGTGCCTTCTTCATCTGCACTCTTAAGGATGCTCATTTTGTAAGTGAATGATTTATCGGCAAGTGTCATCATACCGCTGATTCTGGGAGTCCAGTTGGGTCTGTCAGGCTCGAATTGTCTTGTTTCAAGTGCCTGCTCAAAGGTTTTGCCTTCTTTAAGAAAATTATAGATTGTATCAGTTTGGTCACCGTTGGTAACGATTATGTTGTTTTCGTGAACTTTAACGGGGGAATAGATGATGAGTGAGGGATCTTCAACCTTTGAGGGGTCAAAGGGGTGGATTATAACTTCGTCACCGTCTTCAATAAATACTCTGTTTCTGCTGTTTTCGCTTCTACCCATAATGAAGTAAGCGGTTGCAGCTTTTTTGCCGTCAGCTGTTTTACCAATGATAATGCCTCTGCCAACGTAGGAATTATCTTTGATAAGCTCGCCTATGTTGTTGATTTCGTAAATACCCATTTTCAAACATCCTTTCAAATTAAATAAGGGCAGCCATATCCGTTAAGATAAGACTGCCCAGACGGTCGGCTGAAATCGGGCTTTTTGCTCCTTTGCAGTGCTCTGCATAATCCGTCAGTTACAAAAAACCTTTTATTTTACGATTGCAGTTTACCACAATATGTGGGAATTGTCAAGCTGTCTTATATCTTTATTTTGGGCTTTTTCCATTTGCCGCTGCTTACAAAAATTATGCCTACAATTATTGAAGCTGCCGATGCAAGTCCCGTTGCAATGCCAACGCCGTTAAAGCCGAGCGACGTCATGCCAACAACAAGATATGCAAGAGGAACTCTGACTAATATAGAGCTGAAGCAAGCGTTGAAAAGTGCAAAGTTTGTGTATCCTGCACCGATTGCAAGGCCGTTCATGCAGAAAACAAACGGAACAAAAATGTAGTCAAGTGCTATATACCTTAAATATTCTTTGCCAACGTTAATTACTTCACGGTTAGTATCAAATAAAGATATTATAAACTCGGGGAACAACTGAACTATTATGAATACGATTAATGAAATTCCGAAAGCAATACCCATTCCGTTGAGCATTGTTTTTTTTGCTCTTTCAGGCTCTCCTGCACCTATGTTCTGCCCTGCCATTGATGAAACGGCACTGCTCATTGCAAGGGCGGGGAGGATAGCAAATGAATTAACCTTACCGCCAATGCCCTGGCAAGCTGAAGCGATATCAGCATTCGGGAGTGAATTTACAAGAGCAGTTAAAGTTAAGAATGAGAACGAAACAACAACCTGCTGAACCGACGATGGGAGACCAAGCTTAAATAAAAGCTTGACTTTTTCTTTATCAATCTTAAAATCGCTCTTGCTGAATCCGCTGAAGAAATGGTTTTTAGCAAGATAAATAATTGAAAGAACAACGCTTAAACCTTGAGCTCCGACTGTTGCGTATGCTGCACCGGCAGCACCCATCTTGAAAGGTCCAACAAGAATAATATCGCCGATGATATTAACAATTGTTGCAATCAAAACAAAGTAAAGCGGCCTTTTTGAATCGCCCATACCTCTGAGAATTGCACTGATAACGTTATATGCAAACATAAAAATGAGGCCTGCCATGCATATGTTGTAATAGTTCTTTGTTTCAATATAAGCAGATTCGGGTGTGTTGAGCAATTTGAGAA
Organism: Acutalibacteraceae bacterium; assembly: GCA_045590675.1. Lineage (GTDB taxonomy): Bacteria > Bacillota > Clostridia > Oscillospirales > Acutalibacteraceae > CAG-177. The sequence continues at coordinate 3,315 of JAZNRJ010000066.1, forward strand.
GCAGGTCGCAAACAAGGAGCATAAGAGTTGTAAAACCAACGCTTATCAGCATATACAAAGTAAATAAAGTTCCAATGGTTTTTCTTTGGTCATCAAATTTGCCTGCACCTGCGTATTGAGCAATCAGAACCGTGCCGCCGACAGCAAGGCCGAAAGCGGCACCGGTAACAAGAATGTTAACCTGGCTGCCGATATTAACACCTGTTATTCCGTGAGTACCGCAAAGCCTGCCGACTATTATCATATCGGCAACGGAATAAAATGCCTGCAGAAGGTTTGAAAGAAGAAAAGGTATTGCGAATTTAATAAGCTGTTTTGTAACGCTTCCTTTGGTTAAATCCTGTCTGAATTTGTCTGCCACGTTTTATTTCTCCTGTGCGTTATTTTGTTTCATTGTAAGCGAAATTCGTTTTTTAACGGGGTCACAAGCCAATACCCAAACTGTTACAACTTCGCCAACTTTGAGAACTTCCGATGGGTGTTTAATATATTTATTGGTGATTTGCGAAATGTGAACAAGGCCGTCCTGGTGAACGCCGATATCAACAAATGCACCAAAGTCAATAACGTTTCTGACTGTTCCTTTAAGCTCCATACCCGGAATAAGGTCTTTCATATCCATTACGTCTGTTCTGAGCATCGGAGGAGGAAGCTCATCTCTCGGGTCTCTTGCAGGTTGGATAAGCTCTTTGATAATGTCTTTTAGTGTTGGAACACCGATTCCAAGCTTTTCTGCAACTTTATCTTCGCCAAGGCTTTCAACCTTTGCGCCGATTTCTTTAATGCTGTCTGTGCCGATATCTGAAACTGTATACGAGAAAAGCTTGAGAAGGTCTTTTGCGGCTGAATAGCTTTCGGGGTGTACACCTGTGTTATCAAGAGCGTTCTTGCTTTCAGGGATTCTCAGGAAGCCTGCACACTGTTCAAACGCTTTTGCACCGAGCTTCGGAACTTTTTTTAGCTGTGAACGTTCACTGAATTCGCCGTTTTCGTCTCTGAAATCAACGATGTTCTTTGCAACGGTTGAATTGATGCCGGATACTCGTGAAAGAAGGGGAACTGATGCTGTATTAAGGTCAACACCTACGGAGTTAACTGCATCTTCTATAACGCCGTCAAGTGCTGCATCAAGCTCTTTTGGAGGCATATCGTGCTGATACTGACCAACACCGATAGCCTTCGGGTCAATCTTAACAAGCTCTGCGAGAGGGTCCTGAAGACGTCTTGCAATTGAAACCGCACTTCTGAGTGAAACGTCAAATTGCGGGAATTCCTGCGCGGCAAGCTTTGAAGCTGAATAAACTGAGGCTCCGGCTTCGCTTACAACCATATATGAAACATCGGCTGAAATTTCTCTGAGCACCTCGGCTGCAAAAATTTCTGTTTCTTTTGATGCAGTTCCGTTACCAATCGAAATGCAGTTAACGTTATGCTTTGCTATTAGTTTTTTGATAAGCTCTTTTGCTTGGTTTCTTTGCGCATCTGAATGTGTAACATAGATAACGCCGGTGTCAAGAACCTTGCCTGTGTGGTCAACAACAGCAACTTTGCAGCCTGTTCTGTAGCCGGGGTCAAGACCGATAACAACCTTACCTTTAACGGGTGGTGCAAGCAAAAGCTCCTTTGTGTTAAGAGCAAATACCTTAATTGCGCTTGCGGCGGCTGTTTCGGTAAGAGAGTTTCTGGTTTCTCTTTCAATTGAAGGTGCAATAAGGCGATCATATGCATCTGCACCGGCTTCTCTGACAGCTTCCGTGCAGGGTGATCCTTCGGGGTTGAGAGTTGCGCTTGTTATAACGTTTGAAGCCTTGACTGGGTCAATTGAAACGATGACTTTAAGAAATTTTTCTCTTTCACCGCGGTCAATTGCAAGAACTCTGTGACCTGCAATTTTATTAACGGGCTCGTTATAATCGTAATACATTGTATATACGCTGTCAGCGTCTTTGTTTGTTGCTGTAACCGTAATGGTGCCTATAACGGAATAAAGGTTTCTGAGTCTGCGTCTGATGTCGGCATCGTCAGAAATGTTTTCAGCAATAATGTCAAGAGCACCTTTGAGAGCATCTTCGGCGGTTTCAACGCCTTTTTCTTCGTTGATATAATCGGCGGCAAGCTCAATCGGTGTTAATGAATCGGGAGCCTGCTCAAAAATTGCATTAGCAAGCGGTTCAAGGCCTTTTTCTCTTGCAACGGAAGCTCTTGTTTTTCTCTTGGGTCTGAAAGGTCTGTAAATATCATCAATTTCAGTTATTGTAGCTGCATTGTCAAGAGCTGCTGATATTTCATCGGTGAGCTTATCCTGGCCGGCTATAAGATTCCTGACTTCTTCTCTTCTCTTGTCAAGATTGCGCAGATATTCAAGTCTTTCTGAAAGTTCTCTGATTGTTTGGTCGTCAAGTGTACCGTGAGCTTCCTTTCTGTATCGTGCAATAAAAGGAACTGTATTTCCTTCGTCAAGAAGTTTGACTGTATTTTCAACCTGCCAGGTCTGAAGTTTGAATTGTTGGGTTAATTCTTTGATAATATCCATTAAATACGATTCTCCTTAGTTTTTCTTAAGCTGTCTGATGTCTTTTCCCAGGAAAAGAAGCGAAACATAGTTGCCGATAATTCTTGAAGTAACTCGCTGTGTGTATTTGTTTTCAAGCTCATTTGCTGTAAGGTTTGTGTTGATTATTACAGGCTTTGAACGGTTGATGCGAGTATTAATAATATTGTATATTGCTGCAACTGTAAACTGGGTTGAAAATTCAGAGCCGAGGTCGTCAATAATCAGCAGGTCGCAGTCAAGAATTTCATTTTCTTTTGCACCGCTGTTATTGTTGTTGAATTTTTCTCTTTCAAGAGATGATACAATATTATAAGCGGTGTCATAAATAACATTATAGCCTTTTTCTGCAATAACATTAGCCATTG
>JAZNRJ010000067.1:0-38895 GCA_045590675.1 Acutalibacteraceae bacterium
AACAAAGTCCGCAAAGAACCACTTAAGGTTATCCTTAACGGTCTTGGAAAAGATGCAGCATACATCATCTCACGTATCAACGGCTTCACATACGTCCAAACAAAGATGGACTACTACACCGGCGAAGTGAGTGTTGTCAAAGAAACCGCATACAGCAAGGGCGAAAGATCTGCAGTCCGTGTTTACGGTGCAGATGACGTCACCGAAGGTGTTGCAATTATGCGCCTTGAAGACGTTGACGTTTCAATCACAGGCAACTCAACCAACCCCACAAGATTCCAGCATCCCGTTGCAGGCACATATAAGAAATGGTGCAACGAAAACGGCGTTAACTATTTCTCAGTTGCTTCAGGCGGCGGCACAGGCCGTACCCTTCATCCCGACAATATGGCAGCAGGCCCTGCTTCCTACGGTATGACAGATACAATGGGTCGTATGCATTCAGATGCTCAGTTCGCAGGTTCATCATCAGTTCCCGCTCACGTAGAAATGATGGGTCTCATCGGTATGGGCAACAACCCCATGGTTGGTGCTACCGTTGCTTGCGCTGTTGCAGTTGAAGAGGCAATGAAATAAGAACCTCAGGCTTTCGCCTGAGAACCTTGTTACTCGCAAGGCTCGTGATAAGAACCTCAATCCCTGTTCTCACCTGAGAACAGGGATTTTTGTTATATAAAGATTATGTAAACTTATAACAAACCGATTGACCTTGAAAAGTAAAACTGTTATAATATATTATCTATAATTATAATATTTTGTATTTAGATATTAAGAGAGGGAAAATTTATGATTAAAATATCTCCTTCGGTGCTCGCAAGCGATTTTTCTGCTCTGGGTGCAGAATCTGCAAGAATGGAAAAGGCCGGTGCGGATTATCTTCATCTTGATGTTATGGACGGCAAATTTGTGCCCAATATAACTTTCGGGGCACCCGTTATCGGTGCGATAAGAAACAAAACAAATCTTGTTTTTGATGTTCACCTTATGATAGATGAGCCTTTGAAATATATTTCGGATTTTAAAAAATCCGGTGCGGATATAATTACATTTCATATTGAAAGTTCATCAGATGCGGGTGAAACGGTTGATGCTATTCTTGATTGCGGATGCAAGGCAGGCATAAGCGTTAAACCGGCAACTCCCGTCGAAGAAGTTTTTCCTTATCTTGATAAACTTTCAATGGTGCTTGTTATGACGGTTGAGCCGGGATTCGGCGGCCAATCGTTTATGCCGGAAACAATGGAAAAAATCAAGACCCTGCGAGCTGAAATTCAGCGCAGAGGCCTTGAGGTTGATATTCAGGTTGACGGCGGGATCAACGCAGCAACTGTTCAGACAGCCGCAAGCGCAGGTGCAAATGTTTTCGTTGCAGGCAGTGCGGTTTTTGGGGCAGCCGATGCGTCAAAGGCAATTTCTCAGCTCAGGGAGCTTGCTCAGCAGGCAGCGAAATAAGCTTAAGTGCGTTTTGCTGTGCGAGTGTTTTCCAATGCTCTCTTGTGAAATCAGCTTTTAATGTTTCGCAGTTTTCGCAAAGGCAAAATTCGCTGAAATGGCGGCGGATTGAGCCGATTTCATAAGGCGAAGTGAGAATCAGGCGGTATTTGCCGCTGTTTTCATAAAGGCTGCTTTCAATTTCGTTGTTTAAATTTAAGCCTTCGGCACAGCGGTAAAGGTTATCAAGGCTGTCAAATTCACAAAGCAAGCTTTCAGGCTGCTTTTTCAGCAAAGGTTTTTTGTTTTGATAATTTTTGCAGCCGTTCATAACCGTAAAAACAAGAATGCATCCCCCGTCAGGTTTGGGGATTGCTTCAATCACCATTCGCTTTGACGGGTCTAAATCACGGTCAAGAACTTTGCCGGCGGCATCAAGCACGGTCCAGATGACGCGTCTTGTTTCAATTGTAGAGTAGTCCATATTTTCGTATGTAATATCCAACTCGAGCATATCCTGATTACTCAGTTCAACAATAATTTTGTCCTCACTCGGGGATGTTATTTTCAAATCAAACGCCTCCTTCATATATTATATAATATGATTTTTGGCGTTAGTATGCAATGAATAAATATTGGAATTCGGGAGGTGGCACATTTGGCTGAAAAAATCCGCAATCAAAAAAGAGTTAAAAGTTCTCAGATTTTCGGCGACTATTTGATTATGATGGCGTTCCTTTGTGCCGTTTCAGTTGCTTTTTATTCGGTTCGGTGCCTTTATATAACATTAATCAGCGTTCTTTCGGCAGTTGTTGCGGATTTGCTTATGAGCGTTATAACCGGCAAAAGATTTTATATAAAGGATTTGAGCGGAATATTCAGCGGAGCAGCCATTGCAATGATGATGCCGGCAGGGATTGAATGGTATATCCCGGCCCTTGCATCGGCTTTTGCCGTTGCGGTTGTAAAAATTCCCCTTGGAGGCGGTCTTAAGTCTCCCTTTGTTCCTGCAGCGGCAGGCTTTGCTTTTGCCAGCGTTTGCTTTAAGGAACAGGTTTTTTCATACACACTAAATACATCGGAAAAGCTGCTTGGTTCGGTTTCGCTTGGCTCGATGCTTGCCAACGGAAGCAGTGTGCACGTGACGTGGTCTAATTTCTTTGATATACTCAGCGGTAATGTTGCCGGTCCTATGGGCACGGGATGTATTATTCTTATGGTCGGATGCTGCGCATATCTTTTTGTTAGACGGAGAAAAGCTTTGCTTGCAACGCTTGGTTTTGTGGTATCGTGTGCGGCTTTTGCTGTTATTTTTCCCAGAATCAATGCAGGGGCTTTAACAAATGTTTTTCTTGAGCTTTCATCCGGTTCGCTTATGTTTGCGGCTGTTTTTCTTGTAACGGATTACGCAACTTTGCCGAAGAAAAACTTAGTCAAAGTAATTTACGGCGCAATCTGCGGAATTAGTTGCATGGCAATGAGATCTTTTGGTGCATATGAAGAAACGGTGTGCTTTGCCGTTTTGCTTGCGAACGGAATAAGACCTCTTTTTGATTCAGCTGCAAAAAATGTGCGTTCACACAGCACGGTTACTGCAGGAAAGGGGGCTGAAAACGTTGAATAAACAAAACCTTACGTTTGGCGAAGTTTTTCGCAAGGGGGCGGTTATTTATAACCCTGTTCTTATTCAGCTTGTCGGCCTTTGCCCCGTTGTTGCGGCATCAACAAATTTCTTTACGGCGGTTATGCTTTCGCTCGTTATTTGTGTTGACCTTGTTGTTACCTGTGTTATAGCAAGCGCCTGCTTTAAGAGCGTGGCAAGATGGATGAGAGTTGTTCTTTATATGGCAATCGGGCTTATTTTGATTTGCCCCGTGATTTATTATATTGATAATTACACTTTGTTCAATTTGAGCTTGGGGGCTCATATTTATCTGCCGCTGATTGCTGTTAATTCGGTAACAGCTGTTCATTGCGAACAGTTTGCGGTTAAAAACAGCGTTAAGCTTGCTTTCTTTGATGCTCTTGCAGTCGGTATCGGTGTATCGGTTATATTCATTATTACCGGTGCGGTCAGAGAGATTTTAGGCAACTCAACTTTTGCGGGAATGCGTATTGATATGCCGATTGTATTCAAGGGAATGTCACTCCCGTTCGGATGTCTTATAATGCTTGGTTTTCTTTCGGCAGGTCTTAAAGCGTTGAGCGCAAGAATTAGTATTAACGAAGAAGTTGACGAATCTGAAAAATCAGAAGAGTTTTCTGAGGCACCAGCAGAAATTCAGGAAGCAACGCTGATTTCTGCTGAACCTGCCGTAAATATTGAGGAAATTGCAAACGATAAAGCGGTTTATGATGATTTCAATGATTTTCTTAAAAGCCTTGACCTTGATAATTACATTAAGGAGGACGGCGAGAAATGAAAATAATCAACGATTTGTTTATAACCGCTCTTTATACGGTTTTTGTTCAGAACCTTATTTTCAGTTCGGGGCTCGGAATGAGCGAGGCTATCAGGGTTTCGACAAAGCCCGGTATGTTTGGCAAGTTTGCCCTTATGATATCGGGATTTTCGGTTGCAACAAGTGCAATCTGTTCGCTTTTAAGCTCATTGCCCCAGCTTTCACAGCTGCAGTTTTACGGCAGAGCAGCAATTTACGGCTGCGTTCTTGCCGGTGTTTATCTGTTGGTAGCGGCTGTTATGCGTTTTGTTTTCAGAGCTTCCGACAAGTCAATGAGCGTTCTCGGCATAGCGGCTTTGAACACTTTGGTTTATGCCGTGCCTTTTATCAATAATTCTGCGGCATATTCTTTTGCCGGCAGCATTGGCTCCGGTATCGGTGCAGGTATAGCTTTTGTTTTGGCTGCGGCACTTATCAGAAAAGGCTCACAGGCTCTTGCTGATAACGATAATATTCCTGATATTTTCAAGGGAACGCCCTCAATGTTTATTTATGTAGGCTTGCTTTCGCTTGCGTTTGCAGGTTTTACGGATTCAACTTTATTTGTTTAAGTAATTCGGGTGAATGATATGTTTCAACAAAAAGGAAAAATCAAAAAAGCTCTCAAACCTTCTCAAAGGGAAAGCATAACCGAATTTTCTGACAGGTTCGGTTCTGAACCGGGATACGAAGAAAAAGAAAAGAAAAAGCGCATAATAAGCATAGTTCTTATTGTTGCAGGCATTCTTTTGCTGATTGCAGCCGGTTATTTTTTCACGGATGTTCTTTTGAAGATTACAGAGCAACCGTTATAATTTTTCCAAAACGGAGATTTGATTGATATGGATTTTATTCCTTATAATTCTCGCCTTGATTATCATAAAACACCTTTTGGTGCTGTTAAATCGGGTGAAGAAGTTACTGTAAGAATAATTCTGCCCCGCAGTTTTGGCTGTATCGGTGCAATGCTTGTTGTTTGTTCGGATACAGGCAATACTTTTAACTATCCGCTGCAATGGGATTGCATGCAAGGCGACAACGAAGAGTGGTGGAAAGTTACGTTTGCTCTTGAAGAAGAAGGGCTTTATTGGTACCATTTTTCACTTGTGCAAAAAGACGGCGGCAAGCTTATAACTGCATTTGAAAACTCAACCGGCAGAATTTCCGACGAGGGAAAAAGCTTTCAGCTTACGGTTTATTCACCGGATTTCAAAACGCCCGAATGGATAAAAGGTTCGGTTATTTATCAGATTTTTCCCGATAGATTTTGTTTTTCAGGCGAGGAAAAGAAAAACATTCCCAAAGACAGAGTTTTGCGTTCCGATTGGGGCGAAAAGCCTTTATGGGAACCCGACGAAGAAGGAAAAATCAACAAATATGATTTTTTCTGCGGTGATTTCAAGGGAATTGAGCAAAAGCTTGATTATATTAAATCATTAGGCGTAGGTTGCATTTATCTTAATCCGATTTTTTCGGCACATTCAAATCACCGTTATGACACTGCTAACTATGAAGAACCCGATGTTTTGCTTGGCAGCAAAGAAGATTTTGCTTCGCTTTGCGCTGCGGCGAAGAACAAAGAAATAGCGGTAATTCTTGACGGTGTTTTCAGCCATACGGGTTCTGACAGTATATATTTCAACAGAGAAAAGCGGTATAATACCCTTGGTGCTTATAACAGCAAGAAATCACCTTATTATGAATGGTATAAATTCAAAAATTATCCTGATGAATATGATTGCTGGTGGGGCGTTGACATCCTGCCGGAAATAGAAGAGGAAAACGACGGGTACATCGGATATATTGCCGGTGAAAACGGCATTCTGCGCCAATGGATGCGTCTTGGTGCATCGGGTTGGCGGCTTGATGTTGCCGATGAATTGCCCGACAAATTTCTTGACAGCCTGAGAGCTGCCGTTAAAAGTGAAAAAGAAGATGCGTATATCCTCGGCGAAGTGTGGGAGGATGCTTCCAACAAAATCAGTTACGGCGAAAGACGCCGTTATCTTCAAGGGTTGCAGCTTGACTCGGTTATGAACTATCCTTTTGCAGATTGCCTTATAAACTTCGGCATAAACGGAGTTGCAGAAGGCTTTAATGACCGAATTAACGAGATTTGTGAAAACTATCCGAAGCCTGCTGTTGACTGCCTTATGAACCACATCGGCACTCACGATACCTGCAGGGTTCTTAACCGCCTTGCAACCGGAGGAAAATATGAATCAAGTCACCTTAAGCGTTACAGCGGCGGTTTGACAGAAGGCGAAAAAGCAGAGGGAGTAACTTTGCTTAAACTTATATCAACTCTTCAGTTCACTCTTCCGGGAGTGCCTTGCATTTATTACGGTGACGAAGCCGGAATTGACGGCGGAGAGGACCCTTTCAACCGTGGTTGTTATCCCTGGGGCAAAGAGGATAATTCTCTTGTTGAGCATTACCGTTTTCTCGGTAACCTTCGTAAAGAGCATAAGGTGTTTGCTGACGGCGAATTTGTTCCCGTTTCAGCTTACCTGGGATGCGTTGCGTTTGAAAGAAGAAATGATGAGGAAAGAATTATGACGGTTGCAAACCGCAACTGCCACGATATAACCTATGTTTTGCCTGAAGAGGGCTATGAATCCCTTACGGGCGAAGCTGTTGAGGGCAATAAACTTAAACTTGAGAAAAAAACTGCGGCAATTTTGATTAAGCGGTGAATTTGATATGGCAAAAAAGACTAAAAATATAACATTTGAAACAAAGCGAAGCGGCAGAAAAGAAATGGCCAAAAAGATTCTGATTGCCGTTATCGCCGTTATTGCCGCTGCGATTGTTTTTTCGGCTGCGGTTAATATGTTCAGCGATGATTCAGGCTTCAACCTCAGCGGTGCAGAAGGTGAAACAACATCAGCTCCGTTTGAAAAGGAAAGCAAACAAAGCTCTGTTTTTATGGATAAAAATATTCTTATCTGGAGCGAAAACACTGACGAAAAATCAATTGACTTTATGTGGATTGTTAATCTTAAAATGCCTGAACGTGAAATTGCGCTTACTCAGGTTAATCCGTTACAAAGCTATGAGGGTGAAACCTTTAATTCCATCTTCCAGAAGCACGGAGAAATTGAGCTTAAAACAGCCGTTGAAAATGCGCTTGAAGTTAAAATTGATAGATTCGCTTTTTCTGATGAATCAAGCTTTAAAACGATGATAAGTTATTTTGACGGTGTTGATATTTATATACCCGAACAGATTGAATATAAGGGCGACAATATGACTCTTATACTTGTTAAGGGTAATCAGAATATGAAAGGCGATACCTTTTACAAATATCTCAGATACCTTAATTTGCTTGGTCAAGCGGGGGAAGAAAAGAAAAACGATGCACTCTTTGCTTTGCTTGACGGTATTTTCAAGCCTTCAAATCTTGAAAAAAGAAGCAGAATTTATAACAAAATATTCAACACAATTACAACCGATATAACAATTACTGATTTCTCCAAAGCAGAAAACGTTGTTGTTTTGCTTATGGAAAACGGAGTCAGCAAGGTGAAAAAAGAAGAAACAGAACTTACCTACCCTAAACTTTTTTAAAGAGAGGGAAGAGTTAATTCAAACACGAGAGGTTTTTATATGAAAAAACTGTTTTCGTTTATTCTTACCCTGATAATGGCGGCTGTTGCTGCTTTTGCAATAGGTTCGTTTGTTGAAAAAACAGGCTTTTCAAAGCCTGAAGAACCTCCTGTTCCTGTTGAAATAACGGATATGGGCAGTCCTTACAAATTCTATTATAATGACCTTAACGACAACGAAAAGTTGGCTTATAACAGCATTTTGTCTCAGATTTATACTTTGCCTGAGTCAATACAGATAAACGAGATAAACAACGATGAACTGAAACGCGTTTTTTCTGCATTGCTCAGTGATAACCCGGATTTGTTTTTTGTGGGCAGAAAAAGTGTACTGACCAAAACAGACAATGTTTTTACATTTATAAAAAAAGAATCAAAAACCAGTTTTTCGGTAGATTACTCGGTGAACAGCAGAGATGAATATAACGAAATGCTTGCGTGCATTAACGCTGCCTGCCGCAAAGTGCTTGAGAATGTTGACGATTCTTGGACTGATTGGGAAAAAGAAAAATATGTTCACGATTATATAGTGGACAACTGCAGATATGTTCACAACGAAAAAGATTATCTTTATTCGTCTGCATACGGCGTTCTTGTTAATGGAGAGGCATCCTGCGAGGGCTATGCAAAAGCGGCAAAGATGTTGCTTGATAAGTTAGGAATAGAAAACGGCGTTGTAAGCGGAACCGCTTATGATGAAAGCGGTAACCCGTCGCCTCATATGTGGAACGCAGTTAATGTTGACGGAGAGTGGTACCATCTTGACTGCACCTGGGATGATCCGGTTGGAGAACAGACGAAGTCTTATTTTTACTTTAACCTTAACGATAAAAGAATTGCTTTGACCCACAGCGATTTTTCAAGAGATTATGGCTGCACGGGTAACGAAGGTTATTATTTTATAAAAAAAGGTTTGTATTTTGAAAGCTACGGCAGAAGCGGTGAAGAAAGACTGGCAAAGCTTATCGCCGAAGCCCTTGAGAACGGCGAAGAGTATATTGATATTCAGTTTTCTGATAAAGCTTCATACGATGCGGCTTTTAATGATTTGATTAATAACGAGAGATATTATAATGTTTATCTCAAGACCAAAGAAATTACCGATATAAAATTTAAAGAAAATGCAACCAACTACGCAACATACGAAGAACGTTTTGTTATTCGTTTGTCACCGATTTTTGATTGAAAGGCAGTGGCTTGATTAATGGATAAACAAAGGATTGAAGCTGCGGTAAGAGAAATACTTATCGCTATAGGCGAGGACCCTGACAGAGAAGGGCTTGTTGAAACTCCGGCAAGAGTTGCCAGAATGTATGAGGAGATTTTTTCAGGCCTTGAAGATGACCCCACAAGGCATATTAAGCTTTTTAACGAAAAAGGCAATGATGAAATGGTTATAGTAAGGGATATTCCGCTTTATTCAATGTGCGAGCATCATCTGATTCCTTTTATGGGCAAGGCACATATAGCATATATTCCGTCTGACGGAAAGGTTATCGGCCTTTCAAAGCTTGCCAGAATTGTTGAAAGCTTTGCTAAAAGACCCCAGCTTCAGGAAAGGCTGACGGCTCAGATTGCTGATTTCCTTGAAGAAAATCTCAATCCGCTCGGCATTGCGGTTGTTGTTGAAGCAGAGCATCTTTGCATGACAATGAGAGGCGCAAGGGCATCAGGTGCTGAAACAAGAACATCTGCCCTCAGAGGTCTTATGCGCTCGGATGCAAGAACCCGTTCCGAGGCAATGTCGTTGCTTACCGGAGGCAGAGGATAATGTTCAGAGCCCGTAATTTTGAATTGCCGCTCGGTAAAAAAACATATGTTATGGGTATACTCAATTTCACTTCTGATTCTTTTTCTGACGGTGGGCTTTATAACACACCTCAAAAAGCTCTTTGCCGTGCACTTGAAATGGAAAACCAAGGGGCGGATATAATTGACCTCGGGGCAAATTCAACAAGGCCCGGGGCAGAAATTCTTACCCGAGAAGAAGAGATTGAAAGGCTTACAGCAGCGTTGGAAGCGCTTAAGGGCAAGCTGTCTGTTCCGCTTTCGGTTGATACCTTTTACCCTTGCTGTGCGGAAACTGCCCTTAAAATGGGGGCGGATATAATAAACGATGTCAGCGGAACATTTAATCGTGATATTGCCGAGCTTGCAAAGGAATATTCGGCAGGTTATATAGTTATGCATAACCCTGCTTCGGCTGATGAAACAGTTGAATATAAAAACGGGGTTATCAGCGATATAAGAAACTTTTTTATTGAAGCTTTGAGTGCGGCGGGTGAGTGCGGCTTTCCGCGTGAGCAACTTTGTTTTGACCCCGGTTTGGGATTTGGAAAAAATTATGAGGATAATCTTGAAGTGATCCGCAATATGCAATGGCTCAAATTTAAAGGTGTTGCTCTTATGGCGGCAGGCTCAAGAAAAAGATTTATCGGCACAGCTTCGGGTGAAAAAGAAAGCTCGGCAAGAGATGCGGGCACGGTTGCGGCTCATACCGCGGCAATTGCCGGCGGTGCGGATATAATCAGGGTTCACGATGTTTTTTCAGCAGTTCAGGGTGCAAGAGTTGCTGATGCTGTTTACAGAAAGGTGAAATAACCTATGGATAAAATTGTTATTAGAAATTTAAAGATATTTGCTTATCACGGTGTTAATCCGGAAGAAAAGGTTGACGGGCAGAATTTTGTTTTTGATATTGATGCTTTTGTTGATCTTAACCCCGCTTGTATAAGCGATAATGTTGACGATACAGTGAGCTACGCAAAAATTATAAAAGAAACCGTTCGCATTTTTACTTTGCAGAAGGATGACCTTCTTGAAAAAGCGGCACAAAGAGTTGCGGACGGTTTGTTTGAACGTTTTGATAAAATAAAAGCTCTCAGAATTCTTTTGAAAAAACCTGAAGCTCCGATAAAAGCAGATTTTGAATATGTAGGGGTTGAAATATACAGAGAGGGGAATGCCCAATGAGTGAAGCTGTTATTGCTCTTGGCACTAATCTTGGAAATAAAATTGAAAATCTCAACGCTGCGGTCAGAGCCGTTGCAAGGCTCAGCGGAGTTAAAATTATAAAGGCATCCGGTGTATATGAAACAGAGCCGATTGACTGTGATGAAGATTTAAAGTTTTACAATGCTGCAATTCTTGTAGAAACAACGGTTTCTCCGTTTGTTCTTTTGGGCGAATGCCTCGGAATAGAAGCGGCAATGGGCAGAGTCAGAGAGAAAAAGAACGGCCCAAGAATTATTGACCTTGATTTGATTATTTATGACGGCTTCAAAAGCGAAAGCTTTGAGCTTACCCTGCCTCATCCGAGAGTGCTTGAAAGAGCGTTTGTTATGGCACCTCTGCTGGAGCTTTATCCTTCAGGCAGAGCACCGGGGTTGTTTTTTGGACCGCATCTGAGAGATTTGGGCGACCAAGGTGTAATAAAAACTGAAAAAGAGATTATTATTCCGATTTATTAAGGAGAGGTTTTATGGCTGACAGATGCGAAAGCTGCGCCTATTATGATTATGACGAAGAATACGAATGCTATGTTTGCGGAGTGAATCTTGACGAAGATGAGCTTTACCGTTTTATGCAAGGGGATTTTGAGTGTCCTTATTACACTGCATATGATGAATATAAAGTCGTCAGAAAACAAAACTAATGTGGCGGTTGTTATCGGCACAATCGGGAGAAAAAAGATGAGTAAAAATAAAAAAACAACAAAAAATGTTTATGACAAGCCTACCAAAGCGGAAATTAAAAAGGCTAAAACAAAAAAAGTTATTTTAGCTGTTATTGCTGCGATTGTTACAATTGCAGTTGCGGCTGCAGCAGCGGTACTTATAAAAAATACAATAGAAAAGAAAAATTTCGAAAAAATAAACGCAGCCGTTACTTATGAATACGAAACTCTTGCCGGCAGTGAAAATAACGAAAAATACAATTATGTTGATTATAGCGGTGCTGTTATGCCTGAAGAGTTTGCACGCATTCTTAATCAGGCAGCTCTTGACAGCGAAAAAGCTTGCCAAAGCGGTGGAGTTGCTGTCAGTTTGGGTGAAAGACAGATTTCTGCCGCAGAATTCAGAATGTATTATTATGAAGTTGCATTAGAACAGTATCAGGAAGCTTTTTATCTTGAAGAAACAAAAGGATATAACGCATCGGGTTTTGATTATTATACAGACCCAGCTTCCCAGAAATATCTTCAGGAAGATATAACATGGGAAGAGCATCTTGTTGATAAAACAACAGAGAAACTGAAGATTTATTACAGCGAATTTGAAAGAGCTTGCAATGCAAAAACCCGTCTGCCTGAAGAAACCGTTTCAGAAACTGTTGAACTTTTACAGCAAATTGAAGCTGAAGATTTTGTTTCAAATTATGGCGAAGGTGCAACATATGAAATATATGCTGCCAAATATATTATGCAGTTATTCAGCGAAGAGTTTTTTGCCAAAGAAACCGAAAAGCTTTCGGCAAACTACAGCGAAGAATTTGTTTTGCAGAAATATAAGGAATCAGGTTCAAAGTATCAGGTTGCGGATATCAGAGTTTATCCGCTTGAAGGCGATTTTGACAGCAACGAAGTTGCCTCAATAAAAACGGAAAAACAGTTCCTTGATTTTGCCGAGAAGAATTACCGTGAGATAGCCGGTGATGCTCAGTTTAATATTGACAAAAGAACTTATTTGTGGTGTGCAAGCCACACTACCGTTGCCAACAGATACGGCGGAACAGTTGCTGATTGGATTTTTGACGACGCAAGAAAAGCCGGTGATATTTCGCTTCAGGAAGGTGCGGCTTACAAATGCCTTATATATATCGAAAAACCTAAATATGAATCGTTTTCATCAGATATAGTTTATGTCGATATTCCTTATAATACACTTTCAACTGCAGAAGAACAGAAAAAAACGGTTGAAGCGCTTTACAGTGAATGGCAAAAAGGCGAAGCAACAGCACAGAGCCTTGAAGCTGCCTTTGCAAATCTTGGAACGGTTGAAAGTCTCGGCGCCAGAACGGGCGATTTTGCAACCGATGCAGATATGTGGATTCATAATGAATCCAGAAAGAACGGAGATTCAAGCATATTCTTCACAGATGAAGGTGCTTACATTTTCTTGTTTATTAAGGAAAATCCTGAAGATTACGACTGGGAACCGGTGCTCAGAACCGAGCTTGCTATGGCAGAGTATGAAGAAAAACAAAAAGCATCAATTGATGATAAATTTTCATCAACCAAAAAAAACAACGATATAATTGAAGCTGCTGCCGATGCGGCCAACGCTCAGTTAGCTTTATTTGTTGAGTCTTATAAAGGAAAAAAATCTTAAATAAAGCAAAAAATCCTGAAGGGTACGAACTGTAACCCTTCAGGATTTCTGTTTTTTGATTTATGCTTTTTTGTTTGATGCAAGGAACTTATAAACAAGAGCAGCAAGAACGCCGCCGACAAGAGGAGCAACGATGAAAACCCAAACATTTGCAAGAGCCTCACCGCCAACAAAAATTGCGGGGCCAAAGCTTCTTGCAGGGTTAACCGAAGTTCCCGTGAATGAGATGCCGAGAATGTGAACAAGTGTAAGGCTCAGACCGATTACGAGGCCGGCAACCGAGCTGTTTTCAACCTTTGAGGTTACGCCGAGAATGGCAATTACAAAAACAAAGGTAAGAATAATTTCAACAAGAATTGAAAGACCGATGCTGTCATTGTAGAGAGCGTTTGCACCAAGACCGCTTTCTTTGCCCACAAGAGCCATAAGCACTGCTGCACCTGCGGTTGCACCTGCAAACTGAGCTACAAGATAACCGATAAAGTCTTTAACTGAAAGTTTGCCGCTGACAAGCATTGCGATTGAAACGGCGGGATTGATGTGGCAGCCTGAAACGTTGCCGATTGAGTATGCCATTGCAACGATAACAAGACCGAAGGCAAGAGCTGTGAGAAGGTATCCGGTTCCGTTTTCTGCTGAGCAGCCGACAACAGCGGCGGTTCCGCAGGCAAAGAGAACAAGAACGAAGGTGCCGATGAATTCGGCAATGTACTTTTTGATTGACTGCATAAATAAAACCTCCTGAAAGAAATATATGAGTTTGCTGTGTTAATTATATCAAACAATAATAAGGAACGCAACACATTTTATAAAAAACAAAGCCGCCTAAGGGCGGCTTTAAAATATCTTAAATCAGTTAAGAACAGGGATGAAAGCGTTGTGGATTGATTCAACTGCTTTATCGGCATCTGCAACGTCAATAAGAACAGAGATTTTGATTTCACTTGTTGCGATCATCTGGATGTTAACGTCGCTTTCAAAAAGAGCTTCAAACATCTTGGAAGCGATGCCGGGGTGAGATTCCATACCTGCACCAACAACCGAAACCTTTGCAACGTCTGTATCGCACTTGATTTCAAGGCCTGCAAGAAGGTCAAGACCTTTGAGGATTTCAACTGTGTCATCAGCATGAGCCTTTGCTGTTGTGAAAGCGATGTCCTTTGTGTCGCCTCTGCCAACGGACTGAAGGATGATATCAACGTTGATGTTTTTAGCGGCAAGCTTGCCGAAAATTTTATATGCAATACCGGGAACGTTGGGAACTCCGATAATTGAAATTCTGGCAACGTCTGTATCTTTTGTTACTCCTCTAACGAGCATTTTTTCCATAGTGACAACCTCCTTAACAATTGTGCCTGGTTTGCGAACAAGGCTTGAAAGCACTTCAAGCTTAACGTTATATTTCTTAGCCATTTCAACCGAACGGTTGTTGAGAACCTGAGCACCGAGAGTTGCAAGCTCAAGCATTTCGTCGTATGTGATTTCATCAAGCTTAACTGCGCTCTTGATTTTTCTGGGGTCAGCGGTGTAAACGCCTTCAACATCGGTGTAAATCTGGCAACGGTCTGCGTGCATTGAAGCAGCGATAGCAACTGCGCTCGTGTCTGAACCGCCTCTGCCGAGAGTGGTTATATCGTCATATTTGTTAAGGCCCTGGAAACCTGCAACTATAACGATATTTTTCTTTGCTACTTCGTGCTTGATGCGATCAGCCTTTACCTTTTTAATTCTTGCGCTGCCGTAAACAGAGTTTGTTTCAAAGCCTGCCTGCCAGCCGAGAAGTGAGCATACGGGATAGCCGAGCTTTTCAATAGCCATTGCAAGGAGCGAAATTGAAATCTGCTCACCTGAAGCAAGGAGCATATCCATTTCTCTTTTTGAAGCTTTGGGGTTGATTTCCTGGGCTTTAGCGATAAGGTCATCTGTGGTGTCACCCTGAGCAGAAACAACAACGACAACGTCGTTACCTTCTTTATAAGTATCGGTGACTATTTTTGCCACATTCATGACTCTTTTGGCGTTGGCAACAGAGCTGCCGCCGAATTTCTGAACAATTAATGCCATAATAACCTCCGTTAAGGATTAATAATCTGTAATTCTGATAAAGGATTCAAGAGAAGCCTTGGTGATTTCGGGCAGTTTTTCTTTAACTGCCTTTTCCGCAAGAGCTTCGGTAACAAAAGCAATTTCGCCGTCAGGCGCACCCTCTCTTGAAAGGAGCTTTACTTCACCGAACGCTTTGGAAACCTGAGCCATTGTGCCGGCTACATCTTCTGTTGCAATGCGGATATAGAAAGGATTAACGTTTTCAAGATAATCGGCAACATAATCCGATTCACCTTCCTGCCAACCGGTTGCTTTGCGCTGATTTTTGTGTTTTGCACAGTCGATAACGTCAGCAACAACCGCACTTGCAGTAGGCATTTTGCCTGCACCTTTGCCGTAGAATACAACATCGCCGATTGCATCACCTCTGACGAGGATTGCATTGAAAACATCGTCAACCGATGCAAGTTGGCTGTGATTCTGAACAAATGCGGGGGAAACCATAACGGAGACTTTGCCGTTGTTAAGTTTTTTTGCTTTTGCTATAAGTTTGATAACACCGCCCCATGAGCGAGCGTATTCAACGTCGGCAAGAGCAATTTTGCGAATACCTTCGGTGTAAACCGAATCGGGGTAAACGTGCTTGCCAAAGCAGAGAGCAGCAAGAATGCAGATCTTTCTGCAAGCATCAAAACCGTCAACGTCAGCAGAGGGATCGCGTTCTGCGTATCCGTTGGTCTGAGCAAGGAAAAGCGCATCCTCAAAAGTCATGCCGTCGCTTATCATTTTGGTAAGAATAAAGTTGGTTGTGCCGTTAAGAATGCCTGCAATTTCGTCGATATCGTTAGCGGCAAGGCACTGGCTGATGGGACGGATAATAGGAATACCGCCGCCTACGCTTGCTTCAAAAAGAAAGTTAACGTTGTTTTCATAAGCAAGCTGAAGAAGCTCGCAGCCTTTGGCGGCAACAAGTTCTTTGTTTGAAGTAACAACGCTTTTGCCTGCTTTTATGCAAGCTGTAACATATTCATAAGCCGGATGAAGGCCGCCCATTGTTTCAACAACAATTTCCACACCGTCATCTTCAAGGATTTTGGAAAAATCAGAAACAACAAGGTGTTCATAAGGATCGCCGGGGAAAGTTCGGCGGTCAAGAATGTACTTAAGCTCCATTTCATCCTGCATACTTTTTTTAACTATATGCTCATGGTTCTTTTTAAGAAGGCTTGCAACGCCGGAACCGACAACGCCGTATCCCATAATGGCAACATACATAAAAAGACTCTCCTTCCTATTTTTCAATAAGATAGTATCTATCTTAACATACTTTTTTAAAATAATAAAGAGTATTTTTAAAACTTTGTTAAGTTTTTTTATATTTTTTCTTCCGTTTATTGCGTTTTGAGTTAATATGTTGTAAACTTGTTAATAATAATAACATCAAAAGTAAATTCTAAATAAATAAACACGGAGGAAATGCGATGAACATAGTTGAAAAAAGGCGGAATAATCTGATAAGTATTTTGTATTTTACCGCTGTGTTTGTTCTTTATTATTTCTTTATGAAATATGCTTTCTGGATTGCTGCCCCCTTTATTTTTGCTTTTTTATTTGCACTTGTTATGCAAAGCCCGATAAGATTTATATCTAAAAAGACAAAAGCAAAAAGAAGCTTTATTGCAGTTTTTCTTGTTTTTTTAATTCTTTGTTGCATTTTCGGCCTTGCGTTTTTTGCCGGATATAAGCTTTTTGGTGAATTCAGGTCTTTCGGAACTTATATTATCAGCAAAATTAACGATTTACCAAATACTATTGAAACTGTAAAAAATTGGATAATAAATTTCATTGATTTTCTGCCTGACAAAATGGAGGCTTCAATCGCTTCAACGCTTAACGGATTTACAAGCTCATTTATTGAAGCATATACAAAAGAGGGTTGGGCGGCGCTTACTCCTTCGGGTTTAACCGAAAACTTTGATATGTCTATACTCACAACTCCGCTTGACGGCATTTGGTCAACTGCTAAAAAAATTCCTACTGTTTTTGCGGCTGTTCTTATCAGCATTATTGCCTGCTTCTTTCTCACGGCGGATTACGATAAGCTTTCAACGCTTGTTAAAAACAATATTTCAGAGGAACACGAAGCATTGATAGTCAAATGCAAGCATCTCTTTTTTGACATTATCGGCAAAATGGTTAAGTCATACGCAACAATTATATTTGTAACATTTTGTGAGGTTGCAATCGGTCTTAACATTCTCAGCTTTACGGGCGTTTATAACGGTGAATATATTCTTGTAATTTCCATATGCACGGCGTTACTGGATATTCTTCCTGTTTTCGGAACGGGAACAGTTCTTATTCCTTGGGCGATAATCAGCTTTTTTTCAAAGAATTTCGGCATGGGAATCGGCCTTTTAATATTATATGCAGTAATTACTGTTATTCGCCAAATTCTTGAGCCAAGGCTTGTAGCGATGAATGTCGGCATACCGCCTATTTTTACCCTTGCCGGCATGTATCTTGGTCTTCAGCTTTTCGGTTTTATCGGACTTTTCGGCTTGCCTATCACATTTGTTCTTGTGAAAATGCTTAATGATGAAGGAATTATACATCTTTGGGGGCGAGAAAAGGATTCAAAAAGCACCGCAAATGCAGATGAAACAACTGCAAGAACCCCTCCTGAAACAGCAAATTGCCAAAAAATAAATAAAAATTAATAAAAAACGCCAAAAAACTTATTGAAATTGGATAACTTTTGTGGTACAATCACAACAATACGGTGTAATTTTTAAAAAATTATTATACTAAATTAATTTCCTTGCCAACAGGTCGGCGATATAACGCGACCGGCCAAAAGGGCATAATTTAAGGAGGAACCCATTTTGAAATCCTACAGCGCAAAAGACATTCGTAACGTTGTTCTTGCCGGCCACGGCGGACGAGGCAAAACAACACTTGCAGAGGCAATGCTTTACATTTCCAATGCAACTGACAGACTTGGCAGAGTTGCTGACGGCAACACAGTTCTTGACTTTGATGCAGAAGAAAAAAGACGTAAGTGTTCAATCGCTTCGGCCATTGCATCTCTTGAATGGAAAAACACAAAAATTAATATAATTGACACCCCGGGTCTTTTTGACTTTGCGGGCGGTATGAGCGAAGGTATGCGTGCAGCAGGCGCAGCTCTTATCGTTCTTTCATCAGGCAGTGAGCTTGATGTTGGTGCTGAAAAGGCTTATGATGCAGCAACCGAAAGAGGCATCAACAAGATGTTCGCAATCACCCGTTGCGACGGCGAAAACGCTCATTTCTATAAGACATTTGATTCAATTAAGGAAGAATACGGCACAGCTGTTTGCCCCGTTGTTGTTCCTTATGTTGAAGGCGATAAGGTTGTTTCTTACGTTGACTTCTCACGTAATGAAGCTTTCTCGTATAAAGACGGCAAGCGCTCGGACGCTCCGATGCCTGAAAATGACGAAAGAACAAACCGTATGAGAGATGCATTCATCGAAGCAATCGCTTGCACCGATGATGAACTCATGGAAAAATTCTTTGAAGGCGAACCCCTTACTGACGATGAAATCGACAAGGGTCTTAAAACAGGTATTCTTGCCGGCGATATTTGCCCTGTTTATGCTTGCTCAGGTTATCAGGTAGAAGCTGTTGACCTTATCCTCAACAGTATTGTTCAGTCAGCTCCCGACGCAGCTTCAGTTGCATCGGAAGGCGACCTTACCTGCGATGAAAACGGTCCCGTTGCAGCTATCTGCTTCAAGACTGTTGCCGACCCCTTTGTTGGTAAGATGTCATATTTCAAGGTTATTTCGGGTAAAATCACATCCGATACACCTGCTTATAATGTACGCACCGGCGAAACAGAAAGAATGGGTAAAATCGTATTCCCCAAGGGTGGCAAGCAGGAAGAAGCTTCAGCTATACTTGCCGGCGATATCGGTATTGTTACAAAGCTTTCAGGCTTCAAGACCGGCGATACCCTCGGCGCTCCCAAGTCAGAGCTTGAGCTTAAGGGCGTTAACTTCCCGAAGCCTTGCCTTCCTATGGCAGTAAAGGCTCGCAAGAAGGGCGAAGAAGATAAGGTTGCTGCAGGTCTTAACAGACTTGCTGAAGAAGACCTCACAATCAACTACTATACCAACACCGAAACAAAAGAGCAGATCATTTCAGGTCTTGGCGAACAGCATCTTGATTCTGTTGTTACTAAGCTTAAGACAAAGTTCGGCGTTGAAGTTGACCTTGAAGTTCCTAAGGTTGCTTACAGAGAAACAATCGGCAAGAAAGTTGCTGTTCAGGGCCGCCACAAGAAACAGTCAGGCGGTAGCGGTCAGTTTGGTGATGTTTGGATCGAATTCGAACCCATTCCCACAGAAGATTTTGAATTTGCTGAGAGAGTTGTTGGCGGTTCCGTTCCCAAGAACTTCTTCCCCGCAGTTGAAAAGGGTCTTCGTGAAGCTATCCTTAAGGGCCCGCTTGCCGGCTACCCCGTTGTTGGTTTGAGAGCAACTCTTTATGACGGCTCATCACATCCCGTTGACTCAAACGAAATGGCATTTAAGATGGCTGCCAAGATTGCTTATAAGAACGGTATGCCCACAGCTAACCCGAAGCTCCTTGAACCCTACGGTTCACTTAAGGCTTATATGCCCGGCGATAAGCTTGGCGATATTATGGGTGACGTTACAAAGAGACGCGGCCGTGTTCTCGGTATGGGTCCCTGCGAAGATAATCCCAAGATGCAGGAACTTGTTGCTGAAGTTCCCATGGCTGAAATGGGCGATTTTGCAACTGTTCTCCGTCAGGTAACAATCGGCAGAGGTTACTTCTCATTTACATTTGACCACTATGAAGCAGCACCTGAAAATGTTGCTCAGAAGGTTATTGCAGAAGCAAAGGCTAACGCTGACGACGAATAATAACATAAAAAATTACCGCTCAGAGAAATCTGAGCGGTTTTTTGTTGTTGAAACATAAACGAATTTTAACGTAGGAAAAGCTTTGTTTTCTATTCAGTTTTCAAGAAAGTCAACGGTTACCTTGCAAAGCTCGTCGGCTCGGTTTTCAATGCATTGATGGCCGCCACCTTCAACGGTGTAATAAGTTGCGTTGGGAAAAGCTTCGGCAATCTGGTCTTTCATTGTTTGGTTGATAATCATATCTTTGTTTGCCTGGCAAATAAGCACGGGGCACTCGATTTCGTCTGTGCGGTCAAGCTGAGTTGCTTTAACGTTAAACATCATTTCGCACATTCCGCCGCCAAATCCGTTATACTGAACGGCATCCGTAACGCCCGAAAGGTCATAGTTCTTTGCAAAGCTCCAGTCCATTGTTGCCATATAGATTATCATTCTTACGAGCGGAGAAATCTTTGTTCCGTATTTAAAAAATCCGTTCATAATGCCCTTCATTGGCTTTGAGGTCATAAGCACCTTCATTTCGGAGGGGAATTCGCTCTGCGGAGCAGGAGCATAAAGAAGGAGAGCCTGAACATCGTTTTCAATTGCAATGTTAACAGCAACGCCGCCGCCCATTGAGTGCCCTGCGATAATCCAGCCTTCTGCCGGAGCGATAGATTTCATCAGCTCTGCGATAAGAATTTCACGGTCAACAATTTCGGTGTCTGTGGTTTCTCTTGTACTGTAACCGAAGTTCGGCAGGTCGGCAAGAACGCATTCATAGCCTTCCTTTGAAAGCTCGGCAGCCATATTTCGCCAGGCGAAGGTTGAGCAAAGGAAGCCGTGGAGCATCATTATCCTGCCTTTTTTCTCAGCCTGAGCGGGGATAATGCGATAGTGTATTTCATAATCACCGTATTCAAAAAATTGGCTGTCTTCATAAGGCTTGAATTCAGAGCTGTTTGCAAACGAGAAAACGGAAACAGCAGAAAAAACTAAAGCTATAATGCATAAAATGCTTAATATTCTTTTCATAATATATATTCTCCGTTTGTTTTATGATTTGCCGGTTGAGCCGAAACCGCCGACACCTCTTTGAGTTTCGTCAAGCTCATTGGCTTCAACGGGTTCGATAAGCGAAACGGGCATAATAACAAGCTGAGCAATTCGTTCATCGGGGTTGATTGTATAAGCTTCCTTGAGCTGGTTTATAACGCCAACGCAGATTTCGCCTCTGTAATCGCTGTCGATAACGCCAACGGAATTCAACAATCCTATGCCGTGTTTGATGGCTAATCCGCTTCTTGCAAAAACAAAAGCTCCGAGTTCAGGTGTCGGAAGTTCAATTGCAATTCCGGTAGGGATAACCGCTTTTTCTCCGCCGCCGAGAGTTATGGGTTCATCAATGCAAGCGTACAAATCCATACCTGCGCTGCCCGGAGTTGCTCTGAACGGAATTTTAGCGTTTTCGCGCAGCTTTTTAATTTTAAATGTATTCATTATTTAACCATACTTTCCTTGAATCTTTCTTCGGGGGGAGTTTTTTTGTGAGGACAGGGAACTGGCTCTCTGATAGGAATAATCGGATTTGCCCACCTGACTGCGTTTATGATGATTCGTTGGATATTTTCATTGTGGAAAGTGGGGTTTGATTCGTGACCGGGCTGGAAATAGAAAATCTTGCCGAGACCTCTCTGCCAACAGCAGCCCGAACGGAAAACTTCGCCGCCTGCAAACCAACCGAGGAAAACAATTTCATCAGGCTGAGGAATATCAAACTGTTCACCGTACATTTCCTCAACAGGAAGTGAAAAGTGAGCGGGAACACCCTGAGCAATGGGATGGGCAGGGTTTATGCACCAGATTCTTTCTCTGTCGCCGTCTCTCCAGCGAAGGTTACAGGTTGTACCCATAAGAGCTCTGAAAATTTTTGAATGGTGGCCTGAATGAAGAACAACAAGGCCCATACCTGCAAGCACACGTTTATGTACTTTTTCAACAATTTTATCAGGCACTTTATCGTGAGCCATATGACCCCACCAGATAAGAACATCGGTTTCTTCAAGAACTTCGTCGGAAAGGCCGCACTTGCGCTGAGAAAGAGTAGCGGTTCTGACAGTTATATCTTCTTGAGATGAAAGGAAGTTTTTGATACAGCCGTGAATGCCTGCGGGATATACGCCGGCAACTTCGTTGCTGAGTTTTTCGTGAACGCCTTCGTTCCAAACGGTTACTCTTATCATATTTAAATCTCCTTATCTGAGTTTTTTCATTATTTCTTGTGAA
The DNA here is from genome assembly GCA_045590675.1 of Acutalibacteraceae bacterium. Lineage (GTDB taxonomy): Bacteria > Bacillota > Clostridia > Oscillospirales > Acutalibacteraceae > CAG-177. Next base: position 22,059 of record JAZNRJ010000067.1, read on the forward strand.
GCGGCAACAATTTTAGCGGCAGCAGGTTTGGTTATCAAATCCATCTCGCCCATAAATTCAACATAGTCACCGTCAAAACGGTGTTTGAAGCGATAAAGGCCGAAAAGGGGATTGTTTTCATCAATAACACCGGCAACTCCGCGGAAATCATAAATGCGGCAGTTGTTTTCAATTGCCCATTTTATCATTTCCCATTGGAGCAGATAGTTGGGCATAACTTTGCGGTTGGAGTTTGAGGAAGCGCCGTAGAAATACCATACTTTATCGCCCCACAGAACCGATATTGCACCGGCAATAGGCTCACCTTCATAATAAGCCATATAGAGCCTTGCTTTATCGCCAAAGCAGTCAAGTATTCTTGCGAAATATTCTGCAGAACGCAGCTCAAAGCCGTCTCTTTCGCAGGTTTCTTTCATTATTTCATAGAACACCTGAGCTTTTTCGCTGCCGTGAATTTTAATTTCAACATTATTTTTGAGAGCTATTCTGATTTTACGGCGATGGTCGGAATGGAAGGCTGCAAAAACCTCATCCTCAGTTCTGCCGTTAAGGTGAATTCTTATAACATATCGGCATTGGAAATCCTCAAAATTAACGGTGCGTTCCTTAAACTTAAACCCTTCTGCAAGTGCGATTGCCCTGTAATCTTCATTCTCAACGGGCACATCCTTATCCATTTTTAGCTCATATGCGTTATACTTTTTACCTTCTTCTTTAGCGGCTGCAATCAGAGCAGAAAAAGTGGCTTTATCATCAAAGTCGCAAACAGGGCCTCTGGGAGCATACATCATATGAAAAGGAAGTTTGGAAATCTTTCTTAAAAGGACTGCAAGAGTGCCGGTTATTTCACCGTTATCGTTTTTGCATATAACGCCGAACCATTTCCAATCGTTTTTAACCTTGCCCCAAAGAGATGTTTGGAGAAAGTGGCCGTTAGGGTGTTTTTCAGCGAACAAGTCAAGCTCGGCGGCATTGTTTATATCAACAATCTGTGTTTTCATTTTGCCCTCACAAATAAATATTATTGGTATTATTATACCCTAATATATAACTAATTGCAATATCCGTTAAAGATTTAAGCTGAAGTTTAATTTTTGTTGTTGAAAAATTTTTTCTTCAATGATATATTATTTTTATGAAGAATTTAGGAGGCAGATTATGATATTTTTTCTTAAAAAAATAACCGCAATTTTTTTGGTAATTGTAAACTTATTTACGTTCCCTGTGTTTGGCAATTTTACAGGTGATTTTTCACCCAAATATCCCAATTACTGTAAGCTGAATTTTGCGGCAATTTCTGACACTCACATTGACGGCTCGGGCTTAAATGCATTTATGCTTGATCTTGCGATGGCTGATATGGAAAATGCAGACACACGCCTTGATGCCGTTGTTTTTACGGGCGATATTACCGACCACGGCTATCTTGAACAGTGGGAAAAGTTTTATGAAACAATGGCAAAATATGACCCTGCGGATGAAATTGTTCTTGCAGTCGGAAATCACGATACCTGGACAGAGGATGACGGAATAGTTCTTGCAAAGCAGTACTTTATTGAATACAACAAAAAAGTTGCAGGCAGAGAAATAGACAATATGTACTATTCAACCGAAGTTAACGGTTATCCGTTCATTGTTCTCGGCAGCGAATATGACCATACGGATGCATATATAAGCCCTGAACAGCTTGCTTGGCTTGAAGCCGAAATGGCAAAGGCTGCAGAAAAAGATTTGCCGATATTTGTTATCAGCCATTGGCCGATTAACGAAACTCACGGCCTCCCTGAAAGCTGGGGTGACGATGAACCCGAACCCGATGATGGCGGATTTGGCGACCAGTCAGATGAAATTGAAGCAATTCTTAAGAAATATGACAATGTTTTTCTTCTCAGCGGTCATATTCATAACGGCCTTGTTGATGAAAACACTGAAGCACTGTGGAACTACAAAAGCATTGAAAGCGACGGTTCTTTCCACAGCGTAAATTTACCCAGCCTTATGTATTTCAACATAAGAGGCGAATTGCTCAGCGGCAAAGGCTTCCAGTTTGAGGTTTATGACGATTATGTTCTTATTCGTCAGAGAAGCTATTCAGGCGGTGTATGGTACACATTTGATGAATATAAAATTGAGCTTATATAAAGATAAAGGCTTGTATGGAAACCATACAAGCCTTTTCTTTGTGAGTTTTATTGTTCTGTATTAGCGGCAAATTCCTCTTCTTCTTTTTTGCCGATGTTATAGATAAACTTCATTGCAAGGAATGCGATAAGCGAACCTAAAGCAAGCACAATGAAATAGAGGGATTTAACTTTGCCGCCGAAATCTGCAGTCTGAACTGCATTTTCGCCCTCGACAAATCCGATTGCAAAAAGACCCATCGAAACAACTGCCTGGCCGATACCCTGTGCGAGCTTACGGAAGAAGGAATAGAGAGCGTAAAGTGAGCCTTCCTCACTCTTTCCTGTTTTTCTGTAGCTGACCTCGATACAGTCGGCAACGATTGCCCAAACAGAAATCTGGAACACCGTGTTACCAAGGTTAAGACCCATAAGGCAAACAACGTAGATAATCATACCGGTTAAATCTGCTGAGATAGGAACAAAAATTGAAACTATGCCTGAAATTGCACCGATAAGCATGGTTGAAACGATAACGTTCTTTTTTCCGAATTTCTTTGTGAGTTTGCCGATGAATGCCATGAAAATAATCATCGGAGCGTAGCTGCCTATCATAGCGATACCAACCTTATCGGCATCTTTGAAGAAATACTGAAAAACCATATTGTTAAGAGACATAGTTGAATTGAAAAGAGCAACTGAAGCGACGGTTGCGATTGTTGCACCTACCATTGCGCGGTTTGTGAAAAACGATTTAACGGAGGTGAGAATAGCTTTGACGCCGGTTGCGTTTTCGGATGTGTCACGGTTTACACGTTCTTTAACAAGCTTTGTTGTTCCCCAAAGAACCGCAAAAGCAATTATTGAAAGAACAAGAGCAACGGGCAGAAGGGTCTCACCCTTAAGAACCTGAACTTCTTCGCCGGCAGCATTTGTGTTTTTGCTGTATACAATACCGGGCAAAACAATCATAATAACAATTGCAGGAAGAGCGGCACCGATGCTGCGGAAGGTTGAAAGAGATACTCTCTGCTGAGGGTCATCGGTAATAACCGAGTGAAGCGAACCGTAAGGAACATTTACCATTGTGTAGGCGATTGACCACAGGCAGTAAGAAATAAGGCACCATGCATATTTTGCGGCATAGGGGAAGCTCTTGATCGGAACAAAAATCATAACATTAAAGAAAACAAGAGTTAAGCCGCCAAGAATAATCCAGGGCATATATTTGCTCTTTTTGCCGATTCTTTTTGTGTCAACAAGGTTACCTATAACGATGTCGTTAACGGCGTCAAATGCTTTTGAAATGAGGATAATTACTGCGTAGTCTACAGGCGAAATACCTATGTACTGCAAGTAAAAAAGCTGCATAAATGTTGCAACAAGCTGGAATGAGAAACCGCATCCCATATCGCCCATTGCATATCCTAGCTTATCCTGCCAACCAAAGGGACGGATATTCTTAGATGTTTTGGTATTCATTTTTTCAACTCCTGATTATATTTTGCAAGAATTGTTTTTACGAACTACGTTTTTTGCTTTCTTGCTTATATTTATTGTATATTATATTTTTGTAAAAGGCAATAGAAAAAAACCGGAAAAATACATCTCTGATGTGTTAGGTTTATAAATTTTATGAGGTAAAAGATTTACGGCAAAATTTGTAATTTTCACGGTAAAGAGTAAAAAATAATTTTATATTCTGAAAGGTTCAATTTTGAATTGCGTGTGCCGTAAGAAAGAATTCAGCTGCTCAACGTGCAAAAATTACTTACCACAAGTGTTTTTACTCTTTTGACACCAAACCATCTTTTAAAATTTTAAAGGCATAGCAACTGATGTTACTATGCCTTTAAATCTGGTACGAGTGTTCATAACGGATTCAATGAATAAATTTTTCAGATAATCGCTTTGTGATTAGTTTATTGTTCCGTCAAGATAAACTATATTTGCATTTTTCAGGTGTGCGTTGTCTTCGCCGACCTCGATAGTTCCCCATTGTTCCTTGCTACCATAATAGTAAACGGCATCAAGTTCTTTGTTATCATAAAATGCACTGTCACCAATCTTTCTGACATTTGAAGTAAAGGTTATAGTTTTAAGGCTTTCGCAAAATGAGAAACACTCCTGCGGTATTTCGATAACGCCTTTTCCGATTGATAAAGATCTCATACCCCTGCAACCCGTAAAAGAATTTTTGCCTAAATGTTTTACACTGTCAGAAATATCTATGCTTCTAAGGTTTTTGCATCCAAAAAAAGCTCTGTCCCCAATGATTTCAACGCCCGCACCCAGGTCGACCGTCTTTAAATTTTCACACCAATCAAACGCACTCTCACCGATAATCTTGACGGAATCGGAAATGATTAAGTTTTCTATGCTTCGATTATTCGCAAAAGCCCAACCGCATATCAAGAATGTTCCGTTTTTTATTTCAAGCTTAGACGAACATTTTTCTTCCTTTGAATCAATCAGATAATTGTCAAGATACAAAACACCGTTTTCCCAGTTTGATTCATCAAGCCAATAGCCGGTGTTGCCGAAAACATATCCGCCCAAATGCTTTATATTTGAACCTATTTTTATATCTGTCAAACCTCTGCTTTCCCAAAATGCCGCTCCGCCGATGCTTTCAACACTTTCGGGAATAACCACACTTTTAAGATTATAGGTATCTCCGTAGTTTGAAAACGCACCGTAAAAATCATAACCGTTTTCACCAAAAATATATTTTACGGTGTTCGGTATTTCATATTTCTCTATATCACTTGCAACAGGAAATCTTATCAATTCCGTTTTGTCTTTATTGAAAAGAACTCCGTGGGAGTCATTACTGAGAAAATCATTTTCAGGGTCAACAACGAATCTTTTTGCAGGGGTCAAAAAAGAAGAATATGTAAAATCTTTTACCCCTTTACCTATTTTTACGGTATCAAAATCTCCGGAAATTGCATCAGGGCCAAGCTTCTCTACACTGTCAGGGATAACAAGTTCTTTTGCAGATGCTTGAGAAAATGCAGCATAACCTATTTCTTTCAGACCGTCATTCAATTTCAAATCTTCAATAGGGCAACTGCAAAAGGCACAAGCACCTATATATTTAACGCTTTTTCCAAAATGAACCTGCTTTAAACTTGTTAATCCGGGGAAAGTATAGCTTCCGATTTTTGTAACACCGTCACCTATAATCATTTTTTTGACTTTGTCGGCATGATGATGCCATGGCGTTATCTCCATATCAGGGCCTTCAAAATCACGAAGCTCACCTTCACCGTCAAGGCGGAAGGTTCCTTTTTCATCAATGCTCCATGTCAGAGTGCCGATTTTTCCGCTATACGGCATTGCCTGCGCAACCGTTAACGATACTTGTGACTCTGTCATACTGTAAGTCGGCTTAGTTGATGCCGGCTCCGTCCGACCGGTTTCGGCTTGTGTTGTTGAAGATGTCGTCATTTCATCTGAAGCCGGTTGGATTTCAGGGTCTGTTATAAAGAACACAGCAAGCAATATAGCAGCAAGAACCGATACGGCAATTACCCAAAACGTCGGTTTTTGGTAGTTCAAAATATTCTTGATTCTGTCCTTAACTGCAACCTCCCCAAATGCAAGAGGATAGGAGTAAATTGTTTTTCGGCTTACGCTGAGATCAAAAAGCGTTTTCGAATACTGCTTCTTACCGACAGCATCAAATTCTTTTATTACCTTTTCATCACAAGCAAGTTCAATATCAACGCAAAAAAGCTTATATGCTATCCAACAAATCGGGTTAAACCAATGAACGGTCAATAACACATAGCCTAAAAGTTTTTGCAAATGATCAAAGCGTTTAAGGTGTGCTTTTTCGTGAGCTATTACATATTTCGCCTGCTCTGAATCTATACTTGACGGAAGAACGATTTTAGGCTTAATAATACCGATAATGAGCGGCATGTCAATACCGTCGCAACGGTAAACGCCTTTTGACAATTCAACGCTTTCTTTTGTTTTTTTTAATAAACTAATATAGCTGATAAGTGAAAAAGTTACAATAGCAGCAATTCCTATAAGCCAAATTATCGAACAGATAAAAAGTAATATCTGAACGGGGTTTACACTTTCACCTGTTTGAGGGGCAAGATTTTGAGATATAATAGGATTTATAACATTATCAACTGTTTCAAATCCGCTGTTGACAGAGGGAGAAGGAGAATAAACTATATCTTCGGGTATTGGTTTTGCACTTGGAATAAGGCTGACCACGCTTTTGATTGACCAAGGAAATATAAGGCGGAAGGCAACCAATCCCCAAAGTGCCGCACTTATATATTTTGGCAATTTTCTCAGTAAAAAACGGACAAATATAACTGCGCAAATCAGCCAAGTAGCAGAGAGACTCATATTAAGGATTTTTAAGAATAAGTCCATAATCATTCCTCCTTAAAAGAATCAATCATCGCTCTGATTTCATCAATCTCTTTCTTTGAAAGTGCTTTTCTTGCAGTGAAAGCAGCAAGAAAGGCAGGCAGAGAACCGTTAAAGTTTTCCTCAACATAATTGTTGCTTTGCATTGAATAAAAATCACTTCGAGATATGAGTGAGGTTACGATACCTTTTTCGTTTTTGAAAATGCCTTTATTGCACAGCCTTTTTAACACCGTGAAAGAGGTTGTTTTTTTCCATTTTAGTTTCTGTTCGCTGATTTTCGCAAGTTCAGAAGATGTGATTGGTTCATTTGACCAAATAATATCCGCAAAATCCGATTCAACAGAACCCATTTGCAAAATTTTCATAGCAACAACTCCTTGTCTATTCTACATATTGTAGTACACATCTATACTACAATATGTAGAATGAAATGTCAATGGCTTTTGAAGATTTCTTACAAGAGATTATTTGTTTTTAAGATTGATAAACAGTAAAAAACTATTCTGCAAATGAGGATTTGGAGAAGAGAATCAAAGATTCGACTTGTACGTCTGCGGGCGCTTGGTCGCTCGCGGTCACAACAGTCCACCGGACTGTTGCTCTGTACCGCTCGTCCTTCGAATTCCTTGCTTATAAAAAATTAAAGGATACGGTATCTTCCGTATCCTTTAATTGGTACGAGTGTTCATAACGGATTCAATGAATAAATTGTTAACGGCGGTTAAACACACATTGTTTCATACTATCATTAATAACTGAAAGGAATTGCAAATTATGAAAAACAATATTTTATCTTGCAAATTTAACATTGATACTGTTTGTGTTGAAGTAAAATTAACCGACTGCTCTATGGTGTCAATTGATTGTATCGCAGTTAAAAATGAATATGCTGACAATATGTACGAAACATCAGAACTTGATTATCTTATCTACAACGAACCGATGAGTTATGTGAAATTATTATTAAGCGGTAAAATGTCGGAATATTTACGAAACAGCACAGATTACACACCGTTATCTGATATGAGATAACTTTATAGCATAATCCTCTATTATTCAGCAAATTCAAAAGGCGGCAGGTGTTTGACCTGTCGCCTTGATTGTTTATAGCGTTATATTATTTAAACTGTTTTTCTTTTAATAATTTCATCTGTTTTTTCAGTCGTGCATTATTCAAATCTTCCCACAGCGGCATTATAAGTCCGCCTTTGAGTCTCATTGCTACTTCGTGCATGGAAGCGTAATAAGCAACTCTGAAATCCGCATGTTCGGATAATTTATATTTCTGTTTGTATGTTTCATAAAGACCGTAAGCGTCGCCCCACATATTGCGAAGCTGGAACAAATCGTATTCTCTGTCTGCCCAAAGGCTGCCGCAGGGGTCAATAAAAGCTGTGAGTTCTAAAGTTTTGGGGTCAGCCATTATGTTCATTATATTGAGGTCGCCGTGTATGAGTACGGGACTTGTTTCTTCTTCAGGGAGAGAGTTGAAAAGCTCCGTTGCATCATAAAGCAACTTCAGCTTTTTCTTACTGAACTTTCCGTTTTCGGATAATTCTTTCAGAGCAGCGAGCCAAGGCTCCTGCTTTTCTTTTTTATAGTATTCAAGCCAAGTGTCATAAATAGGGTCTGTCAATAAGCCGAATTTATCATTCGTGACGCTGTGCCACTCAAGCATACCCGAAATAACATCGTCGGCAAATTTCTGTTTCTGACTTTTGCTTTTTAATAAAAACGCAGGGTTTAACACATTCTGCCCTTCAACAAAAGTCATAGCCATTATTGCTGTTTCACCATCTTCATGAGTGAAAAGCACTCGCGGCATTTTTACGGTTGTGTTTGCAGAAAGAAGATTAAGCTGCTCTGCTTCCTCATACTGCGAGCCTTGGACTCTGTATGCTTTAACGGCAATTGTTTTGCCGTCTGAAAGGACTGTTTTATAAACTCTGCCGAAGCTGCCGCCGCCGATGAATTTTATATCCGAAACTTTCTTGTTGAGCTTTTCTGAAACAAGCTGTGGAATTATGGGTAATAAATGCTTGTTGCCGTTATCGAGAATTTTCATTGTTATTCCTCCGCTATTCTTCTTTTCACAATTTGGTATGCGGTTTTGCTTTCGGGTAAAAACGAAAACAGTTGGAAGCAATGGCACATTCCTTCAAATTTATGGAGCTCTGCATCAACGCCAACGGTTTTCAGTTTTTCATAAACTCTGTCGTTATCGCTTTCATCAAGCTCTGCGGTGCCGCATATCAGAGTGACTTTCGGGAAATTTTCAAAGCTGCCGAACAACGGCGAGATATACGGGTCGGTTCTGTCAACGTTCAGAACATACTTTGATATTCTTCTGAGCAGGTGAAGACTATCTTCAATCTTTTTGTGTTTTGCTATTCCGTAAAACGGGTCTGTGTATGCGTTAGTAATTCTTGAATCACCGCTTGATGTTGCATCCGCCCACAGCGAAAAACAGACAATGTGATTCGGCAGAGAATAGCCGTTATCACGAAGCCACAAAGATGATGTCATTGCAAGGGTTGCACCTGCGCTGTCGCCGATAAAAACAATATCGGAATTTTTGACACCTTCATCAAGCAGATGAAGATAAACCTTTATAACATCGTGCATCTGCGACGGGAGTTGATGCTCGGGAAATCTTCCGTAATCAACATTTATAACCGTTGCACCGCAAAACATTTTGCTGTATTTTTCGGCAAGCCTGCGGTAAAAATCGTTCAGTTCGATTTTAAATCCGCCGCCGTGAATCATAAGTATAACTTTTTCTGTTTTACAATTACGGTTTATGAGCTTTTCATATTTCACACCGTCGGTTGTATGTTTTGAATGGATAAAGTTTTTTGAGGGCTTGTATTTTGATTTTTTATCCTTCGTCAACTTTGCCGCATTGTCGGACAGCTTTGAACTGTCGGACAACGGCGAATGAAAAATCAAGCGCAAGGTTGACATAAATATTTTTGAAATCAGAGATTGCATAACATCACCTTAAATCAACAAAAATCCCATTATTAAACCGCCTGCAAAACCGGAGATATGCTCCCATGCGGTGGCTTTGCCCACAAACATTCCGCCTACTGTATAAACAGCGAGGATTAAAAGAAGAAAAAGCGGCAAACCGGAAAACATAACCGTTCCGTTTTTTATCGCAAGCATAACAAATACAGCAATCAGACCGTAGATACCCGTTGACGCACCTTCACCCTCATGTAGTTTATAGACAAACGCCATATAAAGTCCCGAAACAAGTGCTGAACCGACATAGCAAGCAAGTGTTCTTGCTGTGCCAAGCTGTGTCTCAACGGCATAACCTACAATAAGTGTTGCGGTTACATTTGAGATAATATGCCATGTTCCCACATGGAGAAGTGCAGAGGAAACAAGTCTCCACACTTCTCCCTTTTTTATTTTCTTCTCAGACAAATGCAAAGCATGGTTTATGTAACCTTTGTTGTGCCCCGTCCACAGCTTTTCTTTCAGTGTTACGGTTGCTGTTTTTGGAATTAAAATAAAATTATCGAGAATGTATACTAAAATTATAACCGCACAGAACGATATAGTAAATATGGGCATTGGGTATCCCTTCTTTCAGATATTAAACAAGGCTGATTGTAACCTTTTCTCCGTTTTCGCCGTCAACGGAAAGGATTTCTCCTGAAAGCCCCGTTTTGACAGCGTTTTCGATTGTGTTTGCCTGAGCGCCTGTAATGCCGCCGAATGCACTGCCTAAATTCAGACCGAAGCGCATAATAGTAAGAGGAAATCTGACATTTGAAACTTTTCCGTTTCGTTCTGTTGTGATAAGAAGAGTTGTCGCCTTCTTGCCCGTAAAAACAGGTTCTTCATATTTTGATTCGGACTCGGTATACGGTTTTGCCTCCGCAATATTTTCGGTTGCGGGAGCGGCGCCGAGCAATTCATCAACGCTCATTCCGAAAATCTTTGCAATTGCGGGCAAAAGTGAAATATCGGGGCAGGATAAATTATTTTCCCATTTCGATACAGCCTGAGGTGATACTCCAAGGTTCGCTGCAAGTTCCTCCTGAGTCATTCCTTTTGCTTTTCTTTTTTCTGAAATATTGTTTCCGAGATTCATGATTCATTCTCCTTCAAATTTTGATTCGGCTTGCTTTCGCCGATTTCATTGTTGCAAATTCCTTCGGTTGAGTCAACAAACGAAACGTTGAAGTCGATAAACTAATGGTTGTTTTCGGGGTATCAACCGTTGGTTGACTCCTCTTCCCTGAGATTTTTGGTGTTTTCCGCCTTGATTTTCTTATAGCTTTTCACGGTATTCAATATGTATAAAACAAAACACAGCAAAAACAGAGCAGCAGGAAGAAGATAGACATAATTTTTCGATGAAACCACAATATAGGTCATTATTACGAAATTTATAAAATGCAGAACACAGCAGAAAATATTTAATATAAATTGTGTTTTATTTTGCTTCATATCTTTCACCTTACCCTTTCATCTGTAAAACGACGGAAAAATCGATTTAGTCTGTAATTTTTTGAAAAAGTTTTATACGGGAAGTGTATCACAGAAAAGTATAGTTGTGAGCGCTGCTTTCTGCTCTTCAGTGGGCAGAGTAATAACACCCGATTTGAGAAGCTGTTCAATAACGGTCAGTCTCATTCTGCCGTTTGTCCACTTCAGTTTACAAGCTGTTTTGTGAAGATTGTGCATATGGTCAGCAACGCAGTCTTTTGTGAGTTCATAATATTCTTTGCAGTATTTTTCAAGCTTCTTTTCAAGCTTTTCATCGGGGTCGGGAATAAGACTCATCAATTCATCGCCACCATAGGCGGAAACAATCATTGTTACCTTATCTTTGTCACCGTCTTTTACAAGATAACCCTTTTCATAAAGGCGCTGATATTTTTCAAGAGAAACTTCATCCTTTTTGATTCTGCCTGAAATGTGTTCATACAGGCTGTCAAAATCGCTTTCAAGACTGTCACGCCATCCGCCTGAACGGCTGTCATAATATGTATCACACTGCCAGGCAACGGTTGAATATCTTTCATTTGTTCTTGTCATATCTCCGCAGGTATTATATTGTTTGTTGCGGCTCAAATCAAAATCGGGTTCAACTTCTGCAAATGCACTGTAAATTCCGCCGTCTTTTCTTTTGACACTGTATTTTTCAAGTTCTCTCCACATTTCGATATCCATTGACTTTTTGCCAACAGCAAGGATAACTGCAGACCAAAGAAGAAGGTTCATGTCATTATCGGGAATGTAAATTTTGCTCATATCAAGCTTTTTAACCGCTTCAAAAACAGAAGGAATATATTCTTCGCAGAGAATTCTTGCATACTCTTCATTGAGGAGCTGCTTTTTTCTGTCGATTTCATCCGTTGTTTCGGTTATATATATATTTGTTCTGTATTTTCCGCCGCCGAGTTTATCCATGAAGCCGTATTCCTCAAGAGTTCTGACTTCATCTTCAATGAATATAGGTGAAACACCAAGCTCTTCTGCTATTTCTTTGACGGTTTTGGGTGAATAATATGCTGCATAAGCGATATTCTGAGTAAGACTGTTGTGAAGGAAATCGGATGTGTCTCCTTTACTGCCGGGGCAGCCGTTGTGACCCATATTTATAAATTTAACAGGATTAATTCCGAGTGTGCCGGGAGTTCTTTTCATTTCAATACCTTCTTTCAAGCTGTTTTTTGCTTCATAAAGATGCCATTTGACCGTTCCGAGAGGGATGGAAAGCTTTTCCGCAATATCGCCGAGCTTCAGATTATCATAATAATGCATGACAACGATTCTGCGCTGAGTTTCCGAAAGATAAGCAATCTCACGTCTGAGATTTTTCGCTTCTTCTTCGGCAATCAGATTTTTTTCAAATTCAACGCTGTCAGGCAAAAACACCGAATCAATTGCAAGGTGTGCACTCTCCTTGCGTTCACCGATATATCTTGCAAAAACATTGCAGGCAATGCGGTAGATGTAGCCGTTGATGTTAGCTATTTCGTCCGCTTTCAGCAGTGAGGAATAAACCTCAAGGGTTATTCTTGAAGCAAGTTCCTCTGCTTTGTCGATGTCTGTCATCTTCGAAAGAGCAAAGCCGTAAAGCTTTTTGTAGTATTCGGTGATGATTTTGTCGGCCCTTGATTTTTCCATTTTTAGCACCCTCTCTGAGCGTTTTCGAATATATAGTGATACAGTTTGAAAAAAGGTTGGAAAAAAATAAAAAACTTTTCTGAATATATTTTACAAGATATGATAATCAAAAGCAATGTTTTTCATTATAAGAAATAACAAAGGAGCTGCTCCAAACAAGAAGCAGCCCCGATTAAATCTTTCACTTGAATTTCACTGTGATTTTATGGTTACCTGTGCCTGTTTTGATTTCGATATGGCTTCTGCCTGTTTCTCCGAGAGGAATTAACTTATATTCACCGTCGGTTTCAATGCTTTCAATCTCTTTATGAGCAAAAACAACAGTAGGAACATCATATTCTTTATCCTGATTGAATTCAAGCATAAAACTGTTGTTCTCTCTGTCATGACGGTATTTTTCAATCGTTCCGCAAACTGCAACGGGGAACGGTCTTGTGAGATGCTTGAAAAACGGCATGTCAAATATAAACATATCCATAAAAAATGTATAAAACGCCTGACTCCATTGATTTTTGTCAAAATAATCAAGAAGAAAATCAATATGTTTAAAATAATCCTCGCTTTCGGCAATGGAACCCCATTCACCAACAAGAATCGGAACATTCCATGCTTCCTGAGTGTTTTTCTTTTCATCAAAAATTGTCTGCACTCTCGCATCGCTCGGGAAATCATATGCGGGAGTATCAACCATAAGGTCATATCCGTGAGGAGAATAGCAAAGCTTTTCTTCACGCTTGCCGTCATAGTTTACGGCAGGCATGCTGAACGGAATGCTGATGTTGGTATAATAGGAGCTTTCAACGATTATAACGCCGTTATCGGTAACTTCTCTTATTCCTTTTGAAAGTCTGTTGATGAAATCCGAATAAACGCCCTCGTCGAACTTCTTTTCAAGCGGAAGACCCGCTCTTGTGACTTTTCTGAAAAGGTCGGGGTCTTCAAACGGCTCAAGAACACCGGGCATATCTTTTTTCAGCAAATGCTTGAGCATTTTCATTTTTGGGCAGCGCTTATCCGTAATTATCGTTTTGGCAAGACTCATAATAAGCGTTCTGAACATCTTGCCGCCATCGCTTCCGGGGAAAGGCTCGTTGAAAAGGTCAAATCCGAAAAGAGCAGGATGGTCTTTGACTCTTTCGGCGATATGCTTCCACATATTTATAAAATATGTCTGCAAACCGATTCCGTTAACCTCTTTGTTTGCCCAGAAGTTATCAAAGCAGTTGTGAACAACCTTGCCCCAGAAATATCCCGTTGCCCATACAAGCTTGTTCTTTTTCAGCTTTGCGCCGTCGGTAAGAGAAGCCCATTCAGGTGCACCGTCCGAACCGCCGGCAGGTCCGTACAAATCCTGATGCATATCAATAAAAACATACATTCCGTATTTATGGCACACATCCATAAAATTCACAATTTTGTCGATATATTCCTCATTGTATTTGCACGGTTCGGGTTCGATTGCTTCCCAGGTTACACCAAGTCTTATGATATTAAAGCCGCATTCGCTCAATTTACGCAGGTTGAGTTCTGTGTATTCGTTTGGGTTTATAAAACAATACTTCACGTTTTTATCGGTATAGTTTATACCGTTAAAAATTCTGTGTCTGCCATATTCATCAACAAAACGTTTTCCGTTAACTGATATCCTGTCCATAGCAACCTCCGAAACCATATAATTCAATTATATTCCAAATTGACATTATTGTAAAGTTTTTGTGTCTTTTGATTATATAGTGATGCATTCCGAAAAAAGGTTGGAATATTTTTGAATTATTTTTTTGCTTTCTTGTATTCACCGAAAACAGTATCGTTTTTACCGATATTCTTGATGCAGAAAAAGAGCATATAAATATCTGAATGGCACATAAAACAAGAATCAATAAGCAAGAATACTGCACAAAGTCTGACAATTCCACTTGTAAAAAAAGAAAACAAGCCGAAGACAGGAATAAAAACAATCAGAGGAAGTGCAAGACTTATGAGTATTTGTGAACGGTTAACGCTACCGTTATAAACCGAAAAATGATTTCTGAAAGACATAATACAGTTTCTGTCAAGTCTGCCCTTTGAAACGGGAATCAGATGAAGAATTTCACGCAGCGGTGCAACTGCAAACATAATAATAATTCCGGTTAAGATGAGGGGTAAGATTGTTTGGAGAATACCAAAAGCTTTGATATCATCTTTAAAAAGTCTTGCCGCCGCAATCATTGCAGCAATCATAAATGCCTGCGAATATGTGCCTGCAAGACGGAGCTTTTTACCGGTGATTTCTTTGTTATACCACTTTGTGTAACCGTTTTCTTCGTTTATACCGTTGATTTCATAATCATATTTCGCATTCTTTGAGTATTTCATATTTAACCCTCCTGATTTTTTAAGTATTCAAAGCATTCCGAGTATTTTTCGTTTCTCAATATCTCATTACGGAGATTTTCAGGTGCGGAAGCAGAAAGATAATCTTTAAGACCCTCTTCCGATATTTTCGGAAAACTTCCGTGGCAGATCACCTTTGAGAAAAGCGGTGAAGAATAACAGTATTTATCCGTTTTACGGATTTCTTTATATGTTTTATGATGATTAAAGCCTTTGTCGAAATATTCCATAGCTTTTTCAAGGTTTCCGAATTTTGCTTCAAATATTGAACAGCAGATATAAAGGTCACGCACATTAGTGTGTGCGATTCCGAGTCTGCCGTCATCAAACAGCTTTTCATAAAACTCTGCGAGTGCAAGCATTTTACGAACACTGACGCCGCTTTCTGCAAGTGATTTTTTGGTCGTGACAGCTGTTTCAATGAGCTTTTTCAGTTCATTCATAACAGATATTATCGCTTCGCCCAAATATCTGTCACGCTCCTCATAAATAGTTGCGTGGGTCATAAGGCATTCACGGCTGACGAAAATTGAATTCTGTTTTTCGGCGAGAGCTTTCGCTTTATCAAACTGGCCCATCTTCGAATAGTCTGCAACCATAATAAGTATCACGGCATCTTTTTCTGGGAAAGCGTCTTTCATTTTAAGAAGTTTTTCAAAAACTCTCATAGCTTCCTGCCAATAATTGTTATTTGAAGCGTGCTCGGTGTCAATTGCACCGTAGTCGGAATCCTCTTTTATTTGACCTTTAAGACCGTGCATTTTCCAACCGTGTGTATGTAGTGCGAAGCCGAGGTTAACCAGAAGTCTGTATTCAGTCGGGAATTCGTCAACCGCATCACGGAGCATCTCAACACACCCGGACAGGTCTTCGTTTGAATTTATTGCTCTTTGCGAAATCTCAAGAATATCGCTGATTTTCTTTTCTCTGTCTCCGTCATAGCCGAAAAGCTCGTCAATGGAAACATGAAAGAAATTTGCGATTGCGGGAATCATCTCGATATCGGGATACCCTTTGTTTGCCTCCCAGCGTGAAACCGCCTGACAGGTAACGCCGAGTGCATTTGCCAAATCTTCCTGCTTTCTTGAATCCCTGCGTCGAAGTTCACGGATTATATTGCCTATTTTTATATTCACGGTGCATCCCTCCGTTGTTTTGTTTCGATTTCATTATAACGGCACTTAACTGATAATTCAATAATCAATTTGTTGTTTATAATTCAATGGCTCGTTTATCTGTTTTGAAAGCATTTAAAGTGTAAAGCTTTTTTGATTTTGGTAGTTTAGAAGAATTCAGTGATTTATCCTTGACACCGCCGAAAAACTGATATAAAATATTAGCGAACATTTGTTTGTTATAAAAATAAGAATGTTTTTATTTTTTCGTCATTTTTCGGGAAAAATTTTTGTATTTTCACTCCATAATAAGTGAAAGCAAATATTTTTTACTTTTTTGAAAATTCAGGAAAAATTTATTCCGTTTCACTCCTTTATAGGTGGGATGATAAAAATTCTTCGTAGTGTGGTGATGCAATTATATCGGACAACCCTAATTTAAGTTACATTGTTAAACTCCCGAATCAGATAATTACGATTCCGCAGGACAGTCATCTTGCGTGGCTTCCGTTGTTTTATGCTCTCCCAAAAGAGCTTGTAATAAAACGTAAAGATTATCTGAGCATTCCGAGAAATCCGTATGATGTTTTTTACACGGATAAATACGATTATCTCATAAACGACGATACGAGGATTTTGTTTTAAAGCATTACGGAGAATTTTTAGATA
>JAZNRJ010000068.1:0-16089 GCA_045590675.1 Acutalibacteraceae bacterium
CGATGCAACCGCAGATGCACTCCTTGCTAAAATCGCAGAAACAACTGCGAAATATGACAGAGTTATCGCTGCTGCAAACGGCTATGACGAAGCAACCGTAACAAGTGCAGATAAGGATGCTCTTGTTAAGCTCAACGATGATATTTATGCTCTTGCCCTTACCGATAACGTAACCGCAGAAGAGCTTGAAAATCTTGAAAATGCTCACAATAAGGTTCTCGGTCTGATTGATAAGCTCACAGCTATCAGCGATGAAATCAAACGTATTATCGAAGCTGTTGACAAGTATGTATTTGAAAGCGTGAAGTCCGATGACAAGGCTGACCTTGAACAGCTTGTTGCGGACAACAAGGCTCTTACCGACACGCAGAACCTCACCGCAGACGAAAGGGCAATTCTTGAAACAGCATACGAAACCTGCGACAAGCTTGTTGCAAAGATTGACGAAACAGTTGCAGATGTCAACAGAATCGAAAGCGCAACAGATGCTTATGAAATTGACACCGTAACAAGCGACGATAAGTCAGATATCGAAAAGCTCATTGAAGACATTAAGGATCTCACCGACAGCGATAACATTACCGAGCACGAAAGAGAACAGCTCAACGGCAACGAAGCAACACTCAATGCACTCCTTGATAAAATCGGTGCAACGGCAGATGAAATCGAGAGAATTGAAACTGCCGTAAACGGTTACGATGAAGAATCCGTCAAGTCAAGCGACAAGGCTGACCTTGAACAGCTCAAAGCAGACATCAAGGCTCTCACAGATGCAACAAACATCACAGAAGAAGAAAGAACAAAGCTCGGCGAACTTGATGCAAAGATTGATGCACTTATCAAGAAGATTGATGATACAGCCGCGGAAATCGAAAGAATTGACGAAGCTGTAAACGGCTACGATAAGGAAACAGTAACATCAGACGATGTTCCCGAACTCGGCAAGCTCATCGAGGATATAAAGGCTCTCACAGACGGCGATAATCTTACCGATGATGAAAAGGCTGCTCTTGAAGAAACCGAAAAGGCAATAGACGAACTCGTTGAAAAGCTAGCAGAGGTTGCAGAGGAAATCAAGAAGGCTGATGAAGCCGTTAAGTCCTATGACGAAGAAACAGTCAAGTCAACCGACGGCGAAGACCTTTCGCAGCTCAAAGAAGATATTCAGTCACTTATCGACAGCACGAATACAACCGAAAACGAAAAGACCGCCCTTGAAGAAATGATTAAGGACATCGAAGGTCTTGAAGATAAGATTACCGAAACAGAAGAAAAGCTTGAAGAAATCAAGGATATCGAAAACAACTTCAATCCCGAAAATATTTCAAGCGACGACAAGGCGGCTATCGAAGATAAGATTGCCAAAATCGAAGCAGTAAATCCCGATAATCTCACCGACGAGCAGAAGGCGGAATATGAAAAAATCAAAGCAGGCTTTGAAGCTCTCCTTGAAGAAATCGCAGCAGCAGAAAAGGATGTTGCGGACATCGGCGTTGAACTTGAAAAGTTTGACGAAGAAAGAGTAACAAAGTTCTGGGAAGATGATATTGAAGCTCTCAAAGTAAAGATTGATGAACTCCTTGCAGACGAGAATATGGGCGAAACAGAGAAAGCAAAGCTTAATGAATACAAGGCTCAGGCTGAAAAGCTCACCGAAATCATCAATACTCCCAAAGAATATTTCTCACTCCGCTTCTTCTACCTTCTTTGGGACTGCCTCACCTGGAAATACAATGGCATTCTCTGGCTCTTCTCAAAAATTTTCGGTTGCTGAACTTCATAAAGTAACAACCGTATAGTCAGGACCTCCGGCTTAGCCGGTGGTCCTGACTATAGAGAATAAATTCAGTTTTGTCAAGTTCTTTTTAACATTATCTAATGTATTTATAAAACACTAATGTTCAACTTAATATACTTTATTCAGTTTTATTTATACCGTGTTTTTTAGCATATTCGCTCAATCCGTTTCTGCGTTCTTCCGAATACGGTGCGGTAAGTCTGAAACTCAATCTGCCTTTGAGAATTTCAAAAAGCAATCCGCCTTGTTCGTCATCGTCTGTCAGCTTGCAACAGTCTGGATATTGCTCACTGAATTCTAAAAGTCTGTTTCTCAAATTCGTATTATGTGTGCGTACATCATGATGTCACTTTCTTCGTTAAAGCAGATAACAGTATCTTTCTGACGCTTGGTTATGGAGCAAAGTCGAATAAATTTTTCTTGAAATTCAAAAACATTTTATAACAGTTTTTTCTGCGGTGTCAAGTTTCAATGAAAGAAAAATTTTTGTTAAAATATTTTATAAAATAACACGTCGCACTACTTTGTTAAAAGTGCAAAACTTTAAATCGATGAAGCGAATAGTTTTTTGTGAAAATTTGCAATTGACGGCAGTTTTTCACGGTGCTATAATGACAACAATTCAATAACTCATAAACGCAATGACGAGGAGCGGCAGATTAATCCCGCATCAGAGAACCGATGGTTGGTGTGAATCGGCGGACGGATTTATCAAGGCTAAATCACCTCAGAGCGGCGAGCCTGAAAGAATTTTTGAGTAAGGCAGACGGAGCCCGACCGTTACAGCGGGGAGCGATGTTAGTCGTGTTTTTTGTAGTGTAACTACCATAAAAGCTATGACGAGGAATAAGCGGTTTGTACCTGCTTCAGAGAGTTGACGGATGGTGCGAGTCAACGGAAGGTCTTATTTGCGAGCTCTCCTCTGAGCAGCCTACCCGAACCAATCTTTTGATACATAGGGAGGACGGAGCCTGACCGTTACAGCAGGGCGCGATGTTGGTCGCAGTGAGTGGTCGCCTTTTAGGCGGCAAGAAGAGTGGTACCGCAAGATTTTTAATTGTTTTGTATTAGAAATCCTGTCTCTTTAATTTTATTAAAGAGATGGGATTTTTTGTTTTTATTCTATCACGAATGGAGTGTAGTGAAATGTTGACGCTTGACAAGATTTTTGAAGCACAGGTGGTGCTTAAGGACATTATAAGAGCAACAAAGGTTGTTCCCTCAAACGGAATTGCGGCGGATTGCCGACTATATCTGAAACCCGAAAACCTACAGAAAACGGGTTCTTTCAAGCTAAGAGGCTCAGGCTATAAAATCGCTACACTTTCCGATGAGGAAAAAGCAAGAGGAGTTATAGCCTGCTCGGCAGGAAATCACGCCCAGGGCGTTGCTCTTGCGGCATCAAAGCACGGAATCAAGTCGCTGATTTGCCTGCCCGACAGCGCACCGATTTCAAAGGTTGAGGCAACAAAGAGCTACGGTGCGGACGTTTGCCTTGTCAACGGTTGCTATGACGACGCTTATGCAAAGGCTCTTCAGCTGAAGGATGAAATGGGTTACACCTTTGTTCATCCGTTTGATGACGAAGCGGTAATTGCAGGTCAGGGCACAATCGGTCTTGAAATTGCAAGCGACCTTGACGACGTTGATGCGGTTATCGTTCCGATTGGCGGCGGCGGTCTTATTTCAGGAGTTGCATATGCGCTCAAATCAATCCGACCCTCAATCAAGGTTTACGGTGTTCAAGCGGCAGGTGCACCGAGTATGTTCAATTCGCTAAAAAGCGGAAATATTGAATGCCTTGATTCCGTTTCCACAATCGCAGACGGTATCGCCGTCAAACAGCCGGGTGAACACACCTTTGAACTGATAAACAAATATGTTGATGATATTGCACTCATAACAGAGGACGAAATTGCGGGTGCAATTCTTGAACTTATCGAAAAACAGAAAATGATTGCCGAAGGTGCGGGAGCTGTTTCCGTTGCGGCGGCGATGTTCAATAAATTCCCTATTCAGGGAAAGAAGGTTGTAAGCCTTGTTTCGGGCGGAAACATCGACGTTACAAGTCTTTCAAGAGTAATTAAACGAGGTCTTATAAAATCGGGCAGAACATCGAGTATGCTGATTGAACTGATTGATAAACCGGGTCAGCTTAAGGATGTTTCAAGAATTATCGCGGATTGCGGCGGCAACGTTACGGGAGTTCATCACGAGCGTGCGGGCAGCACGGAGAGCGTGAACGGCTGTTATCTGCGAATCACAATGGAAACCCGTAATTATGACCACGTTCTTGAAATCAAAGAAGCACTTAAAGCAGAGGGCTTCAAAATAGTAGAATAAGGAGAATTACCATGAATGTTATTTATACAAAAAACGCACCCGATGCAATCGGCCCATATTCACAAGCGGTTGTTACAAACGGACTTGTTTTCACATCGGGACAGATAGCCATTAACCCCGAAAGCGGTTTGGTTGAAGCACGGACAATTACAGAGCAGACCGAGCAGGTTTGTAAAAACCTAAAAGCTGTTCTTGAAGCGGCAGGCTGCGGACTTGAAAACGTTGTCAAAACGGTTTGTTTCCTTAAAGATATGAGCGATTTTGCTGCATTCAACGAGGTTTACGGCAAGTATTTCACAGGCAAGCCTGCACGCTCATGCGTTGCGGTTAAAGAGCTTCCGAAAAACGTGCTTGTTGAAATTGATACCGTTGCGGAGGTGTAGGAATGATGGATTCAACAAAATAGCGAGTGGGATATTATCCCGCAGAAATAAAGCTTGAGAGGAAGTGATAATGTGAAATTATCAGGTGCGGATATAATCGTCAGAACCCTGATTGAGCAAGGGTGCGAAACCGTTTTCGGTTATCCCGGCGGTCAGATTCTGAACGTTTACGATTCGCTTTATAAATATCAGAATGAAATAACGCATATCCTCACCGCCCACGAGCAGGGTGCGGCACACGCCGCAGACGGATATGCTCGCACAACGGGCAAGGTCGGCGTTGTTATTTCAACGTCGGGTCCGGGTGCAACAAATCTTGTAACAGGTATCGCAACCGCTTATCTTGATTCTGTTCCGATGGTTGCAATCTGCGGCAACGTTCCCACAACGCAGATAGGCTCGGACAGCTTTCAAGAAATTGATATAACGGGCGTTACCTTGCCCATTACCAAACATAATTATTTTGTGGGCGAAGTTGAAAATCTGGCGGATACAATCCGTGAAGCCTTTGTACTTGCAAAGTCGGGCAGACCGGGACCCGTGCTCATTGATGTTCCAAAAGACGTGCAGATTGCAACATGCGAATATGAACCGAAACTGCCTGCAGAAAAAGAAAAAAGCCACGCTGCAAAGGATATCCGAATTGAAGAGGCAGCGAAGCTGATAAACAGTTCAAAACGTCCGTTTATCTATTTCGGCGGCGGACTGATAACCGCAGATGCGCAGGAAGAAATGCTTGCTCTCGCAGAAAAAATCGATGCTCCCGTCGGATGCTCTCTTATGGGACTTTCCGCAATTCCGACGGATAACCCGAGATTTCTCGGTATGCAGGGAATGCACGGTCATTACGCATCGTCAATGGCAATGCACAACGCAGACTGCATAATATCTCTCGGCGTTCGATTCAACGACAGAGTTACAGGAAATCGTCAAAAGTTCGCAACGGGCGCAAAAATCATTCATATAGATGTTGACGGCTCGGAGCTTAGCAAAACAGTTAATGCCGCCTGCGGACTTCGGGGTGACGTGAAGCTTACACTTAAAAAGCTTCTGCCGTTACTGGGTGAGGATAAAAAGCCAGAATGGTCAGCAAGAGTGGCTGACTTCCTGAAAGATGAAGAACGCTTTACCGATAACCGTGAAGGTCTTACACCGAGAAATGCAATTCTGACTCTTAACAAATATCTCGGAAAAAACACCGCCGTTTGCACCGATGTCGGTCAGCATCAGATGTGGTCGGCTCAAAATCTGACTTTCAAAACTTCACGCCGCTTTGTTTCAAGCGGCGGACTCGGCACAATGGGCTTCGGAACGGGTGCGGCAATCGGTGCGGCATTCGGAACAAAGGAGAGAAGCGTTCTTGTAACGGGTGACGGCAGCTTCGGAATGACTCTGCAGGAGCTTGCAACCGCAGTTACATATAACGTTCCGATTGTTATTTTGATTATGAACAACGGTGTTCTCGGGATGGTACGCCAATGGCAGACTCTTTTTTATGACAAGCATTATTCAAACACCGTTCTTAACCGAAAAACCGATTTCGTTTCGCTTGCAAAGGCTTTCGGTGCAGACGGTATGGCGGCAACAAACCTTGATGAGCTTGAGATTGCTCTTGAAAAAGCATTTTCATATAACGGAACTTTTGTTATTGACTGTTTGATTGATAAAGATGAATTCGTGCTTCCCATGCTTCCGCCGGGCGGCAGTATGGATGATATTATGACAAAATTGGAGGTGGTAAAATGAACAGATATACTTTAGCTGTGCTTGTGAGAAATCAATTCGGCGTTCTTAACCGCCTTACCAGTATGTTCAGAAGAAGGCAGTTCAACATAAGCTCCATCACCGCAAGCGAAACCGAATCGGCTGAATTTTCACGAATCACATTCAGCTTTGACGGCGAAGAAGAAGGCAAGGTTCAGCTTATTAATCAGCTTTACAAACTGCCCGACGTGTGCTCGATAAAAGAGCTGACAAATGAAAATTCCTTAAGCTGTGAGCTGATGCTTATAAAGTTGAAAAACGACCCTGCCGCAAGGGAAGAAATCCATTCGGCGGCAGAGGCGTTCAAAGCGGAAACCATTGATTATTCCCGTGATTCCATTGTTTTGAGGCTTATCGGCAACGGAGCAAAAATGAACGATTTTATTTCACTTATGAGGGATTTTACCATCCTTGAAATCTGCCGAACGGGTACGGCATCAATAGAAAAAGGCAGTTCAATACTGCGTCAGAATTTAAATCTTTAAGTAAAAAGAGGTAATTATTATGGCAAGAATTTTTTATCAGCAGGATTGCGATCTTCAGAAATTAAGCGGCAAAACAGTTGCAATTATCGGTTACGGCTCTCAGGGTCACGCTCACGCACTCAATCTCAAAGACAGCGGTGTTGATGTTATAGTAGGTCTTTATGAAGGCTCAAAGAGCTGGGCAAAAGCAGAGACACAGGGTCTTAAGGTTATGACAGCTGCAGATGCGGCAAAAAATGCCGACATTATTATGATTCTCATTAACGACGAAAAGCAGGCAAAGCTCTATAAAGAAAGCATTGAACCCAACCTCACAGAGGGCAAAACTCTTGCATTCGCCCATGGCTTCAACATTCATTTCGGCTGCATCAAGCCCCCGAAGAACGTCAACGTTATTATGATTGCACCCAAAGGCCCCGGTCATACCGTCAGAAGCGAATATCAGGCAGGCAAAGGCGTACCTTGCCTTATCGCCGTTGAGCAGGATGCAACGGGCGATGCATGGGATATCGGTCTTGCTTATGCTCTCGGCATCGGCGGTGCAAGGGCAGGCGTGCTTGAAACAAATTTCAGAACAGAAACCGAAACAGACCTTTTCGGTGAACAGGCAGTTCTGTGCGGCGGTGTATGCGCACTTATGCAGGCAGGCTTTGAAACTCTTGTTGAAGCAGGCTATGATCCCCGAAACGCATATTTTGAATGCATTCACGAAATGAAGCTCATCGTTGACCTTATCTATCAGAGCGGTTTTGCAGGAATGCGTTATTCAATCTCCAACACCGCTGAATACGGTGATTATGTAACAGGTCCTAAAATCATAACCGAAGAAACCAAGAAAACAATGAAGAAAATTCTCAAGGATATTCAGGACGGCACATTCGCAAAGGAATTCCTGCTTGATATGTCCGATGCAGGCAGTCAGGTACATTTCAACGCAATGCGTAAAATCGCAAGCGAGCATCCGTCGGAAGTCGTCGGCGAAGATATAAGAAAGCTTTACAGCTGGAACGGCGAAGATAAACTCATCAATAACTGATAAGGATTGATTTTATGAAAAGTGATTCTCTGAAATTCGGAACACATAATGCTCCCCACAGAGCTTTATATCACGCACTCGGTATGACCGACGAAGAAATGGAAAGACCCCTTGTCGGAATAGTCAGCTCGTATAACGAAATTGTTCCCGGTCATATGAACATCGATAAAATCGTTGATGCCGTAAAGCTCGGCGTTGCAATGGCAGGCGGAACACCGATTGTTTTCCCTGCAATTGCGGTGTGCGACGGCATTGCAATGGGTCACACGGGCATGAAGTATTCGCTCGTAACCCGTGACCTTATTGCCGATTCAACCGAAGCAATGGCTCTTGCTCACGGCTTTGATGCCCTCGTTATGGTGCCCAACTGCGACAAGAACGTACCTGGTCTGCTTATGGCGGCGGCAAGGCTGAATATACCGACGGTTTTTGTCAGCGGCGGACCGATGCTTGCAGGCAGAGTGAACGGTGCAAAAACAAGCCTTTCTTCGATGTTTGAAGCTGTCGGCGAATACGGCGCAGGCAAAATCACGGAAGAAAAGCTTCGTGAATATGAGTGCAAAACCTGCCCGACCTGCGGCTCGTGTTCGGGTATGTATACTGCAAATTCAATGAACTGCCTCACCGAAGCTCTCGGTATGGGTCTCAAAGGCAACGGAACGATTCCAGCTGTTTTTTCCGCAAGAATTGAGCTTGCAAAGCACGCAGGCATGGCGGTTATGGATATGGTTAAGAAGAATATCCGTCCCCGTGACATAATGACAGAAGATGCATTTATGAACGCTCTGACGGTTGATATGGCTCTCGGCTGTTCAACCAACAGTATGCTTCATCTTCCTGCAATTGCCCACGAATGCGGAATAGAAATCAATCTTGATATTGCAAACAAGATAAGCGAAAAAACTCCCAATCTCTGTCACCTTGCACCCGCAGGCAGAACATACATTGAAGAGCTTGACGAAGCTGGCGGCGTTTATGCGGTTATGAACGAGCTTTCAAAGAAAAATCTTCTGAACCTCGATTGTATCACCGTAACGGGTAAAACCGTCGGCGAAAATATAGAAGGATGTATAAATCTCAACCATGATGTAATAAGACCCGTTGAAAATCCCTACAGCGAAACGGGCGGTATTGCTGTTCTTCGGGGTAACCTTGCTTCCGACGGAAGCGTTGTCAAGCGTTCCGCCGTCCTACCCGAAATGCTTGTTCACGAAGGGCCTGCAAGAGTTTTTGACTGCGAAGAAGATGCACAGGCGGCAATCAATGCAGGCAAAATCAAATCGGGTGATGTTGTTGTTATCCGCTACGAGGGTCCAAAAGGCGCACCAGGAATGCGTGAAATGCTCAACCCCACATCAGCTATTATGGGAATGGGTCTGGGCAGCAGCGTTGCACTAATAACAGACGGCAGATTCAGCGGTGCAACAAGAGGAGCGTGCATCGGTCACGTTTCACCTGAAGCGGCAAGCGGCGGTATGATAGGCGTTGTCGAAGAGGGCGACATCATCAGCATCAACATCCCCGAAAACAAGCTTGAACTCAAGGTTGATGAAAAAGTCCTTGAAGAACGAATGAAAAACTTTGTTCCCAAGAAAAAAGAGCTTTCGGGTTATCTCAAAAGATACGCTGCACTTGTTTCAAGCGGAGCGGAGGGTGCGATTCTGAAATGAAGAATGAAAAATTAAATGAGATATATTTAAAACTGAATTCCCTATGCATTTTCAGAGCCTTGCTTTCCGATTCGGTTATAAGCAAGCTGATGAAATATTTGAAATCTGTTGAAAACGCAGATACCGCCGAAAAAATCAGCCTTTATTCCGAATTTGTTTCCGCATTATATGAAAATAACAAGGTCAGCCTTGCAAGGCACGTACACACCGTTGTCGGAAACAATGAAAATGCTTATGTTAAAATCATCGGCAGCGGAAAAGCAGGCTCGCCCACGATGAAAAAATGCGTTGATGCAGAGATTGAAATTTTGCAATCCGTTGCAGATTTAACTCCCGCAGAGATTCAGAGTGCGATTGAATGGAACGGATTTCTTCCCGTGTTCAAGGCTGAAAAAGTTGATTTGGCAAACGATTACGCAAAGCGAACAAGGAATATCGGCAAATACGGCTACGGCATTTATGCGAAAAATCATATGTTTCGAATTGACAACGGAAGAATTGTTCCCGTTTTGCATCCCGATGAAGTCACTCTCACCGACCTTATCGGATACGAGCGTGAAAAGAAAATTATTCTTGATAACACAAAAGCTCTGCTTGAAGGCAGAGCGGCGGCGAATATTCTTCTGACAGGCGATGCAGGCACGGGCAAATCCTCAACGGTAAAAGCCGTTATCAACGAGCTTCACAAAGAAGGCTTGCGTATAATCGAAGTGCGTAAAGAACAGCTTCGTGAAATCCCAGTTATTCTTGACGAACTTTCGGAAAATCCGCTGAAATTCATTTTGTTTATTGATGACTTATCTTTCCAAAAGGATGATGATAATTTCAGCGCACTCAAAGCGATTCTTGAAGGCTCGGTTTCGGCAAAATCAAAAAACGTTGTGATCTATGCAACGAGCAACCGCCGTCATCTTGTCAAAGAAAAATTCAGCGACCGTGAGGGTGATGACGTTCATTTCAACGATACCGTTCAGGAAATTATCTCTCTTTCCGACAGATTCGGAATTCATATCACCTTCAATAAACCGAACAAAGAAACGTATCTTGATATTGTTCGCAGCCTTGCAAATAAAAAAGGTATAAAATACAATTCAGATGAGCTTGAAAGAAAAGCGGAACAGTTCGCACTCGAAAAAGGCTCACGCTCCGCAAGAGCAGCAAAGCAATTTGTTGAAAGTATAATATAAAATATAAAGCAGGCAGCAACCATTTTCAGGATGTTGCCTGCTGAATTTGTTTTACCAATCCTGCCAAATAGATATTCTTATCAATAATTTTTAAATTACTGTTTTATTAACACCAAGCTTAAACACTCGGTTCTTTTGTAAAAGATTGGTTATATATATGATTTGTTATTTTAAAATTGAAACGGCATCGGAGATTGTTTTTTCCATTGCTTCTCTGCCGTACTTATCAACTTCAGATTTGTTCTTTTCGCCGTGGGTAAGGCAACCTGCTCCGCCGATGCATCCGCCGACACAAGCCATACCTTCGATGAAGTTTGCATCAAGAACATTCTTGCTCTTTTTAAGAAGAGCAACACGGCAGGCTTCAATACCGTCGCAGACTGCAGGTTTGAGGTCAAACTCAATATTCTGCTCTTTCATTGCCTGTGCAACGGCATCCGAAAGTCCTCCACTTCTGGCGAAAATTCTGCCGTAATATGATGCGTTATCAAGCACATCTTCCTCAAGAGTCGTAATATCAATATCCTTACTGTCAAAGAGCGCCTGAAGCTCCTCGAAGGTCAGAACACTGTCAACATAAGGTTTGACGGATTCAAGCTGTGCCTCTGCTTTCTTTGCAGTACAAGGTCCGATGAAAACAACCTTTGCGCCTTCGCTTGTTTCCTTAATATACTTTGCAAGTGCAGCCATAGGAGAAAGATTGTGCGAAATGTGCTCTGCAAGCTGAGGAAATGCAGACTGAACATACTTTACAAATGCAGGACAGCAGGAGCTTGTGAGGAAGCCTTTTTCGGCAAGCTCTTTTGATTCAGCAATTGCAACCATATCTGCGCCGAGTGCAGCCTCAACAACAGTAAAGAATCCGAGTTCTTTTAGTCCGCCGATAACCTGACCGAGTTTCGCATAGGTGAACTGGCTTGAAATTGACGGGGCAACCACTGCATAAACCTTATACTTTTTGTTCTCCTCGCTTTTTTTGATGATGTCGATAACGTTTACCATATATGATTTATCCATTATCGCACCAAAGGGACACTGATAAACGCAGGCACCGCAAGCAGTACATTTATCGTTGTTGATAGTTGCAGCTTTCTGCTCATTCATCGAAATAGCTTTTATTTTACAGGCGCTCTGACAAGGTCTTTTTCTGCTGACGATTGCAGTATAAGGACAAACCTTTGCACACGCACCGCACTCAACACACTTTGATTTGTCGATATGGGCAACATGGTTATTATCAAAGGTTATTGCTCCCCTTTTACAAACATCCTCACACCTGTGAGCAAGACATCCACGGCAGGCATTTGTCACTTCATAACCGCCGACAGGACATTCGTCACAGGCAATATCAATAACCTCAATTACGTTGGGGTTAAGCTTATCGCCGCCCATTGCAATTTTTACTCTTTCTGCAAGAACTGCACGCTCTTTGTATACGCAACAACGCATTGTGGGCTCATTACCCGGAACAAGAGTTTTGGGTATGTCGAGAAGGTTGTCAAACAAGGTATCATTCCACGCCTGTCTTGCAACTTCACGTAAAACCTTATATTTAAGATACTGGACTTTTGTATCAAACTTTCTCATTTCACTCACTCCTTAAAAATAACTTACCTTTATGCGTTTGCCCATTTTTTTAAGACATGCGGAAAGCTCTTCAACAAGATTCATTTTTATGCTGAAGTTTATTGGCAGATCCGGATTCTGATGAGCCGGATTAATAGCTCTGCCTACATAGAAATTTATATCAGTTGCTTCTTCAAAAAGCAAGCGGGAAATCAAGGAAGCACCGTCACGCTTGATGCTCCAGTGCTCATAGTACTTGTTTTCCCCAAGATAATCATTTGCGTATTCGACAACCTTGTTTACAGTTATAACTCCCTCTGTTACAAGGTCAACACCTTCGATTTCAGCTATCGGAGGCACATCAGCTTTCTCAAAGTTAAGACTTGCTTTAATGGGTTTATTAAGATATTTTGCCGCAATAGAAGATGTTGTACCGCCGCAGATAATGTGCTTTCCCTCTTTTGAGAAGAAAAGTGACATCATTCTGTTTGCATCATCTCTGTTTGACGGAGGTCCGAAAAGGATATTCATCGGCTCACGCTTTCTGATTCTGACAACACAAGCTGTTGCATCATCACCGGGTTTACCACCGTAAAGTTTAAAACACTCATCAACAAGGATTGTTGAAAGAGTTTTAGCGGTATATCCGACAGGAGCAAGGCCTTCCAAAAACGAAACTATGTCTTCCCTTTTCCAACCGAAATTATATAACATACCGATACCTGCATGGGGACATCCGTCACTCATTGCAACAAAAATATCGTTTTCACGAAGCTTTATTATGCTTTTGAAAATCTTTTTGCCGCCGATATTCATTTCAGTTTTCGGATAATCGTAGTTTTCATCATCACGGATAACGATTACCTGAGGATTATCATACTGAATAATTTCGGCTATATCGTTGTTTTTCAGATGAATAATAGTAAAAGTTGAGTATGCAACGCCTCTTACCGAGCAAACGGGAAGAGTTGCGGCAATGGTTGAAACACATTCTTCAAGAGCAAGTCCCTCTGCCATCATTGTTGAAATTATCTTTGATGTCAAGGTTGAAAGTATGCTCGCTTTAACTCCGCTGCCAAGACCGTCAGCAAGAACGATAACGGTTGAATTTTCATCCTGTTCAACAACATCAACATGGTCACCGCAAAGCTCCTCGCCATAGTGATTTACGCTTTTGTAGCCGATATCTGCACACAAATCATTCATCGGTAATCGACTCCTTCAGCTTCGCAAGCGCAATTTTTGTTTCGGCGGCTGTTTCACCGAGAAGTGATGCTATCTCCTGAACGATACGCATCTGCTTTTCAACAACTCTGTCTGCAACCTCAACAGTCTGACGGCTTATATTCTCTTTTTTCTCACGCTCTGCTTCTTCATCGGTAACATCACGCATAATGCCGATAAGAAGATGAGAATCACGATCGTGAACAACGGTCTGCTCAACGTATCTCTTATATTCGGCAAGGTATATACGCTGGTCACGAACATCTCTGCCCGTTGAAAGAACTGTCATAAATACAGTCGGGTCAAGGATACGGATAACCTGATCACCGAGAACATCGGATGCTGAACGGATATTCATAATCTTTCTGGCGGCAGTATTTATCTGCTGAACCTCAAGTTGTTCGTTGAGAACAATAAGTCCGTTCGGAGTATTCTTAACAATTGTATCCGAAAAACTCTCTGCTTTATCTTTAAGATAAGGCAAGCACATTGAAAACTCTGCTTTACCCTGCGAAATTGCAATTGCCTTTTCACGGCAGGTATTATATCCGCAGGAGCCGCAGTTAAGCTCATCGGAGGGCTTGAATTTACCCATCTGACGCAAAATATTGTTAATTTCAATTTCTGTGGGCATAGGAAGCTTTCTTTCAATGTAGCTGAAATTCTTTTTGAGCTCGATTGCTTTAGGCTGGTCAACCTCAAAATCCTTGCTTCCTGCATAGTTTGCAACTTCAATATAGTCCTTGATGTTTGAGGTGTGGTGATACTTTTCAATAACGGGACCGCCTACGCAGCTGCCAACACAAGACGACATTTCAATAAAGCACTTATGGATCTTACCTTTTTCAATATCCTTGAGAACGGCAATACAATTCTCAACACCGTCAATAGCAACGTATGTATAGTCGCTCGTTTCGGTCATTGTTTTAAGCACACCGCCCGTTGTGGGGAAAAATCTTGCACGGCTGAATTCATCTTTATCCGAAACTGCCTCAAGCTCAATATTTTCTTCCTTGAGCCATTCTGTAAGCTCTTCAAAGGTGAGAACAGCATCTGCTATGCCTTCATAGTAATCAGCCTCATCCTTTTTTGCAACACAGGGACCGACAAAAACGGTTTTTGCGTTTGGAATACGCTTTTTAATATCCTGACAGTGTGCCTGCATTGGGGACATAACATCCGCAAGAAAGCCGAGTGCGGCAGGATAATGCTTCTGAATCAGAAGATTTATTGAATGACAGCAAGAAGAAATAATAACATCTCTCTCCTCTTCCGCAAGCATTCTTTCATATTCATTCTTAACAATAGTTGCACCGATTGCAGTTTCTTCAACATCAAAAAAGCCGAGTTTCTGAAGTGCGGAACGCATAGAATTAATTCCGACGCCGTCATAGTTTGCAATGAAAGACGGTGCAAGGCTGACAACAACCGGATCTCCGCTCTGAATAAGAACTTTTACCTTTTCAACCTCGTTGACAATTTCTTTAGCATTCTGCGGGCAAACAACAAAACACTGACCGCAGAGAATGCACTCGTTACCTATAATATGCGCCTGATTGCCCGAAAAACGGATGGCTTTGACAGGGCAATGGCGGATACATTTATAGCAGTTTTTGCAGTTTGATTTTTTAAGAGTGAGGCAATTCATAAATATTACTTCCCTTCAACTGCTGACAAAATATTGTCGTTAAAAAATTCCTTAAAATTCTCTTTTGTTATGCCGACGTGAATATCATCATCAACCTGAATTGTTACACCAACACGATTACACTTGCCGATGCAAAAGCTTCCGGCAAGTGTAACCTCGTCTTCAAGATGATGTTCTTCAACGGCTTTCTGAAGGAGTTCAACTATTTCAGGCGAACCCTTCAGGTGGCATGAGCTGCCGACACAAACCTGAACAATCACCATAGCTTACACCTTCGCAATAACTTCTTTTGAGAAGAATTCGTCAACTGTTTCGGGAGTTACCGAGAAGAAATTATCGTCAACGGTAACGCATACACCCTGCTGGCATTTGCCCATGCAGAAAGTTCCGCCGAGCTCAACCTTGTCACCGAGCTTGTTTTCGCTGATGAGATACTGAAGCTGTTCAACAACCTGACGGGATCCTTTGATGTGGCATGATGAACCGATACATACTGTAATTTTCATTGTCGTTATCTCCTTATTCGTAATCTACAACGTTTGCCCAAGTAAGAAGGAACTCACGCTCTTTTTCATTGCCCTTAACCGACTGTGAAGCTGCAACGATAGGCATCCACTTCTGAACATACTGCATTGCTGTGTTGCTCTTTTTGCAGAAGAGTTCGAGGTATTCTTTTGCGCCGTTTATGTCACCGCTGAGCCAGAAAAGAAGATAAGTTCTTGCAGCATCTGCTGATGCGTTACCCTGTGTTGCGTGTGACCAGTCAAGGATATAGGGAGTGCCGTCTTCTGCGATAATGATGTTTGAGGGGTTGAAGTCGCCGTGGCAGACCTTATTGTGCTTGGGCATACCTTCAAGACGGGTGTGAAGATCATACTTTGTTGTTGCCTCAAGCTCTGACTGGCTGATTTTTCTGTTCATCTTGTCCTTGAGCTTGTTGAGAAGCGGGCAGGTTTTTGACTGCACTTCAAGCTGAAGGTCAACA
>JAZNRJ010000069.1:0-75387 GCA_045590675.1 Acutalibacteraceae bacterium
TCTGTCACCTGTTGAATATGCTTTTTCTTCAACAACTGTAACTGTTTCAGCATAGGGATCAAATTCAGTCTTGCAATAAGTGAAGCCGTTGATTCTTGAAATAATCATAGCAGCATCCTTGCCGAGACCGTTAAGAATAACTCTGAGGGGCTTAACTCTAACTTTGTTAGCGTTAAGAGCAATCTTGATAGCGCCTTCAGCAGCAGCGAATGATTCATGACCTGCAAGGAAGCAGAAGCATTCTGTTTCTTCTGAAAGGAGCATTTTGCCGAGGTTGCCGTGGCCAAGACCAACTTTTCTGTTGTCTGCAACTGAACCGGGGATACAGAATGACTGAAGACCAACGCCGATAGCTGCAGCAGCATCAGCAGCCTTTGTGCAGCCTGTTTTGATAGCGATAGCGCAGCCTACTGTGTAAGCCCAAACAGCGTTTTCAAAGCAGATGGGCTGTGTTTCTCTTACGATTTTATCGCAATCGACACCCTTTGCAAGAGTGATTTCTTTGCATTCTTCGATTGAAGAAATGCCATATTCAGCGAGAACGGCGTTGATCTTCTCAATGCGTCTTTCGTAGCTTTCAAATAATGCCATTATGATTTCCTCCTCTTACAATTATTCTTTTCTGGGGTCGATATACTTAGCGGCATCTGCAAATCTGCCGTAAGTGCCGATAGCCTTATTGTATGCATCGTTGGGTGTGTCACCCTTCTTGATGAAGTCTGTCATCTTGCCGAGTGAAACGAATTCGTAACCGATAACCTGATCGTCGCTGTCAAGAGCAAGTCTTGTAACATAACCTTCAGCCATTTCAAGATAACGAACGCCCTTAACTTTTGTGCCGTACATTGTGCCTACCTGCGAGCGGAGGCCTTTACCGAGGTCTTCAAGACCTGCGCCGACTGAAAGACCATCATCTGAGAAAGCAGACTGTGAGCGACCGTAAACGATCTGAAGGAAAAGCTCACGCATAGCTGTGTTGATAGCATCGCAAACAAGGTCTGTGTTGAGAGCTTCAAGGATTGTTTTGCCGGGAAGAATTTCAGCAGCCATAGCAGCTGAGTGAGTCATACCGGAGCAACCGATTGTTTCAACAAGAGCTTCTTCGATGATACCTTCTTTAACGTTGAGTGAGAGCTTGCAAGCACCCTGCTGAGGTGCACACCAGCCAACACCGTGTGTGAAAGCGGAAATATCCTTGATTTCGTAAGCCTTAACCCACTTGCCCTCTTCGGGGATGGGAGCAGGACCGTGGTTGGGTCCCTTAGCTACACAGCACATTTCCTGAACTTCGCGGGAATAGTTAATCATAATGTGTTTCTCCTTTCAAAAAGGTGGTATAAATATACATCCGTAATATAATAAACCAAAAAAGATTTAATATCAAGTGTGATTTTGCACAACTTAAAGTGCAGTTGCCTTAAATATTATAACCAATTTTTCTTATACATTACAAAAGCACCGAGAACCGCGGCAACAATTGTAACAAACATAAGTGTTCCGACGCCCATTGTGGGTGAGAAAATAAGAACTATAACACCAACAATTACAGGCAGAGGAACGAGCTTCCAATGCTTTGCAAAATAGCTTGCACCGAGTGCGCCGAAAAGAGCGGGAAGAACCCATTCAAAAGCGGGCTTAAAAGCAGAGCCTTCTGCTGTGATAAGAGGAAGAACAGGTGAGAAAGCAAGAACGCCTACAGCAATTATTACTGTTGTTGTGATTGATGAAACGCCTATAGCAATTGTTGAAACAACTTCGCCTTCTTCTGTGTTTGCTCTTACCTTTGCGTTTTCCATTGCGGCAAGACCAACGGGAAGCTTAAGGTTTGTAATATTGCCTGTAACAAAGCTCAGGTAAGTTCCGCCTGCACCAAGCATAGGAACATAGGTGATAACTTCAATTACTGCTGTTACCCAATAAAGAAGCATAAGCTTGCTGAGAACGGTGCCAAGAACCTTGAGTTCCGGCCATACGCCTAAATATGTTGAAATTGCAACCGGAATGCAAAGGAGCATGAGCAATGCACCGATATTCCAGAGGATGCCCCATCTGTGAACTCTGTCAAAATAATTTTTCTGCATAATTCATTTCTCCTTTCTTATCTCCAGATAAAGTTTGTGATTGTTTCGGGAAGAACAGCTTCAAAGAGCATTGCCGCACCCATACCTATAAACATAGCGATAGGCATTGTGAACGGGCGGAGCTTTTCAAGCTTGAACTTATTACAAACTGTTTCAAGGATAACCATAGCAACCATTGCAACAATAAGAACACTGATCGACATAAAGCCTGCGTTACCAACGCCGTCAGATGTTGTGCCGGCAATAGCTCTTGCAATGAAAGCTGAAATAATGCCTATGAAAGCTGCAGCTGATATTGCATCGCCAAGCTTTGCGGCATTTTCATTTTTGTTAACAGCTGTACCGATTTTCTTCTGAAGCTTTTTGCAAACAAAAGGAAGCATAAGAAGCGGAGCAATGCTGCCGATTGTCATTGCCCAAGCAACAGTTGAAAACTGCTGGGGATCTGCAATTGAGCTTGTGAGGGTTCCTCCCATTGCTTCAACAGCAGTCTGGGCAGCCGTTGTTTCATAAGCAAGGTTACCGATAACTGTAAGTCTTATCCACGGAAGAACAATGCCAAGTGCATTTGCAAGAACAATAACCGTTGCAAGAATTGAAATTGCAGGGGCAACTGTAAAAAGAATGCTTGATACAACCGTGTTTTTGAGTTTTTCCTTCTCAATACCGAGCTCTTTAGCGTGTTTCCACGACTTGACAATGAAGAAAACGGACTGAAGAGTTACGAACGCAACAACACAAAGTGCTATTGCATACATAAATGTGCTTTCTTTGAAATCCAAGGTGTTTCACTCCTAAATTCATATTAATTTATATACTAACATATGGAAATTTAAAAATCAAGAATATAGTAATATTTTGTAGCCGTATTTCCTTTAATTTCCGCGCACAAAAAACAATTCTTGCAAAAGGTTTGCCGATATGATATATTGAATACAATCTTAGAAAAGCAGGAGAAATCACTATGAAAAAGTTAATCTCATTAATTCTTATTGTTTCAATATCCGTTGTCCTCGCAGCCTGCGGTGCAAAACCCGACAATGAAACAACCAAAGTCCAAACAACCGCAACCGCACAAACAGAACTTGACACTCAATCAACAATAAAGCTTGACGATAATATGGTAAGACTCGGAAAGCTTGTTAAACTTACGGAAACCCCCTTTGTTCTTAAATCTCTTGTTCTTAAAAATGCAGAAGATGCACAGGGTAACTACAACACATTCAAGCCCGGTGAAAACATTGAATTCTATATTAATGCCGATGTTGCATCTGCCGACGAGGCAAAAGCAAAAATTTATCTTGCCCCTTATATTGCCGATGCAAACTCCGTTCCCGCAGAATATGTTTTTGACGCAGAATATAAGGCTGCCGCTGAAGAAGGCGGAGTTAATTTAACCGCAACCGTCCCTGCCGATACAGCTGAAGGATATTACAACATCATCTTCGCCTATGAAAACACCGTTGCTTACAGAATAGCAATCAGAATAACCAAATAATTACAAAGCGGATTATGCACTTTTACGCATAATCCGCTTATTTCTATTCTTCTGCTGTTTTTTCGCTTTCTTGAACGGCTTTTTCATTTTGTTCCGGAACAGGCTTATTAACGTCTTCTTTTATCAGTTTGTAAATCACCGCAACCAAAGGCACACCTATCATCATACCGCTGATTCCGAAAACTCCTCCGCCGACCGTAACAGCCGCAAGAACCCATATTCCCGGCAAACCAATCGAAGAACCAACAACTTTAGGATAAATCAAGTTGCCTTCAAGCTGCTGAAGAACTATGATAAACACAAGGAAAATCAACGCTTTTACCGGCGATTCCATAAGAATCAGAAAAGCTCCGACCCCTGCTCCTATAAACGCTCCTACTATGGGTATCAGGGCGGTAAAAGCAATCAGCGCACCAATCATCGGGGCATAAGGCAGCTTAAGAATCAGCATCCCCAGTGTGCAAAGAGTTCCGAGAATGACAGCCTCCGTGCACTGACCAACAATAAAACGTTTGAAACAGTCATTGGCAACCGAAAGAATATGAAAAATCTTTGCAAGCCACTTCTGCGGAACATAACGCTTAAGAAGCTTGTCCGTTTGAGCAAGAAGCTTGTTTTTATCAAGAAGAATATAAAGCGCAAAAATAAGACCGATAACAAAATTGGCAAGTACCGAGAATACAGAAGAAACAGCCGAAACCGCAACATCCATAACGCTTCCCAAGCCTGAGGTAAGAGTCTGAACAATATCTGAGATTTTTGATTTCCAGTCAATTTCAGACAAGGTCTGAAAAATATTCTTGGGAATAAAATCAAAGTTATTGAGCTTACCGATAAGCATTTCAATTGCTCCCGGCAATTCGGCAACAAGCATTTTAACGCAGTTGATAAGCTGGGGCACTATAAGAATACCAACCAAAGCAATCAATCCGATAATCGTAACCATTGCGCCTGCAAGGCAAAGCGGACGGCGCGATTTTTTAACCGCTGTTTTATTCGATTCAGGGAAATAATGACGTTCATAAAAACTCATAAGAATGTTTATCAGATAAGCCATAACAAAGCCCGCAAACATAGGCGTTGCAGCCGAAAAAACCGTTCCGGCTATTTCAGCAATGCTCGG
The DNA here is from genome assembly GCA_045590675.1 of Acutalibacteraceae bacterium. GTDB lineage: Bacteria > Bacillota > Clostridia > Oscillospirales > Acutalibacteraceae > CAG-177. The sequence goes on from JAZNRJ010000069.1 coordinate 4,703, forward strand.
CCAATAGTGAATTGCAAGGTAAACCGCCACTATCCCAAGCCCGATTTTAAGCCCGGTTTTCCAACTGATTTTCTGCATTTCTTATTCCCCTTTCTTTTTGTTGCCATAAAATTATACATTCTCCGCCCCTTTAAGTCAAGACTCGGAGCTTTTTCAAAAAAATGTATAGTCATACAATAAATTATGTGTTATACTTATTAAGTTAACGCATACGGAGGTATCTTTATGAAACTTATCGAAACAACCATAAACAAAAATTATGTGTATAACGGAAAAATAATAAATGTTCGCCGTGACGATGCCGCTCTTTATAACGGCAAGCCGTGCATCAGAGAAGTGGTCGAACACAACGGCGGTGTTTGTGTTGCCGCCATAACCGATAAAAAGGAACTGCTTTTTGTCCGCCAGTTCAGGTATCCCTATTCAGAAGTAATTCTTGAACTCCCTGCAGGCAAGCTCGAAAAAGGTGAAGACCCTTTCGAAGCAGGCAAACGTGAACTTGAAGAAGAAACAGGCTTTGTTGCCGGCAAATACTATTCTCTCGGAAAATTTTATCCTACTCCCGGCTATTGCGGAGAAATCATTCACCTTTATGCCGCATCTAATCTCCAGGAAACACAGATAAATCCGGATGACGATGAATTTCTCGAGCTTGAACGCATAACCGTTGACAAGGCGGTTGATATGGTCCTCGCCGGCGAAATTCCCGACGGTAAATCTCAGGCTCTTATAATGAGAGTTGCCGAAATGATTCGCAGAGGTGAAATCAAGTTATGAAAAAAATAATTCTTGCCTCCGCTTCGCCAAGGCGCAGAGAACTGCTCGGCATTGCAGGCGTTCAATTTGAAGTTATAACAAAAGATGTTGACGAAAGCGTGCCCGAGGGAATCGAGCCTCACGAAGCCGCCGTTATGACTGCCAAGAAAAAAGCCCTTGCCGTTGCAGAAGAATATTCTGATTCGGTTGTTATCGGTGCAGACACAATCGTTGTTGCCAACGGTAAAATTTTAGGCAAACCCAAAGACGAAAAAGATGCTTTCAATATGCTTAAAATGCTTTCAGGCATTGAACATCAAGTAATAACCGGCGTTTGCATAGTTTGCAAAAACAAAATAAAAACATTTGAAAAAACAAGTTCGGTCAGGTTTTACGGTTTAAGCGATAAAGAGATTGAGGCGTATATCCAAACCGGCGAACCTATGGATAAGGCCGGCAGCTACGGTATTCAGGGCAAAGGCAGTCTCCTTGTTGAATCCATCAGCGGCGATTATTTCAACATAGTCGGTCTTCCCGTTGCTTCAACCGTCAGAGCTTTGAAAGAATTTGAATAAAAAAAGCCGCAGCGTTAACTGCGGCTTGAATCTGAATTTATTTGGTTACAGTTTCTTTCTCTGTCTTTTCTGCAAAAACTTTGTTGAGGCTGTTTTCACCCTTGTGGCGGTACGGATTGATTTTGAGCGCAACATAAGCTGCAAGTGCACCTATAGTGTTAAGAACAATATCACCCATTGTATCCATCAAAGGCCAACGGTCACCGTATTCCGAGCCTGCGGTATAAACAGGATTAAAGAGTGTCCACACCTTGGGAGTGCCTTCGGCAAGCCCGTAACTCCAATGCTGAGCATCGCCAACGCCGCCGCCCATACAGGCAATCTGGTCAAACGTGAATTCAAAAAGCTCCCAACCCGTTGCTGCAAGGAACGAAAAACCAACAGAGCAAAGCATAACAATCGACATCGGAGCAGCTTTTTTGTCTCTTTTTTGAAGAGCACATACGGTTTCATATCCAAAGAAAACGCAGGCACCTCCGCCAATAAAATGAAGAGCTATATCCCACCACGCAAGGTCATAATAAAGATTCATAAATTTACCGCCGAACGATGCAAGAAAAATGCCGACACAAAGGGCAGTCTGGAATCCCGAAGCCATATGGCGGAACACGCTTTTTTGGGGGAAAAGCATAAATATTTCCCAAAGGAATGTGCAAAGAAGATTTGCACCGACCTGAAGAGGGTCTGTTATGTCAAAAACTTCGCCTTCGTCAGGGAAAAATCCTTTGATAAATGCAAAAATCATAAGGGCTCTGATTATCCACCAGAAAATAAAACGTCTTGTAGGGCAGGCTTCTTTCAGCCTTTGTATGTAAGCTTTCATATTCAACACCTCGGTTCATATATTGGCTTAAGTATATCAATAAAAACATATAATGTCAACAGACACATAATAATAATAAAAATCAGGAGAGTTTTATGACAGAACGTTTATATTATGAAAATCAATATCTCAAAGAATTCACGGCAAATGTTATTGGCACCAAAGAAAACAACGGGGTTTACGAGGTTATTCTTGATAAATCCGCCTTTTTTCCCGAGGGTGGCGGTCAGCCGGGAGACAAAGGCTTCATCGGTAATGCCGAAGTAACCGATACCGTTGAAAAAAACGGAGAAGTTATCCACCTGTGTAATGCTCCCGTTGAATGCGGAACAGTTGATTGCCGCCTGGATTTTGATTACCGTTTCTCAAATATGCAACAGCATTCGGGCGAACACGTTTTTTCAGGCGTTGTTCATTCGATCAAAGGCTATGACAACGTGGGTTTCCATATGGGTGAAAACTATGTAACCGTTGATTTCAGCGGAAAAATCACTCCCGAAGAGCTTGAACACATTGAAAAACTAACTAACGACGCAATATTTGCAAATATCCCCATAGAAGCTCTTTATCCGTCTGACGAAGAACTTAAAAACTACAGCTACCGCAGCAAAAAGGAAATTCAGGGTCAGGTTCGCCTGACAAAAATCGGAGACGTTGACCTTTGTGCCTGTTGCGGAACTCACGTTGCATTTACCGGCGAAATAGGCATAGTCAAAGCCATTTCAATGATGAACTATAAATCAGGTGTGAGAATAACTCTTCAGATAGGCAAAAAAGCTCTTGAAGATTACTCTGCAAAGAACAAAAGCGTTGCGGAAATATCCGCTCTTTTAAAGGCCAAGCCTGAAGAAATAACATCTGCCGTTGAAAGAATTCTCAGACATCAACAAGAATCCGACTTTAAATATAACGCTCTCAAAAAAGAGCTTTTCGCTTATAAGTGCAGCAATTACAGCGGCCCATCCTGCTGCGTTTTCGATGACGGCGGTCAGGCTGACGATGCAAGAGTTTTCAGCGATATGCTTGCCGAAAACATAGGCATTGCCGCAGTTTTTTCAGGCAACGATACCGACGGTTATAAATATGCCGTAACCAGCCGCAGCAGCGATGTTCGCTCAATAGGCAAAGAACTTAACACCGCTTGCAACGGCAGAGGCGGCGGAAAACCCGAAATGATTCAGGGCTCAGTTTCCGCAACAAAAGAAGAAATTGAAGCATTTTGGAATTCATTAAACCTTCAATAAACAAAAATCGGAGTGTGCCTGATACAGCACACTCCGTCTTTTTAATCTTCAGGTAAAACAAGAAGGTTTATTGCGTTTTCCTTATCTATCAGATTGCTTATTATCTCGGCAACCTGTTCAGCTGTTTCCTCAAATTCTCCGTCAACCCAATATTTGAACGCCGCCATAATTGCGCCAACATAAAAATGAACAGCGTATCTGCCTTGAGCCGTAACATCAACTATGGGGAAATAGCTGTGAATTCTGTCTTTGAGCATATTTGAAAGAATATGTTCAAGCCCGGCCGCATAAGCTGCTTTGATAACAGATGCATTTTCCTGGTAAAAACGGGCAAAATATAAAATAATTTCTTTAAGATTGCTTGCTGCACCGTCTTGCTCAGCTTGACGGATAAGCTTTTTTTCCTCATCTTCAAGGCGTTTAAGAAGAATTTCGTCTTTGCTTTTATAATTGCGGTAATAAGCCATTCTTGAAACACCGGCAAGGTTTGTTATATCCGTTATTGAAATAACCGCATAATCTTTTTCTTCCATCAATCTCAAAAGAGCTGTTAAAATACATTCTCTTGTGAGAATATTCACTTCATTTACTCTTTCCATTACAGTTAACCTTCTTTTGTAACATATAGCAAAATATTATATATTTGTTATTGATTTGTTCACATTCTGCTGTTACACTTGTAACAGTTACAAGTGTAACAGCTAAATTTATCTTTGTCAAGGGGCGAATTATGCTTAAACTGAAAAATATCACAAAAGAATATCCCATCGGCAGTGAAAAGGTTCTCGCCTTAAAAGGCGTTGATATTGAGTTCAGAACCAACGAGTTTGTTTCTATCCTCGGCCATTCAGGATGCGGAAAAACAACGCTTCTCAACATCATCGGCGGCCTTGATCAATATACATCAGGTGACCTTGTGATTAAAGGGAAATCAACCAAAGATTTCAAAAACAGCGATTGGGACGTTTACCGCAACCATTCGGTAGGCTTCGTTTTCCAAAGCTATAACCTTATTCCTCACCAATCGGTTCTTTCAAACGTTGAGCTTGCTCTTACTCTTTCCGGCGTTTCAAAGAAAGAAAGAAAAGAAAGAGCTAAAAAAGCTCTCGAAAAGGTTGGTCTCGGTGAACATCTTAACAAAAAGCCCAACCAGCTTTCAGGCGGTCAGATGCAGCGTGTTGCTATTGCCCGAGCTCTTGTTAACAACCCTGAAATCCTTCTTGCCGACGAACCTACAGGTGCGCTCGACACCGACACAAGCGTTCAGATAATGGAACTTCTTAAAGAAATTTCCAAAGAAAAGCTTGTTGTTATGGTTACCCATAACCCCGAACTTGCCGAGGAATATTCAACAAGAATAATCCGACTTGTTGACGGTAAAATAACCAGCGATTCTTCGCCTTACACCGAAGAGGAAGTTGTTAAATCAACCGAAACAAAAGCTGAAAGAAAAGCAAAAAAGAAAACTGCCAAAAAGCATTCAATGTCTTTCTTAACAGCACTTTCGCTCTCGATGAACAACCTTATGACAAAGAAAGGCCGAACTTTCCTGACTTCCTTTGCCGGCAGTATAGGCATCATCGGCATCGCTCTTATTCTTGCCCTTTCAAACGGCTTCCAGCTTTATATCAATTCCATTCAGCAGGAGGCCCTGACTTCATACCCCATCACAATTGACGCCGCAACAATGGATATGAACTCCATGCTCGGCGGAATGTCGATGACAACGGCAGGCCAGGTTGACCATCCTACCGATAATACAACAGTTTATTCCAACACAATGGCAACCGAAATGATGAAGTCTTTCACAGAAGGCGTTTGGAATAATGACCTCAAATCGTTCAAAACCTTCCTTGAAAGTGACAGTTGTAACATTAAAGACTACGCAACAAGCGTTCAGTATAATTACGGCGGAAAGCTTAACATTTACTCTGCCGATGTAACCGACGGTTCAAACCGCGTTTATCCAAGCCCGATGCTTGATATGATGTATTCTATGATGGGTGCTTCAAGCTCCGTTATGGGCGGCATGACAATTGATACCTCTATGATGGCATCTTACGAAAAATATATGAACTCATGGCAGGAGCTTATAAACAACGAAGCTCTTCTGAAAGAACAGTATAAACTTGTTCACGGTTCATGGCCTCAGAATTATAACGAAGTTGTTCTTATTGTTGATAAAAACAACGAAATCAGCGAGCTTGCCATTCAAGGCCTCGGTCTCCTTGGCGAAGACGCAATGATGGATTCCGTTATGGCAATGATGGCAAATGAAGAATATGAAACCCCGTCTTACGAAATCTCTTATGACGATGTTCTTAACAAAACTTTCAAAATAGTTCTTGAACCCGATTATTACGCTTATAACGAAGAAACAAAAATATGGGAAGACAAACACGAAGACGAAGAATATGTTAAATCTCTTATCGCCAACGGCGAAGAAATAAAAATTGTCGGTATCGTCAAGCCTGCTGACGGCTCACTTATGGTTGTAACAACCGGTGCTATCGGTTACACTTCAAAGCTTACCGAACACGTTGTTAACAAAACAAACCAAAGCGAACTTGTAAAACAGCAAAAGGCAAACCCCGAAATTGACGTTTTCACAGGTCTCCCCTTTGTTAAAGAAGAAGCCCCCGAAGCTCCTGCAGAAAATGCTGCCCCCGAAGCTTCAGGCGTTTCTCTTGACCCTCAGATTGACCCCGCTATCGCTCCCATGGGCGATATCCGCTCAACCTCCGCTTCATTTGACGGTAAAACTCCCACCGCTTCATTTACCGCTCAGAGCTTTGATTTTACAAACTTTGATTTCAGCGATGCCGAACCTGTAACCGAAGAAGAAGTTTATGCTGCAATTGATAAAAACTTCAGCGGCCAGGAGGCTGAAGATATGAGAAGAATCGTTGAACTTCTTCTCAGCGACAGCCTTTCCAGAGAAGAACAAAAAGAACTCGGCAATGCTATTTCTCCCATGCTTGAGGGCAGCGGAATTGACAGCGGCCTTGCTGTCAGATACCTTATGAGTATGTCTGAAGAAGATAAGCTAAAGATGCTCTCTGCAATGATGGTTCAAAATCCCATGGGTGAAGATATTATTATTGACGAAGAAAACCCTGCTGAAAACGGCGAAGAAGTTGCTCCCGAGCCGGAACCTGAGCCCGAACCGGAACCCGAGCCCTTCGCAAAGAGCTATGAAGAAGCTCTTGAATATCTTGGCGTAGCAAGCCTTGATGAACCCGTTTCAATTTATATTTACCCCAAAGATTTTGAAGCCAAGGATTATATTTCAAGTGTAATTGAAGAATACAATACTACAGCAGAAAAAGAAATCAAATATACTGACTACATCGGAATTCTGCTTTCATCCGTAACAAAAATCGTAAACATTATTTCTTATGTTCTTATAGCCTTTGTTGCAATTTCTCTTGTTGTTTCATCAATAATGATCGGTATCATCACTTATATCTCCGTTCTTGAAAGAACAAAGGAAATCGGTATTCTCAGAGCTATCGGTGCTTCAAAGCGGGATATTTCAAGAGTTTTCAACGCCGAAACGCTGATTGTCGGGTTCGTTTCGGGAGCCTTGGGTATAGGGCTGACTCTGCTGCTGATAATTCCGATAAATGCAGTTATTCAGCATCTGACCTCAATTGCAGGTGTTGCTCAGCTGCCTCCCAACGGTGCGATTATTCTTGTTGTAATCAGTATGGTTCTCACCCTTATCTCAGGTCTTATTCCCTCGCGAATCGCATCCAAGAAAGACCCCGTCGTTGCTCTCAGAACAGAGTAACAACTTCTATAAAGTGCGTTGGAAAGAGAAGCACGCAAACAAAAAAGAGACATTTCTTCGCTTGAAGAAATGTCTCTTTTAATTATATTAAATATTAATTATTCAGCATCATCAATAACAGGAGGCTCGATTTTGCCTGTAACTGTTCTGATGTTATTTCTTGCTGTCTGAATCTCAAGAAGGCTGTTGGAAATAGCTTCATCGGCTGTTTTCATAATATCTTCAATGAAATCGCCTGCAGCGATTCTGATTTCAGCTGACCACTTATTAGCCTTATCAATAGCTTCATCCGAACGCTGTCTTGCATCTTCGATTGTTCTTTCAGCCTGCTCGGTCGCAGCGTTAACAATGTTTTCCGCCTGAGCCTTCGCACCTGCAATTGTTGAAGCAGCGTCTTCCTGAGCGGCGGCTGAAATTGCTTCAGCCGTTGCCTTTGCCTGAACAACAACCTCGCTGCTGTCAACCATAGCTGCTGCTTCAAGCTGAGCATTGGCTTTTATGATTCTTGCTTCTTCGTTTGCGCCGTTGATAATCTTCTTTGCCTGCGCATCCGCTTCAGCAACTTTGTTCTTTGAATATTCTTCGGTCTTGAGAACAAGCTCTCTTACCTTGTCTTCTGCTGTTGAAATAAGAGCTCTTGATTTTTCCTGAGCACTTGTAACTGCGTTAACAGCCTCGTTCTTAGCTTTAACAAGGATGTTGTTTCTGTCAGCAAGGATTGCTCTTGCCTGAGTAATTTCGCTGGGGAGATTAAGGCGGATATCCTCAAGAGCTGTTCTGATTGCGTTTGCGTCAACGCCGATTTTGCTGCTGAGAGGAACTTTTGAACCCGCTTCAAGTATATCTTCAATCTGGTCAAGTAAATTTTCAATATTCATATCTGTTTATTCCTTTCTTTTATCCTTTTTATTATATCGTCACAAACTTCTGTGGGTACAAAATCAGTTATATCTCCGCCAAACTCACAAACCTGCTTAACAACGCTTGACGAAAGATACATACTATCAGCGTTAGCCGTAAGAAAAACCGTTTCAAGTTCGGGATTCAGCTTTTTATTGGTAAGTGCTTGCTGAAATTCATATTCAAAGTCCGAAACAGCTCGCAACCCTTTGACAACGGCACAAGCTCCGTTTTCTTTACAATACTGAGCAAGCAATCCGCCGTAAGTCTGAACCTCAACGTTATCAATATGAATGCTTCTTTTAAGCAATTCAACTCGTTCTTCAGCGCTGAAATAATAATTTGTTTTGTGATAATTCACCATAACAACAACAATAACTTTATCAAAAAGTCCCGCTGCACGGCGAATAATATCAATATGACCAACTGTAACCGGGTCAAAGCTACCCGGGCAAACGGCAATTTTCATTCTATCATCCCTTTCGGTAAACAGTAACAGCCGTTTTGCTGTATCTATATTCTTTTGTCTTTACAAGTCCGCCCTCTTCCTGCGGCATATCTTCGCCGTAAGGGTGCTCACAGATAACAACACCGCCTTGAGCAATAATCGGAGCTGATTTGGCAAGTGCTTTCTGAAGCATACCGGTTGAATAGGGAGGGTCAAGAAATGCAATGTCAAAAACCTTATCCGTCATTCCGAGAAAAGCAAGTGAATCTGTCTGGGCAACGGCAGCCTTGAACGCAAGCTTTGTTTTTTCAAGATTTTCTTTGATAATCTTAATTGCCAACTTTTCAGAATCAACAAAAGTGCAGCTTTCAGCACCTCTGCTGAGTGCTTCAATGCCAAGCTGACCTGAGCCTGCATATAAATCAAGAACTCGGCGGCCTTCAATTTCAAACTGAATTGCACTGAAAACCGCTTCTTTGACTTTTTCGGAAGTAGGTCTTGTGTTATCGCCTTCAAGAGTTCTGAGGGTCATTCCTCTTGCAGAACCTGTAATTACTCTCATTTGCATCCTCCAAAGGACATACCTATCTATTATTGGTTTATTATCTCACTAAAACAGACAGATTGTCAAGATAAAAAGTATAAATAAAAGATAAATTAACCGATTATTTACATATTTTCAGAATTATTTTTACCGTGAAAGGCTTCAAAAACCGCTTTTGCGGCATTTTTATTCATGCCTTTAACAGCGGCAATTTCTTCTTCGCTCGCCTGCGAAATTGCTTTCAGAGTCTTGAAATGCTTCATCAAAGCTTTGCCTCTGCCTTCACCGATGCCTTCAATTGAAAGGAGCGAAGATGAAAGCGATGACCCTTTATGCTTGTTTCGGTGATATTCAACCGAAAAACGGTGAACCTCATCCTGAATCGTTGAAACAAGCGTAAATGCGGCTCTTTTGGAGGTAAGCGAAAGCTCATCACCTGAACGTGCTATAGCCCTTGTTCTGTGGTGCGAATCCTTGACCATGCCGAAAAGCGGAATATCAAGATTATACTTTTCAAGTACAGGCAACACCGCATTCACCTGACCTTTTCCGCCGTCAAGCAGAATAAGGTCGGGCAACCTGCCAAAACCTTCGCCACTGTCTTTTTCTTCAAAATAGCGCAGAATTCTGCGTTCAATAACCTCGGCCATCGAAGCGTAGTCGTCCTGCCCGGAAAAGCCTTTTATCGCAAAGCGTTTGTATGCCTTTTTATATGGCTGACCGCTTTTGAAAACAACCATACCGGCAACATTATCGCTGCCTGCGGTGTGGGATATATCGTAGGATTCTATATATTCGGGCGGTGATTTGAGCCCAAGCAATGTGCCGAGTTCATCAAGAGCCGCTGTTGATTTGCCTGACTTGCCAAGATAAAGAGCAAGCTTCTGGGCGGCATTTGAGCGGCACATCTCAACAAGCGAATGCTGCTCTCCTCTTTGCGGCAAAGCAATTGTGACCTTACGGCCCGAAAGCGAAGAAAGCCATTCGCCAAGCACCTCGGCATCAGCAACCTCACCGTCAACGGCAACCCTTTTAGGAACAAAATCACGCATTGAATAGTAGCTTCTGATAAGCTCGTGCCTTGTTTCAGCCGTATTCTCGGGTAAGTCAATAAAAAAATGCTCGCTGTCATAAAGCCTTGCATCTTTAAACCGCAAAACCGAAAGGCAGGCTTTTGCGCTCTCTCCGCCTGCACAAACAACGGCAAAAACATCCTGTTCCTCTACCGAAGCCGAAACGACCTTCTGCTTTTCTGTTACTTTTTTGATTGCGTTTATCTTGTCCCTGAGCTTTGCCGCTTTTTCAAACTCAAGGTTTTCCGAAGCTTCAAGCATTTTTGAAGTTAACTCTTCAATAACCTTGCCTGAGCCGTTGATGATGAAATCAAGAGCCTGGTCAACCGCTTCATTGTGTGCCTCGCGGCTTGTTTTGCCTGCACACGGTGCGGCACACTGACCGATAAAAAAGTTAAGGCACGGCCTGCCTTTGCGAAAATCACGGGGAAAAACTTTTGAGCATTGCGGCAAACGGAAAACTTTTTTTGCCTCGTCAACCGCATTTGTTATGCCGTATGAGCCTGTATAAGGGCCGATATATTCTGCTTTGTCATCAAGCTTTTGCTTTACAGCAACAAAATTTTTCCAATCGCTGTTGATAACTTTTATATAGTGATAGCCTTTATCATCTTTAAGCAGAATGTTATATTTTGGCGAATACTGCTTTATCAGTGAGCATTCCAGAATGAGTGCCTCAAACTCGCTGTCACAGAGTATATAATCAAAATCGTCAACGTTTTCAACCATTTTACGTACTTTTGCAGTATGGTTATTCTGTGAGCCGAAATAGGTGCTTACTCTGTTTTTCAGAGCTTTTGCCTTGCCGACATAAATAACCTCACCCTTTTTATTTTTCATCAGATAAACGCCCGGAATCAACGGCAGACTCATTGATTTTTTTCTCAGATAAGGCATTTTTTCATTCATATCGGCTCACCTCCGCTTTGTTTTTTCTTAAATATATTATACAATAAAGATTAATTGAGTGCAACAGAAAAACTTTTCATTGATATATTATAAGCGTTGTGATATAATCCATTGTTGAACAAATATAAAAGGAGCTTAAAAATGGCAAAAAGCGAGATTTTTAAAAATACAAAATATTTCATAATTGATATGGACGGAACTTTTTACCTTGACGGTAACATCATTCCGGGTTCAATTGATTTTCTTAACAAAGTTCGCGAAACAGGCAGAGACTTCTATTTTTTCACCAACAACTCTTCAAACAACGTTGAGGTTTGCCGTGCAAAGCTTGAAAAAATGGGATATCCCGTTGACGAGGGCAGAGTTATAATCTCTTCTCACGTTGCCGCCGATTACCTCAATAAAAACTATGCGGGCAAAAAGGTTTTTCTGCTCGGCAATGAAAGACTGACCGGTGATTTTGAAAAAGCAGGCATCAACCTTGTTGACGCTGACCCTGATATAGTTGTTCTCGGTTTTGATACAACACTCACGTATCAGAAAATGTGGGATGCCGTTAAATACATCGACAAGGGTGCAATTTATATTGCTACCCACCCCGACCTCAACTGTCCCACAGCCGACGGCTATATGCCCGACACCGGCTCAATGATTGAGCTTTTCGCCGCTTCAACCGGTAAAAGGCCTCAGGTTCTCGGAAAGCCCATGACAGCAACGGTTGATTATATCACCAATCTTCTCGGTTGCAAAAGAGAAGAACTTGCCTTTGTTGGTGACAGACTTGCAACCGATATTGCCATCGGCGCAAACCACTCAATCCCCTGTGCCCTTGTTTACAGCGGCGTTACAACTCCCGAAGAATACGCTTCTCAGAATATCAAGGCAAGCGTAGAGGTTGAAAACCTTAAAGCTCTTGCCGAATATCTTTGATAAAAAATCAACTCAAGCGGCTTAAATATATTAGAGTAAAATGTCAGTTCGAAACCTTCCTGACAGGTGCATTACTCGGCACCAAACAAAACTAAAGGCGCTGCACGGCAGCAAAAGGAGTAAAAAATGAGAAACAGACAAAAACAAATCACGCGCCTTGTCCACGGTGCGTTGATTGCGGCTGTTTATGCTGCCGCAACCTATGCTTTATCGGCAATTTCTTACGGACCCGTTCAATTCAGAATTTCGGAAGCGCTAACGGTATTCTCGGTTTTCACCCCTGCGGCGGTGCCCGGCCTTGCCGTGGGATGCGCTCTCGGCAACTTGACAAGCCCATACGGAATATGGGATATTGTTTTAGGTTCGTTTGCAACCTTGCTTGCGGCAATTTTTGCAAGGCTTACAAGGAACATAACATTCAAAAGCATTCCTGTTTTATCCGTTGTTATGCCTGTTATTTTTAACGCGCTTATTATAGGTGCGGAAATAACGCTCTTTATGCCTGAAAGCTCAGCTTCGTTTGCGGCATTTGCAATAACCGCTCTTCAGATAGCCGCCGGTGAACTTACTGTATGCCTTCTGGGAGGTATTCCGCTTTTTCTTGCCGTAAAGAAATCGGGAATTTTCAAAAATGAAAAATAAAGCTTCAGCTGCCTGCACCGTAAGGTGAGGCAGCTGTTTTAATTACTTTCAGGTTGCTCTGCGACAATTTCTTCAATTATCATCGGTTGCGGTTCGGCAATGTTTTCAAGGCAGACAAAGCTGCCCGAAACCGTTCCTGCCTTTTGAATAATTTCAGCTTCTTCTATTTCAATTCCTCTGAACTCATCTGTGCAAATATCAAAAAACTTGTGTTTTGCAAGCAAAGCGGTCTTTTGCGGTGTCAGCTTAATTTTTTTCTCAGCATAAACACCTTCTCTTACGCAAATCAAGCTAAGCGGCAAATTAATGCCGTTTATGCAAAGTCTTTTTTCTTCTGCGAAACCGTTTTGCGGTATTTCTCCAACAGGAATATCAAAACCGAAAAAACTCAGTATATATCCCCTTTTTTCTCCTGTTTCAACCTGAGCCGAGAGTGTTTCGGCTTGGGTGAAATTTATTTTATGCGAAGTTCTTGCAACAACATATCCTTCCGCTTCGCAAAAACTGACCGTCAAATCCCTGTTTTGGTTTATTCCGCTTATCAGCAAATCTCCTTTAAGAACAGCCGAACCTATCTTTTGTTCCTGCGTACCTTTAAACGGTCTGAGCTGAATCAGTATTCCGTCTCTTGCCGCAACAATGTTGCTTGGGGGGCCGTCTTTTTCTGTTTGCGGCGGCGGTGCAGCTTCTCTGACTTCTATAAGTGCACTGCATCCGTCAATGTTAATGTTAAGCCAAGAGAGTTCCGGTAAAAGCTTTGCAGCTTCTTTTTCAACCTCATTAACCTTTATTTTTCCCGTTGCCGCTCCCTCTTTAATACCAAGCTGTTCAAAAACCGATATAATTTTTTCACTTGAAACTGCGCTGTTGCCGGTAACATCAATAAGCCACAAACGGCTTGAAAGAATAGTCAGCAACGCCGCCCCCGTTAAAGCCCCTGCCAAAAGCCCTATTCGGGCACTGTGCTTGTTTAAAAAAAATCTCAATCCGTGTTTTGAAACAATCTTTGTTTTCATTCCCGACCTTTTCGAAACAGTACGGATTTTTTTGTATCCTGAACAATCAGTTTTTGCCGTTATAACGCCGTCAACAATCTTTAAATCCCAAAGCAAAATACCAAAACGTCTGCAAAGGTTAACGAACCTTTCGGGAAAACCTTTGTGCGCTTCAAAAACAACATAACCCCTGATAAAACGGAGAAATCTGATAAACAGCATATATCCTCCTTAATTGCCAAATTCAACACAGGTTAGCGTGCCTTTTATAATCGCCTGACCGTTTTGCATAGATGTTACGGTTAAATCGCAACCGCATATTTTAACGGTAAGTCTGCCGGTGTTAAGCACAATCCGGTTTTCGCCGTATTCAAGAACACCAAGACAGCCGTCAACCGAAATTTCTCGGTTACCGCTCATCTCTATATGTGCAAAACCCGCAACCGCATCAACAGGTATATCCAAGCTTTTGCTGATAGTGTCAAAAAATGCGTTTTCTCTGTTTCGGATGTTGCTCTTTCTGTTTCTCATATTCTCACCTCAGATTATTGCCGTTTCTTTAAATTTATGATTCAAGTGCATTAAAAAGAACGAGGCTTTCATAGAATTGAATAAACGGAGGCGATGATTCTTGAAAAGAAAGATTACTTTGACTGCAGGTCTTTTGTTATCGGCTGTGCTTTTTGTTTTCGGCAAAGAGTTTTGTGACGGTGCCCTCACAGGCATAAAAATCTGCGGTGAAATACTTATCCCCTCTGTTTTTCCGTTTATGATTGCCGCCGCTTTAACAAGTGCAGGCGAACTTCCGCCATTCGTAAAAAAACTTTTGGCACCCGTTATGCGCCTTTTGTTCCGCCAGCGTGCCGATGCGGCTTTAGCTGTTCTTATCGGTCTTTTCGGCGGCTACCCTGCAGGTGTAAAAAGTGCTGTAACACTTTATAAATCGGGCAAAATCACCCGAGAAGAAGCACAGCGGCTTATTCTTTTTTGCGTTAATGCCGGTGCGGGGTTTTGCGTTAATGCAATCGGCAACGGACTTCTCAATTCAAGAAAGGCCGGCTTTATTCTGCTTGCCTCTCTTTGCATTTCCGCCGTTGTTCTCGGTTTTTTTGCCCGCAATAAAAGCAGCGGTTATCTTACCGAAACTCAACATATAACCGTTCCTTTTTCAAAAGCATTGGTTGACAGTGTTTCCTCCTCCTGCAGTGCAATGCTCAGCATTTGCGCCTTTGTGATCCTGTTTTCCGGGATTATCAACACTCTTTATGCGTTAAAGTTAAATCCGAAGCTTTCGCTTTTGCTTTGTTGCCTTCTTGAAGTCACCAGCGGTTGTGCCGAAGCTGCCGCCAAAACTCCGCTGCCCTTGCTTGCCGCAATTTGTGCTTTCGGCGGCATATGCGTTCATATGCAAATCTTTTCACTAAGCGAAAATTTGCTTCCGGATATAAAAAAATTCTATCTTTTCCGAGTGCTTCACTCGTTGCTTTCAGCGTTAATATGCAGCCTTCTTCTTAAATTCTTTCCGGTTGAACTTCAAACTGTCAGTATAATGACACAGAATGCGGCATTTGTTTCGCTCTCCGTACCAGCAGCAGTTTCAATGCTGTTTTTATCGTCATTGCTTATTTTAGACCTTGATAGTAATAAAAAAATATGTTAAAATCTGTAGGAAAGGTTGTTGAAAGAATGAAAAACAAGCTTATTAACAAAAAGCAATACGATGCCGTTTGCAGACATTGCAAAAACGGTAGACTTTCTCCGGATAAAGAAAGCGTTCTTTGTGTAAAAAAAGGCATAGTTGAGCCTGACGGCAAATGCAGGCGTTATGTATATGATCCGCTTAAGCGTGTTCCTAAAAAGCCTTTGCGTGTTGAAAGTGCTGACCCTACCGAATTTGAACTTTAAAAGGATGTAATTAAATGAAAGTATTAAAAGAATTAATCTGTAATCCTCTTCCTACCGATAACTGCCACGCTTCAACCGTTCTCCCTCTGCCCGACGGCAGCGTTGTAGCCGCTTGGTTCGGCGGAACAAAAGAAGGCAAGGATGACGTTGACATATGGTTTGCCCGCCGTGACGAAAACGGTTGGAGCGAACCAAAGACTATCACAAGAAACAAAGCCGTTCCCCATTGGAACCCCGTTTTATTTTTACGCAAAAACGGTGAAATCTGCCTCTATTTCAAATATGGCAAAATAATTCCATCTTGGCGTACATACTACAGCGTTTCAGCTGACGGCGGCAGAAGCTTCAGCGCCCCTCAGGAACTCGTCAAAGGTGACAGAAGCGGCGGCAGAGGCCCCGTAAAAAATAAATGCATCCGCCTTTCCGATGGCAGAGTTCTTGCTCCGGCATCGTGCGAGCTCAAAGGTTGGCAATGCTTTGTTGACACTTCGTTTGACGACGGCCTGACTTGGGAAAAAAGCCCCAAAGTCAAAACCGAGCAGACCTGTCCCCTTTTCAACAGCCTTAATGCATACACTTCAAACAAAATTCCGATGATTCAGCCCACTCTTTGGGAATCTGCTCCCGGTAAGGTTCATATGCTCACCAGAACATCAGTCGGCAAGGTTTACAGAAGCGACTCTGACGATTACGGCAAAACCTGGTGTCAGGCATATGAAACCGAGCTTCTCAACAGCAACAGCGGCCTTGACCTTGTTAAAGTTCCTAACGGTGACCTTTACCTTGTTTCAAACCCCGCAACGGGTAACTGGGGCGAGCGTTCGCCCTTAACGCTTATGAAATCTTCAGATAACGGTGCAAGCTGGGAAACTGTTTATACTTTTGAAGAATTCAAGCTTGACAGCGAATTTTCATACCCCGCTGTTGAATATTATAACGGCAGCCTTTATATTACATACACTTATGAAAGAATAAACGTTGCTTTTTGTAAGGTTGATTTATAATATATAAATAAAAAACAGAATATATCTTGACAAGTTGGAAATATTCTGTTAAAATTATAGACCGCTGCGGAAATCGCAGCAGGATTAAATTCAAATTTTATTCCTTGCCACGGATGCACCGTGGCCAAAGACCAGAAGGAGGTGCTTTAAGAATGTCAGCAAACAACAGCTATGAGACAATGATGGTTTTCTCAGTAGCCAACGGCGAAGAGGCTGCTCAGCCCCTTGTTGAAAAATTCAAGGCTATGATCGAAGCTAACGGCACTCTTGAGAGCGTTGATGAATGGGGCAAGCGCAAGCTCGCTTACCTTATTGACGACGAACCCGAGGGATTCTACGTTCTCTTCAACTATCAGGCTCCCACAGAGTTCCCCGCTGAACTTGACCGTGTTGCCAAGATCACAGACGGTGTTCTCCGTACACTCATTGTCAGAAAAAACTAAGGAGGTCGCAAAATGGTTAACTGTGCCGTAATTATGGGCAGACTTGTTGCCGACCCCGAGCTGCGCACTACAGGCAGCGGAATTTCCGTTACTTCGTTCACCGTAGCCATTGACAGACGTTACGCCCGCACAGGCGAAGAACGTCAGACAGATTTCATTGACGTTATTGCTTGGAGACAGAACGCTGAGTTCATCAGCAAGTATTTCCGCAAAGGCTCAATGATTGCTATTCAGGGCTCAATTCAGACCAGAACTTATGAGGATAAGAGCGGTAACAAGAGAAAGGCAGTAGAAATTGTTGTTGATAACGCAAGTTTCTGCGGCTCAAAGAACGAAACAGGCACTGCTTCAAGAGCAGACAGCTTCGCTCCCATGGCTCAGCCCGCACCCTCATATTCAACTGCCGACGAAGGCGATTTTAAAGAAATTCCCGAGGACGATCTCCCGTTCTGAGAGATCTCCCATTTATACTGAAAAGGAGGTTTAATCCATGGCTTACGATAAAAGCGACAGAAGACCCAACAAAAAGGGCCGCAGAAAGGTTTGCTCCTTCTGCGTTGATAAAGTTGAATGCATCGATTACAAGGATGTAAATAAGCTTAACAAGTTCACTTCTGACAGAGCAAAGATCCTTCCCCGCCGCGTTACCGGCACTTGCGCTAAGCATCAGCGTGAGTTGACAACCGCTATCAAGCGTGCACGTCAGGTTGCTCTTCTTCCCTACACAAGTGACTGATAAAGTTAAATAATCAACGGGCTGTTACCTCGGTAACGGCCCGTTTTTTTCAATATGCTTATTAAATAAGCGGCAGAATTTTTATTCTGCCGCACTATTATTTTAGTTTAAAAATTCGGTTGATTCAAAAACGAACACCGTATAACCGCCGATCCCGATTACTTCGGTATCCTTTTCTTCAAAATAATGCCAATCTTCAGTTCCCTGTAAAGTCACCGTCTCGTTGGGTGAAAGAAGAACAAAATATTTTTCAACACCCTCAACAGGTTCAAACCAACTCTTGTTTGACTGATAATGGCATGGGGCAATTCCGTCGTCGTTAACATCAACGTTTGCCGCCCTGACTTCAAAATCCGAAAGCACACTTATACATTGCGAGCTCCAGAACGTTGCATAGCCGTAATTAAGCCCTTTTTCGTCAAGCTCTTTGGCAATGTGATAGTATTTGTTCTGTTCAAGACCGTTTCTGGGCATTTCCGTTATAACGCCAACCGAAACTGCACTGAAAACAATCATCAACGC
Source organism: Acutalibacteraceae bacterium (assembly GCA_045590675.1). GTDB lineage: Bacteria > Bacillota > Clostridia > Oscillospirales > Acutalibacteraceae > CAG-177. The sequence goes on from JAZNRJ010000069.1 coordinate 22,945, forward strand.
TGCGCTGATTGCTGCAATTCTGCGTAAAACAATATCACCGCACACCCTGTTTAAAGCACAAACACAAACAAGAATAGCGGTGCATATCATTGGGCTGAGACGCCAATCGGCAAGTGAAAGAATACCAAAAATATAGCCAAACATAATAACCGCCGTTAATCCGAAATGCGAAAGAATAATAATTCTTGATGCTCTTTCAAACTTTTTAATGAATAACAGGCAAACTATCGGCACAATCGCAACCAAAAGTGCCGCACCCAAGCGGATTATATTCACTATTGCTTCAGCCGAAAAAACCGATTGACCGTAATAACCTGCAAAACCAAAAAGCTTGCACCATGCCTCTGGCAATTTGTTAAGATTGTTTATCCATTCCGATGGGTTTGAAAAGCTTGTATATGCGTTGGCATAGCCTGCCGTAACTCCCTTTGAAAGCAAGGCAAGAGCACAAAAGCCGAATCCCGAACCTATGCCGAGAACAATGCAAAAAATCCAATCAAAATAGTTCTTTTTTGAAATCAATCTTTCTCTTGAAAACAGCATCTCACAGCAAATTGCAAAAACAACCGGCATAATGCTCATAACAATTACCTGCGTTCCGTCAAGAGCAGAAAATGTAGTAAAAACGAATGTTGCAGCAAGCAACAGCAACGTTTTTTTGGTTAATCCGCCGTTGCTGTATGCTTTTTCACATCTGAGATAAAGGGCTGCCAAAACGCAGATAATCAGAACGCATATGCTGTAATAGATTACGTGTTCATAATATATCTCTCTGAGCTTTTGAGAAGAACAAAGAGTCAAAGCAATCGTTCCCACAGCAAAAAGCGAAATCGGTCTGCCAAAATCAGCACTCCTGCAAACAAAATAAAGCGAAGCAAAAAGTATAAGTGTGAAAGCCGCAATTCCGAGCCTGTGGGCTGTGAGCGATACTCCGAAAATTGCTATAAACGGAATCATAAGTGCCGTTCCGCCAAAAGGCAGCATAGCGGCATAACCGAAATCGGGGTTAAAAACCTTTCCGCTTTCAAAACTTGCCTGTGCCCACAAAAGGGTATCCGAACAATCGGCGTGAAAATATGCCGCCGACGGCCAGAAAATATAATAAATAACAGTTGCAATCGCCGTTACCGCATACACAGAGGCAATTATAACAGGCAAAAACTTTTTAATTTTTGTTATATTATCAAGCATAATTTTCTCACCAAAAAACAAAGAAATCTTTCAGCTTATCAAAAAGAACAGGCGAATAATAGAGAGTGTTTGTATGGCGGATTAAAGTTGAACCCATCGCAACCAAAACAGTCAGTCCGCCAAGAACGGCAACTGCGTGTTTAACCATTTTCGCTGCACCTTCGCCGTGCTTATCCCAAACAAACTCGCCGGCTTCCATTGCGATGATAACGGAAAGGAAAGCTGCGAGCAAAGAAATATCTGCTGTGTATCTGAATATTACGCCTCCCAGGCAAAAATCTGCAAACGCCGTTACAAACAGGGATACAATTGCAACCGAGAGCAAAATTTTCTTTTTACAGCTAAAGCTTTTGCTTCTGAAAGCCAATGGAGACAACAACAAAATAAGAGTAAACGGATAAGCAAAAATGCCGAGTCCGCTGTCAACATACACATAGCCGTTATAGTTGCCGAGGTTGACATAATTAAAATCAACAAACGGAAACTGAGTTGTAAATTTAAAATTCTGAATGAAATAATGGTATATTGACGGAATAATTCCGGCAACGTTCAGCTTATAAAGTGACGTATCCGCAACAGTGAGCTGATAAGCTGTTCCGAAATCAAGCGGATTTCCGAAACGCACATAATTATAATAAAATGAAAGCAAAACCGCCAGAAGCACAGGTGCACCGAGCGAAAGAGCCTCCAAAAGAAAAACTCCCGCTTTCTTCTCTTTTATGCGTTTTATCATCAGCAGAATTATAAATACCGCCGAAATCAGCGCAAACGGCAAAACCGTGTTAACTCTTGCGTGGAAACTCAAGCCAAAAGAAATACCTGCCAAGAAATAAAAAGCATATTTTTTAAAGCCACAGCTTCCTATTGCTTTCAGCAACCAGAACATAAAAGCAGAAATGAATGCCATCGCACTCAAGCCTGCAACATAATAAAACTGCGAACTGCCCCTTTGCATAAGAAGCACTTGACTTGCCAAAAACGCAAAAACAGCGCACATCGCCGCAAACGCAAAAGAACTGCGGCCTTTCCTGAGCTTTGTCCATTCAATAACGGTAAGTGAAAAGAAAATAGCCGCCATTGCCGAAAAAATGCTCATCACAAACGTGAGCGAAGGGAGCATACCCATAATCCAATAAAACGGATAAATAACAGTCACAATCGGAGTTAAGCCGAAATAAGAATAATATTTCCCGTTAAAAAATGCCCTGTCCCACATATAATCAATGCCTTGCCGTGCCGACGGATCATAGGGGTTTTCAAGCTCTTTGAGTGCCCAAGAAGGCTCTACATCAAGATGAAACTGACCTTTTTGAAAAGCATCAAACTGCTGATAATAAGGATTATAATATCTGACTCCGCTCTCTAAAGGATAAGGAACCATTGCTCCGCTTTCGGTAAAATTAAGAATTGAAACCAAAACAGATGCCAACAGAGTGAGCGAAACCGCATAAAAAGCTGCATCTTTGGCATTTACTTTATGCCTTTCTTTTAACATGCCGCTTTGAGCCAAAAAGTAAATGAATACAACCGCCCCCAAAAGAACGGCAAATCTTAAACCGTTAAAAGCAAAGCCTGCGCTTTCATTAATCACAACATTTGAAACTGTTAAAGTGCCGTCAAAACCCGAAAAAGCTATATACAAAGAATTGCTCGGTTCCCCTGCAGAAAAACAGAATTTTGCTCTTTCTCCGTCTGCATCTGCCAAAATCTCTCCTCCGGAAACGTAAGAATATGTCTCCTGTTCCGGCGATGACGTTGAATATATTTCAACCTTTAAATCTTCAGTATCATTTTGCGTATAAACATCAAAGGCCAGAGATGTTATCTCAAGCCCAAGATTGTTTATCAGAAAATATTCGTTTTCTTTATTTATTTGTATAGTGTCTTCTGATTCCGCAGGTCTGTAATTCTCAACAGCCGTTCCTTTGGTAAACGCAAGATAATTATAGTTGCTCATTAATGCTTCTGCCGCAAAAGCAAAAACAAGAATAAGCACCAGAGTCAGCGGTTTAAGCTTCTTTAGCTTTTCCATCCTTGCTCTCCTCGTGATATTCAGCCTCAGTGTTTACACTCCAGATATTTTCTTTTGTCTTTTTGCCGTTCAAAACATTTGAAACCGCCTCAAAAGAGGTTGCCATAGAATGATCCATATTATTATATCTGTGTTGACCGTTACGACCTATGCAATAAAGGTTTTCAAAAGTGTCAAGATACTCAACAAGCTCGTTCATACGGTCATAGGTGTCAAAATAAGCAGGATAAGCTTTCTGAACCTTTTCTCTGTGGCTGTCAAGAATTTCGGCATCGCCATCAATAACGCCCATGCTTTTAAGCTCTTTAACAGCCATTTCAACGCAGGCTTTTTCATCCATATTCCAAAAGCTGTCGCCCTCGTTGCAAAAATATTCAAGGCCAACCCAAACGGTATTCTCAGGGTCTTTAACAAGATATGGCGACCAGTTGTTAAAAATCTGAATTCTGCCGAGTTTTACGCCCACATCCTGAACATAAATCCAACAGTCCGGAACAATGTTGCCAAGAGTTTTTACATCTGTCTCATTTTTAAGATTGAGCTTTTTAACAAGCAAACCCACCGTAACAAAATCTCTGTAAGGCAAACCGGCGGCAATTTCGGCAGCGTTTGCAGGAACGCTTTCTCCCATTCCGGCAACAAGGTCCTTGACCGGCATTGAGGAAAAGAAAATATCTCCGTCAAAGGTCTTTGTTTCGCCGTTAGCTTCGCACTTTATGCTGTCGATTCTGCCGTCTGAAATATTTATATCCGTTACTTTGTGGCTATAAAGAATTTTGCCGCCCATTTTTTCAAATTCTTCGCCAACGGTTTCCCAAAACTGACCGGGGCCAAGCTTAGGATAAACAAATTCTTCAATAAGTGAAGTTTCAACCTTCCTGTTCTTGTTTGGAACAAGCTTTGAAAGCATATCCTTAATAACAGCAAGAATTGAAAGGCCTTTTACTCGCTGTGCGCCCCAATCGGCTGAAATTTCACTCGGATGTCTGCCCCAAAGCTTTTCTGTGTATCCCTCAAAAAACATTGAGTAAAGCACTTTGCCAAAGCGGTTGATATAAAAATTTTCAAGCGATGTTTCTTCTTTTTTGGAAACGGTTGATTTCAGATAGCTGAAACCGGCTTTAACCGTTTTGGGCAATCCCATATTGATGAAAGTCTGCGGTTTCATTGTTATGGGATAATCAAAAAACTTATTAAGATAATAAATTCTTGAAATTCTGCGTCGGATAAGCATAACTTTATCTTCCGCTTCAGGGTCAGGGCCGCCTTTGACAAGCGTTTTTTCTCTGCCGAGAATTTTATCGTCAATTGACGGTTTACCCTGAGTTGGCATAAGCTTTTCCCAGAATTCGGTTACAGCCTTATCTTTTGAAAAAAAGCGATGGCCGCCTATATCCATACGGTTGCCGTTATGCTTAACCGTTCTTGAAATTCCGCCCAAAGCCTCGGACTGTTCAAGAATGATTACTTCATAATCATTTGATTTTAAAAGGAGTTCGTAGCCGGCAGTAAGGCCTGCAGGACCGCCGCCGATGATTATACATTTTTTCATTTTTATTTCTCCTGATTAAAAATATTGCTCTATGTTGAATTATACCATTACATATATTAAAATACAAGAAAAAAAGAGTTACAAAAGAGTTAACAATAATTATTCGATTGTATCGCCGTAAACCCTCAACATAAAAAGAAGAGCAAAAGCTGCTCTTCAGATAACAAAGTTATATATTGCAAAATAGTGAATAACTGCCGCGGCAACAACAAAAAGATGAAAAACAACGTGAAACCATTCTCTTTTTATTCCCAAACCGCAAAAAATTGCTCCTAAAACATAAACAAAACATCCGATAAGTATAACCAAAAAAACGTTTGTGTTAATCACGCCAAGCAGCGGAACTGCACTGCACAGCATTATCACGCACGAAACAATATAAACCGCAACCGTAACCGCTTTCAGCTTTTCAAAAAAGAATATTTTTGAAAAAATGCCAAACAGCGTGCACCCCCAGGCAAGTGCAAGAACAATCAAACCGTGAACGGGGCTGATTTCATAAAGAGTAATCAGTGCACAAGGGGTTGCCGTTCCCGCAATCAAAACAGGAACCGTTGAGTGATCAATTAACCTTGCCTTTCTTTTTCTTTCGCCTTTTTCAAGCCCGTGATAAACAGCCGATACGCTGAAAACCGCAATCATTGACAAGCCGTAAACAACAGCGGAAATTTCTTTTGTAATCCCCTGCGCTTTAATAACCAGCAAAACCGCAGCAATAACAGCTGCAACCGCACCGACTGCATGGGTCAGACTGTTGAGGCGATCAACCGGTTTTGAATATTCAATCAAAGCAACATCTTTTGTAACCATAAGCACACCTTTTTCTTTTTAATTTCTTTCTAAAAATTATAGCTTTATTTTAAAAATTTTTCAAGATGAAGTGTTTTCCTATCTTTACTTAATAGCATTTATACGATATAATTATCATTAAGAATAAAAAAGAGGTGTAAATATGAAAAAATTCGTTAGTATTTTCTTCGCCGTTTTAATTGCTGTTTCGTGCTTCACAGGTGCTTTCGCGCTCTCTCTTGAAGACGGAATGGAAGCTCTTCAGCAACAGTTTGTTTTTGGCGAAGGACCCGTTGTTGGCGAATATTCAATTGATTACCGCTATTTTTCGCCCGTAAAAGAAAATGATAATGCAAAATATCCGCTTGTAGTCTGGCTTCACGGTATGGGCGACGGTGCTGAAGACGGTGTGCAGGTTTCAAAAAGCAACATAGCCTGTTGGGCAAGCGATGAATTCCAGGCAAGATTTGAGCCCGCCGGCGGTGCGTTCATCCTCGCTGCACGTTCAAGAGAAGAAAACGGCAACTTCTGGGGTGAAGACCTTATAGAGCCACTCAGAACCGCTATCGACAGCTTCATTGCAGAACACAAGGAAAACATTGATCTTAGCCGTATTTATATCGGCGGTTATTCAATGGGCGGCAAAATGACACTTAATATGGCGGTTGCATACCCCGAAATGTTTGCTGCTATCTTCCCCATCTGCCCCGCATGGGCAATGCCCAAAAATATGGCACAACATCTTGCCGATATTCCCGTTTGGCTTGTTTCGGGCAAATCAGATCCCCTTGTTAACTATAATCTTTCTGTTAATCCTACATGGAGCAAAATAACCGCAAATTCCAACGTTGCCGAAGAATGCAGATTTTCAACACTTGCAAAGGTTTGTTATCCCAACGGTGAACGCACAAGCAGCAGCCACCATGCCTGGTTTGCGGTTAACAATGACCTTTTCTCGGATGAAAACGGCGATTATCCCTATATGACTACCGTTAACGGCAAGGGCGAAACCGTAACTCTCGAATACCCCAACGGTATGATTTCCTGGCTGACTTCTCACACTTCCGACTATGACGGAACACCTTGCAAAGGCAAGGGAAACCTTGAAGGTGCCGAGGATACAGGCAGTATGTTCTCTTTTGAAAATCTTGAATACTTTTTCAGAAATCTTTTTGCTAAACTTGCAATAATTTTACCCTGCTGATTTTTTTAAAAGCGGTGCTTCCGAAGGTTAGACCTTCAGAAGCACCGCTTTTTTATTAACCTAAAATCAAAAAAAGTAAAAGTATGTTTTCAAGCATTGTGGCAAAATAATTTTCAATACCGGCAAAAAGAAGCACAAAATAATTGCTGATTGAATCTAAAACAGAATTGCTGCCTTCTGCTGTTTCATTTGCAGTTACAGAAGCAAAATCAATAACTGCGTAATCATCATTATAATATGTGCCAATATAATAATCCTCAGTTTTCTCGCCGTTAACTGTTACTTTTTCAATTCCGTCAAAGGGAAAACTGTATCCTGCTTCAGGTGCAAGCTGAACTTCAACATAATATTCTTCGCCTGCTACAAAAACATAATCATTAGGCAGTTGATTATAAGCTCCGTCATAAACAAACGCCCCTGCAAAACCGTTTTGGTCATCAAAAACAAGGTTAGGTGTGTTAATTGTAACGTATTCTGTCCAATCAGCAACTTTCAAACCAGCCTCTAAATTAACATCAATCGAGATTTCGTTGATGAGTTTGCCTGTTTTGCCGTAAGCAAATCCGCCTTGAGGGCCGATAACAACAGTTAAAAATATATGGCACGTCGGAATTTCAACAAGTTCTTCTGTTTCTTCAATATAGTGTTCCGCAACAAATATTTCACTGTCGAATTCTTTTCCGTTAACAACAGCTTTCACCTTGCCGCCAAGCGGAATAACATATCCGTCCGTAGGCGTAAGGTAAATTGAAACCCCGTATATTTCTCCTTCGATATATTTTTCGGCTTCTCCTGCATCAACCGGTCCGGCAACTACCCCAAAGCCGTCATATTCATCCTCAAATTTAACACCGGATGAATTGATTGTTATATAATCTTTGTAATCGGCAACATTTTTACCGCCGATATCAAAATCAAATGTAAGGTCAATTTCCTTAAGAACCGTGTCCGACGGTACATCGGTTTCTGTTTCTGCCGCCGCAAAAGAATTAAGAGCAAAAACGCCGAGTGCCATCACGAGCGCAAGAAAAATGCTGAGTGTTTTTTTCATAAGTATTTCCTCCCGTTTTTTATTGCAGTTTTTCTGCTAAGATAAATATATCATAGCATTTTATGCTTTATCAACATATTTACGGATATTTTCGTAACAAAATATTCAACTTTATTTTGGTAATAATATACAACAAAAATCCCGATTTGCCTTACGGCAAACCGGGATGATGAGCAAATTATTTGCTGTACTTTGATCTGGGAACGTAATGAGTATGGAGAACTTCGTGTGCAATGTGGCTGCCGGGTTCACCGAAATACTCTTTGTAAACAGTCTTAACAGCTTCGCTTTCGTGTGACTTTCTGAGGGGAAGGTTCTTATCTGCTTCATAAAGAGCCTTGCCTCTGATACCCTTAAGGTCAGTGAAGTTGCGAACAGTTGCATGCTGAGTGGGCTGACCGCCGCCGTTTACACAACCGCCGGGGCAAGCCATAATTTCAACAAACTGATAATCAGCTGTGCCTGCCTTAATTGCATCCATAACCTTTTTGGCATTTGCAAGGCCGCTTGCTGCGCAAACCTTAACTTCCATGCCTGCAACTGTGTAGGTTGCTTCTTTAAGGCCTTCTGTACCTCTTACCTCTGTGAACTCAAGGCTCTTGAGTTCTTCGCCTGTAAGAGTTTCAACAGCTGTTCTCAAAGCGGCTTCCATAACGCCGCCGGTTGCACCGAAGATAACGCCTGCACCGGTGCCTTCGCCAAGAGGATTATCAAATTCTTCATCAGGAAGAGCGTTGAAAGCGATACCTGCTGTTTCAATCATTCTTGCAAGCTCACGGGTTGTGAGAGCATAGTCAACATCGGGATAACCGCTTGCGGACTGGTCATCTCTGCCTGCTTCAAACTTCTTTGCAGTACAGGGCATAATGCTTACAACAACGATGTCCTTGGGGTCAAGGTTCATCTTCTTTGCATACCAAGTCTTTGTTACTGCACCGAACATCTGCTGAGGTGACTTGCAGCTTGAAAGGTGAGCAAGCTGATCGGGATAGTAATGCTCGCAATATTTAACCCAACCGGGTGAGCAGGATGTGATAAGAGGAAGAGTTCCTCCGTTCTGGATTCTGTCAAGGAGCTCGTGAGCTTCTTCCATAATTGTAAGGTCAGCGGAGAAATCGGTATCGAATACCTTATTAAATCCGAGACGGCGAAGAGCTGCAACCATCTTGCCGGTTACGTTTGTGCCAACGGGGTTGCCGAAAGCTTCACCGAGAGTAACTCTGATTGAAGGAGCTGTGTTAACAACAACATACTTTTCGGGATCTGCAATTGCAGCAAACACCTTTGCTGTGTCGTCTTTTTCATAGAGAGCACCTGTGGGGCAGTTAACGATACACTGACCGCAGGCTACGCATGAATATTCTGCAAGGGGATTTTCAAAGGGAGAGCTGATATGAGTATCAAAACCTCTCTGGCTTGCGCCGATAACGCTGATTGCCTGGTTGTCGCAAGCTGCAACGCAGCGGCGGCAAAGAACGCACTTGCTGTTATCTCTGATCATATGAGGTGCTGAATCGTCAAACTGGAATTCGGGATATGCACCTGCAAAAGCGTTTTCATCATCAACACCGTAATCCTTGCAAAGCTTCTGAAGCTCGCAATCACCGCTTCTAACGCAAGAAAGGCATTCTTTTCTGTGGGCGGAAAGGAGAAGCTCAAGAGTCATCTTGCGGCTCTTTCTTACCTTTTCTGTGTTGGTGAAAACCTCCATGCCCTCGTTAACGGGGAACACACAAGCTGTCACGAGTGAACGTGCACCCTTAACTTCTACCATACAAATACGGCAAGCACCGATTTCGTTCATTTCCTTAAGGTAGCAAAGAGTAGGAATTTCAATACCTGCATATCTTGCTGCTTCAAGAACTGTAATGCCCTTGGGAACGCTCAGGGGCATATTATTTATTTTAATGTTTACCATTTCCATATTGTTTATGCCTCCTTAATTAACCTTTTGTGATAGCCTTAAACTTACATGAATCCATGCAAGCACCGCACTTGATACACTTAGCTGTATCAATAACGTGAGGATTCTTAACTGTACCTGAGATAGCGCCAACGGGGCACTTTCTTGCACAGAGAGTACAGCCCTTACACTTATCAGCATCAATTGAGTAGTTAAGGAGCTTCTTGCAAACGCCTGCAGGGCACTTCTTATCAACAACGTGAGCAATGTATTCTTCACGGAAGAACTTAAGAGTTGCAAGAACGGGGTTGGGAGCTGTCTGACCGAGACCGCAAAGTGAGTTCTCTTTGATATAATATGCAAGCTCTTCAAGCTTATCAATATCTTCAAGAGTACCGTTGCCGTCTGTAATCTTTTCAAGCAGTTCCATCATACGCTTTGTGCCGATACGGCAGGGAGCACACTTACCGCAGGATTCGTCAACTGTGAAGTTAAGGAAGAACTTAGCGATGTCAACCATACAGTTGTCTTCGTCCATAACGATAAGACCGCCTGAACCCATCATACAGCCGATAGCTGTGAGGTTATCATAGTCAATGGGGGTGTCGATAAGGCTTACAGGGATACAGCCGCCGGAGGGGCCGCCTGTCTGAGCTGCCTTGAATTTCTTGCCGCCGGGGATACCGCCGCCGATATCATAGATGATTTCACGCAGAGTTGTACCCATGGGGATTTCAACAAGACCTGTGTTTTCAATCTTACCGCCGAGAGCAAATACTTTTGTACCCTTTGACTTTTCGGTACCCATTGATGCAAACCATTCAGCACCTTTGAGGATAATCTGAGGAATGTTTGCAAATGTTTCAACGTTGTTTTCGGTTGTGGGCTTGCCGAAAAGACCCTTAACTGCGGGATAGGGAGGACGGGGACGGGGCTCACCTCTGTTGCCTTCGATTGAGGTCATAAGAGCGGTTTCTTCACCGCAAACGAAAGCACCTGCACCAAGGCGGATAAAGAGGTCAAAATCAAAACCTGAGCCAAAGATATCTTTGCCGAGAAGGCCATATTCTCTGGCCTGGTCAATAGCAATCTGAAGACGCTTAACAGCGATGGGATATTCTGCACGAACATAAACGTAACCTTCAGTTGCGCCTGTTGCATAACCGCAGATAGCCATAGCTTCGATAAGGCAATGGGGGTCACCTTCAAGAACTGAACGGTCCATAAATGCACCGGGGTCGCCTTCGTCAGCGTTACAAACAACATATTTCTGGTCAGCAGCGTTAGCAGCTGTGAAGCTCCATTTAAGGCCGGTGGGGAAACCGCCGCCGCCTCTGCCTCTGAGGCCTGAATCCTTAACGCACTGAACAACCTGCTCGGGTGTCATTTCTGTAAGAACCTTACCGAGAGCGGCATAACCGTCCATTGCGATATATTCGTCAATGCTTTCGGGGTCGATAAGACCGCAGTTGCGAAGAGCAACTCTCTTCTGAGTCTTATAGAAGTTTGTGTCATTAAGAGAAACTGTTTTGCCTGCTTCTTCAATGATGGATTCATCAGCATCCTTGTAAACAAGTCTGTCAACAAGGCGGCCTTTGAGAAGATGCTCTTCAACTATCTCTGCAACGTCAGCTTCCTGAACGCGGCTGTAGAATGTGCCTTCGGGATAGATGATAACAACGGGGCCGAGAGCGCAAAGACCGAAACAACCGGTCTGAACAATCTTTACTTCTTCCTGAAGTCCCTGTTTTTCAAGCTCTTTCTCAAATGTGGACATGAGCACCTTGCTGCCTGATGAAGTACAGCCGGTACCGCCGCAAATAAGTACGTGAGAACGAATCATATTATCTTAACCTCCAATTATGAGATAGCGTTGGTGATTGTATATTCCGCAACAACTGCGCCGCCCTTGAGATGCTTCTCAACAACTTCAGCTGCCTTTTCGGGTGTCATCTTGATGTAAGTAACCTTTTCTTTGTCTGCTTCAAAGATTTCAACAACGGGTTCGTACTGGCAAACGCCGATGCATCCGGTCTGTGAAACTGTAACTTTGTCTGCAAGACCTGCTTTGCTTACTTCTTCAACAAAAGCGTTGAGAACGGGTCTTGCGCCTGCTGCGATACCGCAGGTAGCCATACCGACTACTACTCTGATGTCGCCGCTGCCTTCACGGAGAACAACTTTGTCTTTCATCTTGTCTCTGATAGCAGCAAGTTCAGCCAATGATTTCATAATATCTATCCTCTCTTAAAATATTAAACTGTATTTATTGAACGGAAGCGTATCCCTCTTTGAGATATTCTTCAATCCATTTAATAACTTCGTAATTATCGAGCGGCACATCTCCGAGAACTTCTCTGAGTTCTCTTGTGTCAAGCACAACCTGACCGTTTTCAAGATTATGCTCAAAGTGCCATTCAATATCGGGCGAGCCCTGAATCAAAACCGTTACGGTTGAAATCACGTCACCCAGCGGCGTGAAATCAAGATGATTCTTGAAAAACTCCGCAATAACCGCCGTTCCGTGAGATTCGGGATTATCCTTTTCGCTGACGGAGGTAATTGATATTTCTCCGCCCGTCTGCTCAGCAGCAAGCTTAAGCAGAGGTATTCCCAAGCCGACGTTTCGGGTAGTTCGTGTGGTATAAAACGGGTTCATAACGTTTTCTACCGTTTCTTTGCTCATTCCGCAGCCGTCATCCTCAATTCTGATTGTAAGTTTTTCAGCCGTTTCATTGAGCTTTATCAAAATATTCTCAGCCTTTGCCTTAACCGAGTTTTGGGCAATATCAAGAATATTCAGCGATAACTCTTTCATAAGCCTTTCAGCCTTTCAAAAAGCTTTTTGCGTATATCCTCTTCGCTTTCTTCGCAGTCAAGCTCAAAGCAGTTGAGCCTTCCGCTTATATCCCAAAGATAATGAGCATCGGACGAAACAACAACGGGCTTGTCCTTCAGAAGAGGAAATCTTTCTTCATATTCAGCCCTTTTATCGCCGTCGTGCAACTCGGCACAAGGAAAATACGGCTCCTCGGGAAAAACGCCGAGCGTTGCCACAATTCCGTTGGCCTCTCTGTCAATATGAGCCGGGTAACATATTCCGCCGCATTCTTCAACAAGTGCCGGTGCCTCGTCAACGGTGATGAATGTTGCGTTTGAAAGCAGGTATTCGTCAGTCCCGATTACTTCGTCATTTTCATCCATAACAAGCTGTTCGCCGAAAATGTCGGTTCGGTTTTTTATCGGAATACGCTTACCGCTGACAAGCTCATCAAACTTCATCGCGTCTTCAAGCTTTTCAAAAAGGCACACAAGGTGAATATCTTCCGCTGTTGTCAGCTCCATTCCCGCAACGGGAACAATTCCGTTAGCCTTTGCTGTTTTGAAAAAAGCAGGGCAGTTGCGGCTGGTGTTGTGGTCAGTCAAAGCCATAATATCAAGCTTTGCAACAACGCCCATACCGGCAATGTTGTTTGGCGTCATATCGTTATCGCCGCAGGGCGACAGGCACGAGTGAATATGAAGATCGTAATAATACTTTTTCATATCAGAGTTTTTCAAAAAGCACCTTTGCGGTTTCATAGGCAGGCATCTCGGCAGCAAGAATGTTAACGCCCTTTGTCTGAGCCGTTTCAGCAACGCTTGCTTCAAGCGTTACGCCCTCGGCAAGAATTACGCAGGCAACATCCGCAAGGGAGGCAACGGCAACAATGTTGATATTGGACATTATGGTTATCCAGGCACAGTCGGCCTTGGCTCTTCCCATAACCCAACTGAGCAGGTCGCCGATATAAGCTCCGTCAATCTCACGCTCACCATCGGGCATCGAAACAATCTTAAAGCCCTCAGCTGCTGCAAGCTCACTCACTTTCAACCTTGTCACCTCTGTCATAATTTTCAATGTACTTTTTGAAAGCTTCTTTGTAAGCGATAATGCACTCGCTCTGGTGCGCGGTACCTCTTACAATATCTTCGGCAAATGCTCTGCAGTTAGGTGCACCGCAAGAGCCGCAGTCAATGCCGGGCAATTCCTTGCGCAGTGCCTGAATCTGAGCCATAAGCCTCATTGATTCGCCAATGTTATCGCTCAGGCGATTGAGCGGCTGATATTTCGGAAAATCAACAAAAAATCTTTTGTGCGGTATATATTCTTCACCTTCAGGCATGCCGTTGAGCGAAACGGGCATATAACGTCTGATAGTGTGAAGCCTGTTTTTGGCAATATACGGATTTTCAATGGTAAGAACGCCGCCTACACAACCGCTCGGGCAAGCGTTAAGCTCAACAAAATCTATCGGCGGTATGTTGCCGTCTTCAATCTGGTCAAGAACCGAGATAACATTATTAATTCCGTCTGCCGCAAGAATCTTATCGTTAAGCAGGGCCGAACCTTCGCCGCCGCAGATTGCCCAGCTGACACCGATTTTGCCTGCCTGCGATGAAATTTCGGGCATCTTTTCCCTTTTCATAACATTGATGAGCAAAAAGTAAACTTCACTCATCGAAATCACAAGGTCAACCTCGCTTTTGTAACTGCCGAAACCGTTTTTGGCATAACTTGCCTTTGCAGGGCAAGGAGAAATAAAACAGATTCCGATATCCTCTTTTTTAAGCTCGGGATTTTTCTTCATTGCTTCTTCTCTCGCAATTGAAGCGGCAACCTCCATAGGAGGCAAAAGCGGAATCAAGTTATCCTTAAGGAAAGGAAATCTCAAGCCGATGAGTCTTGTAACAACCGGGCAAGCCGTGCTGATAACGGGCTTTTTGATGCCCTCGGTTTCAAGGTAAACTCTTGTGTAAGCCGAAACAATTTCGGCTGCCTTTGAAACTTCAAAAACATCGTCAAAGCCGATATCAAGAAGCCCCTGAAGAACATAATCTGTGTTATCAAGATTATCAAACTGACCTATCAGGGCAGGCGCGGGAAGAGCAACCTTATATTTGAATTTGTTGATTTCGTCAAACGAATTGCAAATGCTCTTTTTGGCATTGTTCGGGCAGTTCCTTATGCATTCGCCGCAGTCAATGCAACGCTCCGGGTCAATAACGGCGCAGCCGTTGCGGATGCGGATTGCTTCGGTCGGGCAATGCTTCATACAGGTTGTGCAGCCCGTGCATTTCTCGGAGTCGAGCGATACTGAGTGAATGTATGTGTTCATGGAATTACTTCCTTTCAGAAACCAAAGAGTTAATAATTAACTCTCATGGTTATGGTAGTTCCTTCGCCCACAACAGAATCTATCTGCATATAATCGGTATATCTTTTCATATTCGGCAAACCCATTCCGGCACCGAAGCCGAGAGAGCGCACCTGATCGGGTGCAGTTGAAAAGCCCTCTTTCATAGCTTGCTCTATGTTTGCGATACCCGGGCCGGTATCTTTCAGAATTATCTCTACACAGCCGTCTTCAACAACAACATCAGCCTGGCCGCCGCCGGCATGGATAACCATATTGATTTCACCCTCATACATCGCAATTGCAACCTTACGGATGATTTCAGGGTCAAAACCAAGCTGACGCAGGTTCTTTTTAACCTGTGCCGATGCCTGACCGGCAGATGTGAAGTTGTCGCCGTCAACGTCATAGTGGAAAACAAGAGGTTCAGACATTGCTGCCATCTCCTCTTATTCCGTTTTCATAGAGAATTCCGCATGCGTCATACATACGTCTGGGAGTTGTGAGCACGGCAATTCCGCATTCCTGAGCCAATTCAAGCATCTCAGGAGTGGGACGCTTTGACCTTACAAAAACAACGCACACCATGTCCATCATTTCAGCTGTACGGATAACCTGAGCATTAACAAGGCCCGTGAGCAGAACTGCCTGGTTTTTAACATATGCCAAAACATCGCTCATCATGTCACTGCCGCAGGCGGAATGAACTTCTTTTTCAAGCTGCTCTTCGCCGCTGAGAATTTCTGCGTCAAGGAGCTCTTTAAGGGTATTAATTGTCATACCGAATCCCTCGTTAAATCAATTTAACTTTTTTTATGCGTTCTGATATTTTTCAAGAATGCCGGGAATATCGTCAGCAGTAACTCTGCCGTAAACATCTTCATTGATTGTGAAAACAGGAGCAAGTCCGCAAGCACCGATGCAGCGGCAAGCTTCAAGTGAGAATTTGAGATCTTCTGTGCATTCGCCTTCTCCGATACCGAGGCATTCTGCAAGCTTGTCAAGAATTTCCTGAGAGCCCTTAACATAGCAAGCTGTGCCGAGGCAAACCGAAATGTTGTATTTGCCTTTGGGCGAGAGGGCAAACTGAGCGTAGAATGTTGATACGCCGTAAACCTTCTGAAGCGGAACATCAAGACCGTCAGCTATCATCTTCTGAACTTCCATAGGAAGATAGCCGTAGATGTTCTGGGCTTCCTGCATTGCATGCATAAGCATGCTCTTGTCGCCCTTGCATTCTGCAATAACAGCTTTGAGCTGTGCTTCCTGCTCGGGTGTACCGTTAAAAGGTACGCTGCTGATTTTCTTAAGCATTTATCTATTCCTCCTGAATGATATTATAAGTGCTTTTGAGTGAAACCGGGCGAAATGCCACATTTCCACATTCTAATGTATTATAACATAGCTATTTTAAAAATGCTACTGCTTTTTACTGTATTTTCGGGGGAATTTAGTGGTTTTTTATCAAAATTTTTAATTATTTTTAACAAAAATCAAGTTAGGTAAAACTAATCCGTACTAAGAACTAATAAAAATGCATTTTATTGACAACTCAATCCGCAATGTGATATATTTCTTACATAACAAAAATTACAAGGTGAATTTATGAAAAGCAAGCGCAATTATCCTATATTAACAGTAACCCCAAAGGCTGAGGCTTCAATCAAAAAAGGCCACCCTTGGGTATATGACGCCGAAATAACCCAAACTTTCGGCGAAACCGAAAACGGATGCCTTGTTGACGTTCTTTCAAGCAAAGGCTCATATCTCGGCACAGGATTTCTCAGCCTTAACAGCAAAATAAGAGTGCGTATTCTTTCTTCAAATGCAAACGAAACTTTTACGTCCGCTTTCTGGGAAAGACGCCTTCGATATGCAATTGAATACCGCAAAACCGTTATGCGTGATGATTTCAGCTGTTGCCGCCTTGTTTTCGGCGAAGCTGACGGTCTGCCCGGTCTTACGGTTGACCGTTTTTCAAATATCATTGTTACTCAGGTTTTATCCTACGGAATGGACAAAATCAAAGACACTATCTACCGTTCTCTCATTAAAATTCTGACTGAAATGGGAGAAAAGATTGACGGCGTTTATGAGCGCAACGATGTTGCAATCCGCGCGCTCGAGGGATTAGATGAATATAAAGGCTGGTACGAAGCTATTCCCCATACAGATTCAACCGTAACCGAAATATGCGAAAATTCGGTTAAATATTCGGTTGATTTTGAAAACGGACAAAAAACGGGCTTTTTCCTTGACCAAAAATACAACCGGCTTGCCGTTGCAAAAATCGCAAAGGGCAAAAAGGTCCTTGATTGCTTTACTCATACAGGCTCATTTGCTCTGAATGCAGCAATGGGCGGTGCGGAAAAAGTAACAGCGGTTGACGTTTCAAAAACTGCGGTTGAAATGGCACACGAAAACGCAAAGAAAAACGGTCTTGAAGGCCGAATGGAATTCCTTGCAGCCGATGTTTTTGACCTGCTTCCCGAGCTTGAAAAGCAGGGCGGAAAGCCGTTTGATTTTATCATCCTTGACCCTCCCGCTTTTACCAAAAGCCGCAAAACAGTCCGTTCCGCAGAGAGGGGTTATAAAGAAATCAATTACAGGGCTATGAAACTGCTGCCAAGGGGCGGCTATCTTGCAACCTGCTCGTGCTCACATTTTATGCGTAACGATTTGTTTGTAAAAATGCTCCACGATGCCGCTGCCGATGCAGGCGTTCAGCTTAAACAGATAGAAGCCCGCCAGCAAAGCTGTGACCATCCCGTTTTGTGGAACGTTCCCGAAACCGATTATCTTAAATTTTATATCTTTCAGGTGGTGTAAATTATGTTTTATGAAAACTGGATGTCCTATATAAAAGATGACGCAAGAATAACAAAAATCGCAATGCCCGGCACTCATAATTCAGGCACAATGGGGATGCATCGCTTTGCAAGATGCCAGAACGGTTCTCTTTTTGAGCAGTATCAGCACGGTGTAAGAATGTTTGACATCCGCTTACGCGCCGATAAAAAAGGCGTTCGCATTGCCCACGGCATTCTTAAAGGCATACCTGCAGAAGAAGCTTTTGCAAGCCTTGCCAAAGCTATTGAAGCCTCAAACGAATTTTTTGTAATTTCAATTCAGACCTATATGAATCAGAGTATCGGCCCGATCAAGCTCAGCTACAAAGGCGACACAGAGCAAACCGATATGCTTATTGAAAAATATCTTTCGCCTGAAAAATATGCACTCACCGACTGCGAAAACATCAAAAATTTAACTCTCGGCGATATAAGAAAATCGGGCAAAAGATACATAATCATAAACGAAAAAAAGGAATATAAATACAGTTGCAACTGTCCTTTGCTCGGCCCTTGGAATCCTAAAATTTTCGGCTTGAAGCCCGGCAAATTTTTTGACGAAAACCTTAAATATCTCGAAAAGCTTGAAACTGACGGCTTTTTCTGGTTTCAGGCTCAGCAAACCCCCAACCCGGGCACCGAAGTCGGCTTCACTTGTCCCGATGAGCTTGACAGAATGGACAGACCGCTCTTTCCGTTAGTTATTCAGCGAATAGCAGATGACCCCGTTAAGCTCAAAAAAGTAAACATCATCGCAGCCGATTTTATGACTGCCGACTTTATGAAATCAAACGAAATTCTCAGTCTTAACCTTGCAAAAGGAATTGTAAAAGACGAGCTTATCGCCGAATATAAATCCGCTATCGGTAAATAATTATACACAAATGCAGGTGAACAAAATGGCAAAATACAGTTCGGTTATAATCGGCCACCCCACTCTCGATCTCAACACAGACCACCTCGGAAACACAGTTAAAATAGTCGGCGGTGCCGTGCTTTTTTCTTCTGCTTCTGCCCACGCTTTGGGTCACAAGGTTGCCGCTGTTACAAAAATTGCAGATAACGATAAGGACTTCCGCCTTTCGGCATTCACTTTACCTGAGGAAGACATTTTTTGCCTTCAAAGTGAAAAATCAACCGATATGGTCAACGTTTACCACACAGCCGACAAAGAACGCAGAACAAGCACCTGCACTTCAAAAGGCGATCCCTTTTCCATTGCGGAGATACCCGAATTTGACACGGAAATATATCACCTTGCAGGCCTTGTTTACGGCGATTTTAACGCCGAAATCATAAAAACACTTTCCAAAAAAGCTCCCGTTGCCCTCGACGTTCAGGCTATGCTTCGCCACGTTGCCGCTGATGGCTCAATGTTTTTCAAGGATTGGGAGGAGAAAAAAGAATGCCTTCCGTATATAACCTATCTTAAAACGGACGCTGCTGAAGCCGAAATCCTTACCGGCTGTTCTGACAGAAAAGAAGCTGCACGGCATCTGTATTCCTGGGGAGCTGAAGAAATTCTTATCACCCACAACTCAGAGGTGCTTGTTTATGACGGAAAAGATTTTTACACCTGCCCGATAAGAGCACGTAACCTCAGCGGCAGAACCGGACGCGGAGACACAACGTTTGCCGCATATCTGTGTGAAAGGCTGACAAAATCAATCCCCGAAGCTCTGCTGACAGCAACCGCAACGGTTTCTCTTAAAATGGAAACTCCGGGCCCCCTCAAATCCTCAAGAAATGATATTGAAAAATATATCAAAGAATTTTATAACGATATTGTTTAAACAAAAACGGAGCTGTATCGCACGATACAACTCCGTTTATTTTTATTCATTACTGTTTTATGAAATTGCTTCGGGATTGTTGGCAAAATACTGCATAACCACGTTTGAAATATCAGTTGCCGCCTGCGAGCCCCAGCCGCCGTTTTCGGCTATACAAACAACCGCAAGAGGCAAATCGTCACGTTGGGAATAGCCCGCAAACCAGGAATGGCTGTCCTTGCCGTCAAGCTGTGCCGTTCCCGTTTTGCCGCACATTTCAAGGTCGGGGAATCGGTTATCGCCGTATTTATCCCTTACGTTTGAACGTAAAAGCTCTGCAAGCTTTGCAGCTGTACCGGGGTTCATATTAACAATAACCTTTGCCTCTCTTGTGAGCTTTTTGCCTGCTGATGTATTGAAGCAATATAATCTGTCCGGTGCATAGCCTTGTCCGCCGTTGGCAATCGCTCCCATAAGTGAAAGAAAATATGCAGGAGTTGCCCTTGTTGTTGACTGTCCAACGCCTGCCCAACCAAGCTCGGTTTTGCTTTTTTTGTCAGGCTCAAAAACGCTTGTTGTCAGGCGGATTTCGCCTGCATAAAGCTCCTCATTAAAGCCAAGAGATTCGGCATATTCACGCAGTTTATCTGCTCCGAGTTCAATTGAAATTTCGGCAAACGCACAGTTGCACGAATTGTTCATCGCCTGAACAAAGTTCTGCTCACCGTGAGTTCCGTTGCATTTAACAATTCCGTCGCCTGTTTCAAATTCACGGTCACAATTGAACGTGCGTGTATATAAATCGGGGATATTTTCAATCGCACACGCAGCAGTAACAATTTTCATAATCGAGCCGGGGGTATATGTTCCCCTTGTAACTCGGTCAATATAAATGCCTTCATATTTTTCAAGTGTTTCATCCAAATCTGCAGGCACGTTTTCAGGGTCAAACGCAGGTGTTGAAACGCTGCAGATAAGGCGGCCCGTTTTGTAGTTATAAACCGCAACGCAGCCTTTGTAATCCTTCAACGCATTATAGGCAACCTTGTTAGCCTCGCTGTCAATGTTGAGCGTAACACTTGCAACGCCGCCCAAATCTTCTGATTTCAGATAATAAACACCGTCAATTATGTTATAGGCATCGGGAATAACGCTGTAAAGCGTATCAATGCCCGTATCAATTTTACCCGTTCTGTCACCGATAACGTGGAGCGTTGCCGTGCGTATGGCAGAGTCATTGATATAAACCCTTTCACCGTCTTTATTGCTGACAAGGAGCTTGCCGTTTATATCAATTATTTCGCTTATATCCGTTTCATAAGAAAAATGCCTGCTCAGCTTGCCCGTTGCCCAGCTTTCACCCTTGGTTACAACGTCAAACATCAAAAAGGCAACACCAATAACAAAAGCAAAAATAAGCACATAGATAACGCAAGCTCTTTTAACCGTTATTTTCATGCGGTGCCCCCTTTCGCACTCACTTTGGCTTTAGGCTTTGTCTTAGCCTTAACCGGTGCTTTTTTGGGTGCTTTGGGTGTGCTTTTTTTGGAAGCAGCGGGTGGTTTTTTAACTGCGGCATCGGGTTTCGGCGGTGTGAAAGGCGCACCCGCCGCTCTTATATAGGCAAGCAAGCCCCAGCAGCAAATCATACTTGAACCGCCTTCGCTTACAAATGGCAGAGTAACGCCTGTAAGCGGAAGTAAATCCGTTATGCCGAAAACGTTCAGTGAAAGCTGAAACATTATCATGCCTGCCGCCGAAACTGCGGAAATTGTATAGAAAGTTGAACCTGCGGTTTTTGAAGCGTGAATTGCAAAAAGAGATATGCCCACAAAGCTTGCCAACACCGCAAGACCTACTATTATGCCCATTTCTTCGCAAACAACGCCAAAAACAAGGTCACTTGATGCCGCATAAATATTTCTCAGCTTGCCCTGACCTATTCCAAGGCCGAGCAATCCGCCGCTTGCGATATAAGTTAAAACTCTTGACTGCTGATACCCCTTGCTGTTGCCCGTGTTTTCCCAAACGTGGCGATAACCTTCAAAACGCTCACGCACGCTTTCTTTGAATATCAGAATCAATATTGCGCCCATCAACGCAACGGCACAGATAAGAATAATCGTTCTCATATCGCCCGAACGCATAAAGGCTATAAGGATAAACGTGAAAAAGAATATAAGTGCTGTGCCGAAATCTTTCATAACAAAAAGCAAGCCAACACAAGCAACAGAAAAAACAATGTATTTTGTAAGACTGACCATTGAAAGAAGCTTTTCAAGCGATGCCGCACCGACAAGAATAAACGCCACCTTAACGATTTCCGACGGCTGCAAAGACATTCCGCCAACATAAATCCAGCTTTTTGTTCCGTTTATTTCCTGCGCTGTTATAAGCGTAAACGCAAGCAACGCAACCGAAGCCGCCGCCGCAGGTGTACGCATAAAACAGGCAAAATTAACGTCTTTTATAAACAGACTCACCGCAATATAAACAATAATTCCAAGCCCGATTGCAATAAGCTGCGTAACTGCATTATCAGGGCCAAAGCTAGCACAGACCGTCAAGCCAATGCCACACAAGAAAAATGCAATTGCCTCCAATTCAAAATAATCGTGCCCCGTCAAAAGCGTTCCCAAAACCATATAGACCCATTCGGCGGCAATGAATATCAAAAAAATATAAACAATCTGTGTGTTGAAGGTCTGCAAAGCAAGAGCGGTTTCGCCCTCTTTAAGGCGTGCAAGATACGAAGCATAAACAGAACTGTTGGTGATAAGGCTCATCATACAGATAACCTGGAATACACTGATAAGAAACATAACAGCCGTCTGGTTAAATTTTGACTGCGGCTTTTCTCTCACTTTACTCCCTCCTTTTTATGTTTTTCTTAACTATATCACACATTATATAAAATTTCAATTAACCAAAGTTTTATTTTTATTAACAAAGAGCAACAAAATTGTTAACGTAATAATATTAATATATTTGAAACGGTTATAACTTTTTTGGCATAAACTGCTATTGGGTAAGTTTTTATCCAATAACTTATGTTATTAAAATATATTATTATAAAAATATTGCAAGTGAGGGAAAAATAGTGTATAATGTTTTAAATATGATTATAATGGGTGAAATATCGACAGGGGGATGCAATTAAATGGAAGCCTATTTTGATAACAGTGCAACAACCGCACCTTGCTCTGAAGCTGTAAACGCAGTTGCAGACGCAATGACCCGCTGTTGGGGCAACCCCTCATCGCTTCACCGTTCAGGTAACGTTGCCAAGGATTTGCTTGATTCTTCAAGAGAAGCAATTGCAAAACGCCTTTCCTGCCTGCCTGAAGAAATATATTTCACATCAGGCGGAACAGAGTCCAATAACCTTGCTGTTATCGGAGCTGCCCATCAAATGCGCCGCTTCGGCAGACGCATTGTTTCAACAAGCATTGAGCACCCCAGCGTTGACGAAACACTCAGTCAGCTTGAAGCTGAAGGGTTCGAGATTATCCGACTCAAGGTTGACTCCTACGGTAAAATTAACGAAAGAGACCTTTTCTCCGCCGTTAATTTCAACACAATACTTGTAACAATGATGCTTGTTAACAACGAAGTTGGCACGGTTATGCCAATTGAAACGGCAAAAAGAGCTGTTCTTATGGCTCGCTCGCCCGCTCTGATTCACTGCGATGCCGTTCAGGCTTTCGGCAAAATGCCAATAAAGCCTGCTGCTCTCGGCGTTGACCTTATGACAATAAGCTCGCATAAAATCCACGGTCCCAAAGGCGTTGGTGCGCTTTATATCCGCAAGGGTGTAAAAATCAAACCTCACACATTTGGCGGCTCTCAGGAAAATAAAATCAGGCCGGGCACAGAAGCAATGCCCGCCATTGCAGGCTTTGCCGCAGCAGCAAAAGCTTTGCCCGACCCCAAAAAAGAGCTTGAACACATAACCACCCTCAGGGACTATATGGTTTCAAAGCTTGAAGAAATCGGCGACATTGCAATCAATTCGCCGCCAGATGCCCTCCCTTATGTTACCAACATTTCGGTTCTGGGCATCAAATCGGAACCTATGCTCAACTTCCTTTCTGACAGAGGAATCTGCGTTTCAAGCGGTTCAGCCTGCTCAAAGGGCAAAAAGAGCCATGTTCTGACCCAGATGAATCTTGACCGCAGAAAGCTTGACAGTCCGCTGAGAATCAGCTTTTCAAGATTCACAACAATTCAGGAAATTGACGCTTTGATTTCAGGCATTTCAGATGCAAAAAAGGTTATCAGAGCCGTAAAATAAATAATTCGGAGTAAAAAGATGAAAGAAATAATTCTTATAAAAAACGGTGAGCTTGCGCTCAAAGGCCTTAACAGAAGAACTTTTGAGGATATGCTTGTTAAAAATATGCGACGCAGGCTCGAATCCGTAGGCAAGTTCAAATTCAACATTGCCCAGTCAACAATCGTCGCCGAACCCGAAGACGAGGCAATCGACCTTGACGAAGCAGTTGAACGAATAAAAAAAGTTTTCGGCATTGCCGCTTTTTCAAGAGCTGCCGCTGTTGAAAAAGATATGGAAATCATTTTGAAAAGTGCGGAAGAATACCTGGCTCCCCAACTTCTTACCGCAAGAACTTTTAAGGTTGAAGCCAAACGCTCGGATAAAAAGTTCCCCCTTAAATCTCCTGAAATCTGCGCTGAAACAGGCGGTTATCTTCTCAGAAAGTTCCCTCACCTGAGCGTTGATGTTCACAACCCCGATATGATTGTTACCGTCGAAGTCAGAGACACTTACGCATACATCCACGGTAATCAGATAAAAGGTGCCGGCGGTATGCCCACAGGCTCCGCAGGCAGAGCAGCTTTGCTTATTTCAGGCGGAATTGACAGCCCCGTTGCAGGCTATATGATGGCCAAAAGAGGCCTTGAACTCTGCGCTGTTCATTTTGCTTCGCCCCCTTATACAAGCGAAAGAGCAGAACAGAAAGTTCATTCTCTGTTAAAACAGGTCAGCAAATATTCAGGCAGAATCAGCCTTTTTGTTGTTCCTTTCACCGAAACTCAGGAGCAGATAAAAGATAACTGCCCCGAAGAGATTTTCACCGTTGTTATGCGCCGAATGATGATGCGGGTTGCTCAGATTATCGCCGCAAAACAAAACGCAGGTGCACTCATCACGGGCGAAAGTGTAGGTCAGGTTGCCAGCCAGACTATGCCTGCCATTGCCTGCACCGACAACGTTTGCGAAATGCCTGTTTTCCGTCCTCTTATCGGTATGGATAAAGACGAAGTTGTTGCAATTTCAAGAAAGATTGAAACCTTTGACATTTCAATTCTTCCCTATGAAGATTGCTGCACGGTATTCACACCCAAGCATCCCAAAACAAGACCCACAATCGAGTATGTTCAGGAATGCGAAAAAGCTCTTGAAGTTGACCGGCTCGTTAAAGAAGCCGTTGAAGGAACAAGATTTGTTTCCATCACCGCTTATTAATTTATAAAACGGAGGCGCAACAATGGCTGTTTGTGAAATTCTTTCAGTCGGAACCGAAATTCTGCTCGGCGATATTTTAAACACAAACTCAAAATATCTTTCTGTTAAGCTTGCTCAGATGGGCATATCGGTTTTGCGCCACACAACCGTTGGCGACAATGCGGACAGGCTTTCCGCCGCCCTTAAAACCGCTCTTGACCGCAGCGATATTGTTATTGCCACGGGTGGTCTCGGCCCTACAGCAGACGACATAACAAAAGAGGTCTGCTGTGAGGTTATGGGGTTTGAGCTTATTCAAGACAGCGAAATCGCCGAAAGCATCCGCAAGTTTTTTGAATCAAGAGGCAGCGATATGCCCGAAAACAATCTTAAGCAAGCCCTTGTGCCTGTTAGCGGAGATGTGTTCATTAACCGCAACGGAACAGCTCCCGGCATAGGCCTTAAGAAAAACGGCAAATGCGTTGTTATTTTACCCGGACCGCCCTACGAAATGGCACCGATGTTTGAAGAATACGTTGCGGATTATCTTAAGGAATATTCCGACGGTGCAATAGTTTCACACACAGTCAGAACAATGGGTATCGGTGAAAGCGCAATGGCAGAAGTTGTTGCTGACCTGCTTGAAAGCAAAAACCCCACCGTTGCCCCATATGCAAAAAAAGGCGAAGCTCTCTTGAGAGTAACAGCAAAAGCTCCCTCAGCCGAAGAAGCTGAAAAAATTCTTCAGCCAATGATAGAAAAAATCCGTGCAAGGCTCGGCAAATTTGTTTACGGCATTGACAGCGAAAACATTGAGCAAAGAGTTGTTGAGCTTCTTAAAGCAAACAAATTAACCCTTGCCACCGCAGAAAGCTGTACAGCAGGATATATCCCTAAAAGAATAACCGATATCCCCGGTGCAAGCGAGGTTTTTGAATACGGCGCAATAACCTATTCAAACGATGTTAAAGAAAAAGTTCTCGGCGTTAAGCACGAAACTCTGCTTGCCCACGGTGCTGTCAGCGAAGAAACTGCCCGCGAAATGGCGGCAGGCATCCGCAAGGTTTCAGGTGCGGACATAGGCCTTTCGGTAACCGGAATTGCAGGCCCCGGAAGCGACGGCACAAACAAGCCCGTCGGCCTTTGCTATATCGCAATTGATGCAGACGGATATCAGGTCTGTGAAAAAATAGAAACAGGAAGAAATAACAGAGAATATAACAGATATGTCAACGCCTCACGGGCGCTGAATCTTGTCAGAATATATATAAATAAATGGGAGGATGAAAATGAAATCAAATAAGATTTTTGCAATTCTTTGTGCTGTTTTCGGCATTGTTGCTGTTGTTTTCGGCGTTTTAACCGTTATGAATTTCACGGGCCAAACGCAAAGTTCAACAGAAACCCAAGAGCAACAGAAAGCCGCCGAATTCGTGCTCAGCGGTGATGTTGAATACGATTCGCTCGGCACAACGCTTTCGGGCGTTATCTCAAATGATATGAAAGGCGATGTTCAGTATCCCGACGGAATACTTGAAAAGTTCAAAGCCCCCTACGCAATTAACAACGAGCTCATCGGTTGGATAAGCATTCCCGGCACCGAGCTTGACACATCCGTTACCCAGTGCGGCAACAACGATAAATACATCAAATACGATTATTACAACCAATACACAACCGACACAACCGGATATAACTACGGCAACCTTTTTCTTGATTACCGTTGCTCCCAAACCGAGCTTTCCAAGAATATGATTATCCACGGTCACACAACCGGCAGAGTGTCAGGTGTGCCCAAGCAGGTTTTCCGTTCGCTTTACGATTATAAGGATATGAACCACTTTATCAAAAATCCTATAATCAAATACAGCACTCTTTACGGCGATTACACATATAAAATCTGCGCCGTTTTTCTTTCAACAACTCAACCCTCAGCCGATAACGGATATTTCTTTAACTATATTTATCCCGATATGTCAGACAGCAATATGGTTGGTTATATTGAGCAGGTTAAGCAGAGAATGCTCTACGAGACCGGTGTTTCGCTTGAGCCTACCGATAAAGTTCTTACTCTTTCCACCTGCATCTATGATTACGGTGCAAGCGTTGACACAAGGCTTGTTGTTGTTGCAAGGCTTCTCCACGAGGGCGAAAGTGAAGAGATAGACACATCCCTTGTTAAAGATAACCCCGATTACCGCAGGCCCCAGATTTGGTACAACCAAAAAGGCAAACCCAATCCTTACAAAGGCTCTCCCCGTTGGGAACCCAGCCCCGAACAGTAAGCTGAATTGTTAAATATGTATCACTCTGAAACGGAGGACTATAAAAATGGCAGATAAAGAAAATATGAATTTAAATGAAGGTCTCGGCAACTTTGCTGACGACGAGGCACTCAAAGAAATTGATTTCACAAGCTTCCTTGAAGAAAACGCCGAAAGCGAAGCCCCTCTTTTTGAGGGATTTCACGAAGACATTGAGTCAACCGAAAAAAGCATTGCAAGTGAGCTTCAGAGTCTCTATGACGATATTCTCAACAGCGGCCCTGCAACAATCGTTCCCAAGCCCCTTTCAGTAATCACTACTCCTGACGAAAAAGAAGAAGAAAAGGTTATCAAGAGTGCCGCAGAAGCAACTTCGCTTGAGGAACTTTGGCTTAATCCCGAGGATTATATTGATGCCGACATTCCCGTTGTTTCTCTTGACAGCGAAAGTGATGACACCGCTTACGAACCTTCAGACTTTACTGAAGATATGTTCTTTAAACCTGAAATTCCCGTTGAAGCTGAGGAAGATTCAACTGACGATGAAGAATCCGTTGATATCCCCGAAGGCTTTGACTCAATCAAAGATGACATTTTCAGTATGATTGATTCGCTCAAAAACGATAATATCGGTGAAAGCGGATTCGGCGATATACTTAACGAAATCGAAACAAACAGCGAAATTGAACCGGTGGCCGATGATTATTCGGCAATCGCAAGTATGATTGAAAATCTTCCCCGTGAAGCAGAAGAATTTGATTTTGCAGCCGAAGAAACAAAAGAAGAACCCGAGTTTGATTTTGAAGAAATTGAAGTGTCCGAAAGCTTTGCGGAACCTGCACAAGCTTTCGCCGAAGCAACCGAAGAACCTGCAGCCGAGGAATTGCCGGCTGAAACCTTTGACTCGGATTCTCCCGAATTTCAGCGTGAGCTTGCTGAGCTTCTCGGCGATGAACCTCCGATAAGCGAAAAAGAACCGGGAGCCAATTCTGATGGCGGAGCCTTTGTTATAAACATCCCTGATGACGATAATGACTATGAGGCCGCCGCAATAGCTTCTCAGGAACAACAACAGGTTGACGATTACCTTCAGGGCATTTCCAACATAACTGCGGGTGAACCCGTTGTTGCGCCCCCTTCCGATGAGCCTTTCAACCCTGCAACAGGTCTTGATGACGATAAGGAAGCAGACGAAGAAATAAAAGCCCAGATTAAAGCTGAAAAGAAAGCAAAAAAAGAAAGAGCAAAAGCTATGAGGGAAGAAAACAAAAACTCTCCCTCTGAAATTATAAGAAAAATTGTTCTTTCTCTTTCAATAATAGTTATAATCGCAAGTTCAGGTTATCTTGCCTATACCTATCTTTATCAGCCCAATCAGGCTGAAAAGCTTCAGGATTCCGTTTCTCAGCAGCTCAGCAACAGCGTTGACACTTATGGCGGTGCAGTGGTTGACAGCGAAATGCGTAACACCTTCGGCGTTGATTTCCCCAACGGTATGCTTGCAAAATATGCTCAGCTTTTTGCCGTTAATAATGACCTTAAGGGTTGGGTAAGAATTCCGGAACTCGGCATCGACTTCCCCGTTGTTCAAGGCAAGGATAACGATTATTACCTGAAAAAAGATGTTTATAAGAAATATACCAATTACGGTGTTCCTTTCTTTGATTACAGAATGTCAAATTTTGATACTCTTCACAAAAACACCGTTATTTACGGACACAATATGCGTTCTGACGACCTCATCTTCGGTATGCTTGAAAATTACAAGGAAATTGACGGCTTTAAATCCGCACCGGTTATCGAATGCAACACAATCTATGGCGATTACACGTGGTTTGTATATGCTGTGTTTATCACCAACGCTTACGAAAGAGACGATAACGGATATGTTCTTCCCTATAATTTCATTGATATAGGCGAAGGTCAGTTTGAGGATTACATTGCTGAAATAGACAAAAGAAAGCTTTACACAACAGGCGTTGACATTAATGCGAGCGATAAGATTCTTACTCTTTCCACCTGCTCATATGAATTTGACGATGCAAGGCTTGTTGTCATCGCAAGACTTAAGAGAGCGGGAGAAAGCGCAAGCGTTGACACTTCAAAAGCTATTAAGAATCCCAACCCCAAATATCCTCAGGCATGGTACGATGCTTACAAAAAGAACAATCCCTATGCCGAAGATTCAAACTGGTAAAGGTTGTAATTATGGAAAAAACTGTTTGTATTATTACATTAAGCAGTAACGCTGACAGCGAACCGTTATCGCTGATAAAAAAAGTTGCTTGCTCTATCGGTAGCAGTTCTTTAATCAAAACAGCCGATGCAGCTGAGTTTTCTGCCGCAGTTGCCGCCGCTAAAACCAACATAGTTTTTGCCGCCGCGGATATTGACAAGTTCCTCAAAGCTAAATTTTTCACAATAAAAGCTCTTTCCTGCGGAGTTTCCAGAAGCACCGCCTTGCTTGCCGCAATGGGTACGAACGCTCCTGCCGACCCCAAGGAAAAAGAGTTACAGGCAGCAATACCTAACGGAGCAAATTGCTACCCTTCCCTTGACGGTCTCTATTCAGCTTTCACTTTCAAAAGACCCGATGGTTCTCTTTTGATTTTCCTGCCGCTTGATACGCTTAAACTGCGTGAGCTTTTTGCAACAGGGCTTGGAATATTCAAATCAAAAAAGCCGGAAGTAAACCCTGCAAAAAACGGCTGCAAGAGCGACGTTGAAAGCTTTATTTCTGCCGGAAAATCTGCCGCAATTGCCGAATACGGTTTTTCAAAGCCTCTTTATCAGGTACTTTCAAAGTTTGAAAACAGTGAATATGCTTTCACGTTATACCCCGCAGCAAGCAAAGACCCCGGTTCCGCAGCCCGTGCCGCAAGAAATGCAGCTTTATATACCGGTCTAAACTACGGAATAGCAATTTCAGCTCTTCTTACCGACCACGAAACTCAGGAAAAATATATTGAAGTGTGCGTTTCTGACACAAACAGAGCAGAGGTTGCCAAAGTCTATGCCGAAAGCGGTGAAGATACCAAAAGCCTCGCCGCTGCCGCTGTTATGAAGCTGTGCTCAATGCTTAACAATGCCGCTCAAAATATAATTCTGAACCCTGAACCTAAAAAAGAAATTCCGCAGCCAAAGCCCGTTCAGAAAAAATCTCTTGTTCCTCTTCTTCTCGCTGTTTCGGGCGTTTGTGCAGCAACGGTAATTTCACTTATAATTGCATTAACCGATTAAAAAAAGCGTCTCACACGGCTTCAACCGTATGGGACGCTTTGCTTATTCACTATAATATAAACCGAAATTATCATCGGTCTGTTCCGGCAAGGTTGTTTCCTCCTCCGGAGATTTGAACGGCGAGTATGGCATTGTAAATCTTTGTGTGTAATCAAACGGCAAGCTTATATCAACCTCAAAATCATTTTCTCGGCTTGGCAGTGTATATTCTTCCCAATTGAAATATTCTGAACTCCACCAATCATCATCAGTTGTTGTTTCTTCTTGAGAAACCTCATCGCTGTTTATGCTGCCCTTTGCAAGTTCTGCAGCAGAAATATGGTTGTTTTCATCAATCTCAATATTCGTCTGTCCGTATAGCTTCATCTG
Source organism: Acutalibacteraceae bacterium (assembly GCA_045590675.1). Classification (GTDB taxonomy): domain Bacteria; phylum Bacillota; class Clostridia; order Oscillospirales; family Acutalibacteraceae; genus CAG-177. The sequence continues at coordinate 53,805 of JAZNRJ010000069.1, forward strand.
AAGATTTCGTGCTTCTCTTATATAATCAACAATCCATACAAAAAGATTGCCTGTATAAGTTCGGAAACCTTCAACGCCTACTCTGTTTTCTTCAGAAGGTGCGGCGTCGCTGACAATTTCATAATTAAACCATCCGCCTTTTATAGCTTTAGTGCCAAGCTCAAGCAAATCATTGTTGCTTATATTGGTTGCCACAAAAGGCAAAAATCTGTCAAGCGCACCGTTAAGGTCTGAAAGTGATGCCGTTTTGCAGGTTTCAATCAACGACTCAATAAGTCTTCTTTGTCTCTCTGTTCTTTCAACTTCGCCGTCAAGATATCTTATTCTGGCAAAAACAAGGGCGTGCCTGCCGTCAAGAAGAACATCTTCTCCGCTTTCAAAGCCTCCCATTTTTGTTGTACGGTTCATATATTTTGCTTCAGCTTCGGTAACATTAACTCTGATTCCGCCCAAAGCATCAACTGCCTGAACAAAAGACTCATAATTGATTGATACATACTTATCAATTTTTATCTTATAATTATCCGAAAGAACCTCCATCAGCTTATGAGGTCCACCCCATGCATAAGAATGGTTCGTTTTATCGTAACGATCCTGACCGTTAATATTCATATAAGTATATGAATCACGCAAAAAAGAAGTTATGGTGATTTTTTGAGTTTTAAGATTAACCGAAACAAGCATAGTTGAATCGGAACGGTGAGAATCGTCTTCATCATCCTCACCAATAAGCAAAACATTAATAACATTTTTGCTGTAAAGCTTATCGCCGCCGTTGGTTGCCCATCGCTTAACAAGCTCTTTTATCGAATCGGCGCTCTCAATATCACTGATTGTTCCGTAATTTAAATTTTCTTCTTCATAAGAAAAAACAGCATCGGGGTTACCTTCATAGCCGTCGTGGCTGAGTTTTTGCAGCTTCGCCCTGAAAAACGCGGTAACAACACCCGCACAAATCAGCAAAACACAAAGCAAAACCGCAAGAATACCCAAAATCAGATTCTTCTTACTTTTGTTTTTAACTGTGCTCAAAAAATCACCTACAAGTATTATTACGTAAATAAATAAAAGTATACGGTTTATATTTATACCATATTATTTCAAATTTATAATTGCATAATTGAATTAATCTACCGTTTATTTAACCAAATATGCCGTGCTTATCCATCCCACAAACTCGCCATAAGCTATTTTTGCCCAATTGCCTGAAACTTCTGTAACATTAACAACCGTTCCGTTGGGAATTTCCGCAATAACAGCTCCGTCCATACCGGGGTTATCCCTGAGGTTAAGAGTGGGGTCGGAATCAATTTTAACGTTGTATTCGCCAACGGCAAAAGTAGTTTCCGGTTCTACGATTTCTGCTTTAGAATAAGATTTGCCGGCCTCAAGGTCAATTCCGTAATAATCATAAAGCTGGCTTACGGTTACAAGAGTAAAGCCTTTTTCAACAAGGGCCGGCACAAGCTTTTCGCTCAAATCAGCGGTGAAATCATAAATATCGTGCATAAGAATAACATCGCCGGGCTGAGCGTTGTTTACAACCTTATCAACAATGGAATTGATTTTTTCCTGGCGCTGTGCTTCACTTCTGCCGGGGTTTGAGGCATCTTTATGCTTCCAATCCTCTGTATCAACAGACCATTGAATAAGGGGCATACCAACTTTGTCTTTTATTCCCTTGATCGCCCCTTCTGGTGCTCTGAGCAATTCAACCTCATAGCCGAAAAGCTCCCGAATTTCGTTGTTGGTTTTATCAATCTGTGTTTTTCTTGAACCTTCATCGGCTTTGACTAAATTTTTATGGTCATAGGTATGATTTCCGATTTCGCAGCCCATATCAATAGCACGCTTCAAAACAGAAGCATATTTTTCCGCTCTGTTGCCAATTACAAAAAAAGTTGCCACCGAATTATTTTTGCTTAATGCATCAAGAATTCGTGACGTTGTTTTTGTGTAAGGGCCGTCGTCGTAAGTTAAGGCTATGAGTTTTGCATCCTGAGGGATAGCCGGGGCCTCTGTTGTAAGCTCAATATTCGCTGAAGCTTGAACAGAATTCTCCGTTAGGTTTTGGCCTTCAGAGCCTGCTGTTGTATTATCATTATTTTTATTATCCGTGCAAGCTGTTAAAACCGTTGCTAAACAAACAAAAGCAAGCAAAACAGCTAAAATTTTCCTTTTCATCTTTTCTCCTCCAAGCATAATTATACCCATACATTATATAATCAAACCTCATCTTTATAATTCCTCTTTAGAATTATCTTGTTTTTTGAGAAAAATTAATTAATTTGTAACATATTAGAAATTTTTGTAGGTTTTTGAACAAAAAGCCGTGCAGGCTGAATACCCGCACGGCTGTTTTTATTTATCTTGGAAAATGCTGTAAATGGGAGCCATAATATTTGTTCCTACAAATTCAGCTATGCTTTCAAGGAACATTCTTACCAAAAGCATAGGATATTCGCTGAAACCGGCTGTGCCGAAGTTTTCATAAAGCCAAAGGCTGATTCCTGTAAATGTCTCTGAAGGTTCTTCCTCTTCAGAAGGAGCATAAACACCAATCTTTGTAAGGATTGCTCTGAGCCTTGCTTCGCTTGCCTTTATGTCACCTTCAACGCCGGCTGTTCTTTCAAGAACTTCTTCAGCCTCAGCTATTGCTGCGTTAAGCTCAGCCTTGTCTTCTGCACTGAGACCGCTCTGGTCAACAGCCTTTGCTGCGGGGAGAACATTATTCTTAAGTCCTCTTGCATCTCTTGCTACGTTAAACTGAGGATAATCGGGAGTTGAATAAACATCCTCGATGTTGTCAGTTGCAAGAAGCTCGGTTGCAAGCTTGATAATGATATCGTTTCTTGCGGTCTTTTCGTGGTTCTGACCGTCAAAATAGAAGGTTGTGTCGGGAAGAAGACCTGCCGAAGCGTCAACTACTCTGTCAGGAGAAATGTGGTTATGTTCAGGATTTGAGCAATTGGTGTTCTTCTGAACATAATCCTTGGGAAGGGTTTCGCCAACAAGAGCTGAATATGCGCCCATTGATGTTGAATCAAGCTGAATAACACCGTCTGCGTTATCGGTGTTCCATGAGTTGCCGATGTTGTAAAGAGGTGCATCATAATCAACAATGTTGAAAACCTTAACTCCGTTTTCAACCATTCTGATAATGTTTGCGTCAGAATTAACCTGTGCTTTGTAATAAATGTCTGTCTGACGCTTGATTTCAGCACATTCGGGGTCTGAAAGGAGAGCTGCCGAAGCACTCTGATAATATGCCGACGGGCAAAGAGCCCACATATTGGTGTTGGTTTTGAAAACTCTGTCAAGCAATTCGTCAACAGCAACATCAAGGCATTTTGTGAGAAGGTCATCAGGAATTATTCTTGCTATAACTTCAATCATTCTTGCTTCTTCTTCATCCATAAGGCCTTCAAGGAAGCCGTTGAAAAGGTACTCTTTGTTAAGAAAAGTAAGATTCTTGGTATAAACGTCACCAACAATTGTTGAACCGTCAAGAGCGGGAACAATATAAACAATCTTGTTAAGGTCTTTGTATATTTCAGGGTAATATTCAAGCAGACCGTTAGCAACTGTGCCGCCCATGCTGATAGGAACGATATTAACCTTATCGTGGCCTGTTTCAGCCTTTACCTGCTGAATGAAATCATAAAGCTCAGCAACAATATCAAGGTGGTTACCAAATGAGTTGTATGAAAAATAATAAAGATGGTCTTCGCCGACCTGCTCTGCATAATCCAAAAGAGGAATGTTGTCATAAATCTGCTCTTTTTCATATTCGCTGCATTCGGCTACAGAATAAGGATATTTTTCAACTTCAACGCAAGCGGGTGGTTTGCCGTTAAGGTCAGAAGCGTTCATATAGAAGCAATCGGCAAGTGCATCGGCAAGAGTTGATGAAAGCAAAACGTCCTGCTGAGTTACAAGTGAAAGCATAACGGGAACAATGAGCTTGAAAACAAGCGGAGCAACATCAAAATAACCGGGGAAACAGTTAATTCTGTTGCCGTCTGCATCAAGAACATATTCTCCGTTATCATCAAGCAGCCAAACGTTGCTTTGACCTATGCCAGGAATTACAATTGAAGGACAGGTATCGCATTCGGCTGTTTCGGTTGCAAAAGCACCTACGGATACTGCCGAAAAAGCAATAATAACAGAAAGGATAACAGAAATAAGTTTTTTCATTTTATTCACCCTTTAAATCATATTTGCCGGTCAGGTGAAAAGGTCTGACCGGCATAATTATTTTTATCTGCGGTAACCGCTGCGGAAAATAGCATCAACAAGGCTGCCGCCGCCAAGGAGTTTTACAAGTCCCCAGCTGATTTTTTCCATAACTGTATCAAGAACACCGTTAATTGCCGAAGGCTCCTCGGGAGGATCCATATATCCAACTTTAACAAGTATGTTGTTGAGTCTTTCTTCAGCAGCCTGAGCTTTTTCAGCATCTGCTATTGTTGCATTGATAACCGCTTCACCTTCTGCAATTGCCGCTTCAAGCTCTGCTCTGTCTTCAGGGCTGAGGTTATCGTATGTTTCAAGAACAGTCTGCGCATCAGGAATTCTCCAACGGCGGATATATTTTGTGGTACAGGTATAGTTATACTGGGGATAAACCTCGGGATTATCGTGGACGTTTGTAACATCGCCAAGAATAATTGCCTTTGCAAGGTTGAGAACAACATCATTGTTGCCTACTTCGTGATGCTGATCAAGGAAAATCCATGTGTTATCAGGAAGAAGAGCTGTTGATGCATCAATTGTTCTGTCAGGCGAAATATAGCTGTAATCGGGGTATTCGGGATTTGTGTAGGCCTGTTTATAATTATCGGGAAGAGTTTTGCCGGGGATTGCACCGTTAGCACCGAGAGTTGTTGACGAAAGATTGATGATACCGTCAGAGTTTACAGTGCCGTTAGATGCAACAATGCCGAAGAAGTTGTATTCACCGTCTGAGAAATTAAGGTTTGAACCTGAAATGAAGTTAACTCTAACGCCGTCTTCAACAGCAGCAAGAATGTTATCACAAAGATTAAGTCTTGCCTGCTGGAATCTGTCCGTCTTTGCCTTAAGAACGGGCTTTTCTGTGAGATATCTTTCTGCAAGTGCATCGTATCTGTAAGAAGGAATCATAGCCCAAATCTGCGGGCAGTTAATCATTATTGTGTCAAGAACACCGCTGATTGCGCCCGAAAGAAGATCATCAACACCCTGTGAAGGGATGATATGAAGAACTGTATTGATAAGATAACCAAGTGCTGCCGAATCTGCATTTACCTCAAGAACATTTGCAAGATATTCGTGATAGAAATATTCATCCTTAAGATTCCACTCTCTTGCAAGCATATCGGCAACAATATCAGTGCCGTTAAGGCAGGCAACTGCGTTAACAATTGAATCAACCTTATCGTGGCCGTAAGCATCAAGATAAGATGTGAGGATTGTTCCGCCAAGGCTTACGGGAAGAAGAGTTACTTTGTCATGACCTGTGCGTTCGCGAACAAGGTCAATGTAAGCATCTAAATCATCAGCAGCCTTCATTGGGTCGCCAACCAGATTGAATGTGTAGAAATAAACGTGATCTTCGCCGATTTCGTCAACAAGAGGCTTCATAGGAACCATTCTGTAAGCCCAATCAAGATCATCTTCGCTCATTTCAGCAAGTGAATAAAATCTCTGAGTTTTAAGGTTTTCTACGTGATTGCCTTCATCGTCAACTTTCTGATATGAGAAAGCTGTGCAAGCTGCATCATAAGCAACATCATACATACCAATGCTTGTCTGAGTTACAATTGTTGCAAGAAGCGAAACAATAACCTTTGCAAGGCAATCCGAAAGAACATCGTCAAGGTTAATCATCAGAAGTGTTCCGCCAACGTGGCTGCCGTTGCTGTCAAGCACGGGTTCATCGTTTTCATCGTAAACATATGTAGGTGAATGGTTAATACCGGGAAGAATAACAACCGGCGAATGGCCGCAATCTCCAACACAGTCAGCTTCTGCATCGTCTGCCGAAGCACCGATAGCTGCTGTTGAAATAAGAAGTGCGGCACAAAGGATTAAGCTCATAGCTTTTTTAAATGCCTTTCTCATAGACATACACGCTCCTTAAACATTTTACGGATAAAAACCATCCGCTTATTATAATAAAAATATTAACATATTATTAATATTATTTCAATAGAAAAATACTTAATTTTGCTCTTTTTTATGTAAACTCTGACGGATTATTCTGAATAAAAAAAGCTTGCACGGAAAACCGTGCAAGCTTATATTCCTGATATTTAATCAAAACTTATCAGCTGAGCTTGTGTTCATATTCAAACGCAACAAGTGAGCCGTCTACACCTTTGACGGGGCTTGAAGCAAAGAAACCGTCATTTGAAGCGCTTGAGCCGCAAACGTGAACGGTTGAACCGCCGTCAGAAGCGATTGAAAGAATTCTGTCTGCACCGCTGCCGCCAAAGCTTGACATTGTCTGGAGGGCACCGTATTCTGAGATTGCATATATGAATGAATCATATTCACCCTTTGCAACAAGGCCCTCAAAATCTCTGTTGGTTGAGGTTGTGTAACCGGCAACAGCAAAACCTCCCGGGATCTTAACGATTCCGGTAATTACTTCGGTTTTGAAACCGATTATAGGTCTGACCCATCTCTGTGAACCGTCTGAAGCAAGTTTAACAACGATTCCGTCATATGTGCCGGCATTACCGCCGTTGTAAATATCGCCGAATGAATATCCGTTACCCTCTTTGGAAACCGAATACTGACCGGCAACAACGCAACCTCCATCGTTGGTAGCAACAACGCTGAAAAGCTGTGTATTGCCGCTTTCAAGATAGAATTTGCTCCAGATTTCTTTGCCGTTTGCATCAAGCTTACGAACAAGAGTTGCAAACTTACCGTTTTTGGCGCCTTCATATTTTGCGTAATCGTCAGTACCTGTTCTAACGTCAATTACAACAAAAATGTTTCCGCTTTTGTCAATTGCTATATCTTCAACCGATGAATGCTTTTCACCGCCAAGAGTTGACTTCCACTTGATATTGCCGTTTGCATCACACTTTGCAGTAAATGCCTTGATTTTGGCTGAACCTGTATCTCTGAAATCACCGTCGGCTGATGTTGTTTTACCGCCGATAATAAATCCGCCGTCTGCTGTAGGTTCAGCAGTATGGATTTCTTCGTCGCCGGAACCACCGATGATTTTTATGCCATAATCGTTAGAAACTGAAGGATTGTCCCAAACCTTTTGACCGTTGGGGCTGTATTTTACCATAATAGCTTCAACAGTATTCTTAGCTTTGTAAATTGAAGGTTCGAGCTCTGCGCCGATTGTATAGCCGCAAGCAACAATGCTTCCGTCTGTAAGAACTGCAACCGCATCAAAAGTCGTGCTTCTGTCTGCAGTAATTCTGTCTTTCCAAACCATCTCGCCCTTATTGTTATATTTAGCAATAATAGCTGAGAAGCCGTCAGCACCTGTTGTTGTTTTAAGAATACTTGTGCCAACCGAAACAACTCCGCCGTCGGGAGTTACTGCATTAGCCGCGAAAACCGTTGTTCCGTTGCCGCTTGCTCCGGAAGCTGTTTCCGAGCGGGGAACTGCATAGCTCTGAAGCCAGCCTGAAGAAATAAGGTCAGTCTGAACAAGAGTTGTTCCTGCCGGAGCAACGTTACCCGACGAAGGCTTAACATAAATATATGTGGGAGCTTCCCTTGTGGGAACAACAATCTCGCCGCCCTTATCGGTTACGATAGGTTCTTTTGTCTGAATCTCTGTTACAACAGGCTTTGTTGCAACGGGCTTTGTGCTTACCGGTTTTGTTGTGTATACAGGCTTAACAAAATCTGTTTCGCCCTTATCGTTCTGAGTTACTTTAATGCTGTTTTCTTCAAGAAGCTCTGAAACCTTTTCTGATTCTTCCGGTGTAAGGTTGCTGGGGTCCTGAACAGAAGCCTGAGTAAGAATATTGTTTATTTCTTCTTCAGGAACTTCTTCAACGGGAACTTTGATAACGGTTTTGCCGTCTTCATCTTCTTCAACTATGTAACCTTTATCTTCAGCATAGTCAATAACCGCCTGCTGCTGATCCTTGTCAAGGCTGTTAAGGTTATCATCTTTGAAATCCTTATAATCTTCGCCAAGGGCACCTTCAACAAGCTCACCGAGATCTGCCCCTGTTATAATCATCTGAGGAAGATTGGCTGTGTTGTCAGAAATTTCACCCCATGTTGAATTTTCAATTGCATTGGTTGAATTTTCTTCATTATTAGGCTTAACGCTGCAAGCCGAAAAAACTGAAGCAATCAAAACAACGCACATAAGAATGCACAAAAATGTGCTATGTTTATTTTTCATAAAAAATTATCCTCCCATTTTTTATTACAGTTAATAGTATCATAAAACTGCATTAAAATCAACTGTTTTTATTTGTATGTATAAAAAATTAACATTCGCTTTAAAAAAATATTTATTTTTACCCGTTTTTAATATATAATTGGTTTTGTGATGCAAAAAGGAGATGGTTTTATGACAGAAAAAAAGAGAGCCCTTCTCGCAGTAAAAGCTCTCAAAGAAAAATATCCCGATTCTTTATGCTCTTTAAATGCTGAAAATCCTCTTCAGCTGATAATTGCAACCCGACTTTCAGCTCAGTGCACAGATGCAAGAGTTAACCTTGTAACTCCTGCTCTTTTTGAAAAATATAAAACAGTTGCAGACTTCGCCAACGCTGATGTTGCAGATATTGAAAATATTATCCATTCTTGCGGATTTTTCAGAGCAAAAGCAAGAGATATAATCGGAATGTGCAAAAAAATGATTAGCGATTACAATTCCGAAGTGCCCTCAACAATTGAAGACCTTACCTCTTTGCCCGGAGTCGGCAGAAAAACCGCCAACCTTATTATGGGCGATGTTTACGGTCAGCCTGCAGTTGTTGCCGACACTCATCTTATCAGAATCTCAAACCTGCTTGGCCTTGTGAACACTAAAGATCCGTTTAAGGTCGAAATGAAGCTCCGCGATATTTTGCCGCCGGAAGAGAGCAACGATTTTTGTCACCGATGCGTTTTGCACGGCAGAGACACCTGCATTTCAGGCAGGCCCAGATGCGGCGAATGTGTTATGAGGGATTTTTGCAAAAGCTCAACCCAAAAATGATGTTGCCAAAAAAATGCCGCTGCTGACTGCTGCCCCGGCACAGGCCGCCGCTCCTATAGTCAATGCAGACTTGATTTTGCTTTTTTTAATTCTTGAAGCCGGCGGTATACCTGCGCTTTGAGCAATTACGCTTGCTCTTTCTCTTAAATCTCCCTCGCTGACGGCTGAAAATTCAGGCTTGATAAAGAACAAAACCTTTTCAAAATACTCACATTGAGTCTGTGTAACTTCAACAACCTGCCTGTTTACTCCTTTTATCAAAAACTCTTCCCCTTTCAAGCTCTTTTCCCTTTTATTCTTGACATAGCAATATGTGTTTATACTCCCCTAATTTGCAAAACTTGCAAAGATTTTTATACATTCTGTATAATATACTTTTCCACCAAAAAAGTGGAAAACCGTGTGGAAAAAGTGGAAAACCGCCCCCCAAATCTCAGATTTATCACCGATTTTGAAGGTGAATAACTTTTATTTTTCTAAAAAGCAATATACTTTAGGTTATATAGTCTTTACATTTTGACGAAAAACATCGAAAATTTTCACTTGATTTTCAATATTTTTTTAGTGAAATATTACAAATTGGAGTGTAGAAAATGTCCGCTTTTATTATGGATAAAAATGATATTGTTATCCCCAGAAACTGTTTTGATGCCGCCCTCTCCCTTGACTGCGGCCAGGCTTTCAGGTGGAAAGAAACCTTTCCCGGCTGTTGGCACGGTGTAGCTTTCGGCAAAGCTCTTACACTTGTTCAAACACACGATTCCGTCACATTAAAAAACACCTCTTCAGAGGATTTTGAGATTATATGGAAGCCTTATTTTGACTTGGAAAGAGATTATTCCGCTCTCTGCAAAAGATTTTCTGACGACTTTAACCTTTCTGAGGCAGTAAAAGAATATTACGGAATCCGCATTCTTCATCAGGACTCATGGGAAGCTCTTTGCTCCTTTATAATATCTCAAAACAATAACATTCCCCGCATAAAAGGAATCATCGACCGCTTGTGCCAATCTCTCGGTGAGCCGCTCGGAAACGGCGATTATGCTTTTCCCTCTGCCGAAAAAATTGCTTCTGCAGGCATTGAAGCTCTTGCACCTCTCAGAGCAGGCTTCAGGGCAAAATATATCGTTGATGCCGCTCAAAAGGTTACTTCGGGCGAGGTCGATTTTGAAAAAATCCGTTCATCTTCTCTTGAAGTAGGCAGAGATGAACTGATTAAGATTAAAGGCGTAGGCGAAAAAGTTGCTCAATGCACCCTTCTTTACGGTTTCGGAAAAGTTGATGCTTTTCCGATTGACGTTTGGGTCAAACGCATAATGGCAGAGCTTTATCCCGACGGCTTGCCCGAATGCATAAACGGTTTTCAAGGCATCGCGCAACAGTATTTGTTCCACTGGAGAAGAAATTTAAAATCAGGCAATTAACACATAAAATAACAAAATTGGCTTGGACAGTTTTTCTGCTCAAGCCAATTATTATTTATTCAGTTATTTGTTTTTTGGAAGTCAGGCTGCTACCTTTTCTTTCTTTTTACCGGTGAATTTTTGAATCACAATCAGCAATGCTATAAGAGCAACGCCGACAGCGTCGGTTACAATGCCGGGGATAACCATACATAAGCCGCCTGCAAGAGCCATTATTCTCTCCCACCAAGGCATTTCTTTAAGAAGATAGCCTTCCATTCCTGCGGAAATGATGAAAATACCGGCAACAGCAGTAATAACAAGAAGAACTATCTCATACCAAGGCTTATCAGAACCGATAATAAGCATCTCGGGGCTGAAAGCAAAGATATAAGGAACGATAAAAGCTGTAATCGCAAGTCTGGTTGCAGTAACGCCGGTTTTCATCGGATTTGATTTTGCAATTGCCGAGCCTGCATATGCCGCAAGAGCAACGGGAGGAGTAATATCAGCAACAATTCCGAAATAGAAAACAAACATATGGGCAGCAAGAACGGGAATGCTCAGGCTTCTCATAAGAATGGGAGCAACCATTGATGCCATAATAACATAGTTTGCCGTGGTGGGAACACCCATTCCAAGAACAATGCACATAATCATTGTAAGTCCAAGAGCAAGAATGGGATGAATCTGTGATGCAGACTGAACAAGCGAAGAAAGCACATTAGCAAGACCTGTCTGCTGCACCATAGCCGAAATACATCCGGCAACAGCACAGGCAAGGGCAACGCCGATTGCGTTCTTTGTTCCGTTTGCCAATGACTGAAGATAGAGCTCAACTTCAAACTCAAGTTTCTTGTGTGCGATTGATTTAACAGCACCTTCAACAAGCTTAACCCCGATAGCAACAAGAATTGCAAGGATTGCAGCTTTTGCAGGTGAAAAATAATTCATTGCTATAACAAGGGCAACAACAGGCAAAAGAAGATAACCTTTTGTTATAAGAAGTTTAAAGAAATTGGGGATTGCTTCCTTGGGAAGACCCTTGAGGCCAAGCTTCTTTGCTTCAAAGTGAATCATCATAAAGATGCCTGTGAAGTAAAGAACAGCAGGAAGAATTGCTGCAATAGCAATCTGTGAATAAGGCAAACCTGTATATTCGGTCATAAGGAAAGCTGCCGCACCCATAATGGGAGGCATAATCTGACCGCCGGTTGATGCCGCTGCTTCAACAGCCGCTGCAAATTCAGGCTTATAGCCGCAACGCTTCATTGTGGGGATTGTAACTGAGCCGCTGCCAACGGTATTGGCAACCGATGAACCCGAATACATACCTTCCATTGCGCTGGAAATAACAGCAACCTTTGCAGGTCCGCCGGTTGATTTACCTGCAATTGAGTTTGCAAGGTCAACGAAGAATGCGCCGATTCCCGATTGCTCAAGGAACGATGCAAAAATGATAAACAAAACAATAAATGATGCGCAAACGTTAAGAGGTGTGCCTGCAATGCCCTCTGTTGTATAGAAGAGCTTATACATTATTATTCTTAACGGGTTTCTGTCAACAACAATAAATGCATATGCAATAAATGCTGCTGAAACGCAGACAATGGGCAAGCCAACAACTCTGCGGCATGCCTCAAACAAAAGCACCGTGCCGACAATTGCAACTGCGATATCAAATTCGGTGATTCTTGATGCTCTGTCAACGATTGCCTGGCAATTTATTGCGTAATAGAAAAACGAACCTGCTCCCAAAGCGGCAAAAATCCAATCATAAAAGGGAACGTGATTCAGCTTTTTTTCTTCTTTTTTGCGAACAGGATAAATAATAAAGGCTATAAAAACAATTATACCGATAAACCATGCCATTTTCTGTCTTTCTTCCATTGTTCCTGTCCAACCGTCGAACATAACATAGAGGGAGAAAAGAATCATAGCACCTTTGATTATTTTCTGAAATACACCCGAAAAGTGGCGTGTGTTGGATTCCTTATCAAACTCCGCCATAATTTTGTCCACGTCAACTGCTTCTTCATCAGCTTCCATAGTAATCGGTTTTGTGTTTACATCTGACATTAATTACAACAATCCTTTCGTCAGAATTTCAAAGGGAGTGACGATTTCAAAAACAACCTTTGCATTTCTGCCGCACATATTTCTAAGGCTTATTTCTTCACCGTCAAAAGTAAGAATGTGGTCGGATACCGTGCCGACTATATATCTCAACGGGTCATAGGTAATGTCAAAACCCGTTATAATCATATTGCCATCTTCATCATAGGTCATTTTCTGGTTCCCCTCAAGTGCAGTCTGAACACCTGCACCAAATGAGCGGTAAAGCGTAGAATATGCTCTGATTTCGCCATTTTCAATTATATAAGTATCTTTCACGGGCGTTTGGTTAACCGAATGAATAAACTCAACCGAAAACATAAGCCCGTCCTCAGCTTTATCGGTAATATATCTCTCCCCGGTATCTGAATCATATAAAACCAAATATTCTGCCGATAAGCCTTTTATAATGAAAGCAGCCGCTGTAATGATTACCATTAGAACGGCTGCTGCGATTAACCTTTTTTTGAAGTTAGCCGAGGGCTGAAAGCTCATCAGCTGATTGCGCCAACCTCTTTAAAGTATCTTTCTGCACCGGGATGGAAGGGAACAGAGATGCTTGAAACTGCATATTCAAGGCTCATTTCCTTTGCCTTGTCATGTGAATATTCATCTTTGTTCTCATAAATAGCCTTTGTAAGCTGATAAACGGTCTCTTCGTCAAGATCGTTGCTTACGATGAAGGTTGCCTTAACAGCAACTGTTTTTGCGTCAGCGTCAACGCCATTGTATGTTCCGGCAGGAACAGTGTATTCAGCATAGAAACCGTAGTCAGCCTGAAGCTTTGCAAGGTGTTCTGCATCAATTTCAACAAGAACAATACCTGTTGTTGTTGAAAGGTCTGTAATAGCAACTGTGGGTGCGCCTGCTGTGCAGAAGAAAGCATCAATCTTGCCGTCCTTAAGAGCATCAGCCGATGCCTGGAAGGAAAGGTTCTGCTTGTCGATATCTTCAAAAGTAACATCATAAGCGCCAAGAATCTGCTGAGCATTGAATTCAACGCCGCTGCCGCTGTCGCCAACTGAAACTTTTTTGCCCTTGAGGTCTGCAACTGTCTTGATGCCGGAATCAGCTCTTGCAACTATCTGGCAAACTTCAGCATAAGCTGCACCGAGAGTTGAGAAGCTTTTGATAGCGCCAACATCAGCAAAGAGCGATGTTCCGTTATAAGCATAGTCCATAACGTCGTTCTGAACAATAGCCATATCAACAATACCGTCATCAATGTCAAGGATGTTTGCTTTTGAAGCACCGGATGACTGAATCATAAGCTGAGCACCGGTCTTTTCTTTAAGAAGGGAGGAAATAACGTTGCAGAAACCGTAGTATGTACCGGTTGAACCGCCTGTGCCAACATTAATTTTGATTGAGGAAAGGTCACCTGCAACTGCATCGTTTGCGGGAGCTGTAGTTGTGCCGTCCTGTTCGGGCTTGTCACCGCAAGCTGTTAAAAAGAGCATTGCAAAAACAAGAACTGCCGAAAGAATAACTGCTAATTTTTTCTTCATAATATGCCTCCTGTGTTTATTCCCCGTTGCAGTTATACTGCTTCAGGAATTTATTGCTTTACTATTATAAACTATATTTAAGAATTTTGCAAGAGTTTTAATATATTAAGCAAATGCACCATAAAATATCCGTTCAATTTATGCATATAGCCGAAAAAAGAGCCCGCCAAAGCGAGCTCTTAAAAAATATATTGACATATTTCTGAATAAACCGAGATTTTTAGACATATTCCGTTTTATTAACAGTTTTGCCGTTTCTTTTGCCGTACCAAACAACCTCTCGTGCATAGTCAACCCAATTATCCGATTCCGAAGCCTCAATTTTGAGCTTCGTTGTTTTTTCTTCGGGAAGTGTTACGGTGTTATCAAAAATCAAGCTGTAATATTTACTCCAATCATACTTTGTTTCAATTACTCTTGCTTCTTTTGACGGCAAAGACACAATTTCTTTCTGATAATTAAGCAAATCTTCAAAAAGTTTTATGTCATCAAAATATTGTATGAGATAATTTTTAACTTCAGCAAAAAACTCATCACACTCCGCAACGCACTGTAAAAATAAGCCTTCGCTGAAATGCCAATAAATATCGCCGAAACGGCTGTCTGTAAAATAAAGGTTGCTCTTTCCTTCCAAAAACGGTTGAAAGGTTTGGGTGGTTTTATCAAGAAGTCTTTTGACTGTAACGCTTTCACTTTCAATCCAGCGGTAAAGATTTATATAAAAATCATAATATGAAACGTTTTTTGCTTTGCGCAGATATACAGCAAAAAACCTCAAAAGCCCCATACTGTGAAAAGCCTGCATACATATTGAAATTCTTTGTGCTTTATACCATTCAGCCGAACTCATTGTACTTGTTTCAACAATTATCTGAGAACGTGACGAAAACTCGTGATTCTTTTTAACAACGGAATGAACCTGGCAAAGCTGCGATGTAACTGTTTTGATTTTATATTTTTCTCTTATTTCTTTTGAATAAATAGGTGTATTCGGAAAAACTTCACAGTGATAAACGCTGATTGAATAATGCTGGCCGGCTTCAACAACTTCAAACAGGCCTCTGCAAAAGCTTTCAAGCGTTTCACCGGGCAAACCGATGATTATCTCGGTGTAGGTATCAATACTGTTCTTTCTGTATTTAGCCAGCTCCTGTGAAAGTTTTTCAAAAGACATATTTTTTCGGCCTATATTTTTCAAAACTTCTTCAGACATACTTTGAACAGCAACAGATACCCCTCTGTTAAGGTTAGCTTCTTCAAATTTTTTGTTGATTCTGAAATTTAAATCGGTTTTGTTTTTGTCCGTTGCGGTTTCAAACACCTTCGGATAGCCGTATTTTTTGCTGGTTTCAATAACAAAATCTGCTATGCTTTCATCTCTTTCAAGAATGCCGAAGTTGGCATCGGCGCAAATACAGTATTCAATTTTGTTCTTTGCCACCCATTCAATATCTCTTTTAACTCTTTCAATATCAAATTTTCTGAAATCAGCGCCGCTTCTTGCCCAATAGCAATAAATGCATCCGTAGGGACATCCGCGGTTAGTTTCAACAATGGCATTCAAGCAAAGATTCTTGTATTTAGGATTATTAATAATACCGTCAAAAAGACCTGCTTCATAAGGTGACGGCAAACCCTCAAGGCTGAACGGAGCTGCTTTTGGGGTTTTAATCAACTCATCACCGTTCCTGAAAGCTATATTAGAAATCTCATCAAACGGTTTATTTTCAGCAAGATTTTTAAGGATATTATAAAAAGGAAGCTCGCCTTCTCCGTTAATAAGAACATCTATAAACGGATATTCTTCAAGATATTCGATAGTGTCAGGAATTTGCGGCCCGCCAAAAACAATAACACATTCAGGCCATTCGTTTTTTATTCTTTCGGCAAGAGCAAGGTTATACTCAATGTTCCACATATAGCTTGAAAAAGCAGCAACAGCAGGTGATTCTATTTCTCCTGCAACCTCTTCGATAGGCTGTTTTAAAAATATAAATTCAGCCAGACTGAAACTGCGTTTTATCTCTGAGTGTTTAAAAGCATATGCGGCAAGCGAACCCGCCGAATACGGCAAAAACACGGAAGATGAAAGGCTGTTATTAACCTGAATAATGTAAACATTTTTCATTTTTCTTGCCCTCCTTTGCCTGATGATATGCTGAATTATGTTTATATATTATCACATTAAATTTCAAGGCGCAATATTATTCTTGTTAACAAATTATTGTTAATAAAAATATCAGCACCGCTTCGGAAGCGATGCTGATAATAAATTGATTAATTCTGTTTAATATCGAGTTTGGCTAAAATCACAAAATCTCGTCGTAAATCTTGTTCAGACCGAAAAGACTTTTGAAGAAAGCGATTATCTTCTGGAAGAAACCTGCTTTTGCGGTCAGTATCTGGGTGTCATAGCCAACTGCGTTGCCCTCTGCATCATAGATTGTTGCTGTAAATACGGTTTCACCGCTCTGTGCAGGCTTTGCTTTACAGGCTTTGCCGTTATCCGAAACCTCATATGTGAAACTCTCGTTCGATGCGTTCCATTCAACATAACCGCCGTCAGGAATCATCGCCGGGTCAACGTGAAGAACAATCGCATCGCCGTACTTGATTTCATCAACCGAAGGCTTAATAACAACCTTATCGTCAGGCTTAGGCTCTGACGGTTTTGTTGAAGGTTCTTCAGGCTGTGTCGAAGGCTCTTCGGGTTTTGTTGTAGGCTCTTCGGGCTTTGTTGAAGGCTCTTCGGGAGTTTCTGCATCGCCGTGTCCGTCGCAAACAGCAAATTCGTTACCGTTTTCTTCTGCAAAAGTTTTTGCGGCGCTGTTTTCACTGTCGGAACAAACAACGGTTGTGGGTAAATAGTTTTCAGCCATTTCCTTTGTTATACCCATTTCGGCAAAATAAGCCAAATCCTCTTCATCAGAGGTATCTAACATCTCTCTGATTCGCTCAATAAGTCCTGCTTTTTCTGCATCTGATGATATAATGGTTTCTGCTATTATCGTCACACCTGACGGGATATGGATATAATCCAATGCAACACAAGAATAGAATGCCATCCTGCCTATGCTTGTTACACTTTCAGGAATTATTACGTTTCTGAGTTTACGGCACGCCGAAAATGCTCCATCCCCGATTTTTTTCAGGCTGTCAGGCAGTTTTATGCATTCAAGATTTGCGCATTCACTAAATGCACCGGTGCCGATGCTTGTAACTCCATCGGGAATTGTTATGCTTGTGAGTTTACGGCAATAATCGAAAGCATCATCGCCTATAATTGTTACACCGTCAGGAATTACATACTCTGTTCTTGTATTTCCGGTGGGGTATTGTATCAATTCTGTTTTATCTTTATTGAACAAAACGCCATAGTCATCACTTGAATATGCTGTGTTTGCCAGATCTACCGTTATGCTTGTGAGGCTTATACAAAAATAGAATACCTTTTCACCTATGCTTACTACCGTTGCCGGAATTGTTAAACTTGTGAGCTTATTGCAAGAACGGAACGCACAATCGCCAATACTTGTTACGCTGTCACCGATTGTTACGGTTTCAAGACCGTCGCACTCATAGAATGCGTTATTGCCGATGCTTGTTACATTGTCGGGGATTGTAACGTTTGAGAGGCTTGTAACAGCGAATGCATAATCACCGATGCTTACTAAACTGTCAGGGAGTTCTATGCTTGTAATCCAGGACATATAAAATGCATGATCTCCTATGTGTGTCACATTGTTACCGATTGCTATGTTTTCAATGCAATCGTGTTGATAGAATGCATCATCACCTATGCTTGTAACGCCATCATCAATTGTTACAGTTTTTATGCTTTGTTTGTAATCAGACCAAGGAGAGAAAGAATTATAATCATACATATCTCCCGTGCCGCTGATAACGAGCTCACCTGTTGATTCATTAAATGTCCAAGTAAGATTATCTCCGCAAGTGCCTATGATTAAATCAGAAGTTTCACCTTCGTGACCGTCACAGACTGCAAACTGATTGCCGTTTTCTTCTGCAAAAGTTTTTGCATATGCATCTTCACTGTCAGAACAGATGAGGGTTGTTGTTGTCCAGTTTGCTACACTTTCTTTTGTTATGCCTATTTGTGCATATTCAACTAATTCGTCTTCAGCACAGGAATCAAAACTTGTTTTGATTTCCGCTTTATCGTCATCGGGCATTATAACATTGTTTCCGATTGTTGTTACACTTGATGGAATATGGATATATTCCATTGCCATGCAGTTAAAGAAAGCGTTTTCGCCAATGTTTATCACGCTGTCCGGAATTGCAACACTGTCAAGCCTGAAACAACAATAAAATGCAATTTCACCGATGCTTTTTACGCTATCAGAAATTGTTATCTTTTCCAGGTAATAGCATTCCGTGAATGCATAACTGCCAATGCTTGTAACACCGTTATCAACAGTAACCGTTTTTATAAATTGTTTATAATTGTACCAAGGAGTTTCATCATCCCAATCATACATATCTCCCGTGCCGCTGATGACAAGTTCACCGTCAGCATAAAGCTTGTAAGTCAGATTTTCGCCGCAGATTCCGCTGCATAACCATAACCTTTCGGATGTATCGGGGATTTCTCCGCCGTGACCGTCACAAACTGCAAATTCATTTCCATTCTGTACGGCATAGGTTTTTGCATATGCATCTGCGCTGTCAGAACAAATGAGGGTTGTTGAAGAAAAAGCTTCAACACTTTCTTTTGTAAATCCGAGGGAAGTTAATTCCTCTTCGGAATAAGTTTTTAATTCTTCAAGCAATTCAGCTTTCATTGAATCAGAAATTATGCAATCTGTCCCTATTGAAGTTACACTTGAGGGAACATGAATATATTCCATTGCAGCACAATTAAAGAACGCCATTTTACTTATATTGGTTACGCCGTAAGGTATTACCAAACATCTGAGATTCACACAAAAACCGAATGCACCCCAATCAATGCTTGTAAGACCTTCGGGAAGAATCACACCTGTGAGACCTGAACAACCAACAAAAGCATTCGCTGCTATAGATTTTGTCCCTTCTCTGACCTGATAAACACCCTTAAGAGATTCATTTGCTTTAATCAAATGATTGCTGATATAAAGAACACCGTTTTCCCAATTATCCAAATTTTCATATATTGTAGATTTTTCAAACGCAACCTCCGAAATATACATAACGCTGTCGGGAATTTGCAAGTCCGTAAGATAATAGCATCTTCTGAAAGCATATTCATCAATGCCTATAACACCGTCGGGTATTGAGTAGCTTTCTCTTCTGTTACCTCTGGGGTATTTTACTAAAACGGTTTTATCTTTGTTGAACAAAACTCCGTATTCATCATTTGAATATGATTTGTTTGCAGAATCAACGTTTATAGTTTCAAGATTATTACAATATTCAAACGCATCGTATCTTATATCCGTTACGCTTGCAGGAATGTTTAATGTTTTAAGTTTGTCGCAATCTTCAAAGACATAAGCGCCAATAGTTGTAACACCGTTGGAGATGACAACATCAGTAAGATTTTCACAACCAGAAAATGTATAGTTGTTAATAACTGCAACACTCGGTGGGATTGTTATGCTTGTAAGACTGGTGCATCTGCAGAATGCAGATTCGCCTATGCTTGCAACACCGTCAGAGAGCGTTATGCTTGCAAGACCTGTGCATCCGGAGAACGCAGATTCGCCTATGCTTGTTACGCTGTCAGGGATTGTTATACTCGCAAGACTTGTGCAACCGCCGAACGCAAAATCGCCCAAGCTTGTTACTCCGTCAGGGATTGCTATGCTTGCAAGACTTGAGCAACTGCCGAACGCAGATTCGCCTATGCTTCTTACACCGTTTCCGATTGTTACGCTTTCAAGTCTAAAGCAACCGCTAAACGCAGAATCGCCTATACTTGTTACGCTATCAGGAATTGTTATACCGGTGAGGTTGTAGCAATCCTCGAACGCATTATCGGCAATACATACTGTTCCGGGTTTTATTGAACATTCACCTGAAATCGTGTCTCTTGCTTCTAACAAGTAATTACCGATATAAAAAGCATCGTTTATCCAGGCAGAGGTATTGTAATAAACTTTCGTATAACTAAATGCAGAATAGCCTATATTTGTTATTCCGTCAGGGATTGTTATGCTTGCAAGACTTGAGCAACTGCTGAACGCATAGTTACCTATGCTTGTTACGCTATTGGGGATTGTTATGCTTGCAAGACTTGAGCAACTGCTGAACGCAGATTCGCCTAAGCTTGTTACGTTGTCGGGAATTGTTATGCTAGTAAGGCTTTTGCAACTATTGAACGCAAAGTTGCCTATGCTTGTTACGCTATTGGGGATTGTTATGCTTGCAAGACTTGTGCATCCGGAGAACGTTTGACGTTCAATGCTTGTAACACCATTTGGAATATTTATGCTTGTAAGACTTGTGCAACTGTCAAACGCAGATTCGCCTAAGGTTATAACACCGTTTGGAATATTTATGCTTGCAAGATTTGTGCAACAGTAGAACGCATAACCATCTATGATTGTTACGCTATCAGGAATTATTATGCTTGTGAGGCTATCGCAATCATAAAAAGCAAAACGTCCTATCCTTGTAACACTGTCAGGGATTGCTATGCTTGCAAGATTTGTGCATTCATAGAATACATAGTCATCAATGCTTGTTATGCCGTCAGGGATTATTATACTTGCGAGACTTGTACATCTGATGAACGCAGAATCGCCTATGCTTGTAACACCGTTTGGAATATTAATGCCTACAAGACTTGAGCAATCGCTGAATGCATAATCGCCTATACTTGTTACGCTATCAGAGATTGTTACTGCTTTTATTGATAAACTATATTCATGCCATGGAGCTTTTTCATCATAAGACCAATTATACATCTCTCCCGCGCCATTGATTACGAGCTCACCTGTTGATTCATCAAATGTCCAAGTAAGATTATCACCGCAGGTACCGTTTGTGGCAGCTTCTGCTCTTTTTACAAAAACACTTGCAAAATTCGGCAGTTCAATACCGACAAAAGCTCCAAGTGGCGCTGCACCGAACACCAAAATCACAGCCAAAAAAGTAGCCAATAAGCGTTTAGAGACTTTTTTCATAGCAATTTCTCCTAAATTAAATATTAAAATAAATATACATATAAATTATATCACTTTAAAATGATAAATCAAGAATATTTTACATCATTTACTTGCCTTACAAAAACAAAAAAGAACCATCCAAATGGATGATTCCTTTTTGTTGGCGCCCCAAACAGGACTCGAACCTGTGACACCGCGGTTAACAGCCGCGTGCTCTACCGACTGAGCTATTAGGGCAATTAAAAAAAGTGTCGGCGTCGA
>JAZNRJ010000070.1:0-2726 GCA_045590675.1 Acutalibacteraceae bacterium
TATGATGTATCTGCCGAGGAAAGCATTGGGAGAGCAAATGAGAGAGTTCAGAACTCAACGGTTGCTGCTTTCAATGATACAACGGGTACATATATGGCGGTTTATCCCGAACACACGAACATAAACTTTGAAAACGGTAAAATCAGATATTCACTCCTTCCTGTATGGATGCTGAACATTAAATACCTTGATAAGATGTACCAGTTCGCAATCAACGGTCAGACCGGTAAGGTAGTCGGCGAATATCCGGTAGACAAAAGTAAAAAGTGGAAGTATTTCGCCAAAATTGCAGGTATATGCTACGCTGTGGCAGCAGTTGTCGGCTACTTCCTGCTCGGTTAAGGGGGTGATGATATGAAAAAAGTAATTTCATTGTTATTTGTAAGTTTAATCTGCATAACCCTTATTCTTCCCTGCTATGCGGCTGAATTTGAAAATCCACCGATTGTAGATACGGCGGAGATTTTAAGTGAAAGCCAGCTTGAAGAATTAACCGAAAAAGCCGAAGAGGTTCGTCAGAAATATAATTTCGAGGTTGCAATCGTAACCGAAACCGAAATGTCCGGTTATGATGCAATGGCAACAGCTGATGATATTTATGATTATGAAGGATACGGCGCAGGCGAAAATGATGATGGCATCCTCCTTTATATTTCGGAAACTCCGAGGGAATACCATATTACCACTCACGCATACGGGCTGACAGTTTTCAACGATAACGGCATCGCCTATATGAAAAAGCAGCTTCTTCCTCATCTTGAAGATAACAACTATTATCTTGCAATGGAAGCCTTTGTCGAAACTGCCGATGAGCTTTTAGAAATGGCAGAAAACGGTGAGCCGTTTAACAAAAAGCAGTATGATACAAAAACTTTACTTATTATAATTGGTTGTTTAATACTTGTTCCTCTTATCATCGCATGGTTTATGATGAACGGAAAACTTGCAAAGATGAAAACGGCAGTAGAAAACGACTACGCAGCAAACTATGCAAAGCCCGGCAGTAAACGACTTGATGTATCAAGAGATATTTTCCTTTACAGCCGAGTAACAAAAACGGAAAAACCAAAGAACAATTCAGGCAGCCATAGGTCATCGTCGGGCAGAACTCACGGTGGCGGCGGCGGAAGTTACTAAGTAAAAGGAGTTTTTTGAAATGAAAAAAATTTTATCACTATTACTGGCACTTACAATGTGCATCAGTATGACGGCAACAGTATTTGCTGCAGAAATGAAATTTGAAGATGTGAAAGAAACTGACTGGTTTTACAATGATGTAAAAATTGCTGTGGAATCAGGTCTTGTAAACGGCAAGAGCGAAACAAGCTATGCACCCGGAGATAATCTTACATATGCCGAAGCGATTAAACTGGCAGCATGTATGAATCAGCTTTACACTGACGGTGCTATAACCCTTAAGAGCGGTGAACCTTGGTATCTGCCATATGTGGCTTATTGCACCGATAAAGGGATTATTGATAAGGAATATAACTATTCAGACTTTGCTTTGAGGGCCGGATATATGGAAATTTTTTCCAAAGCACTTCCTGATGAAGGTCTTAAAGCAATAAATGTAGTTCCGGACAATTCAATTCCTGATGTTCCTTCCACCGGTTCCTACGCTGCGGGTATATATAAGCTCTATCGTGCCGGTATACTTACAGGCGTTGATAACGCTCACAACTGTAATCCACTTGCAAGTATTACAAGATCCGAGGTGGCAGCGATTCTCACACGTATGATGAACGAATCAAAAAGAATCAAATTCAGCATGGGAGCTGATTCGGGTTCAGGCTCAGGCTCAGGTTCAGGTTCAGGCTCAGGTTCAGGTTCGGGCTCAGGTTCAGGCTCGGGCGAATCAACAACCCCCGCGTCAGAACCCCTTACCATAAAAACTCAGCCTGCGGGCTCAAATGTTGAGCTTGGTGCAAAAGCAGAAACAAGCATCAAAGCTGAAGGCGGCAAAAAACCCTATAAATATCAGTGGCAGATTTTGGCAGTATCTCCCGGCGGACTTGAAACATGGTTTAACATTTCGGATAACCCCAATTTCTCCGGTGAAACATCAGACACACTCTATAGCGGCATAACAACAGCAAGCGAAAAGAAAGTTCGTTGTATTGTTACCGATGCAAATGGCGACAAAGTCATCTCCAAAGAAGCTACACTTGTATTTACAGAGAAAGAAGTTCCTTTGATTGTCAGTGTTTCAGAAAAAGACCTGACTGTTGAAGCGGGCGGCTCTGTCACACTCACAGTTAAGGGTGAGGGCGGAAAAGCTCCTTATACATATCAGTGAGAAATAGCAACAACAGACGGTAAATGGACAGAAATTTCAGACAATCCTTTCTTTAGCGGAGCAACAAATTCTTCAATGAAAGTTGCATTGACCGAAGAAACCACCGAAAAATTCCGTTGTGTAATAACAGATGCGAAGGGCAAAGAAGCCATCAGCGAAGAAATAACCTTGAATGTAAAAGAAATTCCGGCTCAGCCTCTTTCGATTACTGCTCAGCCTGCTAACATAACAGATGCTGCTCTTGGTGATTATGTAAGCTTCACATTTTCGGTATCCGGCGGAAAAGCACCCATCAAATATCAGTGGCAACAAAAAATTTCAAGTGCTTCCGATTTTAAAAATCTTACAGCCGAGTCCACAGGCACAATGGCAAATGAAGGCTTTGATACAAGCACTCTTACCGTGAAAGTAACAAATGTTGGTTCAG
>JAZNRJ010000071.1:0-3247 GCA_045590675.1 Acutalibacteraceae bacterium
CTGCGTATGTAGTAGGTTCGTCGGGTGTGATCTGCGTACCGTTCTTGCCAAAGATAGCGCTTTCCGACCAATCGGAGAATTTAGACTGCTTTTCGCCGGGGCCTTCGCCGTCCTCGTTCTTCACCAAAGGCTCCCACTCCATATAATAGCGGCAGCGGATGTACAGGCTGTGGTTTTCCACATCGAAGGAATAGATATCTTGCTCGTAGCGGTCACCCGTAAACTTCTCGGTAAGAATGGCGGGCTTATAAGGAACGAAGGTGCCCGAATCGGGGCCTTCGTAGTAGGTCAGCCAGAAGAACTCGAAGTCCTCCATCAGTTCACTTCGTAGGGATACATACGGATAGCCGTTTCCTATACCGTCTGTGTACCAGTTGGTGTCCCATTCCTCGTTGTGTTGCCAATTGTCCTCGCCATCCAGCGATACGTCGTACTGCATTACGATGTTAAATGAATAAAGACCGTATTTCTTGTAAAAAGCATCGCTGTCACGGTCGTACTCCGCCGCAAGAAGTGCCACCTCCGGATCGGCAATCATAATCATTTGCAGATCGTCGTGATGACCTTCGCCTGCATTGCCGTCGGTATAGACAAAGTAATTGGGTGCTTTCGGTGCAGGGAGTTCAAATTTCGATATGTCGTTTTCCTCCGCCGCAAATGTCATCACCGAGAAAACAGATAATAGCAAAATCAATGACAGCAAAAATGCCAATAATTTTTTCATTGCATTTTCCTCCTCTTTGAATATGTTTTTTATGAAATGCTCGGAATGAGCTTATTCAACCACAAGTCTTCCGTCAATCTTATGGTCAAGATTCTGATGTGCGGAAAGATATTCGTCAAGTATCTCTCTGCAGGAGGTTGAAAGAATTCTCGGTCTGCCGTTTTTGCATATTTCATCATATGAAACCGAGAAAAAGCTTTCAAAGTTTATAAAATGATAATGCTGAAGCCCGATTTTATAGATTTTGTTGTCATCAATCGGTTCCCCGTTAAGAGAAAAATCCTTGAATTCATGAGTGCTGCGGTTATAAACAACCCTCATTCCCCTTGAAAGCTGATAAAATTCGCAATGCGAGCCTGTCCAGACCTCATCACGGAGCATAAATTCAATCATCCGCCTGAACTGTTTACCCGTTACCGACAGCATATGGGCTGCATCGTCATACGCAAAGCACTCGACAAAATCGGAGAAGAGAACAATCGGACCGAGTTCTGTGCTTCGCAAGCTTCCCGAACCGAGAAGCATAATATCAAGTCCGAGGCTTTCGCACAGTATGTCGGCAAAAAGTCCGCCGATTTCTGTTTCACGGTAGCGTGACGGATGGGTAAGCCGGCGTTTGAATTTCGTAACAAGGCGGCTGTATTTTTTGTCAGTCTGACCTTTGTAGAATTCAATTATCTTTTCAAGGGCTTCATCTCTCGGGCAGGTTTCTTTGCATATGGGAATGCTCTGCCAGTTATAGCTGTCAACACGGTTTTCGTCGGTGTTGACGGTTATGTCAAATCTTCCGATTTGATCGGTGCCCGTTCCCACCTGCACGATAATAATATCGTTTACAACCTCGGGCTCGGTGATGAAAGTATGCGAATGACCTCCGATGATAATATCCACACCCCACGCAGGGTCAAGCCTTGCGGCAAGCTCTTTGTCTTCCTCAAAGCCGATGTGTGTAAGAAGAACGGTCAGGTCAACATCAACGGCATTATAGGTGTTACATATTCTTCCGACCTCGCAGGCAGCTTCGTTGATGTCAACAAATGTGCCGATAAGTCCGTCTTTTTTTGTAAGTGCAAGCACCTCTTCGGTCAGAATGCCGATAAACAGAATTTTCATTCCGTCAATTTCAGCTATATGGTGAGGCTTGAAAAGCCTTGCACCGTTTGTTTTTATATAAAGGTTTGCGTTGATAATCGGAAATTTGGCACATTTCTCAATGAACAGAAGGTGTGCAATTCCGTAATCCGCCTCGTGGTTGCCGACGGTCACAACATCCGGGGCAAGCATATTCATAATTTCGATTGTCGATACTCCCTGAAATTCCGAGTCAATAACAGAGCCTCTGAACATATCGCCCGCAACGCAGTAAATGCAGTTTTCAGCATCCGCTCTGACCTTGTTGACATACCCCGAAAGCATTGAAACTCCGCCCACAAGGCTGCTGTCAATTTCCTCGGCAAGAAAATCTCCGTGCATATCGTTTGAATGAAGAATTGTCAGTTTTTTAAATTTTTCCATTCCATCCTCTTTTCCCTGTTAATCAGACATTATCAGCATTTTTGAATTTATAATATTCATTTACAAGGTTTCTGTAGCCGAGATTTTTTATGTCCTCGTATCTGAAATTATAGCGTGATTTTGTTCTTTTTCCCGTTGCGAGATAACGGATGCACTCCTGCATATATTCATCAATCTTTTTCAGAGTTTCATCGGTGTTTATAACAGGGAAAAACCACCGTGTCCACGTCAGCTCGCTGTAAACGGGATTATCATAAAGCTTTGTGTTGAACCGTTTTACAAAAGCTCTTGCCGCATATTCTCCGGGCAGATTCTTCTTGCTTGCCCAGCGAGAAAGTGACCTTGCTTTTCTTCGCATTTTTGCTTTGAGCTTTTCAAAAGAAACATCATTGATGTCAATTATTCCGTTGTGATAAGAAAAGCCGAGGAAAGTCCATTTTTCGCCCGGATTTGTTATTGTTTCTTTATCGGGATTAATGGTGAGTTTTTTTGAAAAAAGGCAGTTTTTTATAGCCTTGATGCTTTCGTCAAGCTCGGATTCATCCTTTGCAAAAACAAGAATGTCATCCGAATATCGGATATAGGGAATATTTCGACTGAAGAAATATTCATCAAGCTCACGCAGATAAAAATTTGCAAGAAATGCAGATACGGGAACACCTGCCATAATCCCTTTTCGTTCTTCAAGCAATTCACCGTTATACTGCACATACGGATTTCGGAGAAGTGTTTCAAAAAACAAATATAATTCGGAATCGTCACTTAAAGCTTTTTTTAAATTCGGAAGAAGAATATCAACATCAACCGAGTTGAAATAGTCACTTATATCGGCTTTGTAGACATATCTGTCATCCAAATCCTTGATTTTCATAACATCCTCTGCGGCTTTTTTAACTCCCGATTCTTTTCGGAAGGAATAAAGATTCGGTGAAAAAAGATAATCATAAACACGAAGAAGAAAGGAAATCAGCTTTAAAGCATAGTTTTCTTCTCTGCCAAAAGTATATA
>JAZNRJ010000072.1:0-4718 GCA_045590675.1 Acutalibacteraceae bacterium
ACCGTTTGCAATGGCAAACTCTGCATCTGCAGAGCTTCTTGTATCCGTTTCCGTGTACTCAAAAAAGGGCGTATATTCAATATTTATTCCGTTCGGTACGGTGAGATTTTCATTTTTTGGAATGACAATAACCTCTGATTCATACCAATGACAGCCGCAGAATTCTTCAAGAAAGCGGTAAACGCCGTTTATCGTTCCTTTGTTGCCGGAGCCATTAATAACAAGTTCGTTTTCGGTTGAAGTTATGGTATAACTTCCGTCGTTATCATCCGTTATTCCCTGCAATGTGATTTTGTATTCTTTTTGCGTTTCACCGCTTACAATTTCAATATCGTCGCCTGTAATTTCGTCAAGATAATATTTAAGGCGGCTTGCGGCATAGCTATCCGTGATGCTTGCATTTTCGGACAATACTATAACTGTATCCGCAACTGAGAATCCCTTTTCAGCGGCAGATACGGGAAGTGCGCATAATGATAAAACTATAACGCAGACAAGAATTGCACAAACAAATTTTTTTGTCATTTTAAGCATCTCCTTAAATTATACGTTGCAATTAAATTGACCATCTGCTATCAGAAAAACGTGTGTGACGGTAAGGAAACGCTCTGAAAAAATCATTTGCATTTCCTTTTATTTCGACACCTTCAATGTATGTGGCGGTTTGTGAATTATGTCCTTCACCCGCAAGCATAAGCCTTGCGGCGGCTGATGCCGTGAGAGATATATCGTAATCGACCTGAGGCTTGCGCGTGACAACTGCTTTCCCGTTCTGATATTCAACGTCGAAAATCCCGTTGTTCTGCTCAAATTCGTCAATACACCTCAAACGGAATTTTCCGTATTCTTGGGGATAGGTATTGTTTTCAAGAAGCTTTTGCAGGTTATAGATTCTTCCTGCCGCTCCGCCGTTGTATTCATATGTCACACCGTCAATTCTGTCTGCAACACAGGCAAAATCACTGCCCTGATACTGCTTTCTGACAATCAGATTTTTAACTATACCGTCGTAATTCCGCAGAAATCCGATTAAGCCGTAAAGTGCTTCAACCGAAAGAACAAACAGCTCTTCAACGATAAGGTCATTGGGTCTGCCGACGATAAAACGTACATAACCATCTGCAACTCCGTCTGAATCATATCTGATATACGTATAGTCGGTGCTTTCGAGAGGTGTATCGCAGAAATGCTTTTTCTCCTCACGAAGAGACATCAGATTTTCTTTCAAGGCACATTTTTCGTGAAGTTTACGGAGTTCTTCAAACTGTTCACCTGTATAAAGAACAACATCGGTGTTGCGCGGAATATGTTTAAGCTTTTCAAACGGAACCTTTATTGCAAACATACGGTTAAGATTTGCATATCCGAATTTTTCGTAGTATTCAATTGAAAAGGGTTGAAGAAACCCGAATGTCCAGTCATTTTCAATAGCAGTTTCGCCGATTTTTTTCATAATCTCGCGAACACCACCCATTCTTCTGCACTCGGGCTGACTGCAGACACCGCTTATAAAGACTGAATTCAGGAAATTTCCGCAGTAGTTAGTTCTGAAATCAAAAATTTCAGCTCCCGCAATGAGCTTATCTTCCTCGAATGCTGCAAGAACCGGTACTTCAACTGTGGTATCCTCTTCAGCATTGAACTTCCATATAAACGAAGCTGCTGAAACTTTTTGATAATCAGTTGCTTCCTCGGGTTTTATATATCTTATTTCCATAGTTGTTTTTTCTCCGTTTGTTGATGTAAGACCGAGAATGTTTTTTCGTCGTTGCTGATTGTATCTGTAACCAATTTACGGCAAGCAATAAGCCCGACATACATTATTTCTTTTTTGTTATCATTGTCTGCTCTAACTTCCAGAGCCACGAGGTGTCAAGATGCGCCGTGGCTATAGTATATATTGTTGGTTTTTGTTTTTCATAGGTTTATCTCACGCTGTCATAAATTTCATAAAAGTTTGAGATAAATGCTGTTGCGGCATTCTTGCCGTAGGAAATAAGACACCATGTATCGCTGTCATAGGCATCATTTTCTTCGTTGTACTGAATACCTGCAAGACAGAAGTTGGCAGGGTTTGCAACATAGCCTGCCGCATCATTCATAAGGTCCATAACGATAATGTCTTCGCCCGTATATTTTCTCACGGGAGCAAGCTCAAAGCCGTCTGCACCCTTACCGCCGTAAACAATCTCGCCGAAAGTTTCGCCGGGGCTCATATAAACCTTCATTTCATCGCCGATTTCGAGGTATCCGACTTCGGTAACAGTGTAGTATCTGCTGAAATTATCTTTGAGAATAAAGTTATCAGCAACAGAGGTCTTGCCGAGGAGGACAATAATGTTGTTTTCAATCTTCACGGTAAACTGCTTATGCTTTATGTTAAGAACCGGCTTCACTTCTTTTGCAGCAACGGTTTCAAGGCCCTCATACCATACTGTGTATCTGTCCTGACCGTTGTATTTTTCAACATCAAGTCTGTCGCCTGTTGCTTCGTTAAGCTTTATTCTTTCGTCTTCGGTCATATTCATACCAAGAAGGAGATACGCGATTTCATAGCCGTAGCGAACCGATGTGTAATGTGCATTACCCGGGAAGTCATCAACGCCGTCGCCTGTCAGTCCTCTTGCAGATGTGACCGTTGAAACGTTACCCTGAAGGAAAATGAAGTTATAACCCGCATCATTCATCACCATTTCGGCACTCCAGATGAAGTCGGGGGAGAATTTTTTATCAAAAGAAAGTGTCTTTTCGGGATCTGCGCTTGCCCAGTCATAGCTTGCAGATTCGGGATGACAACCGAAGGTTGCGATAATTGTCGGTGTTTTGTTGCTGTCAGCAGGCATAAACTCAAGCTTATAAATATTGGGGTTAAGCGAAATCGGTGCAGTTCTGTCGAAAAAATAATCCTCAGCATTCATTTTTGAATAGTAGATCTTACCCTCTGTCATATCTGAGAGAGCATCCTCAACAGCCTTCTTTGAACCCGAAACAACAGACTCGATGAATGAACGCTCAACGCCGTATTTCACTTTTCCCGTAATCTTGCTGAAGGAATTATTGATTATACAGCCGATGGGGTCTGTCCACACACCCTGGGAATCTATACCCGTATGTATATGAGTGCAGGAAACGTTGATGCTGACTATGTTGTATTCCTCTGCAAGATCCTTGAGACCCTCGCGCACCAGTCGTACATCAGCATTGGCAAAGCCCATTGCATCAAGCGCAATAAACGCGACATTACCTCTGCCCGAGCCGTCATTCATAACAACAGCCCTTACCATAAGATCCTCTTTGTTACCATCCTCATCAGTATACATATCGTTACCGAAAACATAAGGAATATATGCACCCTTCGCATATTCTTTTTCACCGAAGTCAGAAGGAAGGACTGAAGCCTTGCCGTAACCCAGACTCCACACCTTTTTACCCTGCGGCTCATCGATGAAGGTTTCGGTTCCTTCGTAGAAATTATCATACTCATCAATATCAAATTTCTCATAATCAGTGACCGCTGCTGAATCGGGAAGAATTAGCTTGAGCACATTGCCGAGGAAACCGTTTATAACCAAATTACTAAGTCCGTTAACTATTCTGCCAAACCGGATTTTTGAATCAGTTTCCTCAGTTGCCTGAGCTTCATTCACATAATCGATAACGGAATCGTAGCTTGTCTGAGTGTCTTCCGCCGCATAAACAGAAGGCATCATAAGACACAAAACCAACACAACCGAAATAGCAGACATAAGCATTTTCTTCATAAACAAAACCTCTTTCCATAATAGTGTGCTGTTGCTATTTCAATACTAACATTAAAACAATAAAAAGTAAAGGACTTTTTGGTAATTATTCCAACGGGTTTACGCTTTTTCAGGTTGAGTAATAATCCATATACACCTGTTAAAAAAACCGTTTTATCGGGGATTTTGAATTTTTATTTATAAAAGTTTCCGGTAAACTATTGCAAGTTTTGTTAAAAAAATGCATAATATAGTTGCTTGTGAAATTAAGAAAGGAGATTTTTAATATATATGTCTCAGAAAACAGAAGAAAAGAAGACTCAAACTGAAAATTCTTATATGCCTATGACATCAAGTGACAGCGTATACGGTAAAAGATATGTAGGCGCAAAAGAACTTGTCACACTGTTTGTTACAGCTGAAATAAACAAATTCAACGTTGAAGGTTATCTTTCTTACTTTATGCTCAATGTTTTCGGTCTCGACTCAAGAATCATCGCTGCTTTCGCAGTTGCTAATCTTGCATGGGACCTTATCAACGACTCAATTTTCGCTTACATAGTTGACAGAACAAGAACACGTTTCGGTAAGTTCAAGCCTTGGGCTTTTGCAACTATCGGACCATATGCAGTCGCCTGCATCGCTCTTTGGGTTACACCTTTGTTTATCGGTGGCCAGAACTGGGGGCCCCTTTCATGGCAGAAAATTGTTATCTACTGCGTAATATCCGTTCTCAAAGAAACCATTGGTACTCTTTATACCTGTGCTATCAACGGTCTTAACGCAACTTACACACCGAGTATCGACGACAAGGCTGCTCTTATTGCCCTTGACAACATCGGTGACTTTGAAAAAGTTCCCAGTTATGCAATGGTTCTTCTTCTTGACCTTGCAGCAGTAGGTGCTATCGGCATTTCAGTTGAAAATGTTTACATCTTCATGGGTGCAGGTACAGTTCTTGTTTCTATGATTGGTATG
>JAZNRJ010000073.1:0-9600 GCA_045590675.1 Acutalibacteraceae bacterium
TCTTTCATTAGCAAAAACAATCTCGCTCACATCTTCCGCATAGGCGGTCTGCTCGTCAATTTCATCTACCGATTCAACCGTAATCTTTGCCCTGCTGTGATTCCATTTGCGGTCAAAATCCGCCGCAGGAAAATTCTGCTGCTTGTGACTGAAATCCTCGTGTGCCGGCACACTCTGAACAATTCCCGCAAGCTCACTAAACTGCATAGTATCCAAAGCGGTATCTATGCTTTTGGTTAAAAGCTCGTCTGCCTTTTCCGTGTTACCGAAAGCCGATGAAAACTGCTCAATGATTTGTGTCACACCGTCGGGATTTTCACAAATCAGCTTGTAAACCGCTTCGCTGACAACCTGAGATGTACCGTTTCTCAGAAGCATAAGCGGATTTTCATTTTTATCATAGCAGGATATGTGACCTCTCAGCCCCTTTTCCTTTGCAAGCTCGTCCCATTTCTCATTAAAAACCGAAGCTACATATGCTATTTCGGCATTGTCCTCGGGGTCAAGCTCACCTTCACCGTAAACCTGCAAGGTCGTAAAATCATGAGTTTTGAAAAATTCAGACAGCTCCTCCATCGTCGGCAACCTGTCCGCATCAAGCCAAGTATTATCGTCCTTATACATTCAACATCCTGTCCTTTACTGTAAATTACACAATCATTATACAGAACATTTGTTCTATTGTCAAGATAGATTTTGTTTTTGTTTGTCATCTTATATCGTATTAATTTTGATTATTGCCTTTTATAGTATATTATGTTAAAATAAAATATCTATAAGTATAAGGAGAATTCCGCCTTGGACAGACATACTCCCGAACAACGCCGCAAAAATATGCAGGCTATAAAAAATAAAGATTCCAAAATCGAAAAAGCACTTCGAAAGGAACTGTGGGCAAGAGGCTTACGGTATCGTAAGAATGCAAAAAATGTTTTCGGTAAACCTGATATTGTTTTTATCGGCAAGAAGGTTGCAGTATTCTGCGACAGCGAATTTTGGCACGGATATAATTGGGAAGAAAGAAAAGCGGATTTTAAATCCAACCAAGATTTTTGGATCCCGAAAATAGAACGCAATATTCAGAGAGATAAAGAAGTTACCGAAAAGCTTGAAGCTGACGGTTGGACCGTTCTGCGCTTTTGGGGCAAAGAGATAAAGAAAAATCCCGGCAAATGTGCCGACAGAATAGAAAAGGCGGTTAAAGGAAATATGCCTAACTATAAATCCATAGATTTGTTTGCCGGTATCGGCGGTATCCGTTTGGGATTCGACAGAGCTTTCGGTAAAAATATTGAAACCGTTTTTGTCAGTGAATGGGACGAAAATGCAAAGAAAACATATTCTGCAAACTTTAATGATGATTTTGAAATCGCCGGAGATATTACCGTGTTTGATGAAAAAGATGTTCCAGAGTTCGACATCTGCCTCGCCGGCTTCCCCTGTCAGGCTTTCAGTATGGCGGGTCAGAGAAAAGGTTTTGAGGACAACTACAAAGGTCTTTGCAGAGGTAACCTTTTCCTCGATGTTGCTAGAATCTGTGAACATCATAAGCCGAAAGTTATTTTCTGTGAAAACGTAAAGGGCCTTGTTATTCATGACAAGGGTCGCACATTCAAAATCATATGTGATACTTTCAGACAACTCGGTTACACCGTTCATCATCAGATTCTCAACAGTAAAGATTTCGGCGTGCCTCAGAACAGAGAAAGAATTTATATTGTCGCATTCAGAGATGATATAGATTCAACCTGGTTCAGATTCCCGCAGCCTACAAATCCCGACACTGTGCTCAAAGATATTATGGAAAAAAACCCCGTTCCGGCAAAATATTATTTGAGTGAAACATATCTTCAGACACTTAAAAACCATAAAGCTCGTCATGCCGCTAAAGGTAACGGCTTCGGATATGAAATCAGAGGTTGGGAAGATATTGCCGGCGCAATCGTGTGCGGCGGTATGGGCAGAGAAAGAAATCTTGTAATTGATAACAGACAGACCGATCTTACACCTACAACACATATTAAGGGCGAAATCAACAAAGAAGGTATCCGAAAAATGACACCGAGAGAGTGGGCAAGACTTCAAGGCTTTCCCGATGATTTCGTTCTTCCGCTTGCCGATACTCATCTCTACAATCAATTCGGCAACAGCGTAACCGTTAATGTTATTGAAGCCATAGCTAAAAAAATCAAAGAGGTGTTGGACAATGATAACGGGAAATAAAGGCGAATGGAGCGAAGCATACGTTCTTCTTCGTTTGCTTGCTCAAGGCAGAATTTATGCCGCTGATGAAAACCTCGAACAGATCGATGATATGTATTTCCCCATTCTGAAAATACTTCGTGAAGAAATTAAAAATAATAAATATGAATATACGGTTGATTCGCAGGACAGAAAAATTGACATTTATTTCAACAACAATCTTGTCAAATCATATCCGCAAAATCAGTTTTGCGAAGAAGCCGATTATCTTTACGACAAGATTACCGAAGGCGGCAACCGAGCTTTTGCAATAGAGCAGAGTGAAGAATTTCTCAAAGAAATCGGTTGCGGCAGACTCGCTGCACCTTCAAGCGATAAAACGGATATCACAATGCAGATTCACGATATTCAGACAGGATATTCTCCCGTTTGCGGTTTCAGCATCAAATCCGAAATAGGCAATGCGCCCACGCTTATTAACGCAACGGGTGCAACAAACTTTGTTTATGAAGTCGAAGGTCTTGATGACGAGCAAATCGATTCTATCAATGCAATCGACACAAAAACAAAAATCCGAGACCGAATGAATCGAATTTTCGCAGAGGCATCTTCGGTTAAGTTTGTTAAAGTGAATAGTGATACTTTCGCAAACAACCTTATGCTTATCGACAGCCGTTTGCATGAAATCGTCGCCGAGTCACTTGTTGTTCACTACAGAGATGGTTTCGGTAAATGCCGCGAAGTTGTCAATGTTCTTGAACAATCCAACCCACTTGGCTTCCCTGCAAACGGATTCTATGAATATAAGTTCAAAGAACTGCTTTGCTGTGCGGCTCTCGGTATGACTCCCGCAACTGTTTGGGATGGTCACGATGAAGCAAACGGCGGATATATCGTTGTAACTTCTGCAGGTAATGTTCTTGCTTATCATATTTACAACAGAGATTTCTTCAAAGAGTATTTGATGAACAACACAAGATATGAAAGAGGTTCGACAACCAGACACGGTTTTGCTTCACTTTACAAAGAAAACGGCAAAACATATCTTAAACTTAATTTACAGATAAGATTTATATGAAAATCGGAAGTTTATTCGCAGGCATCGGCGGTATTGATTTGGGATTTATTCAGGCAGGATTTGAAGTCGCTTGGGCAAACGAAATTGATCAGGATGCTTGTAAAACATACAGGCACAATTTCCCGAACACAAAACTTATTGAGGGAGATATAAGAAATCTCGATGCAAAAGCACTTGAAAAAGTTGATGTGCTGACGGCAGGTTTCCCGTGCCAATCGTTCTCCGTTTGCGGCAATCAAAAAGGTTTCAAGGATGCAAGAGGAAATCTGTTCTTTGAAATAATGAGAATCGCAGACGAACTGCAACCGCCTGTTATTTTCTTGGAGAATGTTGCAAATCTTACGAAACACGACAACGGCAAAACTTTCAATGTAATTCACAATGAGCTCGCAAGTCGAGATTACTTTATAAGATATCTTATTGCAGATGCTTGTGATTACGGGATTCCGCAGCACAGAACAAGAACCTATATTGTTGCTTTTAAGTCGAAGGAAGCTTGTGATAAGTTCAAGTTTCCTGAAAAGTGTAAACTTGAAAAGCGAATCTTCGATATAATCGACAAAACGCAAAAAGCAGATGACAAGTATTATCTTTCAGTCGATTCTCCCGAATATAAAAAACTGAATGCAGCAATGAAAGACAGTGAGCAGATTTATCGATTCTCCGATTACGGCATTCAATCAAGCAAAGACAGAATATGTTTCACCCTCAAAGCAAATATGGGAACATGGAGAGAAAGAATTCCGTTTATAAAGGATAATTACGGCATCAGGAAGATTACACCTCAAGAATGCCTTGCTCTTATGGGTTTTTCAAAAGAATATTCTTTTCCCGATATTGTATTGCAAAAGGAACAGTATAAGCAGTGTGGAAATAGTGTAACGGTTTTGCTTATAGAAAACATTATTAGTCAAAATAACAATCTTTTTCACAAAACGGAATAATACAATACACCAGATGAACCACCTGTATAAATTAAAACTTCTACTTTTTCAGATGACAATTTTATGCACTGCCAAACACCAGTGCTGTCCATTTTTGACTTAATACCAGCCTCTGCAATAGGTTTAATATTATCAATCTTTCCGTTAAGAAAAACATTTTGAATATCTTCTACCGAACAAAAATGTTCTGTAATCACTATATATTCAATTGGCATCGAACCCAATTTTACTAATTTTTCAACAGCTAAAATTGCATGGTCTAAATTCATTTTTTTGTATTTTGCGAAATATGATTTATTCAAAAAAACACCTACTTTTATTGTTTTATTTTCACCAAGGAGAAAGTTATTATGAAGCAAATAAACTATATAGATATTTTTGCTGGTTGTGGTGGTCTCTCTCTAGGCCTGTATAATGCTGGTCTAAAAGGGATTTTTGCTATTGAAAAAAACAAAGATGCTTTCTCTACTCTTAGTCACAATCTAATAAAAAATAACTCTCATTTTGACTGGCCTGAATGGCTTCCAATATCAGAGTATGACATCAATGTTTTAATGTCTAGATATCAGGAACAACTTAAAACTTTAGAAGGAAAAATACAACTTGTTGCAGGTGGTCCACCTTGCCAAGGCTTTTCTATGGCTGGACAAAGAAAATCAAATGATCAGCGAAACCAACTTGTAAAATCGTACGTTAAGTTTATTAGAATTATAAAACCAGAAGCTATAATTTTTGAAAATGTTCGGGGCTTTACTGTCAAATTTACTCAAGAAAATGGTAATGAGAAAAAGTATTCAAACTATGTGGTAAATGCGCTTAGACGAGCTGGTTACAAAACAGCATATAGAATAATTGATATGAGTGAATTTGGTGTTCCTCAAAGCAGAAAAAGATTTATTTTGGTTGCGATGAAAAATCATGATCCTAACAAATTATTCTCAACACTCTATAAAAATAAAAGTAATTTTTTAAAAACAAAAAACTTATCATTACCAATCTTTGCTGAAGATGCAATTAGTGATTTAAGAAAAGTTCATGGCATGGTAAACTCACCTGATACGAAAAACTTTAAAGCAGGAATTTACGGTCCAGTTGTATCGTCTTATCAAAAATTAATGCGAGAAAAAAATGCTTCTGAAATAGGATGTGTTGTTGATAGTCATCGTTTTGTAAATCATTCCGATGAAATAATAAAATTACACACAGAACTAATTGAAAAAGCCGAAAGAGGAAAACGTATTACCCCTAATGATAATGTTGTTAACGGATTAAAACGAAGAGGCGTGACTGTTTTAGGCAAAGATAAATTTGTTCCTACAATAACGTCTATTCCAGATGAACTTGTTCATTATGAAGAACCACGAATTTTGACCGTGCGAGAACATGCTCGTATACAAAGTTTTCCTGATTGGTATCAATTCAAGGGAAAATACACTTCTGGTGGCAAACGAAGAAAACTTGAAGTTCCCAGATACACTCAAGTAGGAAATGCGGTTCCGCCCTTGTTTGCAGAACAAATTGGATTAGCTTTAAAAGAGGTGTTAAACGATGAAAAATAACATAACACAATTATCATTTAAGGTTAGCTCTGGGTTAAAAAATATCATTGGCAGAGATTTAATTAGTGACAAATATATAGCTATTTTCGAGTTGGTAAAAAATTCTTACGATGCACAAGCTCATAATGTCCGTATTTCATTCGATGAAGATTCTAACGGTAAACCAGTAATTTCTATTATTGATGATGGATATGGTATGAATTATTCGGATATTATTGAAAAATGGCTTTTTGTTGCTTATTCTGAAAAGAAAAAACAAAACAGGAAGAAAGCTGACTATAGAAATGAATTCAAACGAAATGTAGCTGGAGCTAAAGGCGTGGGCAGGTTCTCCTGTGATAGGTTGGGAGCAAAGCTCAAATTAATAACTAAAAAATCGAATGAATCTTACGCTCATTTTCTCGATATTGATTGGAATAATTTTGAATATGATGACCAGCAAGAGTTTATAGACATTCCCGTAGATTATTATACTGGTAAATTCCCGTCTGAAAATACAAGTGGTGCTATTCTGGAAATTTCAGAGTTAAGAGAAGAATGGGATAGAGAATCTATTATTCATCTGAAAAAATCCTTGATGAAATTAATTAGTCCTGATTTTCATGATGATGTAATAGATAAATTTGAAATATCAATATCAGCCCCCAATGAATTGGCTGTTGACGAAAAGTTAAAAAGCAAGGGAAATGTCGCTTCAAGAGATTTAGTTAACGGTGTCATTATCAATGATGTTTTCGAAAAGCTAAATATTAAAACTACAAATATTACTTTAGATGTTTCAAAAGACGGAAAAACAATAGAAACAATTCTTACCGACAGAGGTCAAGTAATATTTAAAATTAAAGAGCGAAACAACAAATATCGAATTCTTAACAATATTCATATTTCATTATTTTATTTAAATAGAGCAGCGAAAAACAATTTTACAAGATTAATGGGTGTAGAGCCGGTTAATTATGGTTCCGTCTTTGTTTATAAAAACGGTTTTAGAATTAATCCCTATGGAGAACCAAATGAAGACTTTTTTGGAATTAACCAAAGAAAAGCACAGGGATATAATCGCTTTTTAGGTACTCGAGAAATAATGGGTAGAATATCTATTGTTGGTGATAACGAAGGATTTATTGAAACATCTAGTAGGGCACACGGATTTATTGTTACTGAATCATATGAAAAACTTTCAGAACTGTTTCTTCAAAAGGTTTTGAAGGTTTTAGAAAAATATGTAGTTAATATTATTAATTGGAACAACCCTTTAAACATAGAGGATGAAATACTTCCTGCAGAAGTTGCTGATAAAATTATTTCTGAATTTGCAGACATCAGTTCTCGTAATGATATTATCTCTATCGAATACGATCATGATTTGTTTTCTAAAAATTCGAATATAAACTCTGATGGTTTATCAACATCTATTGCAAAACTTCAAAAAGTAGCAGAAAAAACACAAAACAAGGCTGTTTCGGATTTAGTTTCAACAGTAAAAAAACACACAGATGCAATAAAAAAACAAAATCAAGAATTAGAACAAGAAAACAAAGAAAAAACTCGAGCTTTGGATACTGCAAAAGAGCAAGCGGCAGTAAAAGACACTCAGATATATTTTTTGAAAAATGCTGCAAAAGCAAATTCCAGAAATCTGCTTAATGGTATGCATACTGTCTTTACTGAATCAGAAGCTCTTAAAGGCAATTTGGAATTAATCGAAACACTAATTGCCGAGGATCTGGATGTGTCTGAACTTGTTTCTTTAATTAGCGAAATTAAAAAGTCAACGCAAAAGATTAATAAGCTTTCTGATTTAGCTATT
Source organism: Acutalibacteraceae bacterium (assembly GCA_045590675.1). GTDB lineage: Bacteria > Bacillota > Clostridia > Oscillospirales > Acutalibacteraceae > CAG-177. Next base: position 7,594 of record JAZNRJ010000073.1, read on the forward strand.
CACGGAGGTCAAAATCTTAAAGCAGAAAAAAATGAAAACATTTTAACTTTTATAAAAGAGTATCTGGCAACTGGGCTTACTATAAAAGGAATAAAAAGTTTAATTGTTGCTCCAGAATCTAAATATTTTTGTTTTTTTGATTCCGCATCAGTAGGATTAATTATTGATAATATTTTCAGCAATTCTTTAAAAGCCCAATCTGATCAAATATCAATCAAATTTACCAACACTAAAGATAATGTGTTGATTGGTTTCTATGATAATGGAATCGGCTTAAACGACGGGATATCACCTGAAACTATGTTTGAATATGGAGCTACAACCACAAACACATCAGTTGCTCGTGGGTTTGGCATAGGACTCTGTCATATAAAACAGTTAACCTGTGATATGGGAGGAGATGTTTTTTATGACGAAACATATCATGATGGGTTTGGGTTAATTGTGAGGTTAAAGAAATGACAAATGAATTTAAAATATTGTGGTTTGAAGACGAAACAACTTGGTACACTATGCAGTCAAAAAAGGTTGCAAACCATCTAAAAAATACATATAATTTAAAAACTACACCAAGGCGAGAAACTGGTTCAAATTTTGATCCTAATATATTAAAAACAGAAAATACATACGATTTAATTTTAATGGATTACAAATTGGCTGCAGGAAATACCGGTGAGAAAATAATTGAACTTATTAGAAACAATTCAATCCTTACAGATGTTTTGCTTTATTCTTCACAGTATCAGGATATGGTAGACGCTCTTGTAACACAAAGTCCATTAATAGATGGGGTGTATTTTGCAGATCGCAAAAACGCTTTGTTTGAAGATAAACTTTATGGCGTGATACATAAAATTGTTCGTCGTTCTGAAGATATCGTCAACTTGCGAGGATTTTTTCTTGACAATACCAGCGATTTTGAAGTCCGAATAAAAGAATTGCTTAAACTTGGGTGGGATAAATTGTCCGATCATCATAGTGAGTTAGAAGCGACAATGAATACGGTTCTGGATAATATTTTGGCTTTTGATGATAAAACAGTTAAAGAGATAAAAGAAAGTGATAGCATATATAACGCTGCCAACAATCACAAATATGCTCTTTCTATCCGCTCTCGATTAGAAATATTGAAAAAAGTAATTGATCTTCTTGTAGAAAAAGATAAAATTGACTTATCAGGTAAGTATGCAGATATTAAAGAGTTTGATAAAAAATATAACAATGATATTTCTGTTTATAGAAATGCAATGGGGCATAAAAAATACAGTGATACTTCACTTGAAATTAAAGGGAGAATTGTTCAAATTGATGAAGATTTCCATCGAAAGTTGAGAGACAATATTAATCGATATGATGATTTTATTTGTTACTTGGAAGACTGCATATCATCTATTTAATCCTATTACCTGATATTTTAATTATAGTTTTATTCCTCTTTTCCGCCATTCTCTTAAACTCCCACGCACCGCCGAAATTATGGGTGACATAGGTTATGACGATATCGGATTTATTGAGCATCCATTTATTGCGGTAGTTGATGGCGAAGCGGCGGGGAACGGTTTCTATTCCTTCGGGGAGAATTGAGTGCTCGTCGGGAGTGTCATTATTGCCTGGCATATAGGCAAGGACAACATAATATTTTATTGGATAAATCTTTGACAAATCCTCAAGCTGACGGCGCACCATAGCATCAAAATTGCCGTGGTTGGCGACATAAAACACAGTCGCATTTTTATTTTCAATAAGGTCTATCAGAGTCAGTCGCAAGGCTGGCTCTATTTCTTTTGGGGTATCTCTGTGGCCGAAAAAGGTTACTGTTTGCTCTTTCATAATCTCACCCTAATAAAAAATGCCCGACGGACTTTGATGTTCGTCGGGCTATCTTAATGACCTCGCTATCTGCAGCATCTCCACTTAAGGAGCATCCGAGCGGGGCGTTAATACAAACGCGCAGCCCATATAAACATATTGTATGTGTATAGCGGTCATCTAAGATTTAAGTAATCT
>JAZNRJ010000074.1:0-57188 GCA_045590675.1 Acutalibacteraceae bacterium
ACATACATTTCTACAACAACGAAAGAATCCAATTAAAAACAAAACTGACTCCGCTCGAAAAACGAAGTCAGTATGTCGCTTAATTAAATATTTCTGCCATAGGGTCTTTTTTGTACTGTCCGCACAATTTGGGGCAGTTCAGTCAAGGCAGTCTTTTTCTTTTATAAGCCATTTTATTATGCTTCGGAATTTATTAATAACAGCAAAAGGTAAAAGTATTTGAGAATGAAATCCTTCAAAAAACACAAAAGATTTATGTAAAAGTACCGTGGAACACTTGAAATCCTGAACATAAATCATAAGCAACAAGTTTTAACGGATAATTTTTGAAACAACATTGGTTGTTTAAATAACGATTTTTGTTCAATTGCAATTAAATTTCCGCATAAACCGCAAATTCTGACAAACAATAACAGGGCAACAAAAATTTTTATGTAGTGGCAACCTGCGTTCATACACAAAAAGCGCCGGCATCCCTACAATTTGCAAGGAGAAAGATATTATATGAAAGCCACAGGTATTGTCAGAAGAATAGACGATCTCGGAAGAGTCGTTATCCCCAAAGAAATCCGCCGCACTATGCGTATCCGCGAAGGCGACCCGTTAATGATGACATTGGGACAGTCCGATATTTTCTGCGTAAACATGCTTGATTTGTCAAAACGGATGGGAATTATTTAGTACATATCACTAAATTGATTCTTTCAACCGTATCAACCCGCAAAGGGTAAAAATCAAAGTTTCTGTTTGTTTTGTGTTATCATTAAATTTGAAGGACGTGTCAAAATGAAGAAATTTATCAGAAGTTGTTGGTTAATTTATTAGGTCCGCAATAAAAATTCAGGGAACAAATCTACTGTAAACAAGTACAATTTGTTCCCTGAAATCAAATATATTTAATCTTTAAGTGCGGTAATCGGGACAACAAAAACACTGTCATCACGGATATAAGCTGCATTTGATAAACCGCAGATTACACACAAAACAGAAGGTGCAATACCGCCTTCTTCCTCGATTGATTTTTTAAGATTGAGAAGACTTTCAGCCGCTTTGTCAATCTGATTTGCACCAAGTTTTATTTCAAAGGCACTCCATCTTCCGTCGGAGAGCTCAATTACCGCATCAATTTCCCTATTATTATAATCCTGATAATGATAAAGCTTTGCATCAAAGGAATCTGCATAAATGCGCAAATCTCTTTCGCAAAGAGCCTCAAATAAAAATCCGAGAGTTTCCAGATCATTTATAAGTCTGTCAGGAGTTGCTTTAAGCAAAGCGCAAGCAAGAGACGGGTCCGCAAAATGTCTTTTTTCGGATTGCTTAAGACGTACCGATGAGCGGATGTTTGAAGCAAACGGTGGCTGATTATCAAGAAGGAACAGCCTTGTGAAAACATCAAGATAAACTGAAATTGTGTCGGAGTCTATATCTTCATCATCGATTGCTTTAACATCTGCTTTTAATGTTTTATTGGTTACAGTTGTGCTTTCATTTCTTGCAAGAGATTTCAATAATAAGTTCATTTTTGAAACATCTCGTTTGATTCCGTCAATACGATATACATCATCATCTATTACTGCTTTGAGATATTCATTTGGTAAAAGTCCTGCTTTATCAATGGGTATATCTGCATTTCCGGGCCATCCGCCTCTGTAAATGAATTCAGTGATTTTACGAAGGTCAACTTCGCCTGTCATTGCAGGTGTAAGTTTTCCTTCACATAAATCTTCGAGTGATATTTTACCCGAAGAATTGCCTAATTCATACAAGGACATAGGTCTCATTCTGAGTCTTGCAATACGTCCGGCACCACTATGCATAATACCTTTGTGATTAGGAGTCGCTGAACCGGTAAGAATAAACTGACCTTTTTCACTTTTCTGATCAACCTTATGACGAACTGCATCCCAAAGCGGAGGAACCTCCTGCCATTCATCAATAAGTCTGGGTGTTTCACCTTCAAGAACAAGAGAAGGCGACATTTCCGCGAGGCGTCTGTTCTGAAAGTTTCCGTCGGGGTCACCAATCATAATTTCACTTTTGCTGTGATATGACGAAGTCCATGTCTTTCCGCACCATTTAGGACCTTCAACACATACAGCGCCGAAAACCGATAAATATTCTTTGATTTTCTTATCAATAATGCGTGGTTTATATTCATTCCTGTTCACGGATAATCACCTCTTGTCATATAGTATAACCCATTCGGTCAGATTATGCAAGTACAATCGGTCAGATTTTTGGATTTCAATCGGTCTGATTTCGGATTTTGAATCGGTCTGATTTTTGATTTCTAACCAAATATATAGCACTCGTCAGATTTTTGACGGGTGCTTTTTTATGACAAAAACCATTGAAGTTTGCTGTTTGTTGACTTTGGTCATACTCTGATTCAGGATATTATGACAAAAGTCAATATAATTTTGAGACATAATGAAATTACACTAATCCACTCTTTTTCTCCGGAATACGGCTCATATATTTATACAACCATCACTTTTGGTGACATAATTCAAGAGTTGCAAAAATAATCGCAGGGAATTATAATGAGATTGATAAACAAGAATTTATCGAACAAGATAATATTTCGGAGATGGTTATAATAAAAAATCAATTATCAAATCCTTACCTGCCATCATTTGAATATATTGCCGACGGAGAACCTCACGTTTTCGGAAACAGACTCTATATTTTCGGCTCTCACGATTCATTCGGCGGTAAGAATTTTTGTGAGAAGGACTATGTGTGCTGGTCTGCACCTGTTGATGATTTGTCGGATTGGAAATACGAAGGCGTTATTTACCGTAAAAATCAGGATCCGAAAAACAAAAGCGGAAAAATGAGGATGTTTGCGCCCGATGTTTGTAAAGGTAATGACGGAAGATATTATCTTTTTTACGGGCTGAGTTTTTTGCCGTCAATCAGCGTTGCGGTTTGTGACGGGCCCGCGGGGAAATACGAATTTTACGGTTATGTAAAACATCCGAACGGTAAGTTATACGGTACTGAAAAAGGTGACTTTTTTCCGTTTGACCCCGGAGTAATAAACGATAACGGTAAAATTTATCTTTATTCGGGTTTCAGCCCCGATGTATGGTTCCTGAGACTTGGTATTGATTTAATCAGCCCTGTCAAAGGCGCAAAAGGCAATCAGGTTCTTGAACTTGAAAACGATATGCTGACGGTAAAAACAGTAAAACAGCTCATCCCCGGAACCCATAACAGCAAAGGAACGGGCTTTGAGGGTCATGAGTTTTATGAAGCAAGCTCAATCAGAAAATTCGGTGACAAATATTATTTTATTTATTCCTCGGTTCTCTCGCACGAGCTTGCCTATGCCGTAAGCGATTATCCCGACAGAGATTTTAAATTTGCGGGTACGCTTCATTCAAACGGAGACATTGGTATAAACGGCAATAAAAATCCTATGAATTATTGGGGTAACAATCACGGTTCTGTTGAGTATATCAACGGTGAATATTATGTTTTCGGTCACAGGCATACATATTGGCGTGAGTGCAGCAGACAAGGTGTTGCCGAAAAACTCGGATATGAAAACGGATTGTTCAAGTCCGCAGAAATGACCTCCTGCGGTCTTAACGGTAAACCGTTGGGACTCGGCAGATATGAAGCCGGAATCGTCTGCAACCTTTTTGCAAAAGAAGGAGCAGAGAAAAGCGTATTCTTCAAAAACAAAAAGAAAACTCAAATACATCCGTGCATTATGCAGACGGGTACCGACAGAGAAAATGAACCTTGCCAGTATATTCATAATATGCGTGACGGGTGCATTGCAGGCTTCAAATACTTTGAATGCGATTGCAAAGAAATCACGCTTACCGTCAGGGGAGGCAAAGGCAGAATTGATTTGTATTTTGATTTGAACGGTGATATAATAACCTCATTAAACATCAATGAATCGACAGACTTTGCCGAATGTTCCGCACCGCTTCATTTTTCAGGCAAAAAAGCAATTTATTTAAAATATTCGGGAGAAGATTATGCGGACTTGCTGTCTCTTGAATTAAGATAAGGTGAATGGAAATCAGCCCGTGAAAATCACGGTTCGGATTACTCCATTCACCTTAATGGGAAGGAGATTGAAAATGAAAACAAAAACTGTTACACCTGAAGCTTTGCAAAAAAAGCAAGCAAAGATTCAAAAAGAAATCGCAAAACTTGAAAAAGAAAGGTCAAAGCCTAAAAGAAGCGGCTACTTGCTTTATCTTATTCTGATAATTTGCATTGTTTATGTAACCGATGAAATTGCTTCACAGATAAGCACACTGATGAAAACCGAAATCGCAACGGATTTGCTCGCTAAATACGGTGAAAGCTCTATAGGAATTCTTGATATTCTCGGAATTGTTGCATTCCCGTTTCAGGGACTTTCACTCCTTTACAAGCCTCTTTCCGACAGATACGGCAGAAAGCTTTTTCTTATTATAAACACATTGGGAATGGGCATCGGATTATTTTTTGTGTTCCTTTCAAACAACATTGCGCTTTATGTTATCGGCTCAACGATAGTTGCATTTTTCGTTCCTCACGATATGCAGGTTGTTTACGTTACGGAATCTTCACCTCCCAAACACAGAGCAAAAATCTTTTCGCTTGTTAAATGTGTTTCTACTCTCGGATTAATGCTTATTCCTCTTTTGAGAAGAACACTCATGGCAGATGCCTCCGAATGGAGAAATGTTTATCTTGTTCCGGCTCTTCTCGGTATAGTTGTTTCATTTATAGCTCTTATGTTGCTTCGTGAAACGGATGCATTTATTGAATCACGCCTTAAATATCTTCGAATGACAGACGAAGAAAGAGAAGCCGAAAAGAATTCAAAGAATTCATCTTCTGCGCAGGGCGGAATTGTTGCGGCATTCAGATTTGTTGCAAAGCATAAACAGCTCCGCTGGCTTTACGGCTCCGTGGCATTCTGTACTGTCGGAGTGCTTATCACCATGCAGTATCAGGCAATTATATCATACGGCTACGCTCAGGCATATCTTGAGCAGGGACTTTTTGCAACGCTTGAAGCTGCTCTCGATGCGGTTTCGGTCGGTGCAGTTACATCGGCTCTGTTTATGTTCCCTGTAGGCAGCGGACTCATACAGCTCAGCCACGGTTTTATTTCGGATAAATTCGGCAGAAAAGCATCTCTTGTTTCAATGGCAGCAGCAACCCTTATATCTCTCGTTGTTTTTTCTGCAGGTGCGGAAAGAGCGTGGAATCCGTATCTTGTTGGATTTTTCAGCGGTGTTTGCATCGGAAGCTTCTGGGCAGGCACGGATATCAACAGTCTTATGGTCAGCGAATCATCTCCCACAAATCTTCGTTCCTCAATCGTATCATTGCAGATGTTTGCGCTTGGTATCGGGTATGTAGTAACATATCTTGTCGGAATACCCCTTATTACTTATTTCGGAAATTCATCAATACCTGCAGTATCTCTCGGTCTTGCGTTGCCGAGCCTTGCCGCTTCACTTGCAATAATTCTGTTTAAGGTTAAAGAAACAAAGGCAGTAAATCTTGAAGAAGTAACCGGAAGCGAATGGGATTAATTAATATTTCCGTAAATCCCAATTTATCGAACTCCTTCGATTTTATCGAGGGAGTTTTCTCTTGTTTTCTCACTTTTTGATTTCTAACACAATACATAGCACTCGTCAGATTTTTGACGGGTGCTTTTTATGCCCAAAATTCTTTTGAGCGCACAAAATGCGAACAAAAAGTGAATTTTCGGGGTAATTTGATGAGTTTAAAGAAACGTTTATTGACACTATACGATGCAAGTTTACAAGGCTAAATATCAAGAAAAACTTGCGTTTAGTTTTACAATTAACGAGGGGGCAAATCATGTTAAAGTCCGTTTTTTGGGACATTGAAAATTATATTATATAGACATAGGATGCGTTAATTGCCAAAGTGAAGTTCGGATTTTTTAAAAAAGAGAGGAAAAAGGTTATGGAAAATGTTTTTATCACGATAACAGGAGTCAAGAATTATTTCGGTATGAAACCGTTCAAGGTCGGCAAGATTTTCAGAATCGTCAAAGAAGATGATAACGATTATGACGATGAAGCAATCCGTGCCGAGCTTCCCGCTATCGACACAATCGGCTGTGTCGCCAACAGCACAAGTACCGTTTATGCGGGTACGGTCAGTGCAGGCAGACTCTACGACAAAATTGATGATTATGCCTATGCTCAGACAATGTTTATCACACATTCAAGTGTTATCGCACTTGTGCTTTCACCCGAAGAAGTTGAAGGAGACAAAGATACTCCGCCCGTCAAAGAAAAAGAATCGGGTAACAGCAAACCTAAAACCAAAGCTAAAATCGGATTTTAAGAGGTGTTGAAAATGTGGGTACTTGCTTTAATCGCTTTATCAATCAGTGTGTTCTGGAAAGAAATTTCTAAAAATTGTTAAAGTCACCGTTGTTAGGTTTTCCGACAACGGTAAATCCGATAACGAAAAAACCGATACCGTTAATTACGATATCGGAAAAGCTGACACTACTAAATACTAATATACAAAATACTAAATAACAAAGTTACTTATATAACAAAATACCAACCAACCGTAAGTGTTCAAGGTTTATAATTCTTCATTCGCTTGATTTTCAATTTGCTTTTTGATAAGATATATCTTGTAAACAAACTATGCGGAGAGATATTATGATGAAGTCAGTTATTGCATTCATTACTGCTGTCGTTACTTTTTTCAGCGGTTGTTTTTCGAATATCGTCGACACTATATTTTTCCCCGAATCACCGCAGACAGAATCCGTTGAATTTGCAAAAAACTTAGGCAACGGCTGGAATCTCGGCAACACTCTTGATGCCTGCGAAATGGGTTCAGCCGAAAAAATGGGTCCCGAAAGCGAAACTTATTGGGGCAATCCATATACAACCAAAGAAATGATAGAAGCCGTAAAAAATGCAGGCTTCAGAACGGTCAGAATTCCGATAACCTGGGCGCAACACCTTGATGAGAATTATGTGATTGACGACGAGTGGCTTGCCCGTGTAAAGCAGATTGTTGACTGGGTTCTCGAGTATGAAATGTACGCCATAATAAATATCCATCACGATGACACATTCTGGCTTATTACCGACAAAGCGCACGAAGAAAACGCAACAGCGGTTATTACCGCCATCTGGTCGCAGGTGAGCGAGTATTTCAAGGACTACGACGAACGCCTCATTTTTGAAACAATGAACGAGCCGAGAGTAGTTGGATGCGATACCGAATGGAGCGGTATTCCCGAGCATTATGAGGTTGTCAATAATCTCAACTTTGCGGCACTCAAAGCCATACGCCAAAGCGGAGGCAAAAACAAAAGCCGTTTTGTTTCAATCACAACCTATGCGGCACGCTGCGAAACCGAACCCGTTTCCGCACTCAGACTGCCTGATGACCCCCATGTTCTTGTTTCAATTCATTGCTACTACGGAACGGCGCACAGAAGCGAATTCCTTGACTGCGAAAACAGGCTCACATTACGTGAAAAATATGAAATGTATAAAATCCTCAGAGATATATACAGAATTATAATCAAAAAAGGCTACGGCGTTGTGCTTGGCGAATTCGGCTGGACAGACAGAATCAATCTTGAAAATCTTTCCGAAAGAGCAGAATATTTTATCACCACCGCAAACAAATTCGGTATTCCCTGCATCGTGTGGGATAACGGCCTGGATTTCAGACTTTTCGACAGAACAACACATGCCCTCGAATTCCCCGATTACATAAAACCGTAAAAGTTGAAAGCCGTCTGATTTTTTCAGAAGATCGATATTATATGAAGGTGAATTAATATGGCAGACACAATATATAAAGAAACACGAAAAAAGCATGACCTGACAAGAGACGATGTTTGTGACAAGGCATCGCTTATGGATAATCCCATTCAACCCGAGCGTCTTGAAAGAATTGAAAACGGCAAATTTCCGATAACTCCCGATGAGGTAATGTTACTTGCCGAAATTTACGGAGATCCGACTCTCTGCAACCATTACTGCTCAAAGGAATGTCCCATCGGCGAAAAATACGTGCCCGAAGTCAAGGTCAAAGACCTTGCACAGATTGTTCTCGAAATGCTCTCATCTCTCAATTCAATGAAAAAGAGTCAGGAAAGACTTATCGAAATCACAGCCGACGGTATGATTGACGATGAAGAAATCAAGGATTTTGTTTACATACAAAAAGAGCTTGAGCGTATTTCAATCACTGTCGAAACCCTTCAACTCTGGGTTGAGCAGATGCTCGCAGACAAGAAAATCAATATCGAAAAATACAATCAAATTAAAGGCGAATAAGAAAGCACGGTGTCCGAAATTAAATCGGGCACCATTTTTGCATTTATTGTGAAAAAACAGGGTGTGTTTTCCGCACAAAGTGTAATTCAGTTTTGTACTTCGGTAAGCTATCATATAGTCAAGGAAACACAAAGGAGTGTTGCATATGAGTCCAAGACAGAGAATGCTGGCAATCAGGCTGACAGAAAAACTTGCAAAAAATCCTGAATACGCACGGACTATCGGGGTAGAGATAACAAACACCAAAAAGGAGGCGGAAAGTAATGACAAATTCCGTAAATAATGCTATTGCCGTAAAAACCGATAATATTATCGAGGTTGGATTTCAGAATGCAGATGCACCCGTAACTCTCAAAACCGAGAGCTTTTCAATTAAAATGATGTTTGCATTTCTGAAAAGAAAAGCCGAAAAGATACTGAAAAACAACGAATCGGTCCGCAATCTGGCAACAAGTGTGTTGACATTCACCAAGAAATTAGGCAATGTATCGTTTCTGAAAAAGTGGTTTGTGGATGTGCCGTCGGTATGCGATATGCTGATTGATTCCATCAACGGAGTTTACAAAAACATTCCGTATTCTTCCCTTGTGACGGTTACAGTCGCACTCATTTATATTCTGAGTCCCGTGGATTTTATTGTTGATACCTTCCCCGTTCTGGGTGTTGCCGATGATGCGATGGTTTTCAAAATCGTTCTCGACACAATAAAGAATGATCTGGAATCATACAACATCTGGAAAGAATCTCAGGAAGCCGCCTGACACATATAATAACATAAGGAGTGATTTTTTTGATTGAAATAATATTTTCGATTCTCGCAATCTGGCTTTTCTTCAAAGCCATCGGATTGGCGTTCAAGATAACCTGGGGTGCAGCAAAAATCGTTGCAACCATATTGCTCGCAATCGCTGTACCTGCATTCATCCTGCTCGCAATTTTCGTCGGCGGATTCATTCTGCTCTTACCCGTTGCACTTATCGCCGGTGCGGTGGGATTGCTTAAGGCATGCGGTTAAAAAATCAAGCCGTCCGATTATCGGACGGCTTTTGCATTATATCTTCTTTTTCATAAGTCCGTGTTTGTTGCAGTAGATATACAAATATCCTCTGCCACGGAGTTGTAAGCGTGTTTCTGCGTTGCCTTCGGGATAAAACTTGACAAACTGCACTCTGTCGGATGTCAGATAAGCGATAAACGATATGAAATGAGTCTTTGTCATTTCATGGCGGACGGTGATGAAATGCTCATCTTCAACCTTTTCGACGGTTATTTCGTGTGCATCGTCAACATCTTCAGCCTCAAGCGGCGGCAGAGTGATTCCGCAGCAGCTTATAACCGTGTCGCCCGTTGTGCGGATTACGTTACCGCATACGGGGCAGACATAAAACTTTGAACGCAGGATATTTGACGAAATATTTTTATTGATAACCGTATTGCCTGACATAAGCTCCATAACCGAAACTCCGAGAGCCTTTGCAAGCGGTTCAATCAGCGTAATATCGGGCAGACCCTTTGCGGTTTCCCATTTTGACACAGCCTTATCGCTGACACCTATCTGCTCGGCAAGCTGAGTCTGCGTGATTCCCTTTGCTTCACGCAAGCGTTTGATGGTTGCACCAGTAATATAATTATCCATATCCGTTTCTCCTTTACGGTTACAGTATAACTTATCATCGGCAAAACCACAACCTACGCTGCGTGGAACTCCTCGTCCGACTACACATAATTCAAGAGTCTGCTCACAAAATAAGACCTTATCAAATTCGAGCTTGCGTGTTATAATCACAACAGAAGCTTCGAGAAAAAATTGAAAAAGGTGAAAATGATGAACAATATTTTCAGCGACAATCTCAAAAAATTCCGTCTTGCAAAAGGCTTGACCCAAGAGCAGGTTGCAGAAAAACTGAGCGTAAATTCTCAGACCGTTTCACGTTGGGAGTGCTCAGCAACTCTGCCCGACGTGCTGACCTTGCCCGAACTCGCAAGACTTTACGAAGTAACTGTTGATGATTTCTACAAAAAGAGCACCGTTGCTTACGATAACTACGCACAGCGTCTTGCTTCTGTTTATGAGAAATCCCGTGACCCCGAGGACTTTATGCGTTGCCGTATCGAATACGAAAAGCTTATAAAGAAGGGCGAGATGTCAACAGAGGATAAGTGGCTCTATGCGTGGATTCATATGTATATGATGAATTATTGCAGGGACATTGCGGTTGAGTGGTATGATAAAGCAGTCAGCGATGACCCGAACGATGACCCCGAAAATTATCAGATCGCCTGTATGCAGAGAATATGGATGTTTTTCCTTCTTCATAAAGAGGATGAAATTATTTCAGAGCTTGAAGGAAAAATAAAGGCTGACCCCAACAATCCGAGAGAAACAGACAACCTATTGATTGCTCTTATCTGGGCTGAAAAATATTATGATGCCTATAATCTTTTCAGAGATACAATCAAAAAATTCCCCGATGATTGGCGGATGTATATTCACGGCGGTGACATCGCAAAAGACCTCAAAAAATATGATGAGGCACTGGAATACTACAACAGAGCAGGCGAAATCGGAACATACTTCTGTGATGAAATGGATTGCAAAGTCGGTCTGTATGAAGAAATGGGAGAATACGAAAAGTCTTATAATGAATGTATGAAAATGGCAGATATTTACCGCAGCAGAGGTTACGATGTTGAGGCTGATATAGCAGAAAAACGTGCTGAAGAAATTAAAAACAAAATTGAAAAATAAGCAAACAAGCGGCGGAGAAACCGGATGTTTTTTCATCAAGATTAAAACAGATAAGCAAAAATATTACGCATAAACCGCAAATTCTGACAAACAATAACAGGGCAACAAAAATTTTTATGTAGTGGCAAACTGCGTTCATACACAAAAAACGCAGGCATCCCCTACAATTTGCAAGGAGAAAGATATTATATGAAAGCCACAGGTATTGTCAGAAGAATAGACGATCTCGGAAGAGTCGTTATCCCCAAAGAAATCCGCCGCACTATGCGTATCCGCGAAGGCGACCCGTTACATATATCATTGACACCGTGTGAAAGATTCTGTTATGCAATGCTTAAATTCAATAAGCGTTGCAAGGAATAATAAATTATACGGAGGTCAAAAACTATGACACAGCAAGGAAAAACAAACATCACTTACCGCCGGGTGGGAGACTACAAAATCCCGAATATCATATTACCTGCCGAAGCAAGAAAACCACTCGGCATATGGGGACTGAAACGCAAAGATTATCTTATGAAACATAAACGAGTTCAGTTCAATACTATGCTAATGACAGGCACGTTGTGGACTCATCTTGCAGAGGTCGATGAACAGGCATCAGATATGTTCTCTCGGCTTGTAGAACAGATGAAAGTCAATGAGGGAATAACAGAACAACTCAAAGAAGAAAACCAAATGGAGTGGGTTCGAAGAATAAACGGCATTGAAAATATGGCAAGAGAAATTGTTAATCGCAAATTAATTTTTACAACATAATTTTTATAATAAAACTCGGAGAGAAAATTTAAAATTTTCTCTCCGAGTACTATCCATAAATGATAAATATTTAGTTGTTTTTTTGATATAAATTTCTTGTACAATCATTAATGTTTTGTTTTATCTACTATTGGATAAAATCTGTTATTTAGATACGTCTGTTGGTTTTTGAACGATTGAATATTTCCCATTTTTCTTATACAGTCAAGATATTCATATACTTGTGCCGGAGAATAGCATATTTGCCCATTTTTGTGTTTTATACTCATTAGCGCAGATGCCATTAAAGCATATTCATATTCCAACGAAGTGTCAAAAATCCCTTGGTCATCGGTATTTATGGAAACCGAAATTTGAGGACAGTTTGAAATTTTTTTGTAATCACTTTCTAAGTGAAGATTAAAGAAATTTCTTATAGGGTGTTTTTCATATGTTTTGAATGTTCCTATTAAACAATTTGAAGACGGATTGCATTCTATCATAATTCCCTTTGAGGCAACTTCAAATTGCAATTTTTTTTGAATTTCTGTAACAAGATATATATATTCGGGAGTTACTTCAATTTCATGCGGTTTTTCACCCTCTTTTTTAACTGTGTATTCATAGTGATAGGCATAATATAAAGCACATATTTCCTCGCGATTTCTAAGCGATTGCAATTCATTAGATTCAGTATATTTCGCTCTATCATATGAAGTACATATTGGTGGATTTTGAGCAAACCTAATTTTTTTGTAACAGACAGGATTATCTCCTCTTAATTTCCATGCACAATATAAACTATACGGATCAATTGTAATGTTTGTTTTGGGGTATTGTTTTATAAAATCACCATATATACGGTTTGCCAATTCATTTATTTTTGTTTCAAAATGCTGTTTAAGTACAGGTTCAATCGGAATATTCATTTCGTTTGAACGCATATATAACCAAACAAAATTGTCAAGAGCGTCTTGTGAAGGCACTATTATTCTGAAATTTTTAAACTGATAATACTCTTTAGGTGTGATTCCCAATGCCAATGCATGTCCCAACCTATCTCCATGCGAAAAATTCAAGAAACGAATTACTTCGTCTATTGCACGCATTCCGTCAACTAAATCCAAAAAATCTTCACCAACATGATATGTTCGGTTAAGAAAAAAAGTGGTATTTGAACAATCGCTAAAAAAAGATTGTTGGTTTTCCATATTATACTCTTTTAAATAGCGATATTCTGTTGCAAAAACCTCTGGACGACAACCAATTTCATTTGAACATGTATCAATTCCCAGTATTCGCTTTCTTAAAAACTCGTTTCTTTTTAAAGAATTCATTGTTGTAAGAGAACAACGTTTGTAATTTTCTCGTTGTTTTTGATTTCGCATCCTAGGAACAACATTTTCTCCTTCTCTTAATTTTTCAAATCCTTTAGGATAATGCAAAACAAAGAAATATGGATAATGGGGTTGGTTATGTTTATCCGTGGTTAATCGTTTTTCATTATATGTCTTTTCAAAGACTATGTCATAAGATTTAATGGTAGAAATTAGTTTCTTTTCACTTTTTTCTGGCATAATTCTTGCCTCTAGTGAAACGATCGCTTGCTCTTCTAACACTTCATTAATTGCTGTTCTAATAGATTCTTTCTGATATTTTGAGAAGCCTTTTATTGCGTAACTTTTTCTTTTTTGATAATTTGCAAAATTTCTAAATCCAGTAAGGTGATTATTCTGAATTATTTCAGCTCTAAAATTATGTTTTATAAGCAAATACTTATAAAACATATTATTTTGTTCACGATTAAACTTACCAGAGTAAGAAGCTCTGAAACAGTCATATAAAAATTTTCTTTCACCTACTAAAATTCTATTACATCCAAAATTGTTCAAATCAAGTTGCTTTGTTAAAGCATAGTCCAAACAGTATTTTGTTTGAGGATCTTTATATGCATACTCATAATTTAAAGCAGAAACTCGCCTTTGTAGTTTTGAATAAGAAATACATAAATCTTCAGAGTCATCGCTGAATTTTATGCCGTTTAAATTACAAAAAAGTACGAGTCTTATTTTGACAGCTTCTTTTAATAATGCATTCCATGATTCCTGATTATCACTTTCTCCATATGATAAATACGGAGATAGATTCGTGCCTAGTTTATGGGTCACTTTTGTAATAACGGTTGGCTTATTCATCAGAGTTACCCATGTTATTGGAAAAACTTGTGCTGATCCATTAAGGTGATAATGATTTTCGGATATACCTTGGTTCAAAATGTTTTGAAGTTGTCGATTTTCTGTTTTTAAAGTTGTTGGCCACGCAAAAAAATTATGTTTAATATTTTTTTCCAAAGATATTTTTGCTAGATAAGAGGTTACAAGAACTGCTTGACCTATTTCTCTGCTTATTTTGTGCCAATCCATTATTGATTCAAATTTTACAACAGGGGAACCGTTCCAAACATCCAATACCTTTTCTCCAAAATCAGATAAATAGTAAAGAAAATTTCGTGTTTTGAGATTATTAACGGAAAGTTCAAACAGTTTAAAATGTTCGAATATTTCGTTTTCCGAATTGTTTGGGTAGCATACACGAGCATAATCTACAAATAGCTTTGGTGAAATTTTATCGAACTGTAAAAATCTTAAATCGATATTTGGATTTGCAGATAATTTATCTGGCTTAGCGTATCTGAAAAGTATCATCAAATTATTGCATTCAGATTTCATAAGTGTTCCTCTTTAAGCATATTCAGAAAGTTTGTCCTTGGCAGATTTAATCATTTTGTTAATTCTTCTTTTGTATTTAACATATGTGCTTTCTGCAAAATCTGTTTTACCTTTTAAATTGTTTCGAATTTCCTCTAATTCTGTTCTCTCAAACTGCACATCAATCATTGAAAATTCTCTATTAATCATATAAAAAAGTCTCAGTGTTTTGTCAAGCGCTCTCATAATTGTGTCATAATCATGAGCTTCCTTTATGGGGTTCATCATATCTATTGTTTCGAATATTCTGCTTTTTTGACTTCTTTCTATTGTTTCACTTTTGAATATAATATCTATCCAATTTTTGGCCTGCTTGGTTATATTAATTAACCAACCTAAACTCCATGAATTGTACGGAATATAATTTAAGTTTTCCCTTAAAATATTTTCGATTCTTTCATATACTAAAGTGTAATAATCGGCATGATAAGCATATGGATTTATATATTTTTTTCTTGATAGTACTTTAGTTAACATTTCAAGAACTTCAATATTTGAAATTATTTGAAAACAAGTACATCTTTCATAGAATATTTCATTAAGCAAACTCTTCCCTGTTATAGTATTATCAAAAACACTTATTTTAGATAGAAAACCAATTGGTTGTACAAAACGTACAATGGGTTTTGTTGCACTAAAATTGTATGGTATAGATTGCCTTTCCGGATTATCATAAAAGGAAAGATCACCAAACAAAGACAACACGCAAGCATTTGCAAACTTATTTGAGCCGTTAAAACAATGCACATCAATATCTTCTACCAAGAGTTCAGCCTCAACGCTAACTCTTGATTTAGTTCCTCTCACTTTTGGAATATAATCGTTAATGTTGCGATAAAGAATATCTCCCACAAAATCAGCAATAGACGTATCCTCAAGTGTGGTATCATCTGTAAGTTCAGCAATAATTTGATTGCAGTACCATTTATTAATCATAATGCTATAAAGAGTTTTTAGAGCAAATGTGAAATTATTAGTTTCCTGTGTGGGAAGTTGTATTTCAAGATCATCTATTTGTGGTAAAATTGCAGAAAAATTGTAATGGTTGTCTCCAAAAACATCTCTACTTTTTTCTGTACTTATTAGATTTCTTGCATTATTATTTTTTATGGATATTTTAGGAGATAAATTAATATCATTTAAAAAATAGTAAAACATATAATCATTCTTTATATCATAAGGAGATTTTAACCAAGTTTTCAAAGCTTTTTTTTGAGGATTTTCAACTTTTTCTTCAATCCATATATTGGTAAAATAGTCTTCAAATATTTCTAAATTGTTTATTCTTTTGCGAATTTGTTCAATACACGATGATACCCCTTCGGTTTTGCCGAAAAAAACAGTGTTAATATCACAGTCTTGCAAATTTATATCATCAATTAGATCAGGCATATTATTTAATACCGACAAAAAGTTTGCTAATTCTCTCGTGTTTTGAGGTATTATTTTGTGTATATTATTAGATGATTTGACAAAAATTAGTCCAGTTTTCTGATAAATAAACTTTAGAATAGCATCTTGAATATTATCTTTTTCAAAAATTGTTTTTCCTTCTACTGTTTTATAACATATAACTAATTCTGTCCAATCTGAATCGAATATGTTGGTTTTGATTTGAGGAAGATCGATTCTTCTGCTTCCAGGCATAAGTTTATTAATATATTTTGATGCCATTGAAAAGGCTTCGTTTGAATGCATTGAACTATTGTTTATTAATGTAGAAAATTCTTTTTGAAAGTTTTGTTCAATTGCTCCTGTTAAAAGATCTATATTTACCGCCATAAGAACTAAAACATTAGGTATCATAAAATATTTTCTTATGTCTTCAACTATTTCATAAGCTTTACTTACATTAAGATCTGTATCGTCAATTTGAATAACTAAAAAATGATTCTTGTTTTCATTTCCAACAAAATCGAGGAAACTTTTAACGGTTTGATAAAAAGTTTCTTTTATTTTAGCACTATCGCTAAGCATTAATAATTCCTCAAGGTCATCCTCATACCCATAATTAAGTTTATCAAAAGCTTGTTTATCCTTAATGATATTTATATCCCTATAGCATTTTTGAAATAATTCCAGCAGATCGTTTCTGTCTTTAGGGTTGATGTTACTATTACATCTGTTTTGAAATTCACTGAATATACGTGACATAATAACACTTAAAATACTATGACAATTTTCAAGTTCTGTTGGATCTATTCTGTTTAAAACACAAAAATCATATTTCGAACATAAATCTGAAAACAAAGGGAAAGCCCCTATTACATTTGTATTATCAATGTTTTTTAGGATTTTTGAAAAACTCAACATAGCACTGCTTTTACCTTGACCACGTTCACCACAGAAAGCAATAATATTATTTGAGGTTTCTTTTATATTATTTGAGTTTTCGGATACAATCTTGGAAACCTCGGCAAAACTCTTTATGAAGGTATCGTAAAAAAAATCTTGACAAATCTCGTCTTTATTTAAGTTTACAACTCTTAGTTGATACTCTTTGCCGGCAATAATGCTAAGTGTTTTTGTTGAATTGTTTGATTTCATATGAAAACTCCTTTTTATTTTTGTACATCATTTCGACGAAATGATAGCAATTTGTGTGATATTATAGATGTTAACGGAGGCGATTAATTATGGGAATAACAAAACTATGTCCACTGTTATTAAAATCTATTGTTGTTCATTGCAACTCTAAAGACACAAGAGTTTTTCGATCTGGCATTAATGCATTTAGAGACAATGAACTGGTTATTTCTGAATTTTTACCTTGCAGAGAAAATGAATGTATGATGTATGATGAATTAACACATACGTGTTTGTATTGCATAAAAAGTAACCAAGGATATTAAATGTGAGTTTATTCTGTTACAAGATAATTTTTACAATGCGAAAAATAGTGTTGCATTCTATTATGATATCAAAATGCTCATTAATTTAAAAATGCAAATCATGCAATACATTCAAAATATTTGCAAATTGCTATTATACATAGTAAAAAAGGTTGATGTGCAGTAGATGATTATATATAAAATTTAGGTACATATATCTGAGAGGTATTTGATTCATCTTAAACACAGTCGTATGATTACACTGTATAAACACTTATATATCATTAATTTAAATGGGTTAAATAAACAAATCAATCTGCAGTACAAAAATGTATCGATTTTCTGCAAAAACGCATATTTTGTCGAACTTTAGGTTAAAAATAAAGATTTAGAAATTCAAAAATAATCCTTGACAAATTTCTTTTACGGTGTTATAGTGTCAAAAAACCAAATGAGGTAAATTTATGAAAACATATCTTTTCTCAAAATTTGATATGGATATGAATTGGCTTGCACAGCATGATTATCAGTCATCTGGCAGGCTTATACCTCTATATTCATTTTGGGATAGATAACCATATATTTCCATATGTTTATAACGGTGTAAGTAGCTGCAGATACTTACACCGTTTATTTTTTACAGACCAAATTGGCTTTTATTTCGTCTCATAAGTGAAAGCCAAAAACGAAGGAGATTTGTTATGAAATTATTTGATTTAATCAAAAAGAAACTTTTCAAAAAGCAACCTGTAAAAACAGGTGATCATCTTGTAGATTTCTATAACCGTATTGATGAAGATTCTCGCCTTTTGTCAAAGCACGGAAGAATCGAATTCCTGACAACCGTGAAGTATATTGAAAAATATCTGAAAGACGGTATGAAGATTATGGAAATCGGTGCCGCTACCGGCAGATATTCGCATTACTTTGCACAAAAAGATTTTGAGGTTGATGCCGTTGAACTCATCGAGCATAATATCGAAGTTTTCAAATCAAAAATACAGCCGAATGAAAAAATCAGTATCAGACAAGGCAACGCAATCAATCTGTCCGAATATCCCGATGAAAGCTATGATATGACACTTTTACTCGGTCCGATGTATCATCTCTATACGGTTGAAGACCAGAAAAAAGCACTGTCGGAAGCAATGCGAATCACAAAAAGCAACGGCTTCGTTTTCGTTGCATACTGTATGGTTGACCCTTCTGTTTTAACGGGAGTTTTTAAAAACAACAAGGTCCAGCAAAGCATTGAAGACGGACTTATTGACACCGAAACCTTTGAAACATTCTTTCCTCCGCACGGTGTTTTCAAGCTATACACGAGAGACGAAATCTTCGAGCTGACGAAAGACCTAAATGCGGAAAGACTGCATTTTCTCGCAACTGACGGATATGCCTGCCATATGCGTGAAGTGATCGATAAAATGGATAACGAAACCTATGAACTTTATCTGAAATACCATTTCAAAACCTGCGAAAGACAGGATTTAATCGGTTTATCACACCACACACTTGATGTGTTGAGAAAGGAGTAAATTATGATTACATACCCGAATTATGACAGAAGCATTTTATCAATTGCTTCGTCTGTTTTAAACCATTTCGGTGTTAAAGATTGCCAACATAAAACCTTACCCGAATTTGATAAATTGCTTGAAAAAGACTACAAAAATATAATCGTAATGCTTTTTGACGGCTTGGGCGTTTCAACAATTAATGAACATCTGAACGAAAATGACTTTCTGAGAAAACATTTTGTGTGTCCGATTTCGTCTGTATTCCCCTCAACAACCGTTGCTGCAACAACAGCAATAGAAAGCGGATACTCACCCGTTGAAACAGCCTGGCTCGGATGGGATTTATACTTTGATGAAATAGGCGAAAATGTTGCGGTATTCCGTAATGCTTTACAGAAAAACGGTGAGCCTGCGGCAGACTTTAACGTTGCGTGGAGATATATCCCTTACAAAAGAATATTTGAGCGCATTGAAGAAATAAACGGTAAAGGCTCTGCGATTTATGTATCTCCGTTTTCAAAGCATTGTATAAAAAGTGTGCCTCATATCTGCAAAACCGTAAAACGACTTTCAAGAAAAAGAAAGAAAAAATATATTTACACCTACTGGTATCAGCCTGATACGGCAATGCACAAATACGGTGTTAAAAGCGAGCAGGCACACGAACAGATTTTATTGATTAACAGCGAAGTTGAAAAGCTTTGCAAAAGGCTTAAGAACTCGCTGGTTATCATCACCGCTGACCACGGACTGTGCGACGGCGTGAACGAATACCTTGAGGATTATCCCGAGCTTTCCGCAATGCTGAAACATCCTCCGTCAATCGAGCCGAGAGCCCTGAGCTTTTTTGTAAAAGACGGTATGAAGGATGATTTCAGAAACGAGTTTAACAAACATTTCGGTGATGATTTCAGGCTTATGACAAAAGAAGAAGTATTCGCAGAAAATATTTTGGGATACGGCAAACCTCACCCGAGAATTTACGATTTTGTCGGTGATTTTCTTGCTGTTGCAACAGGTGAGAAATCATTGTTTATAGAACGTGAAGAACACGAATTTGTCGGTGTTCATGCAGGTCTTACCGAAGATGAAATGACCGTACCATTTATTGCAATTGAAACAGAGAAAAGGTGTAAGAAATGAATAAAATAAATCAAGAATTATATTATGAAAGAACTCCTGTTCTTGAAACAGAGCGGTTGATTTTAAGACCCTTAACCCCCGAAGATGCCGAAACGGCATTTTTATGGCACAGTGATCCGAGAGTTAACAAGTTTATGTCATATCCTCTTTACACCGAAATTAGCCAAACTGTTCGATGGATTAACGACATAGTCCCGATTGAAGAAGATTTTCATTGGGGAATAGTGCTGAAAGAAGGCAATACTCTTATTGGTAGTATTAGCATAGGACCGATGGGAAATGACGATGGTGCTTGGGGTTTCGGCTATAACATAAGATATGAATATTGGAACAAGGGTTACACAACTGAAGCCACAAAGCGAATTATCAAGTATTCTCACGAGGTTCACGGTGTAAAAGATTTCACGGCAAGTCATGCTGTTGATAATCCTGCATCAGGCAGAGTTATGGAAAAGTGCGGTTTGAAGTTTGAAAGCTTTGGCGAACATTCCAAGCGTGACGGCTCTGTGACTTATAAAGTAAAGAATTACAGAATGCATATTGATTGAGGTGCAATGCTTGAAAAGTTCATAAATAGAGAATATAATGATGTTTCCATATGAATTCCGAAAGGAGAATTTTATGAGTTACATCGGCGAAATGAGAAAATTTGTAGGTCACGCACCAATTATGGCAGTTGCAGCGATGGGTATTCTCTACAACGAAGAAAAAGGCTTGCTTCTTGAAAAAAGAACAGATACAGGCGAATGGTGCACTCCCGGTGGCGCTATTGAGCTTGGCGAATCTTTGGAAGATGCACTTAAAAGAGAAATCAAAGAAGAAACAAACCTCGATATTGCAAATCCGAAGTTATTTGATATAAAAGCAAACGTTCATATGGTTTATCCCAACAAGGATGAAGTTTACTACACGGACGTTGTTTATGAAATCAACGAATTTTTCGGTGATTTAAAACCCGATAAAGAAAGTACCGAGCTAAAATTCTTTGATTTAGATAATCTTCCCAAAAACATAATGCCGACTCAAATCGGATATATTGAAAGATTTGTTTCAGAAAAACGCAGATAAATATTAAAAGCCATATAGGTTGACACAAAATCAACTTATATGGCTTTTTCTATGCGGTAGTTTATTCGGCTATTTTAATTTTAACTCCTAGTTCTTCAAACTGCATTAAATCATCTTCAGAAGAATCGCTGTCGGTTATGATATAATTCAGTTTGTTTGCAGAGCAAATGCTGATTATAGAATCAAATCCGATTTTCTCAACAGGATATAAACCGTAAACCGTTTTTGAATTGTTTATGATGGCATTTGTCAGTTCAACACTTCTTGACTTCTGAATAGAAAGACCGAACTTTGCCGAAACACAAGCGGAAGTAACAAAGCATTTATCAAAACGAAGTCTGTTGATTACAGATAATGCAAAGCTGTCATAGAAGCAACCGTTTGCCTGCATTTCGCCGCCTGCAAGAATAACAGTTATGTTTTCCTTTTTACGAAGCTCTTCGGCAATTGCAATCGAGTTCGTAACAACAGTACAAATTACTGCACCGATGTTTTGTGCCATAAGATAGCCTACACTTGCATTGGTGATATAGATAACGTCATTTTCTTCAATTGTTTTTACAGCTTCTTTTGCTATTGCAAGATAGTTTTCCTTGACTTCAACAACACGCTCATAGGGAGAAAGGTTTTTAATTACATTTCCGCCAATCTGTCTTGCAGGAATAGCACCGCCGTGAGTTCTTTTCAAAAGTCCCTGTTCTTCAAGAAGTCTTAAATCCCTTTTTGCCGAGTCATAGCTGATTTGAAATGTTTCCTGAATCTCAGAATTTGATATTCTGCCTTTTTCTGATAAGATTTTGAGAATTTCCTGATGTCTTTCTTCTATAAACATGATTTTTGCCCCTTTCATTAACGGTTATTAACAGTATTGCCGTAGCTATAAGTATAAAATAGCACAACCGTTAACGTTTGTCAAGCGAAATCGTGAAAATGTTTGAACATTCGTGAATAAGAGTGAAAATAGAAAAGAACACCATTTGTTTAAACCGATATCTATTAGCCAAAATTGAAATTATATTGATTTTGGATAATTTGCATGTTATAATATATTCAGAGGTGAAAATCTATGAAACTGATTGAAAGAAAACAGTATTTGGATAAGATGATTAATGTTATCGGAACACCCGATATTAAGGTTATTACCGGTGTGCGTCGTTGCGGCAAGTCCAAGCTGCTTGATGTTTTTAAAGAATACATTGAAGAAAATATCCCGAACAACAATATAATTCACATCAATTTCAATCTTCCGGAATATGAACATCTTCTTGAATACCGACCGTTGTATGACTATATCAATTCGCAGTATGTCAAAGGCAAAGAAAATTTCGTTTTTATTGATGAAGTTCAGATGTGCAACGATTTTGAAAAAGCGATAAACGGTCTGCACGCAACCGAAAAATACGATATTTATATCACAGGTTCAAATGCTTTTCTTTTGAGCTCCGATCTTGCAACACTTTTCACGGGCAGAACTTTTGAAATCAAGGTATATCCCTTCTCGTTCAAAGAATATCTGCAGTATTTCGGCTACACCGACAAATACAACGCATTCGATAAATTTATGCTTGAAGGCGGTATGGCTGGTTCGTATCTATACAAAGATCAAGAGGCAAAGTATGACTATATCGCCGAAGTTTTTGACACTCTGATTGTCCGTGATATTCGCAGAAAATATAAAATCCGCAACCCTCAGCTTATGGATAGAATTGTCGATTTTCTTATGGATAACATCTCAAATCTATCCTCTGCAAGAAATATCACAAGCACATTGAGTGTTGCAATGGAAAAGATACACCACACAACAGTCGGCTCATATATGCAGTATCTTTGCAATGCTTTTGCGTTTTACAAAGTCCGCAGATATGACATAAAAGGCAAAAAATATCTTTCAACTAATGATAAATATTATCTGAGTGACCACACTTTCCGTTACGCAAAGCTTGGCACAAAGAATATGGATTACGGCAGAATCCTCGAAAACATCGTTGCAATGGAGCTTCTCCGCAGAGGTTATGAAGTTTATGTTGGTGTTCTTTACAAAAAGGAAATTGACTTTGTAGCAATCAAACGAAATGAAAAAATCTATATTCAGGTTTCAGATAATATCAGTGATGAAAAGACTTTCGAAAGAGAAGTTTCGCCACTTCTAAAAATCAATGATGCTTATCCTAAGATGGTTATTGCTCGTACACGACACGATGAATACCAGTACGAGGGTGTAAAAATTGTCGATATAGCAGATTGGTTGGCTGATTAATATCCAAATCTAATTAAAAGTTGATTTTGGCTAATAGCTTTAGTTGCGAGGTGTGATTATGAATAAGAAAGCAGCAATTGAATTTGTTTTACAAAAGGCACGACCTCTTGATCTGGCAGTTTACAAATATTTCTTTGAAAACGAATCAAACCAAGCTGTTGTTGATGAGCTTTTAAAATTTCAAAATCCCGATGGTGGTTTTGGGCATGCTATTGAACCTGATTTTTTCAATCCCAATTCAAGTCCTATTGCAACAAATGATGCTATAATCACTCTTTGCCGTATAAACACACTTGATAAGAATTCCGACATCGTAAAAGGGATAGTCAGATATTTGGAATCTCATGATTCTTTTGACAAAGATTAAAAGCGTTGGTTGTTTGCGATAGACAGTAACAAGGATTATCCGCACGCAATCTGGTGGAAGAAAAAGGGTGACGGTATCAGCGGATTTAATCCGTCAATATCTTTGTCGGCATTTTTGATTTGCTACGGTAATCGCATATCTCTTTATGAAGAAATCGTAAAAGAGGGGTTTGAGTATCTTGAAACAGCCGAAGAAATGAGCGGCGATTCTTTAAAATGTTTTCTGCTTACATATGAGCTTTTGAAAGCAAACAGCATCAACGATATAATTGATTTGGTTCATTTCAAAGATTTGTTGTGTAAAGCTATTGATAATTCCCTTTGCAAGGATATTAAAAAATACGGTGTTGAATATGTGCCAATGCCATCCGACTTTTTCTCCGGCACATATTTGGAATTAATCACACCTGAAACAAAAACGCTTATAGCCGCAGAAAAAGATATTTTAGGCAAATTGCAGAAGGAAGACGGCGGATTTGATGTTACTTGGAAATGGTACACTCCGTATCCCGAATTTGAACAGGCAAGGCTTTGGTGGCGACCTCGCATTACAATTGAAAAGCTTCTTTTTAATGAGGTACAGATATGAAAACTGACATATTAAAACAAAATGAAAACAGTTGGAATGCATTGGCTGAAGATTTCTTCGGTGTTACTGCTTTACCTATACTTGGTTGTTCAATTCCGACAGAGGATGAACTGCACCTTTTCCCTGACCTTAACGGTAAAGCTGTTTTTGAAATGGGTTGCGGAAGCGGTCACTCGCTCAAATGGTGTGCTGAACACGGTGCAAAAGAACTTTTCGGTCTTGATATATCCGAAGAACAGCTTAAAGCAGCAAAGAAGTTACTGGGAGAAAGCGGACATCACTGCACACTCTTTCACCAGCCTATGGAAGATAACACAAACATTCCGCAAAATTATTTTGATGTTGTGTATTCAATCTATGCAATCGGTTGGACTACTGACCTTGAGAAAACAATAAAGAACGCTGCATCATATCTGAAACAAGGCGGCACATATATCTTCTCTTGGGATCATCCGCTTCTGCATTGTGTGGATTTGGAAAGTGTTGCAATTTCGGGTGGCAACAGAACTATTGCAACCGAAGAACGCATAATTTTCAGCGGCAACTATCTTGAAGAAGACTATTATACATTTGAGAAATACGGCAACCCTCTTACTCTGCAAAACCGTAAACTTTCAACGTATATCAACACCCTTGCCGATGCAGGCTTTGCTGTTGAAAGAGTGATTGAAGAAACAAGCGAAACTGTTCTTGAAAAATCAGCAGACTTCAGTTCAGGTTACTATGCCGATTTTAAAGCTAAACATTTTCCGTTGTCAATCGTAATTAAAGCGAGGAAGCTTTGATTTTTGAGGTGTAGATATGTTTGAACTCGAACAAGTATGTAATGAAAATATGTCGCATTACAGCGAATATGAAAAAGCATTTGAAACCGATTTACAGTATATGTACACAAATAAAACACTCCTTCGTGTCCGTGAAGAAAACGAAAGAGCAATCAGATGTTATAAATCGGTTGGATTTAAAGAAAATCGCAGATTCAGAAAAAATGATTTGAATGTTATTGAAATGATATATGAGGCTTGATTATGATTTACAGAAAATATGAAAGCTGGGATATTTCTGCAATACGAGATATTCTCGAAAATGATTTAGGCTATAACTGTAAACTTGAAAATCTGAATAACCGTATTAACGAAATGATGAAACGGGGCAATTATCAGATTTTTGTTGCCTGCGACGGTGATAAAGTTGTCGGTTACATAGGCTGTGTAAGTTACCTTGCGTTTGAACTTGAAAATGAAGGTATGAAGATAATCGCTCTCGCAGTTTCAAAGGAATATCGCAGAAAAGGTATCGGCACCGCATTGCTCAAAACTGCAGAACGATGGGCAAAAGAAAACAACATTGAAGTTATACTTCTCAATAGTGGTTTGCCCAGAGAAAATGCACACGCATTTTACGAATCACAAGGCTATTTCAAAAAGAGTTACGGATTTATAAAGAAGATTTTGTAAAATGGTGATTTTATGAAAACACTTATTCTGAACGGTTCTCCCCGTAAAAATGGAGATACTGTAAGTCTAATTAACAAGCTAACTGAGCGACTAAACGGTGAATATAAAATTGTTGATGCTTATTATTCAGATATTTCTGCTTGTGTTGATTGCCGTTATTGTTGGAATAATGATGGTTGTTCAATTAATGACGCAATGGCAGAAATATATGGTTATATTGTTAGCTGTGATAACGTTGTAATCGCATCACCCATTTATTTCTCACAACCAACGGGCAAACTACTTGATGTTTGCAGCAGATTCCAAACATATTTTGCAGCAAAACATTTTCGTAACCAAACACCGATAATCAAACCGAAGAAAGGTGCAGTAATCCTTATCGGTGGTGGTGACGGTAATCCCGAAGATGCATATAAAACTGCCTGCACTTTACTCCATCATATCAATGTTACAAAGATTTATCCTTTGGTTGGTAGTTTTAACACGAACGAATTGCCTGCTATAGAAGATCAGAACGCAGTTGAAGAAATATTGAACATTGCAAGTTATTTGAACAACTAATTTAATAATATGCTTATAGGTGGCAGATTTTTCTGCCGCCCTTTTTTCATTTATAAGCATATTTCTATAAATACTCTAAACATAGTGTAAACCGTAAAAATTTTTACCTTTTTCGTTTCAGTTTTTACTGAACGCACCAACTATCATTCAAACAAAATCCATTAAACAAAAGCTAATTTTGCTCGGTTTAGGCCGATAATAATCCGATAAAAACATATGACCTTGATAAAATACAACTTTTTAGCCTTCCCAATTTTTCGGGAGGGCTTTTTTTATTGTCGGGAATTACTTTGTGACGGCAATTCTGCCGTCAGCTTACAGATATCGCAGAACAAATCTTGAATTTGTGACAGCACTTTTGCCGTCACGAAAAATATTTATAAAACTTTTCGGAAATGATGCCGAATTAGGCTCTCTCAGTGCAAACATAATGAGAGGACTTTTTGAATTTTTTGTAAACAATTCGGAATTTGGGCGTACAAATAGCTTCTCCCAGTGGGAATAAGTGAGGGGTATTTTAAATTTTTTCAGAAAACACCCTACAATTTGCCCTCTCCCAGTTCATACATAGTGGAGGGTATTTTAAAAAAACTTTTTGAACTTTTCCGAAAACAGCGAAAAATAGGTGTCCATTTTGGGGGTGCTTGTTCAAATAAGTGAAAGGGATATTTAAATTTTCTCTGAAAAATCACCCCAATTTGACCTCTCCCAGTGCAAACATAATGAGGGGTATTTCCCCCTTCATTAAATATTAAGGAGTTGATGTCTATGATTTAGTACCCGCCGAAAAGAAAAACAATTTTAAAAGAAAGGAGGAAACCGATGGCAGACAAAAATAAAATCGCACCGCTTGACACGATAACAATGCAGGAACTTTTTGAAAATATTTACTGCACAAATGCAGCGGTCATCAAGGATTTGCTTTATCCGGGAACATATCTTTTTGCAGGCTCACCAAAGATTGGTAAAAGTTTTTTCGTTACTCAGCTTGCCTATCACGTGAGCACAGGCACACCGCTTTGGGACTTGCCGACAAGAAAAGGAAAGGTCTTGTACCTTGCTCTTGAAGATACTTACCGCAGACTTCAGGAAAGAATGTACCGTATGTTCGGAACCGAAACAACCGACCTTCTGCACTTCTCCGTTTCGGCAAGTAAACTCACAAACGGTCTTGAAGAACAGATACAGTTATTCCTTGATGAGCATCCCGACACCACTCTCGTTATGATTGACACTCTGCAAAAAATCCCTGAGGAAGAAAGCGACAGCACCTATGCAAATGATTGCAAAGTTATTACTCGTTTTAAAAATCTTTCGGACAAGCACGGCATTTGTATTGTGGTTGTTCATCACACACGCAAGCTTAAATCGGATGACAAGTACGATATGATTTCGGGTACCAACGGATTGTTTGGTGCGGCAGACGGTGCATTGATTCTTCAAAAAGAAAAACGCACAAGCAACAAAGCAACGCTCGATGTTTCAGGCAGAGACCAACCCGATTTGCTTTTTCATTTAATACGAAACGAAGAACAGTTGGTGTGGAAACTTGAAGAAATGGAAACGGAACTCTGGAAAGAAAAACCTGACCCGCTTCTTGAAAAGGTTGCAGAAATAATCACATCCGACAATCCCGATTGGGAAGGAAGTGCATCCGAGTTCGTTGCACTTCTCGGCGTTGACTTGAAGCCTAACACACTCTTGTTAAAGCTAAACGTCAACGCTTCACGACTGCTGAATGACTACAACATTCTATACTGCAGCAGTCGAAGTCACGCTGGAAGAAAGTTAAGTTTTCATCTTCAGCGTGACGATCGTGTCGATGGTGACGATGATTTAGTGGGCGTGTAAAAGACCGTCACGGTCGTCACCATCGTCACGCAAGACGGTGCTTTTGTGCCGTCTTGGGGGCTTACCGCAGTAAGCCTATTCCACCTCGTAGAGCGCAACAGCATCTTTTGATATACAAAGTGTGTCAAAAGTGCTTTTGCGTTACTTTTGACAAAAGTAACAAAATAAAATACTGCGCTTTGCTTGTATTTTACGGTGTTACCGCAGTCGCTGACGCGACATAGCATTTTGTTGAATGACGGTGCTTTGCACCTTATTGAACAAAAACGTTTTTTAGGTTTGTAGATTTTATATTTTAAAGGAGTTGATTAAATTAAAAGAACGATAAGTGCAATGGTAGGTAAAGGCTCGGTCAATCACAACAGCAGAAAGTTCAATGCGAAGAACACAGACCCCGAAAGAACTCACAGAAACATTGAATACTGCAACGAAGAAATAACGGATGTGTATCATCAGCTTTTCGATGAGGCACAGAAAAGGTACAACGAAAAACAGAAACGTGCCGACAGAAAAATCGAAAACTACTATGAGAAAATCCGAACGG
Source organism: Acutalibacteraceae bacterium (assembly GCA_045590675.1). Classification (GTDB taxonomy): domain Bacteria; phylum Bacillota; class Clostridia; order Oscillospirales; family Acutalibacteraceae; genus CAG-177. Next base: position 28,767 of record JAZNRJ010000074.1, read on the forward strand.
GTAAGCAGGAAAAAACTTTTCACGAAATCATTTTACAGATTGGTGACCGTGAAGATATGAGTGCGAAAGATGAGAATGGTGAACTTGCTGAAAGAATACTCGACGAATATTTTCAATCGTTCCAAGAACGCAATCCGTATCTGAAAGTTTTCTCCGCACATCTGCATATGGATGAATCGACGCCGCACCTTCACATTGATTTTGTTCCGTTCACGACAGGAAGCAAACGAGGAATGGATACAAGAGTTTCGCTCAAGCAGGCTCTCGCCAACCAAGGCTTTGTCGGAAGTTCAAAGCACGAATCCGAATGGAGTCTTTGGGTACTTGCCGAGAAGAAAGAGCTTGCAGCCGTGATGCAAAAGTACGGGATTGAGTGGGAACATAAAGGCACTCACGAAGAACATTTATCCGATTACGATTACAAAAAGAAGATGCGAGCAGAAGAAGTTGAAGCACTCACGAAGGAATCCGAAGAGCTGAACATAAAGGTTGATGAACTCAATGCAAGAGTTTCAAATCTGATGGAGTTTGAAAATGAGATGGAAGAAATCTCAAATCAGTTTTACAACGAAGAAGAGTTCCAACTTCCCGAGCCGCCACCGCTGATGTCAGCAAAAACTTACAAGACGAAGTTCGTAGAGCCTCTGATAAAAAAGTTACTTGCGATTGCCAAGACAGCAGTGAAGAGATGTTTCGAGATGAAAGAACGACTTGATAACATCAGCTATGAGTTGCGATGTAAGTATGGCGATGAAGAACGATACAGAAAAGAAAATCAGAAGTTGTACCGTGAAAATGAAAAGCTCACTCACGAAGTTCAGGACTTCTGGATGGTAAGAAGAATCTTCGGTGATGAACGTGTTATCGATTTAATTAACGAAGCAAGACGAGCCGAATACGAACAGCGCACGGCACGGTTCAGGAAGCCGAAACGGACTATTCACAAAGACAGGGACAAAGAGGTCCGATAAGAAAAGATTTAAGAATCGTATAGCAACCTTAAGTATGAGGAAAAATATGTAAGGAAAGGAGGATAAAATTTGCTTTTGGATGTATGCGACAAAACAAAGATAGCTTATTTTTGGTTATCACAGGAGGAGCGAAACAACGAGGAGTTCTATGAATCCCTCAGACCGCAATACAGAGAATGGAAAAATAAAGGCTATGTGGTTTGTGTTTTTGTTTCAGGCAAGGAGAGTCTTGTTGAAAACACAAAGGAGCTTCTCGTACACAACAAAATGGTTCTCGCAAAAAAGAATTTGAAAGAGCGTGACAGAGAGGCACGGTGAGTGCGGCTCTGTATAGGCAGAAATTATTCTGCCTACATACATGTAACATCTGAAAGCAAATTAATTTCTCAAAGTCAGTTGAAAAAACAAAATTATTATGTTACAATGTTGTTCGTTAAGTGGCAAATATATTTAATATAACATTGGTGGTAATATTTGGATGAGCACAAAAAGAATAGCGGCGTATATGCGAATTTCCGTTGATACGGAAAAAGACAGAGATAATACGTCGATTGAAAACCAAAGAAAAATAATAAAAGCATATATAAAACAAACTTTTCCCGATGCTCAGGTTGATTATTATGAGGACCGTGACCGAAGCGGTTACACTTTTGAGCAGAGAGAAAGCTATCAGCAGATGCGACCTCTTTTGATGAACGGACACTATCAGATTCTGATTATTAAAGACTTTTCACGTTTTTCCCGTCGAAACAGCCGAGGTCTTGTTGAACTTGAAGATTTGAGGGATGCCGGGGTCAGAATTATATCAATCGGTGACAGTATTGACTATCCGACATATGATGACTGGAATAATATTCAGGTTCGCTTTTTGCTTAATGAAATGCCTGTTACCGATGCTTCCAAAAAGGTAAAGCGAGTTGTTGAACTCCGTCAGAATGGAGCAAATTGGGTGTGTGCCGTGCCTTACGGCTACTACTTTGTTGACACAAAGAATATGGTGTTTGAGATTGACGAAAAGGCTGCCGAGGTTGTTCGAAAAATATTCGAGCTTTACAATAACGGATGGGGATACAAGAAAATTGCAAATTACCTTACAGAGCAAAACATTCCTACACCCCGTATGATAGAAAAGGAACGCAAAGAAGCCGAAGCGGCAAAAAGTAAAGGCAAAAAAGAAGTTAAAATCAAAGCCAGTCCGATATGGGCTATACCTACAGTAAGCGGAATTTTGCAGAACGATTTTTATATCGGAACTCTTCGACAGCGTAAATACACACGAACAAAAATTAACGGTCCCGAAAAGAAATTGGACAACGAAGAACACATTGTTTTTGAAAATCATCACGAAGCAATCGTGGAAGTTAAGGCTTTTATGAAGGCTCAACGGCAGTTGAAATCAAGAACAAAATCCAATTACAGAGGTATTAAGAAATACGACACAACCTATTCGGGATTTCTTTTCTGCGGAGACTGCGGAAGTCCGATGTTCTCAATGAGCAGACCCGATTTGGCACCTGCTTACACCTGCGGAACTTATCATAAAAGAGGTTTAAAGGGATGCACCTCACACCATGTCCGCATTGATTTGCTCGACACAATGCTCAAAAAATATATTGAGCGAGTTATGATGAATGCGGATGTTATGATAGCGGAGCTTGAAAAAGCGATTAAAGACGAGCCGCAAATGATGAACACATCTGCATCAACCATTGCGGATTTAGAGGTCGATTTGGCAAAAACAAGAGAAAGCTTCAAAGCTACACAGAAACAAAAAATCCGTGAGCTTATGAAATGTGAAGATTCCAACCGAGATATTATCGAAGAAACCTACGAAGAGATTGAAGAAGAATTGTTACAGAAAATCGAGGGCTTGGAAAAGCAAATTTCTCTCACGGTTGAACGCAGAAACACAACCATAGAGGTTAACCGAATCGCAAAAACGGCACTCGAGATATTCCGTGCCCTGCTTGCAAAGGAAACTCTTGATAAGGGAGATTTATCTCTGATTATTGAAAAAATCTATGTTTATGACGGAAAAGAGCCTGCTATTGAAATACAGCTAAAGTCAGATATTGCTATGTTGCTTAAGGCAGGAACACTTACCAAAGAACAGCTTGAAGAAGCGGGATACAGAGGTACTGTCGTAAATTTTAATTGGGACATCGAAGGTAACTTATCAGCCACAATAGTCCAGAAGGCTAATCACCAGAAGGACAAGGCTTTCGGTGTCAATGTTGTATGTGAAGGCGACCCGTTGGAGATTTATACAGATTCCGACGGTGAGGTTATCTTTAAGAAGTATTCGCCTATCGGCGAGCTGTCATCAATCACAACGCAGTATGCAGAAGTTCTTGCGAGGGGCACAGGTCTGCCCGTTATTGTAACAGACCGTGACTGCGTTATTGCTTGCTCAGGTATTTCCAAAAAGGAAGCCCTTGACCGCAGAGTCAGCAGAAGCCTTGAAAACCTTATGGAAAGACGAGAAAACTTTGTTTGCTGCGTTGACAGCGAACGAATTAAACCCATTGAGGGTCTTGACTATGAAGCTGCCGTCGCCTGCCCGATTGTTGGTGGCGGAGATGTTTCGGGAGCGATTATTCTTATGATGAACGAGAACGGCTCTTGCCCTACTCAGACCGAAACAAAACTTACTCAGATTGCGGCATCATTCCTCGGCAAACAGATGGAAGAATAAAACAACAAAGCGGTCTGCTCCGTTAAGGTGCAAACCGCTTTATTGTTTTGCTAATTATATGTCAATAATAATTTACATAATATTAATATTTGATGGTGACATAATTTGAAAAATATGTTATAATGTTTGAAATATATGCTGGAGGATTACGCTTATGGCACCCAAAAAATTTGTTTCCTGGAATGTTAACGGTATCCGCGCCTGCCTGGGCAAGGATTTTTATGCCAGCTTTGCTGCACTTGATGCAGATATTTTTTGCTTACAGGAAACAAAAATGCAGGAGGGTCAGGCGGTGCTTGAGCTTGACGGTTATCATCAGTTCTGGAACTATGCTGAGAAAAAAGGCTATTCCGGAACCGCCGTTTTCACAAAAGAAAAACCGATTTCGGTTTCTTACGGCCTCGGAATTCCCGAGCACGACACCGAGGGCAGAGTTATCACCCTTGAATTTGAAAAGTATTATTTCATAACCGTTTATGTTCCCAACGCAAGAGACGGCCTTGTCCGCCTTGATTACCGCATGGAGTGGGAAGATGCTTTCAGAGCTTACGTCAAAAAACTTGACGAAACAAAACCCGTTATTTTCTGCGGCGACCTGAACGTTGCGCATAAGGAAATTGACCTTAAAAACCCGAAAACGAACCGCAAAAACCCCGGTTTTACCGATGAGGAAAGAGGCAAATTCACCGAGTTGCTTGAAAGCGGTTTTGTTGATACTTTCAGATATTTTTACCCTGAACTTGAAAATATTTACAGCTGGTGGTCTTACCGTTTTTCGGCAAGAGCAAAAAATGCGGGCTGGAGAATTGACTATTTTGTGGCATCCGAAAGGCTTGCCCCTCAGCTTGTTGATGCGAAAATTCACAATGAAATTTTTGGCTCTGACCATTGCCCGGTTGAGCTTATAATTGAAATTTGACAGTGAGGAATTTTTATGAAATCAAACGCAGTTAAAATTGTTGCGATAGTTCTCGCGGTGCTTGCCGCTGCAAGTGCAGTTGCGTTTTTTGCAACAAAAGAAAAAACCGATGCCCCTCTCGGCGTTGAAATTTCCGATGCTCCGACTCAGATTTATTCATATGAGAGCAGCGCATATTCCGCAAAGCTTCTCGGAGCAAACGGCGAGATTTTTCTGCCGACTGATATTGACGGCATATATTATACCGCCGACCTTAGCGGCAACATAACTTTTTATGAATATACCAACGGCACAATGACTGTCAGCACACTTGCACCCAAAGAAATTGCAACAAAAATCAAAGCAACATTTGAAAGCATTCCCTTAACCGTTAAGTATATTGAAAAAGACGGCAAGGTTTGCGGCTACGGCGTTTTCACATCAGATATGGATGAAAAGGTCGAGGTTTATCCTTACGCTTTTGTAAAGCTTATCAACAAACCTGCAGGTTACGGCGAGGGACATCTTCTCCTTGCCGATTTTGAAAAAGATAATTTCTATAATCCCGATAAAATCTATTCCGAAATCTATAATTTCAACATTGCAAACGGCAGTGCATCAACCTATGTTTCAATGAACACCCGCCTTACAGGCCCTGATGGCGCTCTCAGAAATGACTGGACAATGCTGACCGATGATTTCGTTGCAAACCTCGGCGATGCCAAATATTTTCTTTCATCAAGATATTACACAAGCGATGACAGAGGCAGAAGAGCCGACGTTATGGTGCTTTCAAACGCATACCGTCCCCAGATTGCTGTTGAGGATATTCTCGGCCTTTGGTTTGTTAACGATGCCAACGGAATGCATTATCTTAAAAAGACCGACAAAGGCTTTGACAATATTCTCAACATGAACAATGCCGAGCAGGTTCTTACTTCTTTTGAAGGCGATTATTTTGAAGATTACCTTCAGAACGGCAGATATCTTATAAACAAAAAGAGCCTTGTTATGACCGACCTTATGACCGGCGCAACAAAGACTCTTAAGGATGTGAATATTGAAAAAGCTGATTTCTTCACCGTTAATCCTGACGGAACAAAGGCTGTTTTTGGCTTTAACGGTAAAGAAAATGCCCACGGCGTTAAAATTCAGACCTTGGTTTACAGCACGGTTGACGGTTCTGCCAAGCCTGCCGTTTTCTGCGAACCTCTTCTCTTTAACGAAAGCTGCGGCTTTGTTTGGCTTGATAATTCAACCGTTATGAGCGCAAGAGCTCTCAGCGGTGACGGAGCAAAAACCGGCAGCGTTGTTTACGCTTTTTAAACGTTTTCGGGGTTTAAATCAAGAATGATTTCACTGCGCTGAACGCTGAGCTGGTGATATTTTACGCCTGCGCTGTCAAACATTCTTTTTGATGCCCTTGTGCCGACTGAATCGGCATATTTATCCGAGAGATAGATAACCTCTTTTATTCCGCTCTGGATGATAGCCTTTGCACATTCGTTGCAAGGGAAAAGAGCAACGTAAATCTTGCAGCCCTCAAGGTTTGAACCGCCGCTGTTAAGAATAGCGTTGAGCTCTGCGTGGCAGACATAAGGATATTTTGTTTCGTATTCGTCACCGCTTCTTTCCCAGGGGAAGGTGTCATCACTGCAGCCCTGAGGGAAACCGTTATAACCAACGGTCATAATCTTGTTGCGATCGTTAACAATGCAGGCACCGACCTGTGTGTTGGGGTCTTTGCTGCGGCGGGCAGAAAGCATTGCAATACCCATAAAATATTCATCCCAAGTGATATAATCGTCTCTCTTTGGCATTTCAAAACGCTCCTTAAAAATTTTCTGTTTTGATATTAACATAAATTTTTCGATATTACAATACTAAAAACCTACGAGGTGAACCAAAATGGGCTTTCTTTCCAAAATTTTCGGCGACTATTCAACAAAAGAGATTAAAAGGATACGTCCGCTTTGCAACAAGGTTCTTGACCTTGAAAATGAATATTCAAAGCTGACCGATGCTCAGCTTCAGGCAAAAACACCTGAATTCAAGCAAAGGCTTGCAAACGGCGAAACCCTTGACGATATTTTACCCGAGGCTTTTGCCGCCTGCCGTGAGGCTTCGTGGCGAGTTATCGGCCTTAAGCACTTCCCCGTTCAGATTATCGGCGGAATTATTCTGCATCAGGGCAGAATTTCAGAAATGAGAACGGGTGAAGGTAAAACCCTTGTGGCAACTTTGCCTGCATACCTTAACGCTCTTTCGGGCGACGGTGTTCATATCGTTACCGTTAACGATTATCTTGCACGCCGTGACAGCGAGTGGATGGGCAAGGTTTACCGCTTTATGGGTCTTACCGTCGGCCTTATTATCCACGAAAAAGAAAATGCAGAGCGTAAGGAAGCTTACGCTGCCGACATTACTTACGGCACAAACAACGAGATGGGCTTTGACTACCTGAGAGACAATATGGTTGTTTATAAGGAGCACAAGGTTCAGAGAGGCCATAATTTTGCAATCGTTGACGAAGTTGACTCAATTCTTATCGACGAAGCGAGAACTCCTCTTATCATTTCGGGCAGAGGCGAAAAATCAACCGACCTTTACAAAATGGCTGACCATTTCGCAAAGTCTCTCAAATGCACAAAAATTAAAGAAGTAAATTCCAAAGAAAATATTGAAGACCTTGTTGACGATGACTGCGATTACGTTGTTGACGAAAAGGCAAAAACCGCAACTCTCACAAAGGCGGGTATTGCCAAGGCTGAAGCCGCTTTCAACCTTGAAAACCTTATGGATGCTGAGAATATGTCCATTCAGCACCATATCAACCAGGCTATCAAGGCAAACGGCGTTATGAGAAAAGACGTTGATTACGTTGTAAAAGACAATCAGGTTCTTATCGTTGATGAGTTCACGGGCCGTATTATGCTCGGCAGAAGATATAATGAAGGTCTCCATCAGGCTATCGAAGCCAAAGAAAACGTAAGCGTTGAGCACGAAAGCAAAACCCTTGCAACAATCACATTCCAGAACTATTTCCGTCTCTATACAAAGCTTTCGGGTATGACCGGTACCGCTATGACCGAAGAAGCTGAATTCAATCAGATTTACGGCCTTGACGTTATTGACATCCCCACCAACAAGCCGATGATAAGAAACGATATGGCGGATGTTGTTTATAAAACCGAAAAAGCAAAATATCTTGCTGTTATCCAGACAATTGAAGAATGCCACACCAAGGGACAGCCCGTGCTTGTAGGTACGGTTTCGATTGAAAAATCAGAGCTTCTGAGTGCTCTTCTTAAAAGAAAAGGCATTAAGCATGAAGTTCTCAACGCAAAATATCACGACAAGGAAGCTGAAATTGTTGCTCAGGCAGGTAAATTCGGTTCAGTTACAATTGCAACAAATATGGCAGGCCGCGGTACTGACATTAAGCTTGGCGGTAACTCCGAATATCTTGCAAAATCCGAAATGCGCCGTATGGGATGCACCGAGGAGCTGATTGCCGAGGCAACAGGTTTTGCTGAAACCGACAATCAGGAAATCCTTGATGCAAGAGCTCTTTACAGCTCACTTGAAAAGAAATATGACGATATGATTGCTCCCGAAGCCGAAAAGGTAAGGGCCGCAGGCGGTCTTTTTATCATCGGCACAGAGAGACACGAATCAAGACGTATTGATAACCAGCTCCGAGGCCGTGCAGGCCGTCAGGGCGACCCCGGTGCAAGCCGCTTCTTCCTCTCGCTTGAAGACGACCTTATGCGTCTTTTCGGCGGTGAAAGAATAACAAACGTTATGAATACCCTTAAAACTCCTGAAGATATGCCCATTGAAGCCAAGATGATTTCCAGCACAATCGAAAGCGCACAGAAAAAGATTGAAGGCAGAAACTTCGGCATAAGAAAGAACGTTCTTCAGTATGACGATGTTATGAACCGCCAGAGAGAGCTTATCTATAAACAGCGCAACCAGGTTCTTGACGGCGAAGAGCTCAAGCCCGTTATAACCCGAATGATTGAAAACAGCATCAATGAAGCTGTTGATATGTTCTGCAATGACCACGCTTCCAAGAAAGACTGGAACCTTGACGGACTTAAGGATAAGTTCAAAGGTTGGGGCCTTATCAAAGAAGAGGATTTTGAATCCGACAATAAGGAGGAAATCCGTGAGCTTCTGCTTGACAGAGCTGAAAAAAGCTATTCTGACCGTGAAGAACTCTTTGGCGAAGGCGAAAACGGCGAACCTGTTATGCGTGAGCTTGAAAAGATGATTCTTCTTCGCAACGTTGACCGTGAGTGGATGGACCACATTGATGCTATGGACCAGCTCAGAAGAGGCATCGGTCTGCGTGCCTACGGCCAGACTGACCCAGTTGTTGCTTACAGACAGGTTGGCTCCGATATGTTTGACAGTATGAACGATGAAATCAGAGAAAACACCGCAAGACAGATTCTCACCGTTATGATTAAGAACAAAGAGGAAACCAAACGTGAACAAACCGCAAAAATAACCGCAACAAGCAGTTCTTCCGACGGCAGCGACAAAAAACAGCCCGTCAGAAAAAAAGAAAAGGCACGTCCCAACGACCCCTGCCCCTGCGGAAGCGGTAAGAAATATAAAAACTGCTGCGGCGATGTAAGAAAACAGTAATTTTTTCTAAAAGATTGCCAATAATAACAAACAGAAGGGGATATTTTATGGATAACACCGCTTTATTTAAAATCGGATACGGTCTTTATGTTGTTACGAGCAACAACGGCATTAAAGATAACGGTCTTATCGTCAACACCGTTGTTCAGCTCACAAACGCTCCAAACAGAGTTGCAGTTGCTGTTAACAAAGCCAACTATTCCCACGATGTAATCAAAAACAGCGGCAAAATGAACGTTAACTGCCTGAGCACCGAAGCTCCGTTCAGCGTTTTTCAGGCTTACGGCTTCAGAAGCGGCAGAGATGTTGATAAATTTGACGGTCAACAGGTTAAGCGAAGCGAAAACGGACTTGTTTACCTTGAAAACTTTGTTAACGCATATATTTCGCTTGAAGTTGAGCAGTATATCGACCTCGGCACTCACGGTATGTTTATTTGTCTTGTTACTGATGCCGTTAAATTCAGCGATGCCGAAACAATGACATATACCTATTACCAAAGCTATGTCAAGCCCAAGCCCCCGAAAGCCGAAAAGAAAGGCTTTGTTTGCAAAATCTGCGGATATGTTTATGAAGGCGATGAACTGCCCGAGGATTTTATCTGCCCGATTTGTAAGCACGGAGCTGCGGACTTTGAACCTATAAATATAAAAGAAGAAACCAAGGAGGAAAAAACAATGAGAAAATTCAAATGCACAGTTTGCGGCAAAATCTTTGAAGTTCAGGAAGGCATCGAACCCGTTTGCCCCCTTTGCGGAGTAAAAGGCGATAAGCTTGTTGAGCTTAAGGCCAACAAGTATTCGGGCACCCAGACCGAAAAGAATCTCGAAGCTGCTTTCGCAGGCGAATCACAGGCAAGAAACAAGTATACCTATTTTGCATCAAAGGCAAAGAAGGAAGGCTACGAGCAGATGGCCGCCCTCTTCCTCAAAACAGCCGATAATGAAAAAGAACACGCAAAAATGTGGTTCAAGGAACTCGGCGGTATCGGCGACACAGCCGCTAACCTCAAGGATGCAGCCGAAGGCGAAAACTATGAATGGACAGATATGTACGCCGGATTTGCTAAAACAGCCGACGAAGAAGGCTTCCACGAGCTTGCAGAAAAATTCCGTATGGTTGCAGCTATTGAAAAGCACCACGAAGAACGCTACCGTGCACTTCTTAACAATATCGAAACCGCTCAGGTATTTGAAAGAAGCGAAGTTAAGGTTTGGGAATGCCGTAACTGCGGCCACATCGTTGTTGGCACTAAGGCTCCTGAGCTTTGCCCCGTTTGCGCTCATCCTCAGAGCTACTTTGAACTCAACGCTGAAAACTATTAATCTTAATCAACAAAAAACGGTCTGTTCGTTGAACAGACCGTTTTCTTTTTATTTAACTCTGAACCAAATAAGCATATCGCTTTCGCCTCTGTTTGCAAAAGCATAATAAGGAATAAACCTTATTTTTCTTGCGTTCATCTCAGCTGAATATTTGCGGTAAAGTCCGCCAAAGGGCATATCTTCATATCCGTCAACATCAATCACGCAAGCCTGCATTTCTTCATTATAAGAAAGCACGGGATTGATTTTTTCGCTGACTGCAAGATTGTTAAGAGCAGCTCCGTTATCAACTCTTTCCGCACAATATACAAGCGGACCTCTGCAAAGAGCAACTCTGCCGATATCGGCTTCAACTGCGGGGTTAGCCATAACAAGGCGGCATTCCATCGGGAAACTTATATTTATAACAGCCTCATCAGCGTTAATTTCAATATAAGCATATCCCTTTTTGATTTCCCTGATTTGAGCGTCAATTGTATAATTTTCAGCCCATCCGGGAATTCTTACGGCAAGAGTTTTGCCCTTCATTCCTTTTACGGTAAGCTTAACACCGCCGTTGTTGGGATATTCTGTTGACTGAGCAATTTTTATGCCGTCAAACTCGGCTTCATTTTCAAAATAATGGTGAACGTAAACCGTGTTTTCATCATATGCATAAAGGAAATCGCCGATTGATGCGATAAACCTTGCAATGTTGGGCGGACAGCATGAGCAGTCAAAAACCTCAACACGCTGAGTTATTCCGAGACTGCCTTCCTTTTGCTGATAGTATGTTTCTTTTAATCTGCGTCTTTCAAGGTTGATTTCAAGCGGATTAACATAGAAAAATGCATTGCCTTTAAGCGAAACACCTGCAAGAGCACAGTTGTAAATTGCTGTTTCTGCAATATCAGCATATTTTGAATCAGCTTCAATAAGGCTCATTCTTCTTGCAAAAAGAGCAAGGCCGATTGAAGCGCAGGTTTCAGAATAAGCAATATCGTTAGGCAAATCAAAATCTTCGGTAAAACGTTCGCCGTAATAAGTTGAGCCAATGCCGCCGGTAATATACATCTGCTTATCGGCAATGCTGTCAAAAAGGCGATTGCAGGCATCAAGCAACTCTTTATCGCCAAGTCTGAGGGCAAGGTCAGCCATTGCACAGTAAAGATAGGTTGCTCTTACGCTGTGGCCGGTTGCTTGCTGCATTTCTCTGACGGGCATATGGGTCTGGTCATAAGCGTGGCTGATATAATAAGGGCTTTCTTCGTCCTTTTCTCTTGTGCCTCTTACGTCAACAAAATGGCGGCTCATATCAAGATATTTTTCGTTGCCCGTGCAATCATAAAGCTTAACAAGAGCAAGCTCAATTTCTTCATGGCCGGGAGTGCAAAACTCTGCCGAATCGTCAATGATAAACACTTTTTCGATATGGTCCATATATTTACACATCAGGTTGAGGAACTTATCCTTGCCCGTTGCGTTATAATAAGCAATCGCCGCTTCGGTCAAGTGACCTGCACAGTAAAGTTCGTGAGCCATACGGTTTGTAAAACGGTTTTCGGGCTCACAAACCGTAAAATAAACATTGAAATATCCGTTTTCATCCTGATTTTTTTCAATCAAGTCAACAACACTGTCAACAATTGCTTCAAGCTTTTTATCCGGAGATTTTGCAATTATGTAGGCCGCAGCTTCAATCCATTTTGCAACATCAGAATCCCAGAAAATATGAGGTCTGTTGGGCTCATTCTCTTTCCATTCAAACTTAAATGCATCAAAACGCCCTGTTTCCGAAAATCTTTCATAAACCGTTGGCAAAGTTGTTGCTTTGGTAATTTCAAAGCGTTTTTTCCAATAACCGCCAAGCTTTACCTTATCAAATGCTACGGCTTTCATTAATTTCACCTCAATGCTTTTTTGCTTTGGAATCTTCGCTATCACCAAGCTCAACAAGATAAAACGCACCTGTCCAGCAAATCAGACCGATAAAAACAAAAAGGAAAGCAAGGTGCAAGCCATCAAATTTAAGCTCTGCAATTTCAAGCATACCGTCAATAAAGAACGAGCCGATTGAACCAAGCACGCCGGAAAAAGTTGATTCGGGTAAAAGGTCGGTAATTTTAAGCTCGCCGCTTGTAATCCAAGCCGCTGCTGAATTAAAGCAAGCAATCATTGCAACTGTTGTACCCACACCGGCAACTGAAGCAATAACAACGGGCAATCTTTTATTGCTGAAAATTGACCAGAAAAACACAAAAAGAGCAATTGCTATTGTTGCAATAAACAACACAACAACAGCGTTTATTCTTCCGTCAACCGGTTCAAGAGCGGCAGGCCAAACAAACTCTCCGCTTCTTTCGGAAAGGTCATATGCATAATGATTGCCGGTAACAAAAACATCAATCAAATCTTTTATAGAAAAAGATTCTTCAAGACCGATGCTGTTATATTTAATACCTGCATTGACTGTTTCGTTAATAGTGCCGATAAGTGAACCTAAATCATCGGTTGTGCCAACGCATATGTAAAGCATTTTCATAAAAAATGCAATGGGCAAAATGGAAATTGCAATCAGCGCGTTAACGGCACGGTAAAGATATTTCATAGTAAAAATCCTTTCTGAAATTATTTCCAGGATGAGTTAAGAGCAACCGTGCGATTGAAAATAAGTTTTCCGTCAGTTGAAGACTTATCAACGCAGTAGTAGCCCTGTCTCATAAACTGGAAGGTATCGCCGCATTTTGCATCTTTGATGCCGCCTTCAACAAGGCAACCGTTAAGAATTTCAAGAGAGTTGGAGTTAAGATGGTTAAGATAATTTTCTTTGCCGTCTGCCATGGGGTTTTCGGCACTGAAGAGGCGGTCATAAAGGCGGATTTCGCAGGGAACGCTGTCTGAAGCGCTTACCCAATGGATTGTGCCCTTAACCTTTCTTCCGTCAGGAGCGTCGCCGCCCTTGGTTTCGGGGTCATAGGTGCAATGGAGACAGGTAACCTCGCCATTTTCATCGGTTTCAAAACTGTTGCAGGTTACAAGATATGCGCTCTTAAGACGAACTTCATTGCCGGGGAAGAGCCTGAAATACTTCTTGGGGGGCTCAACCATAAAGTCGTCACGCTCAACAAAGATTTCTCTTGAGAAATTAACTGTTCTTGTGCCAAGCTCAGGCTTAAGAGGATTGATTTCAACCTCTATTGCTTCGCTTTTGCCTTCAGGGTAATTGTCGATAACAACCTTGAGGGGGCGGAGCACAGCCATTGCTCTGGGAGCATTTTCGTTGAGATTGTCTCTTACGCAGGCTTCAAGCAAACCGTAATCAACAACGCTGTCTGCCTTTGAAACACCGATACGGGTTATGAAATCACGCACGGCAGCTGCAGGATAGCCTCTTCTTCTCATACCGCTGAGAGTAATCATTCGGGGGTCATCCCAACCGTCAACCGTTCCGTTCTGAACCATTGCAAGGTTATATCTCTTGCTGGTTACGCAGTAGTTGAGGTTAAGGCGTGCAAATTCAATCTGTCTGGGGGGCTCTTCAAAGCCGATTTCTTTAATGAACCAGTCATAAAGAGGTCTGTGGTTTTCAAATTCAAGCGAACAAAGTGAATATGTTACACCTTCTCTTGCGTCCGAAAGAGGATGTGCAAAGTCATACATGGGATACACGCACCATTTATCGCCCGTCTGATGGTGATGAACGTGAGCAATTCTGTATATAACAGGGTCACGCATATTGATGTTGGGTGATGACATATCAATCTTTGCTCTGAGTGTTCTTTCACCGTCGGCAAATTCACCGTTGGTCATTCTTGCAAAAAGGTCAAGGTTTTCTTCAACCGAACGGTCACGGTAGGGGCTGTTCTTACCGGGCTCGGTAAGAGTTCCTCTGTATTCCCTGATTTCATCAGCGGTCAGGTCGCAAACATAAGCTTTGCCGTTCTTGATAAGCTTGATTGCACATTCGTAAATAAAATCAAAATAGCTTGAAGCATAGAGAACCTTGTTCCACTTGAAGCCGAGCCATTCAATATCCTCTTTGATTGCGTCAACGTATTCAACGTCTTCTTTTGAGGGGTTGGTATCGTCAAGTCTGAGGTTGCATTCGCCGCCGTATTTTTCGGCTGTGATGAAGTCGATGCAAATAGCCTTTGCGTGGCCGATATGGAGATAGCCGTTGGGTTCGGGAGGAAAACGGGTCTGAATTCTGGTGTTGACGCCGTTTGCAAGGTCTTCGTCAATAAAGTCATATATAAAATTTGAAGAGGTGTTGATTTCGTCCATTGTAATTTTCCTTTCGTTTTGCTTATTTATATTCACTCATAGCCTGAGCAAGTCTTGCTTTGATTTCATCCTCGCCCAGAAGATTCATTATCGAATAAAGGTCGGGGGTGTTTTTGCGTGAGGTAAGAGCAATTCTGATAACGGTTGAAACGTCACCTACATGGCCCTTGAATGCTTCGGGATTCTTTTTGAATTCCTTAACGTTGGGAGTAAAGCCGAGAGGCTCGCAAAGCTCCTTGATTCTTGCAAACCATTGGTCTTTATCATCGGCAAGTGAGAATTCGCCGCTGTATTTTTCCAGGATTGCGTATGCATCAGCCTTTGAGATGTTTTCTGGCAGAGTGTAATCAGGCTGATAAAGAGCATTGTAAAAATATGAAACATAGTCTCTGACTTCGTCCCACTTTGCAATGTCCTTGCGGGGCTTGGGATTCTCTCTGTCAATATTAACAACCGCTGTTGAAAATTCGGGGTCAGCGGTGAAAATCTCATAGAACTCGGGGTCATAAACCTTTGCCCAGGCGGCAACGTTATCATAAACTTGCTTTGCAGACATAACCGAAATAACGTTTTTGCTTACATCGTTAAGCTTAACAAGGTCAAACAGGCAACCGCTGGAGCTCATCTTTTTAAGATTGAAGGGGAATTTTGAAATATCCTCTTTTGCGTTGGCTTTGCGCCAATCCTCAAAGTTGGAGTTGAGAAGGGTGAGAAGATATTCAAGAACGCTCTCTTTAGGGAAACCGTTTTCAACAAAGTAGCTGACAGCGGCTTCGGGGTCTTTTCTCTTTGAAAGCTTGCGCTTATCACCTGTTTCTTCATCAATCTTAAGAACCTGAGGTGTGTGAGCAAACTTGGGAGCCTTGAATCCGCAGGCTCTGAAAAGCTCGATATGCTTGGGAACGGAAGAAATCCACTCTTCGCCTCTGATAACGTGGGTTGTTCTCATAAAATGGTCATCGCATGCGTGAGCAAAATGATATGTGGGGATTCCGTCTGATTTAAGCAAAACTTCGTCAATTATGTTCTCGGGCATTTCGATTTTGCCTCTGATAACATCGTCAAACATTATCTTTTTATCATCGCTGCCGCTTGAACGCAAGCGAAGCACCCAGGGCTTGCCGTCAGCAAGGTTCTTTTCAATCTGCTCAATTGAAAGGTCACGGCATTTTGCCCATTTGCCGAAGTAGCCCCAAATAAGGGCATCGCCCTGTTCCTGCTCTTTTCTGAGCTCTGCAAGCTCGTCCGCTGTGCAGAAGCAGGGGTAAGCAAGTCCTTTTTCAACAAGGCTCTTGGCAACTGTCTGATAAATCTCGGCTCTCTGGCTTTGGGTGTAAGGGCCGTAAGCTCCCTTTTCGGTGCCGAAGCCTGTTACGCCTTCGTTAAACTCAACACCGAAGTAATCAAAGCCGCTGATGATTGCCGAAACGCCGTCATCAATCTCTCTTTTCTTATCGGTATCTTCAATTCTCAGAAAAGCTACGCCGCCCGTTGCCTGCGCTGTGAGCACATCGGCAAGAGCACCGAAAAGGCCGCCGATATGAAGATAGCCTGTAGGTGAGGGAGCAAATCTTGTTACCCTTGCGCCCTCGGGGAGCTGCCTTGCAGGGTAAAGCTCCTCATAATATTCGGGAGTTTTATCTATGTGCGGAAAAAGAAGCTCCGCAAGCTTTTTGTTGTTATCCAAAATAAGCACTCCTAACGGCAGGTCATACTGCCCTTATTATAATTATACTCTATTATTATTACAGAAAACACGGCAAGTATCAAGAGGAAATTTCAATTTTTTTATAAGATTTGAGTGAAAAATCAAGCTGACGGAATAAAAAAAGGCTCCTATGCCCAAAATAAGCTTATAAAGTCTTTTAAGGAACGGGATTATTATGAAATTTATGAAAAAAACTAAAAACGCAAATGTTTATCTTGCACTGTTTATCTGCCTTGCTTCTGTTGCCGTTGCGGCGGCAATCAGCCTGCCCCCCAAAGACAGCTCAGGTACACCCGAAGAAGCGGATTTTGAACGGGTAACAATCATCTGGAGCGAAGCCGAAACCCAGCCCGCAACAGCAGAGGTTGATGTTATCATTACCGGCATCAGCGACGAAAGGATAACCGAAGAAACAACCGAAGAAGCCAAAGAAAACAAGCCTTTTGAGGGCGAATTTGCTCTGCCGATGGGAACACATATTCTCAAGGATTTCAGCAACGGTGAGATGGTTCAGTCCAAAACAACGGGCGACTGGAGAGTTCATAACGGCATTGATTTCGGAGGAACCAAAGGCAACGATGTTAAAGCCGTTGCCGACGGAAAAATCACCGGCGTTACCGACGACCCTTTCTGGGGCACAGTTGTTGAGATTGACCACGGCAATTCTATGGTTATCCGCTATTGCGGACTTGCCCAAAACAGCACCCTGCCCGTCGGAAGCCGTATTGAAAAGAATGACCGCATCGGGGCTCTTGGCGGTATACCCATTGAGTCGGGCGACGGCGACCATCTTCACATCGAAGTTCTTATCGGCGGCAAATATGCCGACCCCCTTGCCGCCCTTAACAGAACAGGTCTTCGTTCAATAGCCGAATAAAAAAACAGCTTG
Source organism: Acutalibacteraceae bacterium (assembly GCA_045590675.1). GTDB lineage: Bacteria > Bacillota > Clostridia > Oscillospirales > Acutalibacteraceae > CAG-177. The sequence continues at coordinate 46,175 of JAZNRJ010000074.1, forward strand.
CACGGTTTTTTGCTGTGCAAGCTGTTCTTTATTATTTTATGTCTTTTCGGGTGAAATATTTAACTGCCGGTATGCAGGCAAGAGCAATAACCGCCAACCAACCGAATATCATCACCGTTTCCTGATAGGGTATAAGAGTAAGCGTTCCGCCGTACTGAAACCAAACCGGTATAAGCCCTATTATTCCGGCAGGGAACATATATACAAGCAAGGTAACAAGCGGCGATGCAGGCGGAAAAATCATCAGCGCAATGTTTACAAGCGTTGATATTGCCGCAATTCCGAAAGCGGCAAAGGTGTTTTTCATAAGCAGCCCCAAAAATGCCGAAAACGCAAAGAAAACAAGCACCGCAAAAAAGCCTAACAGCATCAATAGGGCAAAATATCCGCCGAATGTCAGCGAATCCCACGCAATCACCGGAAGCGTTGCCATGTTAAGCTTTGCCTGGTTATAAAAAGCCGAAACCGGAACATCCCATATATCGGAAAAGTTGTTTTGCAAAAAGAAAATTCCGTATCCCGTTGCAAAAACAAAAACATATATCAGCGATAAAACCGCAAGTGCCGCCAGCAGTTTGTAAAGAAAAATTTTGCGTCTGCCGCACTTTGCCGAATAAATTATCATATCCGTTGCGTTCAGGTTTTCATAAGAAAGGGCAAACAAAACAATCAGCATTCCTGTTAAAGCGCATTCCGAAACCATCAGCACCCCGAGAGTGCCTGAAGCATAGTTGAAAACTCTGCCCGTTTCCGAACCGAAAGCAACGCTGTTAAACTCTCCCGATGCGTTTTTTTGTGCCGCAACAGCTTTGATTTTTTCATACTTTTTGCCCATCAAGGAGGTTATCTGCTTTGAAAAAGGCATATTTTTGATGCTTTTGCTTTCAGCGTAATCCGTAAATTCTTCGCTGAAATATTTTGCTGTAAGCCCTCCGGGAAAAGATTCAGCAGCATTAACAAGATCTTCGTAGTAATAAGCTTCTATGCTGTTCTCATCTTGCGGCCTCATAGATTTAAGGCTGTTAAGGTATGAGGTGTTATATTTATCTCCTGCAATTCGGTTAACGGCATTGATATAATCAATTTCCGCTCCGAAGTTGCCGTTGACGGCAAACACGATGTTGATAACCGTCATAAGAGCGATAAAGCCCCAAAGAGCAGGCATTGCAAGAATTTTTTTGATTTCGTAAAAAACAATCACAGCATATCCCTGCCTTTGTTTTTGCATATCAGCACAACTGCCGGAATCATCGGCACAACAAGCATTACGGCGCAAACATAAATCTCGGCAAACGGGATTTTAATAATATCGTAAACGTTGAAATAATAGTGGTCAAGGCAGAAGAATCCATCGCCGAAAACAAAGAAAAATCCTATATAAACAGCCGCAACGGGAATAACCTTAATAAGCATCTGAATATAGTTTTTGCTTGTGTGAGAAGCGCAGAAAAGAACAAACGCAAGCCCGAAAGCGGCGGCAGCAACCAAAGCATAGTTCAAAGCTGCAAACTCTGCCAATGTTCCGCCGAACCAATACATCTCATGGATTGTATTGAAGCCGTTAAGACCGATTGAAAAAACTTCTTTGGGGATTTCGGCAATAAGAGTTCCTGCCGACAGAGCAATAACTGCCGCAGTAAGGATTCCGCAAGCCAAAAGCATTGCTGCAAGCTGTTTTGAAAGAACCTTTCTGCCGTATTTTGTTGAATACTGCAAATAAGCAACGCCCGTCATATTGTCACGGGTAACGGCAGGTGCAAGCAAAATAACAAGCATAAGGAAAAGCAAAAGCGGAATTTCAGTTGTAATCTCTCTTATCTTATAGTTTGCATTATCATAAGAAACATTGTAATATTCATCGGTATCGAATATCTGCCTTACTCTTGCTTTTTCGGCCTCATCTTTATTTTCAGTAATAAAAACTTCTTTCAGCCTTTCCTTGTCTGCGTACATTTCATCCATCTGGCTTTCAAAGGACATCTGTTTTCTTAAAGCCGAATTAATCTCTTCTCCCTCATAACGGGGCGAGGATTCGTTGATATACCTATCAAAAAGCTCCCTCTCGTCAGCGGTGAGGGGCTGCTTAGCTTCTTCATACGTCATGCCGTATTCTTCAATAAACTCTTCTTCGGTGAATTCGGGATAAAACTCCGGATCAAACATCCCCATACCTCTCATATAAAAAGGTCCGTTGAGGTAATTGAAATAGTAATCATCCGCATCTTTTATTCCGAGCTTTTGCATCAGCTCATTTTCGGCAAAAAGCTTTTCGGCTTCAGCTTTAATTTTGTTGCCGTATTCAAGCTTTGCTTTTTCGGCTTCATCCGGAGTAAGCTGAGTTCCGTACATTTGAATAACATCAACCTCCCACTCGCCCTGATAAGGCAGCGGGTCAATTTTCCACATATCCCAAAGCATAACAAACAAAACAGCAACTCCGAGTGCCGCAAGCAAGCTTTTAAGGTTGAAAATTTTTCTCAGTTCATAAAATATAACTCTCATTTTCACACATCCTCTCTGTAAATATAGAGGAACACATCTTCAAGGTTGGGCACAACGCTCTGTGCCCCCTCGGGCGGATTTTCGCTTACAAAGCGGTTTTTGGTGCAGTTTGCATCCTGCCTTTCAGAAATGAAAAGGTCTTTTTCGCCAAGTTTCATTCTGTTATCAAGCTCATACACCTTTCCGTTAAGTGCGGAGCAAATTTCTTCAACCGTGCTGCAGCAAAGCAAGCGGTGGTCTTTGAACATAATAACCTTTGTTGCGATTGTTTCAATGTCAGAAACAATGTGGGTTGAAAGAATAACCGTTCTGTCCTGGGCAAGCGAAGAGATGATGTTTCTGAAACGTACACGCTCTTTTGGGTCAAGGCCTGCGGTAGGTTCGTCAAGAATAAGTATCTTGGGGTCATTGAGAACGGCCTGAGCAATGCCAACCCTTTGAAGCATACCGCCTGAAAACTTTTTCATCTTTTTATCGGAATTATCCTCAAGGCCAACAAGCTTAAGAAGGTCACCAATGCGTTTTTCGGCTGTGTTTTTATCAAGCCCCTTAAGAGCTGCAAGGTAACGCAAATACTGCCTGGGCGAATAATTTTTATAATAGCCGAACTGCTGAGGCAAAAAGCCGATTAAATCCCTGTATTTTTCATCAAGGCTGATAATATCCGTTCCGTCATAAAGAATTTCGCCTTCGGTGGGAAAAAGCAGAGTTGCAAGCATTTTTATAAGCGTTGTTTTGCCTGCACCGTTGGGAGCAAGCAGGGCATAAACACCGTTGCCGAATTCAAGGCTGATATTTTGAAGTGCGGTGAAATTGCCGTATTTTTTTGTAACATTTTTAACGGTAAGCATATTTTCTTTCTCCTTTCCTGACAAGAAAATCAAGAGCAATAATATAAAGAACGGCTTCAATTATGCAAAAAACTATTCCTGCTCCCGTTTTAATAAAATCGGCTATTCTGAGCCATTTTTCGCCGTCGATGAACGGAATTATGTGAGCGAATGTCCACGCAAAAGGCAGAATATATTCGCCCGCACGGCTCCTGAAACTTACCATAACAAGAACCATTAACAGCGAATAAACAAACAGCGAGCAGAAAGAAACAAGCAAAATTCCGAAAAATTCACCTGCATTGAACTTTGATGCAATCAGGGCAGCAGGTATATCAAGCAAAATGCTCACAGAGCTGAAGAAAAGCATCCTGAACGCCGTTATATGAGACGGTTTATATTTGCAAACGGCTTTAAGCTCATCCGTTCCTGCCATGCTGTCTTTCCACATTGTTAAAAGCTGGGCTGAAATGAAAAACATCGGTGAGACAAGCGAAACGGCACAAATAAATTCGTTGGGGTCAAGCGCAAGAGTAAAACCGAAAGCAACCGCTGAAAGCATAAGAGCGATATAAACGCAGTCGCCAACGCCGAAAAAGATATTTTTTATTCCGATTGAGCGGTAAATTTTCCAAACGGCGGAAAAAAGATTTTCTTTTTTAACAAGTCCCTCTTTTTTGATATACGAAACCGACTGTTTCTTTTCAGCTTCGGTAGGCATTGGTATATTCATCTTCAAACTCCTTTCTGATGTTTTTAACAAGGCGATAATATCGGGTTTTTACGCTTGCCTCAGGCAAATCCGTTATCAGCGCAATTTCGGCAAAAGGATATTCGCCGTAAACCCTGAGGCGGAAAATTTCCTGCGTTAGCGCATCAAAAGAGCTGACGTGTTTTTCAATTCTTGCAATCAAATCTGCATTTTCCGATACCGCTTCAAAGTTTATTTCGCAAGGCACGGTGAACTCTCCGTCATCAAGCAAAAGCAATTCGCGGCTTTGGCGGCTGCGGCGGTAATCAATTATTTTGTTTGATGCTATTTTATAAAGCCAGGTCCTGAATGAAGCTTTTGAAGAATCGTAAAACTCAACGCTTCTGAGCATTGCAATGAAAATTTCCTGAGTTAAATCCATTGCAAGCTCTTTATCAAAAGTTTGCTTATAAGCATAAATATAAATTTCGTCATAATATTTTGAAATCAGCAAATCCGCCTCTTTTGAACGCTGCCTGCGTTTGAGTTTGTCTATCCATATCTGCTCTTTGTCCACGCCCTCACCTCTTTTCGCTCTCATTTGTATATACGGATTTATTTTCAAAAAAGTTTCAGGTTTTCACAAAAATTTTTTAATTTTATTATAATCGGTTGTTTTCATTCTTGCAATCGTAATTTATTTTGTCAAAAGCTAAGAACTGCACAGACAAAAAGTCTGTGCAGTTCTTTATATCCCGTTTTTGCCTGTTATCGGGTCCCGAAATAAAGGTATATCGGGCTGAATAAAAGTAAAAATAACAAAGATTACCGCAATCAAAATCAGAACAATCAAAGCAAACGGTTTTGTTTTGCCGCGGCCCGTTCTGTTTATCAGAATCAGTTTTTCAAGATAATAAGCCGCTGCCGCCGCAATAAAAAATATCGTAATGTTGAACCAATCCGCTTTTACACCCAAAGCTCCTGTATAAGTGTAATAAAGAGTTGGAATAATAACCAACCCCGACAGTATTCCCGCAAGCTTTGCGCCCATAAAATTTCTGTAATTTTTGCCGATATATTTTTGCTCAATCAAAGCAAAAACAAACATAGGAAAAAACAGCAGCTTCATATGCTCCCATATTGATTCGTTAACGGCGGAAACAGGCGAAACAATTATGCTCCGATTAGTCCAATCGTAAAGAAAATGGAGCAAAACCCCTGCAATCCCCGTAAAAATAAAACCGCATATCTGCCAAAAATTCAATTGCTTTTTCAAACAATCACCTCTTTGAGTAATCTTTAAAATTATACTCAGCAAAGACGCAAAGTATACTGGGTGAAATAAAAAAGCACCTCCGCAGAGGTGCTTTTAAGTACTAATCAGATATTATACATTAGAAAGCTCTTTTTCTTTAACTGCATTGTCTTTGTCAACGTCTTTTTTATCCAGAAGCGATGTGAAATTGATTATGAACAGCAAGGCATAAGCAACCCACATCGGCAGATTTTCAATGAATGCACTTTTGCCGACCGTTACAAGCAGAACAAGCATAAGAATAAGCACTGCAACAAAGAACACAGTTGCAAATATGTATTTCTTTTCCTTTTGTTTTGACTTGTGGAAAAGGAATATAATCACACCTGCCGCTCCCAAAAAAGCAAATATAAGGGCGGTTGCCCAATGTGATAAGCAACGGGCGGTCATAACAAGCTCAAGACCTGCCGACGGCACATTGACTGTTACAAAAATGGCGGCACAGCCTATGGATGTAACAACAACGCCGATTTTGCCTTTGTAATTATTTTTGCGGTACATATAAAGTGTGTTTGTGAAAATTGAAAGCGATGCAAGAATGCCCCAGATTTTAAACTGCCAGGGATAACGCAGACCCAACATACTTGCAGTAACATCGGTCAGAATATTGCCGAATTGCTCGGGAAAACTTAAAAATCCGTACCAAGTGATAAAAGCAAAGCCGGCAATAAGATTTACCATACAAAAAGCCGTGGTGGCTTTGCTGATTTTTTCGGCAAACAGTATCTTTTTAATAAAGAAAGCATAAGAAAACAGAATAACGGTTGAAAAAATCACCCATATCCAATAACTTGCCGCATTAGGATACAAAGGCTGCTGAAGCATACCGTCAAATTTAGCAATAAAATCTGCAGGCGGCAAAAGCATATCCGCTTCGGTGGGGATAATGTAAGGGAATTGGTCCCAACGCATAAACACAGCCATCCATAAGCCATAAATCAACGCAATTGCGGAACATAAGCCCATATAGACTTTCATTGTTTTTTTATCAGTCATAAATATCACTCCTCGTTTTGATTTTATCACGAAAACAACGAGAAATCAATAAAAATAAAAACACAAAGCATTCTGACAAATGCCTTGTGTTTTTGGTGCGGTTGTTTATAAGGTCAATGAGGGCATCACAGAACAACTCAAAGCAGATGACCAAACGGACCGGGTTTCTCGTGTGAATAACATTAAATCGAGAGCAAGAAATATTCTTTGGGCGTGTTGATGATTCCGACGAGCATTTCAAGAACAAGTCTTGTATTCATCGGGCTTTGCCTTTTCTGCTTTACTCATATTCTCATATCACAGAGAATTTCATAACCAAAACTCCGAGTTGTTCTTTTTTGCTTTGCCGATGATGTTTTTATACCTTCAACGGGATAAAATTACAGTTTAACAAATTAAGGCTCCACTATATTGAAATCAGCGTTGCCTGCAGAATCAAACTGGTTAAGATTATTAACGATCAGCTCAAGCTTTGAAACATCGCCCTCAAACTTCATTGAAGCTTTAATTTTATCCATATCTTTCTGAATAATGAGCGCAAGTGCTTTCCGGGGACAGGTTACGGTCAGATCTGCTTCGTCCGAATTCATATTTGCGTATTGCAGCAGAGCTCCGTTGTTGAAATGAAGCAGAATTTTTTCCTGCGTATCCGCAATAACAATGTTTATTTTAAAGTTCTCGTTTGAAATTGCGTCTTTATCCAAAAGAATGGAAACATAGTCAAAAATCATTTCCGCAGTCGTATTTCTGATAAGACTGCCGTCTGTTTTTGCATTTGCGCCCTTTTGTGCGGCATTTCCGCTTCGCAGTTCAAGTGCGGCAGAAAGATAAGCGTTTCTCCACGCACCCGATTCAGACTGATATCCGAGCTGCTCGAGAGCGTCTGCACAAAGCAACCTTGCCGCTTTGTTTTCGGGGTCAGCAAAAACAAGAATGTTCGTAACCTCTGCAACCCATTGATACTCCCCTTTATCAAAATCAGCCTTTGCTTTGCGGAGAACCTCGTTTGTATCTCCGAGATATTCAACCCATTTCTTTGCACTTTCCGAAGGCTCAAGAGGATTGAGATTGACAGGGTTTGCATCGTACCAACCCATATATTTCTGGTAAACGGCTTTTGAATTGTGAGCAACTGTGCCGTAATACTGACGGGTATACCAATTCTTTGCAAGTTCATCGGGCAATTCGATCATATTTGAAATTTCATCGGAGGTGTATCCCTGATTTATGTAGGTGAGAGTCTGATCGTTGATGAATTTATAGACAGCCGCAGTATCCGCAAGATAATCATTGACAAATTCATTGCCCCAATGCGGCCAGTTATGAGATTGGAAGGTGACCTGCACATCGTTTCCGTAAAGAGCAATCGCTTCGGTTATATATTTTGCCCATGCATTGCCGTCACGAATCTGTGCGCCTCTTAATGTGTAAAGATTATGAAGCGTTGCCGTGCAATTTTCAGCTACCCAAAGTGCCTTCATTTCAGGGAACCATATGTTCATTTCTGCCGGAGCTTCCGTTCCCGGAGTCATCTGAAATTCCATTTCAACTCCGTCAATAACGTAAGTTTCTCCTGTTTTTTTAATTTCATATGTCGGCTTGATAAAGCTGACCGTTCCTGTTGACTGACCCATTCCGATACCCATTGCCATTTTGCCTGTTTCCGACTGTTCAAGGAAAACGCCGTACTGATAAGAGGCTCTTCTGCCCATTCCCTTGCCTGCATAAAGATTTTCACTTACTGCGTGTTCTGTAAAATGCTCGGGAACAATAACCGGAATAAAGCCGCTTGCAAGCTGTTCATCAAGCGAGAGCGTGCCGTCGGCAACCTGTTCATCCGTCATTACGCCTTTGATTCCGCCGTAATGGTCAACGTGAGGATGTGAAATAACAACAGCCTTGACAGGAAGATTACCGAGATTCTTTTCAACAAGCTGCATTGCAGCCTGAGTGCATTCAACGCTCATCAAAGGGTCAAAAATTATCCATCCCGTATCGCCTTTGATAAGAGTAAGATTTGCCATATCATAGCCTCTGACCTGATATATGTTTTCACAAACCTTAAAAAGACCGTAGGCGTGGTTGTTTTTAGTGTTTTCCCAGAGGCTCGGATTCACCGTATCCGGGCAATTTTCATAGTTATCAACAAAGCCGTATGCCTTCTGGCTCCAGATAACATTTCCGTCAGCATCCTTCAGCTCAAGCTCTTCGGGTGCATCAATAAGTCCTTTTGTTGCAAATTCATATTCCGTTTTATCTTCAAAATCAAGCACGGAATAAACAGCCGAATTAACCTTGACCGTATGCTCCGTTGCCGCTTTTGTGTCTGCATTCAACCCAAGCTCAGCAACCATATCTGCATCTTGTGTGCCGCAGGAGGTGAAAGCAAACAGCATTGCCGCTGCAAGAATAAATGATACTGCTTTTTTCATAAAATTACCTCACTTTTTACTTCGCTGTCGCCTTTTTTGAAAAGCTTTCTGAAGCCTTCAATCACAACGCAGACACCGAGAATTATAATCAGCGTTGCAAACACAAGCTGAAGTACATCTCCGAAAATATCTGTGCTTGAAGACGTGATTAGTGCAGTTGCCTTGTTGCAAACCGTCATACCCAAAGCGGTGAAGGTTACGGCAAGCATTGCGCCAAGAGGAATATACATAAACCATCTTACCTTTTTACTCCTCTTGAGAAATACTGCACACGCAAGGAACGCAAATACTGACAAAAGCTGATTCGATGCGCCGAAAAGAGCCCAGATGTTTTTATAGCCGACAAGGGTAAGACCGTATGCAAGCACGAGGGTGATAATTGTCGCAAAATACTTATTTGTAAGCACTTTTCTGACCTTACCCATATTCTCATCGGTTATGGAATCATCAAGAAAAAGCTCCTGGAATGACAGTCTGCCTACACGGGCAACAGAGTCAAGAGAAGTCAGCGCAAAGGCTGAAATTGAAAGAGTGATAAGAGTGTAAACTATATCAGATGGCAAATTGAGAGCTGTAAGAAAGCCCGAAACTGCACCTGCAAAAACCTGTGCGGGTGTATTCCAGCCCTGTGCAGCCGCTTCGCCGCTTGCAAAAGATGCAACCGCAATAAGAGCGATTACGGCAAGCATGCTTTCCAAAAGCATTGAGCCGAAAGATACGGGAAGCATATCTTTTTCATTTTTAATCTGCTTTGACGCCGTACCCGAAGAAACCAATGAATGAAAACCCGAAACTGCACCGCAGGCGATAGTAACGAAAAGGATGGGAAAAAGGTAGCTGCCGTCAACCTCAAAGCCAACAAATGCAGGCAGATTAATCTGAGGATTTGCAACAAACACGCCAATAACCGCCGCAACTATCATTGCAACAAGCAGATAACTGTTGAGATAGTCCCTCGGCTGCAGAAGAATCCATACAGGCACAACGGATGCAATAAAAATATAAACAAAAACAAAAATGTGCCATACATCAAGAGAAATAAACATAGGGAATTTCAGACCGATAATCATGGATGCAACAAGCATCACAATTGCAATGGCAGTATTTGCGGCTGTCGGCAATTTGGCATATTTGAGAATAAGACCGAGCACAACCGCAAAAAAGATAAACATTACCGATGTTGTGGCAACCGCACCGTTTGCCGTTATGTTTGCGCTCTGCACACCGTCGGTTACGGTAAAACCCATAAAAGTGCCTGCCACTATATCGGCAAATGCTGCAACAACAAGGATACAGAAAAGCCAGCAGAAAAGCAGGAACATCTTTTTTCCTGTTTTGCCGATATATTTTTCAATTATGTAGCCGATACTTCTGCCTTTGTTTCTGACAGAAGCATACATTGCTGCAAAATCCTGAACTGCTCCGAAAAATACACCGCCGATAAGCACCCATAATAGCACAGGCACCCATCCGAATATCGCCGCCTGAATCGGACCGTTTATCGGACCTGCTCCTGCAATTGAAGCGAACTGATGACCGAAAACAACGCTCTTGGGCGCAGGCTCATAGTCCATGCCGTCACGCTGTTCATAAGCGGGAGTTTTTCTTTTGGGGTCTACTCCCCATTTTTTTGCAATCCACCTGCCATATAAAATATATGCAAGAAGCAAAACGGCAAGAGAGATTATCATAATGGTAATGCCGTTCATAAAGCCCTCCATTTTTCAAATGCAATTCAGTTAAATCAATAATGTGCCTCGCCGCATTCGCAAACGGGACTGATGCCCAGAAGGCTGTGAATAAAGTTGCCTATTGTCCAAATAAATCTCCAGAACCAATGGTCACTGTGGCAGATATGTGAGCACATTTCTTCGTCATAGATATTTTCTTCACCGCAAAGGTCGCAGATTTCGTCATAGTCATCATCAATATGATAACCTTCATCGAGCGGCAATTTTTCGTGACCGTAAATAAATTCTTCACAATCGTTACAGAATAGTCCGTCAGTATATCCATGCTCCGTGCAATTCGAATATACGCCCTCAACGAATTCAATGCTATGCTCGCTGCCATCGTCAGTGGTATGAACTATGCGGTTAAGATTAACACTGAAAGCACCTGCGGTGTAGCAGTTATGTAAATCGAAATAATAAGTTTCGCCTGCTTCAAAGTAATACACAAGGTCAAAATCCAAGCCGTTGACATCAAAGCTGTCGGCAAGCCATTCGCCGTCTGCATAATAAAGAGA
>JAZNRJ010000075.1:0-18765 GCA_045590675.1 Acutalibacteraceae bacterium
TACACCGTTTGCCTCGCCAAGCGCCTTGATATATGCGGTAACGCCCTTTCTCTCCACGTTCATACCCTTGTCGGGGCGGAAAGCGGGGAGCACGCGGGTCTTGAATCCGCTCTCTGCGATCTGCTTGTGGTATTCCAAAGAATCCGCAGGATCGTCAGTGGTGCAAACCACGTCTACGTTGGAGTTTACGATCAAATTCTTTGCGCTCATTTCGGGAGACGCCAGCTTCTCTGCCGTCAGCTTCCAGATCGCGTCACAGTTTTCCTCGCAGATCACGAGATCGCAATCAAAATAACGCTGCAGCTCCAGATGGCTCCAATGATACAGAGGGTTGCCGATCAGCTTGGGCATTGCGGAGCAATATGCCTTGAACTTATCATAGTCGGATCCGTCACCCGTAATGTACTTTTCATCAATACCGCAGGAGCGCATTGCTCTCCACTTATAGTGGTCGCCGCCAAGCCAAAGATATGCAATATCGGCCGGCTGTTCGTTTTCATAAATTTCTTTGGGCGAAAGATGACAGTGCCAGTCAAAAATCGGCATTTTATCCGCCGCCTCAAACATTTTAAGAGCAGGCTCGCTGTCAAGCAAAAAATCCTTGCCCATAAATTCCTTTGCCAATTCAGATTCCTCCCTGATATAAAATTGGGGATATTTATACATATTAATTTTACCATATAATATAACATTTTCAAGTGGAAATTTGTTCCTGTCCTTAATTTTTAATCTCTGATGAAAATTCAGAAAAATGTAACAATTTTGTTTCTGATTTATATTTTTTACGCTGTATATTTAGGCTGCAACATATTTTTGCTGCAAAAAAACGATAATAACGGTCATTCTATTTTTCATAGGGTGACTTTTTTAACTTATGTTGCTATAATCAGAGACAAAGGAGGGCGTTTTATGGATAAAACATCCGTTGGTAATTTTATAGCCGAGCAAAGAAAGCTCCGCTCAATGACCCAAAAACAGCTTGCCGAAAAACTGAATGTTACCGATAAAGCTGTTTCGCGTTGGGAAACGGGCAAAGGTTATCCCGACATTGAAACAATTGAAGAGCTTGCCAAAATATTCAATATTACAATCAATGACATTTTAAGCGGAAAAATTAACGAGCCTGAAGAAAAAGAAAAAGCCGCCGAAGAAAACATCATTGATGCTTTAAGAGAAATTCTGCGTGTTAAAAAGAAAGGCATAATAAGAACCGCCGTTACGGCCTTGGTCTTCTGCTTCATAATTACAATTATTGTTCCCGCTCTTTATTTCACTCTTATTCCCGATTTACGCAAAGGCAATTATATCGTTTACAATGACAGATATTATTCATATATAGACACTAATAAAGTCCCCTCTAATTTCACCTTTTTTGCCCAGGAATCAGGCATCGAGGGAGAAATAATCGGCAGAGAAGGAATTGGCCTTATAAGAAAAACCGATTATGAAAACGTTATTTATAATTTCAACACTATAGGCAGCAGTTATGTTTATGCTCTTTTTCAGCCTTATGATATTCCAACGGCAAAAGAAGCAATGAACTACACTGTTTCTATGCGTTATTTGGCCGAAACTCCTGAACAAAGAAATTTTTCGGATGATGTTGAAAAAGTGACAGCCTATCTTGAAAATATTCAATCAACAACACCTGTTGATTATTTCAGCATAAGCAACGGTATTGGTGATACTGTAGGCGTTGCTGTTAACTGTGAAGAATTTGCGGGATATTATCTCCTTGGATACATTTACACCTGCGAAAACGGAGATTATTTCAGACCGGTTGAAAATTTGGATAATTGCTACAAAATTGAACTTTCTGCATTAAAATAAAAAAGACACAGCCGAAGCTGTGTCTTTACCGAATATATCAATTAAACAAGCGGTACCGAGTGGTTGTATACCTGATACCATTTTGATGAGCCGTAGTTTCTGGCTCTAAAAAGAACTTCATCCTCATAAACTTCCATCTGGAAACCCATGCCGCCCCAAGGAACACCGTAGCGGTTAATAATCATATATGTGGGCAAGTTAATATAGTTAACTCCGTTGATTGTTTCAACGCAGGAAAAGCCAAAAACATTTTCAACAAGAGGACCGTTGATGCCTGTGTGAACATGGCCGCTGATGAAAAATACGTTTTCATATTTTTCAAGAATAGCCTGAACAGCATCACTGTTATCGTCAAGGCCGCCGTCTTCCCAGATTTTATCCTGGCCATTAACGCCTTCAACAGGGACGTGGCAAACAACAAACATCGGCAAGTCTCTGTCTGCTGCTTCGGCAAGAGAATCGTCAAGGAACTGAAGCTGGTCGGGAGACATATCGGGTGTATCCCAAGTATCGTCTCCGTCATCGGCAAGAACAACAAAGCGGTAACCGTTAACGTCGGTTTTATAATATGCTTTTTCAATCTGCTCACCGGCAGGGTTAAGCTTATTATAAAGGTCAACAAATCTCTGCCTTGCGCCCTCTTGAGTTGTATCCTCAACGTGACCTACATCGTGATTGCCCATTGCAATAACCCAATTTGACGCATTGTTGTTTTCAGCCATAATATTATAAAAGCTTTCCATTGAAGGGCCGTCACCGTAGTTTGTGAGGTCACCCGAAACGATAAGAGCATCAATCGGGTCAGCTGAGCGTTCAAGGTCGTTGAGTCCGTTTTCCCAAACCCACTCACCTATCGGCCAGTCAACGTCGATATGAATGTCGGAAACAAGCGCAGCGTTCAGCAGGCAGTTTTCTCTTTCGGTAGCAAGGTCAAGGATATCCAAAGCTTTAAGGATTTCGCTGTTGGGAAAAACCGTGAGCATAAGCGCAACAAGTGCAGAAATAACGGTTTTGATTACTAACCACATATCGGTCACTCCTATATTTTTTCTTTATAGATAATATAACATTATCAAACGCAAAAGGCAAGCGATAACAAATATTTTTTAATCTTCTTTTTCCTCATTAAGATTATCAAGCGCAACTCGGACAGCTTCAATCACAAAAGCCGAAAAAGTGCAGTTTTTGCCCTCTATTTCTTTTTCAACTTCTTCAACCAAATCGTTGGGGAAACGTATGCATTTATTAGTAGTCGGCGGAACTGACGGGATTTTGAATTTTTTCATTTTATCACCTCTGCAATATAATTGTATATACATATGTATTTGTTGTATGCATAACAAATGTATTGCAATAAAGGTTTTTTTATGATAATATAAAATAAAAACGTTACATTTGCATTTTAAGTTGACTGCTTATTGAAAGATAAAAATAACAGGAGGCTGCATTATGAAAAAACTGATATCTTTAATATTATCCTGTGCAGTTATTTTAAGCTCGGTTTTCCTTTTTAATATAACTTCTTTAGGAGTTAATGAAACAACCCTTGATGAATTTTCTGCCGATATTGCGGATATAATAGCGGAATACGGAATGGAGCCTTCCGTTTTAAATACCGAGAGCGCTGACTTATATTCTGATGCTGATTACGGTTTTGAAACCTGCAGGCTGATTGTTAAAAGCAACCAAAAGGTTGACCCTCTGAATTCCGTTGCAGCCGCAGGCAGCTTCAACGGTCTTCAGGTCTTTCAGTTTGAAACCCCTTACGATGCCAAAGCAGCTTATGAATACTACATATCGCTTGACTGCGTTGAATTTGCTGAAGCGGATAAGGTTTTTGACATTAATGATACCTACGAAGCGGAATATCCCTATGATTATAAAACAAACTATATTTCCTGGGGGCCCGAATACATCGGTTTTGATGAACTTAACAATTATATTGTTGACAACAATATAAGCCTTGCCCCCGTTAAGGTTGCGATTATTGACTCGGGCATAAACCATACCCGAGCCGAATTTGCCGGCAGAATTGAAGACACCGGTTTTAACAATTCGGATTCAGGAAAAGAAAACAGCACAGCCGACGATAACGGTCACGGAACTCTTTTGGCTTCTATTATAATTGACTGCACTTTTTCAAATGTTATCATCTGCCCGTATAAAACTTTCAATTCAAAAGGTAAAAGCACCGCTATTCTTATTGCCACTGCTATTTTTGAGGTGCATGCCGACGGATGTGACATCATAAATATGAGCTTCGGTCAGATGAGCGAAAGCGTCACTGTTCTGAATGCCGTTGATTATGTTCAGGAAAACTCGGATATTCTGATGACAGCTGCAATCGGTAACGAAGGCACTGACAGCGAAGAATTTATGCCTACACCCGCAATTTCAGACCACGTTATCGGTGTTTCCTCAATCAACAAAAACGGACTGCATTCGAGTTTTTCAAATTACAGCAAAAAATACGTTGAGCTGACCGCACCGGGAGAAAAAATCCGAGGGGCAACAAAATACGATTCTACATACACCACAAAAAACGGAACGTCTCTTTCAACTCCTTTTGTTTCGGCGGTCGCTGCCGCTGCTTTATCTTTAAACCCTTCTTTGAGCTCACAAAGTCTGCGTACCTTGCTTTCCGAAACTGCAATACCTGTTTTTACGGACAGGCAGAATCTGGGTTATTTCGGGAACGGACTTGTTTACGCTATGGGAACTTTGCAAGCGTTGCCGGGGGCAAAGTTTGCTGCTCCTCCCGTTTTTAATTATGAATCGGGAAGATATGACAGCTCTGTCAAAGTAACTCTTTCTGCTCAAGACGGAGCAAAAATTTATTACACAACCGACGGCACAATCCCTACCGAAAAATCCAACCTTTACAGCGGCGAAATTACCGTTGATTCGGAAACAGGCATTCTTGCCGCAGCATATATTGACGGCTTTGCCAAAAGCCCGGTTTCTTCCGCCCATTATCGAATAGTAAAAGATACTGACTCTTCATTAATCAGCGTTGACGATAACGGCTATATAATATCTTACAGCGGCGATTACGCTGACATAAGAATACCCGAAACAGCAACGAGCGTTTCGGGTAACACAGTTACAGTAAAAGGTATAGGTGAAAGTGTTTTTGAAAGCAATCTTTATCTAAAAAGCGCTATTTTGCCCGAAAGCATAACGGATTTCAAAAACAAAGCTTTTTACGGATGCGAAAACCTTGAAGAAATTAATATATCTTCAGCGATTTATATAGGAGACAGTGCATTTTACCGCTGTAAATCCCTTAACGCTGTTAACATTCCAAATATAAAAACCATAGGCAGCTATGCTTTTTATGAAGCCGCAACGGTAAACTGCGAACCGTTTTCGATTTCATCTGAAAAGATAACCTCCATTGGAGAAGGTTCTTTTGCTTCAACTCCGATAACCCACTTCTATGTGCCAAATGCAACCGGCAGCATAGGCGATTATACTTTCCGCGGCTGTGAATCTCTTGTTGAAGTTTATATGCCATATGCCGATAAAATAGGCAACGAAGCTTTTGCAGATTGCAAAAGCCTTACCGACTGTGTTTTTGACAATGCTTTATCGGTTGGTGAAAAAGCATTTTTGAACTGTAAAAGCATAAAAAGCCTTTCGCTTAAATCTGCTGAGTCTGTTGGAAACAAAGCTTTTCACGGCTGCACAAGCCTTTGTTGCTTCTCACTTGAATCGGTTAAAAGCATTTATTTTGATTGCTTTACTGATATTTCTGAAAGCGTAACCGCTCTTATCTTGCCTGAACTTGAAACAGTTTTTGACGTTGAAGAAGCTTCTTTCCCCAAAAATATTGTTACTTTTTATGCTCCGAAGCTTAAAAATATCCCTTCAAACGCATTCAAAAATAACAGAAATTTATCTGAAATCACTCTTGGCAGCGTTGAAACAATAGGAAACCACGCATTTTATTATTGCTCTTCCTTAACCGAAATTGACCTTTCAACAGTTAAAAGCATTGGCGAATATGCGTTTTATTCATGCAGCGGTTTAACTGAAGTTGACCTTTCCTCTCTTCAGATTCTGGGCAAATACGGCTTTAACAACTGCTCAAAGCTCAAAGCTTTTGATATGCCCGAGCTTTTGGATATGGGGGCATATTCGTTTTACGGCACAAAACTTAACTACCTTTCTGCGCCTAAGGCAACAACCGTTTCTCAGAATGCCCTGACCATTGACGGTGATAACCGTCCGATAAAAATTGACCTCTCTTCCCTTAAGCGAATCACCCTTTACAATTTCTTTTCAAACAACTACAGCTGTTTTGTTCTGGCATCTCTTGAGGAAGGCAATTTTTATGTTGGAGGAACCGTTTACCACCCTGCCGATTCTGCTGCAACCCCCTCCCGCAAACGCTCCGAAACTCCTGTGATTTTTAAAACTTCTGAAGGTTACGGCTATTCTTATCTGCCTGAAAGTGCAGCCGTTCCCGATATTCTTTATGTTTCAGCTGCAGGCCTTAACCTGACATACCAGTGGTACACAAACCGCATCGCATCTTTGACCGGTGCAGTTCCGATTGAAGGCGCTGAATCACCCGAGCTTGAATTGCTGACTGCCCCCGATGCGCAGTATTATTTTTGCAAGGTAACAATGACAGACAACGGAATTTCAAATTCAGTTTATTCTTCCTTTGTGAAAAATAATTCTTATCTCGGCGGTGCAAAAAGAGCCGATTACTCGGCTTTGTTAAGCGCAATTGAAGCAACTCCGTCTTATATGAAACATTACACCGAAGAAAGTGTCGCAGAACTGCACAATACTATAAATTCCGTTGACTATAACCTCACTTCCGAACAGCAAAGTATTGTTGATGGTAAAACACACGATATTATTGCTGCAACAAAATCACTGGTCATTAAAGATGCGGACTATTCGCTGCTTCAAACTAAGCTTGCTGAAATCCCCGAAGACATGAGCATTTACACAGCGGAATCAGCAGCCGCCGTTGAATATGCCGTTCAAAGTATAACATACGGTTTGAATATAAAATCACAGTTCAGAGTAGACACTATGGCTCTCAGGCTTGCCGATAAGCTCAGCCGCCTTGAAGTTGCACCGGCCGATTATTCGGAACTTGATGCGCTTATCAGCACAATACCCAACCTTGATTTATACACCGAAAAAAGCGTTGAGGAGCTCAACACTGTTCTTAACTCAATTAACCGCAATCTTTTGGTAACCGAACAGAAAAAAATTGACGAATATATCAAAAATCTTGCAGATGCAATCAGCAAGCTTGAGTTGATCAATCAAAATATAATCGAGCTGGAAAAAATAATTGCTTCCGTTCCCGAAAACCTTGAAAATTATACAGATGAATCTGTCCAAGCTCTCGCTGAAACACTTTCCGATATTCAGGAGGGCAAAAAAACAGCCGATTCACAGCAAATCGACGAATACATCAACCGTCTTTCACAAGCAATAAAAAACCTCAAACTTAAAAGTGCTGATTATGCGGCTGTCAACTCTGCTCTTTCTGAAATCCCCGAAGATTTGAGCATCTACACAGACGAAACCGTTGCCGCTCTTAACGCCGCTGTTAATGCTGTTGATTATAACCTTGATATTACTCAACAATCAAAGGTTGACGGTTTTGCAACCAACATCATAAAAGCGACGGAAAGCCTTAAGCTTAAAAAAGCGGATTATGCGGCTGTTAGCTCTGCTCTTTCTGAAATCCCCGAAGATTTAAGCATCTACACAGACGAATCCGTCGCTCTGCTCAATTCTGCTGTTAATGCTGTTGATTATAACCTCGATATTACACAGCAATCAAAAGTTGACGGTTTTGCAATCAACATCATAAAAGCGACGGAAAGCCTTAAGCTTAAAAAAGCGGATTATGCGCCTGTCAGCTCTGCTCTTTCTGAAATCCCCGAAGATTTGAGCATCTACACAGACGAAACCATTGCTGCTCTCAACTCCGCTGTTAATGCCGTTGACTATAACCTCGATATTACACAGCAATCAGAGGTTGACGGTTTTGCAATCAACATCATAAAAGCAACGGATAATCTTAAGCCTAAAAAAGCGGATTATGCGGCTGTCAGCTCTGCTCTTTCTGAAATCCCCAAAGATTTAAGCATCTACACAGACGAAACCGTTGCTGCTCTCAACTCCGCTGTTAATGCTGTTGATTATAACCTTGATATTACACAGCAATCAAAGGTTGACGGATATGCAAAAGCCATTAAAAAGGCAGCTTCTGATTTAACTTTGAAAAAATCCGATTTAAGTGCTCTTAATTCCGCAATTGCTCTTGTTCCAACTGACCTTTCCGTCTACACTGAAGAAAGCGTTGCCGCTCTTGAAGCCATTCTTGGTGAAATAGATTATGAGCTGGCAGAATCAGATCAGAACTATGCTGATGAATGTGCCGAATCAGTAAAAAAAGCAGTTGAGAATCTAAAAGTTGAGCATTGGTTTATCCGCCTTATAAAATTTATAATAAGATTTTTTATAAATCTGTTTAACTGACAAAAAAAGGCTTGCACGGAAATTAATCGTGCAAGCCTTTTGAGTTTTTTACGGCAACAATATACCTTTTTCAACCGAAGTTTTTATTATTCCTTCAACAATTTTCCAAAGTTCGGGTGTTGCGGTGCGAATAATATCCATTCTTTTATAAATCTGGCCTGAATGAACTTGATTTGCCTGCCAGGTCTGTCCGTCTGTAAGGTAGTTGAGCATAAGGGGCTGAATGCGGTCAATTGCATTAGCATATTTGGCTTCGGGGGTTTCTTTTGCCTCAAATTCATCCCACAAGCCTCTGAAATACGCTGCCTGTTCAGGCTCAAGCAAACCAAAAAGCTTATCTGCAGCTGCAAGCTCACGTTCAAGCTTGTCCTCGTTACCCTTTGCATCGTAAGCATAGGTATCCCCTGCATAAACCTCAACAAGGTCATGCACCAGGGCGATTTTTATGCAGCGGTTGACATCAACTTTTTCTGCACTGTATTCTTCAAGAAGCATAGCCATAACCGCAAAATGCCATGAATGCTCGGCATCGTTTTCTCTGCGGGCACCGTCGGCAAGCAGATTAACGCGCATAATCTGCTTCATTTTGTCTATTTCAATTGCAAACTCAATCTGTTTGGCAAGCTTTTTGTTTTCAAGAAAAGCGAATTTTTCCATAAAATCTCCTCCTGAAAATACTATAACACTTTTATTTCACAGGTTCAACCGATTTGGTAAATAAAATCAAAACCCCCTGCTTTAAAAAGCAAGGGGTTTTCTTATTAAGCTATCTTAAAATCAAACAAGCTCGATGATGCACATTTCAGCAGCATCGCCTCTACGGGGACCTGTTTTGATTATGCGGCAATAACCGCCGTTAACTTCCTTATATTTGGGGGCAATTTCGTCAAAGAGCTTTTTAGCTACGCCTTCTTTTGTAACGTAGGCAAAAACTTTACGCTTTGAGTGGAGAGAATCGTCCTTAGCAATGGTGATCATCTTTTCAGCCATTGCGCGAACCTCCTGAGCCCTTGTAACGGTGGTTTCTATTCTGCCGTTTTCCAAAAGATAAGTAACAAGGCCTCTGAGCATCGCTTTGCGGTGGTCAGATGTACGGCCGAGCTTTCTGGTACCGGGCATTAGTTTACACTCCTTTACCGTTTAATGGGTCATTCCTCATCTCTGCGAAGGTCAAAGCCAAGTGAATTGAGCTTTGCAACAACTTCGTCGAGTGACTTTCTGCCGAGGTTGCGGACTTTCATCATGTCCTCCTCGGTTCTGTTGATCAAATCTTCAACCGTATTAATCTGAGCTCTCTTCAAGCAGTTGAAGGAACGCACAGACAGGTCAAGTTCCTCAATGGTCATCTCCAGGACCATTTCTTTGCCGCTGTCGCTCTTAACGACCATAACCTCTGTGTTGTAAGCCTCTCCTGAGAGGTCACCAAAGAGATTGAGATGCTCGTTGAGGATCTTGGCACCGAGAGAAACGGCCTCGGTAGCATTGATAGTACCGTTGGTCCACACTTCAAGGGTCAGCTTATCATAGTCTGTAATCTGACCAACACGAGTGTTCTCGACTGTGTAGTTGACTTTTAATACGGGTGTATAAATTGAGTCGATAGCAATAACACCGATGATGGGCTGCATAAGCTGCTTGTTTCTTTCAGCTGAAACATAGCCTCTGCCCTTATCGCAGGTAATTTCCATGCTGACGTGAGCATCGGAATTAAGAGTTGCGATGTGAAGCTCAGGGTTGAGGATTTCAACCTCTGAATCGGTCTTAATGCTGCCTGCGGTAATTTCTTCGTCGCCGCTGGCTTCGATATAGATTGTTTTGGGACCGTCACCGTGAATCTTAAGGATAACGTTCTTGAGGTTAAGAACAATCTCAGTTACGTCTTCCTTAACGCCGGGGATGGTGCTGAATTCATGCAGAACGCCGTCAATCTTAACGGAAGTGATTGCATAACCGGGGAGAGAGGAAAGAAGAACTCTTCTCAGGCTGTTGCCCAAGGTAGTGCCGTAACCTCTTTCAAGGGGTTCAACAACAAACTTGCCGTATTTACCGTCGGCTGAGATTTCTGCAGTATCAATTCTGGGCTTTTCGATACCAATCATTTAAAAACCCTCCTTTAAAACACGCAGGTATAAACCTGCTGAAAATGCATTCAAAAACGCTGTTATTTCCGAGCAACCGCCCGGTGAATGCCTTTGCAGGCATTTCACGCAGGTTATTACTTAGAATAAAGCTCGACAATAAGATGCTCTTCAACGGGAACCATGATCTGCTCACGAGTGGGCAGAGCAAGAACTTTACCTGTGAGAGCTTCAGCATTGAGGTCAAGCCACTGAGGAACAGGTCTTGAAGCGTTAGCTTCAACTGTTGCCTTGATCTTGTCGCTTTCCTTGCTCTTATCAGCAATAGCAACTTCGTCGCCAGCCTTGATAAGATATGAAGGAACATTAACCTTCTTGCCGTTTACCTTATAGTGACCGTGTGTTACAAGCTGTCTTGCTTCTGCTCTGGAGTTAGCCCAGCCAAGAAGATAAACAACGTTGTCAAGACGGCTTTCGCAGATACGAAGAAGGTTTTCACCTGTTACGCCCTGCTTTCTTTCTGCCATAAGGAAATATTTATAGAACTGGCCTTCCTGGATACCGTAGTAACGCTTAGCCTGCTGCTTTGCGCGAAGCTGAAGACCGTATTCTGTAGCCTTTTTACGGCTCTGGCCGTGCTGGCCGGGAGCATATGCTCTGCGCTCTATTGCGCACTTGCCGGTATAGCAACGCTCACCTTTGAGGTAAAGCTTTTTGCCTTCGCGGCGGCACAGTTTACATACCGGACCGGTATATCTTGCCATATTGTGTTACACCTCCAAATATTTCTGGTTACACGCGCCTTCTCTTGGGCGGGCGGCAGCCGTTGTGAGGAATGGGAGTAACATCCTTAATCATGTTAACTTCCAGACCTGCTGTCTGCAAAGCTCTGATAGCCGCTTCACGACCCTGGCCGGGGCCCTTAACATAAACTTCAACTGTCTTCATACCATGCTCGATAGCTGCCTTAGCTGCTGTTTCAGCTGCAGTCTGAGCTGCGAAGGGAGTTGACTTCTTTGAGCCGCGGAAGCCCATTTCACCGGCACTTGCCCATGAAACTGCATTACCCTGGGTATCAGTGATTGTAACAATAGTGTTGTTAAAGGTGGATTGGATATGGGCTGCACCGCGTTCGATATTCTTACGTTCACGGCGTCTGCGTGTGCCTGTTGTCTTTTTTGCTGCTTTAGCCATAATATCCCTCCTAAGCTTATTTCTTCTTGTTTGCAATGGTCTTCTTGGGACCCTTGCGTGTACGTGCGTTTGTCTTTGATCTCTGACCTCTTACGGGGAGACCTTTTCTGTGACGAACACCACGGTAGCATCCGATTTCGATAAGTCTCTTAATATCGAATGCGGTTTCTCTGCGAAGATCACCTTCAACCTTAACGTTGTGGTCGATATATTCACGGAGCTTTGATACGTCGTCTTCTGTCATATCCTTAACTCTGAGATCGGGATCTACGCCGGTTGCTGCGATAATGTCGCTTGCAGTTTTACGACCGATGCCGTAGATATAAGTAAGAGCGATTTCTACTCTTTTTTCTCTGGGCAGGTCAACACCTGAAATACGCGCCATTTGTCAGTTGCACCTCCAAATTAAATTGGTTTTCGCCGGGATTAACCCTGACGCTGCTTGTGCTTGGGATTTTCACAGATAACCATTACTTTTCCCTTGCGCTTAATAACTTTGCATTTTTCGCAAATTTTCTTTACAGAAGGTCTGGCTTTCATTAGAATACCCTCCTAGATTTTACTTGGAACGCCATGTGATGCGGCCCTTAGTGAGATCGTATGGCGACATTTCGACCGTCACCTTATCGCCGGGCAAAATCTTGATGTAATTCATTCTGAGTTTGCCGGAGATGTGAGCCAATATTTTGTGACCGTTTTCCAACTCAACCTGAAAGGTTGCGTTGGGTAATGATTCTACTACCGTACCTTCGATTTCGATCATGTCCTGCTTAGACATAATAACCTCCTAAGTGTTGCCGTTTATTTCTGCACTTAATCGCCCGAGGGCTTTTCTGAGCGCCCTGTTGCCGCGCATCTCTTCTTCACTGAGTGAAGCAACTGCGCCGCTTAAGTGGCGAATATTTTTGCTTTTAGGTCTGTTAACCGGACGTTCTTTTCCGTCGCTTACAAAAACTCGGGCTTCATCTGATTGCATAACAGCAAGGAGTTTGCCTTTGTCTCTGCCTGCAAGTGATTTAACAACATTGCCTCTTTCAAGCATACAATCACCTTAAATCTGAGTGAGAATAACGGGGCCGTTTGAAGTTATGGCCACGGTATGCTCGAAATGCGCCGAAAGAGCACCGTCTTTTGTTTTAACAGTCCAACCGTCAGGCAACTGCCTGATGCCTGCGCCGCCCTGATTTATCATGGGCTCAATGGCAATGGTCATGCCCGGGAGCAGGCGCACACCTCGTCCGGGTGTGCCGAAATTCGGTACGCTGGGGTCTTCATGCATCTGCTTTCCTACACCGTGGCCGGTATATTCCCTGACCACCGAAAAGCCTCTTTCCTCACAATACCTTTGGATTGTTGAGCCGATGTCACCGATTCTGCCGCCTGCGACAGCCATTTTGATGCCTTCATAAAGGCCCTCTCTTGTTGTGTCGCACAGCCGCTGAGCTTCGGGCGAAATTTCACCCGCTGCAAAAGTGGCGGCATTATCGCCGACATAGCCGTTGAAGGTTGCACCTACGTCGATGCTTACGATATCGCCTTCTTTGACGATACGCTTCTTGTCAGGAATGCCGTGAATGACCTCATCGTTTATGGAAATGCATGTAGCAGCAGGATATCCGTTATAACCCAAAAAGGTGGGAATTGCTCCGTGCTTAACTATAAAGTCGTGAGCAACGCGGTTGATTTCAGCCGTTGAAACTCCGGGCTTGACCGCTTCGCCTGCTGCCTTTAATGCTCCGGCAGCTATAACGCAGGCCTCTTTCATGAGGCTGAGTTCTTTTGACGTTTTGAGCACTATCATGCTAATCCTCCGTTAAATGTAAATCCGAAGATTTACTAAGGGCTATTAATCAAGGAAGCCCTTGTAGTGACGCATCATCATCTGGCTCTCGAGCTGCTTAACTGTTTCAAGTGCAACACCAACGAGAATGATGATTGATGTACCGCCGAGTGAAATGTTCATGCCGGCTGCATAGCCAACTTTTTCAAGAATGAATGATGTGATCTGTGAGAAGATGATCGGGAAGAGAGCAACAACACTGAGAAGAAGAGCACCGAGAAGGGTGATTCTGTGAAGGATCTTGCCGATGTATCTTGATGTGGGTTCGCCGGGACGAATGCCGGGGATTGAACCGCCGTTATCACGGATATTCTTGGACATTTCAATGGGGTTATACTGAATGCTTGCATAGAAGTATGCGAAAGCGATGATAAGGATAAAGTAGATAATCGCATAGGCCCAGTGGGTCTGTGAGAAAATACCGAAGAACTTATCCCAGAAGCCGTCAGCTTCAATCTTGCTGCCAATGAACATTTCAATTGTGGGAGGCAGTGAAAGGATTGAAGAAGCGAAGATAACGGGCATAACACCTGACATATTAACCTTAATCGGAATATGTGTGCTCTGACCGCCGTACATCTTACGGCCAACAACTCTTTTTGCATACTGAACAGGAACTCTTCTTTCAGCGTTATCCATCCAGACAATGAATGCAATCATTGCAACAAGGATAACGAGAACGATGGGTGAAAGTGCATAGTAGGGACCGCCGTTCTGCATATAACCGATGATCTGAGTGAGAAGAGTGGGGATTCTGGAAACGATACCTGCAAAAAGGATGATTGAGATACCGTTGCCGATGCCTTTATCGTTAATCTGCTCGCCGAGCCACATGATAAGAGCTGTACCTGCGGTAAGGCAAAGGATGATAACGATGGCCTGGAACACTGCTGCGAAACCGGTGTAAAGAGCGCCGTTTGCGTCAGTAGTGAGGAATGTGGGTGCTGTTGTTCCGCCGCTGCGAAGATAGAAGTAGTAAGCAGTACTCTGGAGAAGACCAAGAGCAATTGTTACAAAGCGAGTGATGGAAGCAATCTTCTTGCGGCCTTCTTCGCCTTCCTTCTGAAGTCTTTCAAGAGCGGGGATAGCAACTGCGAGGAGCTGCATAATAATTGAACTGTTGATGTAAGGTGTGATTGACATTGCAAAAATGGTACCATAGTTGAATGCTTCACCTGTCATCATTGTGAGATAGTTCATAAATGTAGCTTCGCTTGAAGCATCAAGGATACCGGCTTCGCCGATATCGGTGAAAGGCACGGGGATAGCTGAACCGATTCTGAAGATGAGCACGATAAGTGCTGTGAAAAGCATCTTTTTTCTAAGGTCAGCAATCTTAAATGCATTAATAATGGTCTGAAGCATTTTAGATCACCTCTGCCTTTCCTCCGGCAGCTTCGATCTTTGATTTAGCGCTATCTGAAAAAGCATTTGCCTGAACGGTGAGCTTTTTCGTTAATTCGCCATTTCCTAAAATCTTAACGCCGTCCAAAGTCTTTTTGATAATGCCTTTCTCAATAAGAGCGTCGATAGTAACGGTTGCACCGTCATCGAAATACTTATCAAGAGTAGCAACGTTTGCGATTGCCATCTCTGTTGCAAAGATGTTATTGAATCCTCTCTTGGGGATTCTTCTCTGAAGGGGCATCTGACCGCCTTCAAAGCCGGCACGCATACCTCTGCCTGCACGTGCCTTCTGACCTTTATGACCCTTACCGGCGGTTTTACCCTGGCCCGAAGCGGGACCACGGCCGATACGCTTACGCTCTTTTGATGAGCCGGCAGCGGGTGAGAGATCGTGCAACTTCATTAGTTTGCACCTCCTTGCTTGGCTTCAGAGACTTCAAGAAGATGTGAAATCTTCTTGATTTTGCCCTGAGTAGCAGCGATGTCGGGCTGAACTGTAACATCGCCGATTTTGCGAAGACCAAGAGCATGGGCGGTTGCAATCTGGGGCTTGGTGCTTCCAATAAGGCTCTTAACGAGCTTTACCTGAATATCTGCCATTTTATCCGCCCTCCTTAACCTAAAATTTCTTTTGCGGACTTACCGCGGATAGCGGCAACTTCTTCAACGTTGCGAAGCTTTGAAAGTCCGTCGATTGTAGCTCTGACTACGTTGCAGGGATTGTTTGAACGCAAAGCCTTTGAACGGATATCTTTGATACCAACTGTTTCAACAACTGCACGAACGGGACCGCCTGCGATAACGCCGGTACCGGGTGCTGCGGGCTTAAGCAGAACAACGCCTGCGCCGAATTTACCGATAATCTCATGAGGGATTGTTGAGCCCTTAAGAGCAACCTTAATAAGGTTCTTCTTAGCATCTTCGATACCCTTGCGGATAGCGTCGGGAACTTCGCCCGATTTGCCAAGTCCGAAACCGATAATGCCGTTTCCGTCTCCGACTACTACAAGAGCCGCAAACTTATAGATACGACCGCCCTTTACGGTTTTGGAAACACGGTTAATGGCTACTACTCGCTCTGTGAGCTCATATGCCGATGCATCAATCTTAGCCAAAAGTATTCCTCCCCTTCTTAGAACTTGAGGCCACCCTCGCGGGCGCCTTCGGCCAGTTCCTTAACACGGCCGTGATAAATGTAACCGCCGCGGTCGAAAACAACTGTTGTTATTCCCTTATCTGCAGCGCGTTTTGCTAACAATTCGCCCACTTTGTGAGCAGCGGTTTTGTTACCGCCGTATTCCACGAATTCCTTCTCGACAGTTGATGCGGACACAAGGGTTTCACCCTTAACGTCGTCTATTAACTGAGCGTAGATATTCTGGAGGGAGCGGAATACATTAAGGCGGGGGCACTCAGCGGTGCCGGAAATCTTGGCACGGACTCTTTTGTGGCGAGTCTGTCTTGCCTTATTGCTGTCCGGTCTTGAAACCATTTATTTTCACTCCTTAATATAGACTTATTTGCCGCCCTTACCGGCTTTACCTTCCTTGCGGCGGATGTGTTCGTCAGAATACTTGATACCTTTGCCCTTGTAGGGTTCGGGAGGTCTCTTCTCACGAATGTTTGCGGCAAACTGTCCGACCTTCTGCTTGTCGGGTCCTGAAATAACTACCTTATTGGGGCCGGGAACTTCAATTGTGATGCCCTCTTCAGCTGCGATGATAACATCGTGTGAATAGCCGATTTTGAGGAGAAGATCCTTACCCTTGAGTTCTGCACGGTAACCAACACCGTTAACTTCGAGTTCCTTCTTGTAGGACTCGTTAACGCCAACAACCATATTGTTGATAAGTGTTCTTGTGAGACCGTGGAGAGATCTGTTTTCTTTGTTGTCATTGGGGCGTGTTACGTTGATTTCGTTGCCTTCAATTTCAACAGAGATGTTGGGATGTACGTTTCTTGTAAGGGTGCCCTTGGGGCCCTTAACTGTAACGGTTGTGCCGTCAATCTGTACATCAACACCCGCAGGGATTGTGATAGGCTTCTTACCTATACGTGACATTTACGGCACCTCCTTACCATACGAATGCAAGAACTTCGCCGCCAACGTTGGCCTTGCGTGCGTCCTTGTCAGTCATAACGCCTTTTGATGTTGAGAGGATGGCAATGCCGATGCCCTTCATAACCTTGGGCATATCCTCACAGTTTGTGTAAATTCTCAGACCGGGCTTTGAAACTCTGCGAAGACCGGTGATAACCTGAGACTTGTTGGGGCCGTACTTAAGAGCGATTTCGATCATGCCCTGCTTGCCGTCGTCCTCAACTTTATAACCTTTGATATATCCCTCATCAACAAGAATCTGAGCAATCGCCTTCTTCATGTTTGATGCGGGGACCTTCACTGTATCGTGCTTTGCCGCATTCGCATTACGGATACGGGTAAGCATATCAGCGATGGAATCAGTAATTTGCATACTGTTTACCTCCTTTGCAATTGCTCAATTACCAACTTGCTTTCTTAACGCCGGGAATCTGACCTGCATGTGCCAGCTCTCTGAAGCAGATACGGCAAACGCCGTACTTGCGAAGATAAGCATGGGGTCTTCCGCAGATCTTACATCTGTTATAGGCTCTTGTTGAATACTTAGCGGGGCGAGCCTGCTTTACTTTCATTGATGTTTTTGCCACGGTAATCCCTCCTTATCTTGAGAACGGAGCACCCATAAGAGCGAGGAGCTCGCGGGCCTCTTCGTCGGATTTAGCTGTTGTGACAAAGCAGATGTCCATACCTCTGACCTTGTCAATCTTGTCGTACTCTATTTCAGGGAAGATAAGCTGTTCCTTAACACCCATGGAATAGTTACCTCTGCCGTCAAAGGAATTAGGATTAATTCCTCTGAAGTCACGTACTCTGGGGAGAGCAACATTGAAGAGTCTGTCAAGGAACTCGTACATTCTGTCGCCTCTGAGAGTTACTTTTGCACCGATGGTCATACCTTCACGGAGCTTGAAGTTAGCAACTGACTTCTTAGCCTTACAAACAACAGGTGTCTGACCTGTGATCTGCTTAAGGTCTGAGATTACAGCGTCGATAGCCTTTGAGTTAGTGATAGCTTCGCCGCAGCCAACGTTGATAACAATCTTTTCGAGCTTCGGGATTTGCATAACGCTCTTGTATTCGAACTTCTTCATAAGAGCAGGTGCAACGTCTTTGACATACATTTCTTTTAACCTTGCTGCCATTTGTTATGTCCTCCCTTATTATTCAAATTCTGCAAGGCAGTCGCTCTTCTTGCAAGTGCGAACCTTCTTGCCGTTCTTATCGATTTTGTGACCGGTTCTTGTGGGTCTGCCGCACTTGGGGCAAACAAGCTGAACCTTGTCAGCATAGAGTGCGCTTTCAGCCTTGATAAGGCCGCCGGGCTCACCCATTTTGCGGGGCTTAACGTGCTTTGTTACGATGTTAACGCCTTCAACGATAACCTTACCTTCTGAGGGGCTAACTTCCATAACCTTGCCTCTCTTGCCTCTGTACTTACCGTTGATAACTACGACTTCATCGCCTTTTTTAACATGAACCTTATTCATCATAGCACCTCCGATTAAAGTACTTCGGGAGCAAGAGAAAGGATCTTTGTATAATCCTTTTCGCGAAGCTCACGAGCAACTGGTCCAAAGATACGGGTACCTCTGGGGTTTTTATCTTCCTTAATGATGACGGCTGCATTCTCATCGAAGCGAATGTAAGTTCCGTCCTCACGGCGAAGGCCGCTTGCGGTGCGTACTACTACCGCTTTTACAACATCGCCTTTTTTTACTACGCCACCGGGTGTTGCTTTTTTAACAGAAGCAACAACGACGTCGCCAATATTGGCATACCTCCTGCCGGAACCGCCG
>JAZNRJ010000076.1:0-6032 GCA_045590675.1 Acutalibacteraceae bacterium
TTTCTTAATTCAAGAATTTCTTTCTCATAATCTTTTATGTGCCGATAGCTTCGGGGCATAACAAAACCTCCTATGGTAGTTTCTTTAATTCTACCATAGGAGGCTCTTTTTTTCATTGTCCGTTTTTACTGGACCTGTTCAGTTTGAACTGCTCTTTTCTATTTCTTGTTTTTCATCTGTTCAAGGCGTTTTATAAAGAATTCTTTGTAATTACCGAAATTGGCAATTATTCTTTCATTTTTCATAACATCAATGAACATAAGTGCTTTTTCTGTTTCTTCAATCGCCTTGTCAAACTCAGCGTTTTCTTCATAATATTCAGCTGTTTTCCAAACCATCTGAATAAGTGTTTCAAAAGAAATCCATTTTTGTTTTTCTGCCGCATCAAGCATCGGCTTGCCTTTCAGAATAAACGCCATTTCCGAAAGCTTTGTGAAATAAAGCTCGGGAATCTGTTCAAGCGCAGCAACCGCACTTTCCGAATCGCCTTTTTGGTTGTAAGCATATGCAAGGAAACGCAAAGCATCGTATTTAATTTCTCCGTCTTGCGTTATTTCAATCAGTTTGCCGGCAATTTTAATTGATTCATCAGCATCTAATATCACATAAAGAAGATTATTCAGAAGTATTTCGTTTTCCGGGTATACTTTTAAGCCGTTTTCAAGAATTTCTCTTGATTTTTCAGGATTACTCTCTCTGAAAGCAAATGCTTCATCGCAAATTTTCTTAATATCTTCTCTGAACTTTCTTTGATTATACCCAAAAATCTCATCCGTGGAAACACCAAAAACCGATGCAATCAACGGCACTGCCGTAATATCGGGCATAGCAACGTTGTTTTCCCATTTGCTGACCGCCTGAAACGAAACTCCAACCTTTTCAGCAAGCTGTTCCTGAGTAAGATTATTCTTTTTTCTTAGCTTTCTAATATTTTCACCGATATATAAATCCATTTTTAATCTCCTTTTGATAATTCAAAAGTGTTTTTACTTAATTATATCAGCAAAAACATAGAAAACAATAACGTTCAAATTGAACATTTTCAACTACAAGTTGATTAATCACATTGCATTTTCCATTTCTTTTAACACAACCAATGCGGTTTGAGCAACGGTACCGAGCGAATTTTCACTAAACGGAGACTTAAGGCCCGCACCCTCAATCAGTTCTGTCAAAGAAACACTGCCTGTTTTCTTTAAAAACTCAATGTATTTTTCAAGAGCCGCAACAAAATCATCTCTTGAAAGAGAAAGAAAACCAAGAGCAACACATTGAGCAATGCAATAATCAATATAATAAAACGGACTTTCAAAAATATGCATCTGATACTGCCAACGTGTTCCTTTTTCAAGATAAGGAATACCCTCATAAGAAATATATGGTCTGTATTTCTTTTCAAGCTTCAGATACTCAGATTTTCTTTCTTCCGGAGTAAGGTCAGGATTTTCATAAACTATATGCTGGAATTCATCAACAATAACACCGTAAGGGATAAATGAAATCGCATCAACAGTATGCTTATATCTGTATTTATCCGCAAACTCACCAAAGAAATCCGTCATCCATTTGTGGCAAAGGAATTCCATACTCATAGAATGGCATTCGTGAGTTTCCATACCCGTCGGATAATCGGGTTCGGCGAATTTGAACATATAGTCAGCCGCCAGAGCGTGACCGAATTCGTGGGTGATAACATCAATATCACCGCTTGTGCCGTTGAAGTTTGCAAGGATAAACGGCTGCTTGTATTTTGCGAATGTTGTGCAGTAACCGCCGCCGAATTTGCCGTCACGGGCTTCGACATCAAAGGCTTCGGCATCAAGCATTCTCTGCATAAAGTTACCGATTTCAAGCTTCATATCGTGATACATTTTGAGGGCATTTGCAAATATTTCTTCCGTGCCGATAACAGGTCTGGGCATTTCACCCGTAACGCTGATTGCATCGTCATAATACATTATCTTATCAAGACCAAGACGGTTGCGGATTCGTTCTTTGAGCTGTGCAATGGCAGGCACAATATCTGTTTCAACGCTCTTGCGGAATGCGGCAACCATTTTTTCGTCATAGTCTACCCTGCCCATTCTGTAATAGCCAAGCTCAACGAAGTTTTTGTAGCCGAGTTTACGGGCAATTTGTGTGCGGATTTTGACAAGACCGTCAAAGATTTCGTCGAACGTGTCGGCATTGGCTTCCATAGTTTTGCCGATAGCCTCTGCGGCTTTTCTGCGGACATCACGGCTGTCATCTTCTAATTTACCCCTCAACACGGAGAGTGGCATTTTTTCGCCCTCAAACTCAAAAGCAAGCTCACCCATAAACTTTGAGTATTTTGTGACGAGTGCGTTTTCAGCCTGCAAATCCTCGATAACTTCGGGTGAAAAGGTTTTGAGTGACATCTCAAAGCCCTTGAAAACTCTGGGGTTTATGAGCTTTTCGGCATCGGCTCTGTAGGGCGAATCAAGTATCGCCTTTTTGTATTCATTCTCAATCTCGGAGAAAAGCGGCATGGCGTTGTCGTAATAATCCATCTCCGCATTGTAAAATTCATCCCTTGTGTTAAGGGTAAAGCGACAGTTTGCAAGGGATGCAGCGGTGTCAACATCTTCGCTTATTTTATTGTATTCATCCCTTGCGGCTTTTAAATCTTCAGCAGATTTTGCGCTTTTAATTTTCTCAATTATCTTTTCAGCCTGCTCTTTGAATTCTTCAACAGTAATTCGTTGATACGGCATCTCGGAAACTTTCATAACCTATCCCCTTTGTGTGAATATATAACAGTTATAGTATACTATGTGTGAAAGCGATAAATACAACATAAACATTCAAAATGTGAAGTAATTATTTATTTTAGTTTTTTAATGCTGAATTCGCAAAACATAACGCCCATAATGGGTTCATAAAACTCAAGGTCAATGCAGCCGTTATGAATAAGCTTGTTGGGAATAACATAGCTTGCAGTTACAAAACCGGGAGCAAGAAGCTGTGCATCATATTCAGGGTCAATGTCGCCTCCGAACTGAGCCCCTTTATATATAATCTCTCCGTTAACTGTAATTGTGTGCGAATTCAGAAGCGGCATTTTCTTATCTTGATATGTAACCTTTAAAACATAATCGCAGTCAGCTGTGAGGCCGCCTATTTTTGTTTTGAATGTAAGGTTGTCAAACACCTTGAACATACAAACCGGCATTTCGCCTGTATTAACGTTGGGTCTGTCGCCCTGGAAATTCATATAAATTTCACCTGTCTGAGGAACACTGCATTCTTCAAGACCGTTAAGAGCAACCGAGAAATAGTATTCATCGGCATCAACCTTATTGCGGTTAATAACAGCGTTCATATAGGCTGCCGGGTTTTCGCTTTCAAATGCCTTTTTGAGCTTGAGAGAAAGCCACTTTCTGTCGGTAACAGGCAAATCAATTGTTTCAAGAACTGCACCCCTTTCCCAGTTATCGGCGCAGTAATTTTCAACATCCGTCTGCAAGCCTATCATGTCAAAAAGAACCTTAGCAAGTGAGGTTATGTCATTTCTTTCGCTAACATATTCAGCATCAAAATCAGCCTCAAGAATTTCAGCAGCTTTTTCAAGCTTGCCTTTAGCGATTTCTTTTTCTGCAAGCTTAATCAAATCAAGCTCAAAAATGCGTCTGTGCCTTATTACCCAATCACACTTAGCCCTGAACAAAAGCTGAACAAAACGCCAGTTATCATTAAGGAAAGGATAATCAACGGACAACTCTTTAAAGAGCTTCAGTGTTGAATCAATAACGGGGTTTTCTGCCGGGTCGCACTGCCAGTTAAGCTCAAGGGCAAAAATTCCGTCAGCAAGCTTATGGGCATCCGCACCGTAAAAGAACAAACGGCAATAATCAAGAACGCTCGTTCTCAATTCACATTCAGGGAAGAAATCCATATCCGCCCAAATCATTTTGTTAACGTCATCAGTAATACCCTCGGAGTAACTGACCGAGCCAACAACATAACGTCTTGTCAAGCGATGGATTTGACGGTATTCCCTGGGTCTCGGATTTGTACATTCACGGCTGAGTCCGGATGTAAGGGCAAAATGCCAGTCATCACGGTCAAAATGAACAGGATATTCGCACCTGACATTGTGGGTTATATCAGGATAAAGTCTAATAGGATATTTTGACGGCAGAAGACGGCGCAGAGTTTCCAGCGGAAACGCATGGTTGGGACCGTGAATAACGCCGTCGATCTCATCGGGCAGATTACTCATCTGAGCAATAAAATCCTCACCCCAGGTGGGCACGGAATGCGGAGCCTGTGCCGACGGCCACATCTGAGCATTAGGATGAACTTCTTTAAGAGCTTTTGAAATAGCTTTGCAACGGGTTACAAATTCATCAGCTTCAAAATCACCGGGATCGCCTCCGGGCGGAAAAACAACATTCAGACGAGGCATTGATGCATAGATTTCTTTTCTTCTCTGCGCAGCCTGTTCAACCGTTTCGCCCTCATTATTCGGGTGCCATACTGAAACATCAAGGTCAAATTCATCTGCCATTTCAGATGCTTTGACGATAAACTCTTCTTCATCGTATTTCATAAGACGGTTTCTTTTGGAAACGCCATTTTCATAAGGTATATGCTCAACTGTATTTGTGCCGAAGAACATCATATCCAAATAATACCTGCGGTAATCATCATAGCTCCAGGCATCATAGCTGTTAGGCGTTGTGCGGTAGCCTATCTGATGGCCTCTTATGGCTTTATCGGGAGAATAAAAGCCCGTTATATCTTCAGCAAGTGCAGGTGACCCCGCAACTGAAACAAGCTTTCTTAAAAACATACCGATTCCGAAAATAAAGCCTCTGATTCCGCTTGAAGTCACGGTAACGCAAGTGTCACACACGCATATTTCATACGCATCTTTAGGTAAAGACGATTTGATTTCAAAAGCAAAAGTGCAATTTTTCTTGCAATCAGAAAAAGACGCATTCGTACCTCTTGATACCATTTCATCTTTAAGAAGCAAAGCAGCTTTTTTTGCTTGAGGAGTATCAGCAAAAATTATAAAATTATTAAAATTAATCATAACACTTACTCCAATATTTTTATTTATATAAATAATATCATAATAAAAGCGAAGGTGTCAATCAAGACAAAAACTATCTGTTAAATCACCAAAACAGAAGTAATAATTTTATGCAAAGTGCAATATAATAAAAGAGAAGAAGAAAATAAATAAAATTTTTAAAATAATTCATCAAAAAGGCTTGACATTTTCTTTAAAACGTGTATAATTATAAAGCACTTAACAAGTAGATATCGCGGAGTAGAGCAGCTCGGTAGCTCGTCGGGCTCATAACCCGGAGGTCGCAGGTTCAAATCCTGTCTCCGCAACCATAGTGAGTATTCATAAGGGATTTACCTATGAATACTCAATTTTTTTGTTTGAAAAGAGTTTTTTGATTGGTCGCAGACTGTTTAGGTCTGCGACCTTTTCTGTTTTGTTATACCGTTATGCTTTCGGGTAACGTTCTCGGTATATAGCTGACCTGAACTCCTTGCCGTGTGTTACTTTTATAAAAATCATCTTCATTGGTTGGCAGTTCAATATTAGATTTTTCAAATTCATTTCATTATATAGTAATAAAAGAAAAATTGCGTTAGATTACGGTGTGGGGAGTGTTTGATTTTGATAAAATTAATTTGTAAAAAATAAAGCCGTCACACATCAAGTGTAACAGCTTTACTGTAAGTATTCTTTTGCCTTTTTAAAAAGCTCTGCTCTGTTTGCGGTTTCAAGCTTGCGGTATATTGCCGCAGTATGCTTTTTTATTGTGCTTTCGGTTACGAAAAGCGTTTCCGCAATAACTTTACGCTTCTTATTTTCAAGCAGGAAACATAAAACCTCTTTTTCTCTTTGAGAAAGAGCATCTACTGCACCCCAGTTTTTCATAATGCTTTCAATCTGTTCACTGCTGAAAGCTTTGATTGTTTCAACTGTTTCGGTGTGCTGTTCCGTTACCGTAACAGCTTCCTTCAGCGTGTCGGTTATTCCG
>JAZNRJ010000077.1:0-55580 GCA_045590675.1 Acutalibacteraceae bacterium
TTCCCTGCAAACGAGCTTGCCGTTGCACTCAAAAATCTTGGCGTTGCAACAAGACGCTTCAAAACAGGCACACCGCCGAGAATCAACCGCCGCAGTGTTGATATTGTATCGCTTGCGCCGCAATACGGCGACGAAAGAATAGTAAAATTTTCTTATGTGAGCGATGTCGAAGTCAAAAACACCGAACCTTGCTACATAACGTATACGGGCGCTGAAACAAAACAGGTTATTCTTGATAATCTGCACCGTTCTCCGCTCTATTCGGGCAAAATTGACGGCGTAGGGCCACGTTATTGCCCGAGTATAGAGGACAAAATCGTGCGTTTTTCCGAAAAAGAGCGCCATCAGATATTTGTTGAGCCCTGCGGCGCAAACACAGATGAAATGTATCTTCAAGGCCTTTCATCCTCTTTGCCCGAAGATATTCAGCTCAAAATAGTCCACAGCATACCCGGCCTTGAAAACGCTGAATTTTTAAGAACGGCATATGCTATTGAATATGACTGCGTTGACCCTCTTACGCTCAAGCAGACCCTTGAATTCAAGGATTTCAGCGGTCTTTACGGCGCAGGTCAGTTTAACGGCTCAAGCGGATATGAGGAAGCCGCAGCCCAGGGTCTTGTTGCCGGTATGAACGCCGCCCTCAAAATTCAAGGCAAAGAACCCGTTATTCTTGACAGAACAACTTCATATATCGGAACTCTGATTGACGATCTTGTTACCAAAGGCTGCTCTGACCCTTACAGAATGATGACCTCACGCTCCGAATACCGCCTTATTTTAAGACAGGATAACGCTGATCGCCGCCTGACGGAAATCGGATATAAGGCCGGTCTTATTTCTCAGGAGCGTTATGATAAATTTCTTGAAAAGCTACGGCTGATTGACCAAGAGCGTGAAAGAGTTGAACAGCTTTCAATCCCCAAAACACCCGAGATTGATGCAATGCTTGTTTCACGTGAAACATCTGCCCTTGAAAAAGGCGTTAAAATGGTTGAGCTTCTTCGCAGACCTCAGATTGATTATGAGGCTCTTGCTCCCTTTGATAAAAACCGACCTGACCTGCCCTATGAGGTTTTTGAGCAGGTTGAGATTGACATTAAGTATGAGGGCTATATCAAACGCCAGCTTATGCAGATAAAAGAACTCAAACGCCTTGAAGTCAAGCGTTTGCCTGATAACATTCATTACAACGAAATAACGGGTCTGCGACTTGAAGCTATCGAAAAGCTTGGCAAAATCAGACCTGAAACCGTTGGTCAGGCTTCAAGAATTTCAGGTGTTTCGCCTGCCGATATTTCTGTTTTACTGATTTACCTTGAAAGGAGCGGTTCAGATGATAATAAATAAAGATTTGCTTTTGACAAATGCCGCTTCACTCGGAATTGAACTCAATGAAGAAGCTGTCAGCCGTTTTGATACCCTTGCAGAATGCCTTATTGAGCAAAATAAGGTTATGAACTTAACCGCAATAACCGAACCCGATGAGGTTGTTATCAAGCATTTTGTTGACAGCATCTCTCTGCTTTCTGCCGTTGAGGTTAAAGAAAACGCAAAAATTCTTGACCTCGGCACGGGTGCAGGCTTTCCGGGTATTCCCCTTCTTATTGCAAGACCCGATATTGACCTGACTATGGTTGACAGCACCGCCAAAAAGCTCAATTACGTTGCCGCAACGGTTGAAAAGCTTGGCCTTGAAGCTGAAACATTGCACGCAAGAGCTGAAGAAGCCGGTAAAAAACCCGAATACCGTGAACAATATTATATAGTATGTTCAAGAGCGGTTGCTGCTCTGAATGTTCTTTGCGAATACTGTCTCCCCTTTGTTAAGGTCGGCGGAGTATTCGTTGCAATGAAAAGCGCAAAGGCTGAAGAAGAAATTGCCCTTGCCAAGAACGCAATAAAAATCCTTGGCGGCCAGATTATTGATAAAAAAACCTTTACTCTTTCCGACGGCGGTGAAAGAAACTTAATTATTATCAAAAAGATATCGCAAACTCCGCCAAAATACCCCAGAGTTTCCGCCCAGATTGCAAAAAAGGCTCTTTAATTTAATATTTACCGTCATTTTGTGTCGGTTTTAAACGAGCGAATTAGATGGACAAACCCCCTTTTCGGTGATATGATTTAGTCAAGAAATCACCGATTGGGGGTTTTTAATTGAAGTCCAACAAATATAAAATCGGCGGTCAGATTATTTTGCTGCCGCAGGAGGATATTTATCCAAACCCAAATCAGCCTCGCCGCCGCTTCGATTTTGATGAGCTTGAGGGACTTGCCCAAAGCATCAGGCAAAACGGAATAATTCAGCCTATATGTGTCAGGATAAACCAAAACGGTAAATATGAACTGATTTCAGGCGAAAGACGCCTCAGAGCATCAAGACTTGTAGGTGTAAAACAAGTCCCCTGCATAATAATGGATGCCGATGAAAGCAAGTCGGCTCTTTTTGCTCTGATAGAAAACATACAGCGCAGCGACCTTGATTTTTTTGAAGAAGCGGTTGC
The DNA here is from genome assembly GCA_045590675.1 of Acutalibacteraceae bacterium. Taxonomy (GTDB): domain Bacteria; phylum Bacillota; class Clostridia; order Oscillospirales; family Acutalibacteraceae; genus CAG-177. Next base: position 2,508 of record JAZNRJ010000077.1, read on the forward strand.
AATTGAAAAGCTGATAACCGATTACGGAATGACAAGAGAAGATGTCTGCAAAAAGCTTGGTAAAGCTTCTCCAACTGTTTCAAACAAACTCCGATTGCTTCGTTTGCCCGAATCAATCCGCCATAAAATTACTTTGGAAAACCTGACGGAACGCCACGCAAGAGCGCTGTTAAAGCTTTCATCGCAAACGCAGATGGAACGGGCTCTATCAATAATTGCTGAAAAACGCCTGAGCGTTGCCGAAAGCGAAAAGCTTATTTCTCAGATCGCCGAAAACGGCGCACAGCGCAGACAGCCTGCCGTTAAGCTGTTTAAAGATGTAAGAATCTTTGTTAACACCCTTAACCATGCCGTTGACACTATGCGAAGAGCAGGCATTGAAGCCGATTCAGCAAAAAGTGAAACGGATGAATATATTGAGTATGTTGTTCGCATCCCAAAAAGCAAGGGTTGTTATATAAAAGCAAAACGGACTGCTGAAATAAAAAAAGCTATATAGTATTACTCCAACCACTCCTAATTACCATATCTTTCTCTTTCACACCCACATCCACAGCGGGAAGGGCAGGTCAAATCGGCCTGCCCTTCTTGCTGTTTCACGTGAAACATATAAATTTTAAATTAATCTTCCATTTTTAATGCTTTTATGCTATACTTATTTTAATTAATGTATACGGGAGAGATATTTTTGGCTAAGACAGTTGCTCTTGTTAACCAAAAAGGCGGCGTTGGTAAAACAACAACCGCCGTTAACCTTACTGCCGCCCTCGGCAGTAAAGGATATAAAACTTTACTTATAGACATTGACCCTCAGGGCAATTCAACCAGCGGATTTGGCATAAACAAAAGAACTCTTGAAAAATCATCATATAATGTTCTTATCGGTTCATGCTCTGCAAAAGACGCAATAATAAAAACCGAATTCAAAAACGTTTCGGTTCTTCCCTCAAGCATGGACCTTGCCGGCGCAGAGCTTGAGCTTGTTGAAATTCAGAAGCGTGAATCGCGCCTTAAAAATGCAATTGCTCTTATCAGCGATGAATATGATTTTATTCTTGTTGACTGCCCCCCGTCGCTCGGCCTGATTACCCTCAACGGCCTTTGCGCATCGGATACTTTGCTTGTGCCCATTCAATGTGAGTTTTATGCTCTTGAAGGTCTTTCACAGCTTATTTCAACAGTAAGAACCGTTAAGCGCCTTTATAACCCTTACATAGACATCGAAGGCGTTCTTCTTACAATGTATGACGGCAGGCTTAACCTCACACAGCAGGTTGTTGAAGAGGTTAAAAAATGCTTCCCAAAAAAAGTTTACTCAACATATATTCCCAGAAACGTCAGGCTTTCTGAAGCTCCGAGCTACGGCCAGCCGGTTATGTATTATGACAAAGCTTCAAAGGGCGCTCAGGCTTACAGCGACCTTGCAGACGAATTTTTGAAAGCAAACGGTAAATAAGGAGAATTTTTATGGCACCTAAAAAAAGCGGTTTGGGCAGAGGTCTTGACTCTCTGTTTGCAGATAATTCAACCGAAGAAAACAGCCAAAACCAAGCTGTTAAACTTAATATAATGGATATTGAACCCAATAAAGAGCAGGCAAGAAAGCAGTTTGACGAAGCTGCTCTTTCAGAGCTTGCAGATTCAATTGCTCAACACGGCGTTTTGCAGCCGCTTATCGTTCGCCCGATTTTCGGCGGCGGTTATCAGCTCATTGCCGGCGAAAGAAGATGGCGCGCAAGCCGCCTTGCAGGTCTTTCTCAGGTTCCCGTTATCATTAAGGATTTAACCGATGATGAAGCTGCTGTTATTTCTTTAATAGAAAATTTACAGCGTGAAGATCTGAATCCTGTTGAAGAAGCCCTTGGTTTTGCAAGCCTTATAAAAGATTTCAGCCTTACTCAGGAAGAAGCTGCGCAAAAGGTCGGCAAGTCACGCCCTGCCGTTGCCAATGCTCTCAGACTTCTCAAGCTGCCTGAAAAAGTGCTTGATTATATCCGCGAAGGTAAGCTTTCGGCAGGCCACGCAAGAGCAATCGCCGCAATTGATAATGAAAAAACAGCTCTTTTTGCCGCTGAAACGGTTATTGAAAAAGGAATGTCCGTCAGAGAAACCGAAAAATTTGTTAAGGCTCTGACCAAAGAAAAAAAGCCCGCAAAAGCAAAAGAAAAGAGAAATTCTTTCTTTGATGAGGTTGAACTTTCACTCAACAACAGCCTTGGCAGAAAAGCAAAGGTTGTTACCAAAAACGGCAAGGAAAACGGAACACTTGAAATTGCCTTTTATGATAAGGATGACCTTGCACGAATTGCAAAAATCCTTTCTGCACTTGAATAAAAAAATCAAGCAACACCAAACCAACGGTGTTGCTTTTTTCTTTATTAGAATTATATAAAATAATAATTACGCATTCCTGATTCCGAATTACGAATTAATCTTCGCTCCACCATTCGCTTGCCCAGATGCGTTCAACAAGCTCAGTTTTTATTCTTTCCGTTTTTTCAAAATCCATTGCTTTGATATAATAAGCTTCAAGCTCATCGTGAATTTCTTTTGCGTTTTTAAGGGCAATTATTGCTTCATCCAAAAGCTCGTTTGCCGCTTTTTTTGAAAATCCGAGCCTTGCTTTATGGTTTTTGATGGCTTCATAATCGTAAAAACGTTTTAGTGAAACCGTTTTGGTTGCGTTAACATTAATCGGGCAAAGCTTATCTTTTGTTATAAATGCAAGCGATAATTCTTTTATGATAATATGGTTAATTCTTCTTTCACTGCCTATATAAGGGCTTGATATAACCGAAAATCCCGAAGCCAGAGCATAAGCTCTTAATTCTTCAATAAGCTTTCGTGCAGCTGTGCCGAAATCGTCTTCAAAAACAATAATTTTATCGCACATTTCATTAACCGTATCGTTAAGAAAAATATATCCGTTTGGTGTTATTGCGCTCAGAAGCCTTGTTTTTTCAAGCCCCACTCTGCCTGACGGCTTTTTGAAAAATCGGTTTGCAATTCTGCCTGCATATCGCATAAGATGAGCTTCATCAAGAGCATCTGCAGTTATTTTTTCTCCGTCTGAAAAAATTGAAAAAGCCGATTCAATAAATTTTCTGCTGCGGCGGTGACATTCTTTGTTTTTATCTGTCAGCTCAATTATTTTTTCTTTTTCCGCATAAACTGATTTTTTATTCCAGCATTCGCCAAGGTTTATTATTTCGCCCGTTGCGCCGGGATAAACAGGGTCAAGCGTATGTGGTGCCGTTCCGTCACAAATACTGACTCTGAGAGAAGGAAAAATAACCCCATCAAGTGAGCTCGGGTCGGAAGAACAAAAAATTCTTTCGCATTCAATATCTCTTTTTTCAATTTCATCGGCAATTTTTTTCATCATTGAAGATTTACCGGTTCCGGGTCCGCCTTTGATGATATAAGTATACTGCCCTTCAATTCTGGGTGTAAGCTGATTAAAGCAGGAAAAAAAGCCGTTTTTGCCGCTTGAACCAAGAAAATATGACTGTTTCATTTTTTTAGCCTCCGCAATAGTTTATATTACAAACTATTCAGTTTACACTTATTTTGTGAAAAAAACGGCTTGTTTTATTATTGTTTTTTAAAAATTTCCTTTAAAAACAAAAATTTCACTTGATATTATATAAAATGTATATTATAATACTATAGGAAGCGGAGCTTTATTTTGGTCATGTGGCGTGTGGGTCCTGTGCGACAGGGCACCGTGAACCATGTCAGGCGGGTGAACCGAGCAGCATTAAGCGGACAGTTTTGTGCGCCACAGTCTGCCTGCCGCCATGTGACCAAGGCAAAGCTCTCTTTTTTATTAACCCGGAGGTGAAAAGATGTATCAGGCCCTTTACAGAAAATGGAGACCAAAAACCTTTGACGATGTTTACGGTCAGCCCCATGTTACAAAAACTTTAAAAAATCAGCTTGAAAGCGGCAGAATATCTCACGCTTATCTTTTCACGGGTTCAAGAGGTACGGGTAAAACCTCGTGTGCAAAAATTCTTTCAAAAGCGGTTAACTGCCTTAATCCCGTTAACGGCAACCCCTGCAACGAATGTGAAATCTGCAAAGGCATTGATAACGGCTCAATTCTTGATGTTATTGAAATTGACGCCGCCAGCAACAACGGCGTTGATAATATCAGAGATCTGCGTGAAGAAGCCAATTTCACTCCCGTTAATGCAAAATACAGAGTTTATATAATCGACGAAGTTCATATGCTTTCAATCGGTGCATTTAATGCGCTTCTTAAAACGCTTGAAGAGCCGCCTTCACACGTTATATTTATTCTGGCAACAACAGAAATACATAAACTGCCGGCAACAATTCTTTCAAGATGCCAGCGTTTTGATTTTAAAAGAATTTCACCCGAAGATATAACAGCAAGGCTTGTTTATGTTTCAGAGCAGGAAAACGTAACCCTTACTCCGAACGCCGCAAGCCTGATTGCAAGAATTGCCGACGGCGGAATGAGAGATGCTCTTTCTCTGCTTGACCGCTGTTTTACAATCGGTAACTATATTGACGAAGATGCTGTCAGCTCAGCCGCCGGAATAGCAGGCACGGTTCATCTTTTCTCTTTCTCGGAATATATTTCAAAAAGCGATTATACTTCAGCTTTAAAGCTTGTTTCAAAGCTTCACAACGATTCGTGCGATATTGATGTTCTTTGCACAGAACTTACTCTACATTTAAGAAATCTTATGGTTGCCAAAACCGTTAAAGAATGTGAAGGATTAATCGTCTGTTCATCAGATGAGCTTGAAAAACTCAGAAACAGAGCAAACGAATTAAAACTTTCAAAAATTCTTGAATGTATCGGCATTCTTGAAGAAACAGCTTCGGTCATAAAGAACGCAGCAAATAAAAAAATTCAGTTTGAAACCGCAGTTATAAAAATGTGCAGCCCCGCAGTTTCATCTTCAGATAATTCAGCTTTTGCCGAAAGAATTGCGGCAATTGAAGAAAAGCTTGAAGAAATTTTAAACGGCAAGGTTACAGTTAATTCAAAACCGCAGCCTGCTGTAAAACCCGAAGAACCCAAATCTGCTCCGGTTGCTCCCAAACAGCCTGAATCTAAACAGGAAGAACCTGAAAAACCGCCCGTTCCTCAGACAGCTCCGCCTGTTTCTCAGGAACCCTCGGCAGAATGCGATATTCCCGACGGACCTCTCGGCAACTGGCCCGATGTTCTTGAAAAGCTCAAGAGATACGATATTCCGCTTTTCGGCATTCTTGCCGGTTCATCGGCAACAGTCAAAAACGGCAGAGTTATAATCAGCTCTGAAAATCCCACTTTGTTTGATTTTATCTGCACAGATACCCATTCAAGAGAACTTTCAAAAGCAATCTTTGATGTTCTTGGCAGAAAAATGAAAATAGCCGTTTCAAACACGGAAAAACAAAAAGAAGCTTCAAATCCGCTTGAAGATTTAAAAAATAAGATAAAACAGTTCAACAGTAACTGACGGAGGTATAAATTATGAAAGCAAGAATTCCCGGCGCTCCTCAGGGCGGCAATATGATGAAAAAAATTCAGGAAATGCAAGAAAATATGACAAGAATTCAGCAGGAAGTTGAAGCTACCGAGTTTTCATCTTCAGTTGGCGGCGGTGCAGTTGAGGTTGTTGTTAACGGTGCTCACGAAGTTACTGCTGTTAACCTTAAGCCTGAAATTGTTGACCCCGATGATATTGAAATGCTTCAGGACCTTATTATTTCAGCAACAAATGAAAGCATCCGTAAGGCAAACGAAGCAATGGAAAAAGGCATGGAAAAAGCCAAGGGCGGTCTTTCCATCCCCGGTCTTCTTTAATGGATAGCTTTACACCGTCTCTTGACCGCTTGATTGAGCAATTTGCCCGTCTGCCGTCTATCGGCAGAAAAAGCGCGCAAAGGCTCGCATTCCATATTCTTGATATGAGCGAAAAAGAGGCAAACGATTTTACTCAGACTATAATTAACGCAAGGAAATCCATTCATCGCTGTGAGACCTGCTGCAATCTTACCGACGGCGACGTTTGTAACATCTGCAATTCACCTTCAAGAGATAAATCGGTTATCTGCGTTGTTGAAGACCCCAGAGACGTTATTGCAATTGAAAGAACCCATGAATATAACGGGCTTTATCACGTTCTGCACGGTGCAATTTCACCTATGAACGATATTAACCCTGAAGATATATGCATAAAAGAGCTCATAATGCGCCTTGGCGATGACACTGTTAAAGAGGTTATAATGGCAACAAACCCCACAGTTGAGGGCGAGGCAACTTCTATGTATATTTCAAGATTTATAAAACCGCTTGGTGTGAGTGTAAGCAGGCTTGCTTACGGCGTACCGGTTGGCGCAGACCTTGAATATGCAGATGAATTTACTCTTATAAGAGCAATGGAAGGCAGAAAAGAACTTTAAAAAAAATAAAAAGTTTTCCACTTATTTATACTTTTTCACTCCACGTTATCCACCTTATCAACATTGTCATTTTTTGACATGTTAATAACCTTATTTTTTCCACATTAGGCTGTTAATTATTAACGCCGTTTCTTCTAATAATTTCAAGGGTTACGGGAGTTATACCATATTTTCACGCACACTACTATTACTACTATAATAAATATATGATAAGCAATATATAAAAAGAAAAAATCCGTTTTTATTAAAAAAACGCGGCTTTATTCTTTCCACAAAGAGTTAATAATTTTTTAGTGTTTCATTTATAACAGGAGGGCAAAAAACATGAAGGTTATTTGCAATACTTTAGAGCTTTCAGAAGCTTGTCAGAACGTTCAGAGAGCAGCTTCAACAAAAACAGCTATTCCTGCAATCGAAGGTATACTTATGGTTGCAAAGGACGGTTTGCTTACCCTTACAGGCTATGACCTTGAAATGGGAATAAAAACCGTTATAGCTGCAAGAGTTGAAGAGGAAGGCGAGCTTGTTCTTAATGCTCATATGTTCAGCGAAACTTTAAGAAAGCTTCCCGAAGAAACTGTAAGCATTGACAGCGATTCAAGGCACATTGCTTCAATAACCTGCGGTGAGTTTGCTTCAACTCTTATCGGTATTTCTGCTGAAGAATATCCCGAGCTTCCCTCGGTTTCAGGCGGTTATGACATCAGCATTGATGAAAATATTCTTAAAGATATGATAAGAAAAACTATCTTTTCTGCTGCAATTAAAGACAGCAAGATAGTTCACACAGGCATTAAGTTTGAAATTGAAGAAAACCATATTCGCCTTATTGCCGTTGACGGTGTTCGCCTTGCAATCAGAAACGAAAAAATTGATTACAGCGGTGAAAGCCTTTCATTCGTTGTTCCTGCTAAAACACTTTCAGAAGTTGTTAAGCTTATGAACTTCAATGAAGATCCCGTTGAAGTAAGCGTTGGTAAAAGACATATTATTTTTGGTGTTAACGGTTACAGCGTAATTTCACGCCTTCTTGACGGTGAATTCCTTAACTATAAGGCTGCCATTCCATCAACAACAAAAACCGTTATCAATGTTGACACAAAGAGCCTTATTGACAGTATTGACAGAACTTCACTTATTATTACCGATAAAATCAAGAGTCCTGTTAAGTGTATTTTCAGCGACAACACAATTAAAATTTCAAGCATAACTTCTCTTGGCACGGCCAACGATAAGCTGCCCGCAAAAATTGAGGGTGAAGATTGCACAATCGGCTTTAACAATAAGTATATGCTGGATGCTCTTAAGGTTTGTGACAGCGACGAAGTCAGAATTATGCTTAACGGCGCAGTTGCTCCCATTCTCATTGTTCCCGTTCAGGGCGACGAATTTATATTCCTTATTCTTCCCGTGAGGCTGAAAAATGAAAATTAAAGTTAAAGTTGCGCAAAAAAGAAGAGTATCAAAAAAAATTGATACAGATTTTATAAGGCTTGATTCTTTCCTTAAAATGTGCGATGCCGTTCAGACGGGCGGCCACGCAAAAATGGTTATTCAGGACGGAGAGGTCAGAGTCAACGGAGAAATCTGCACCGCAAGAGGCAAAAAGCTCAGAAGCGGCGATTTTGCAGAGTTTGAAAATGTAATTTACACTGTAGAGTAATTTTTCTGAAAGGAATGGTGAAAAGTTGATAATAAATTCCCATTCCGCCAAAAATTTCAGAAATATTGATTCTGTAAGTTTTAACCTTGACCCTGAAATGAATATCTTTTACGGTGAAAACGGTCAGGGCAAAACAAATATAATTGAAAGCATCTGGATGATGACAGGCTTTTACAGCTTCAGGGCAAGAAAAAATGCTCAGCTTGTTAAAGACGGCTGCGAAGAAGCGGAAATCGAAAGTAAGTTTTATTCACATTCGCGTGAACAACTTGCCGTTATGAAAATCAACAAGCGCAAAGAAATTATTCTTAACGGAATAAAAGAAGAATCGCCCAGAGTTATGATGGGTAAGTTTCAGGCAGTTGTTTTTTCGCCCAATACTCTCAGTGTTGTTCAGGACGGTCCGTCTGAAAGAAGAAAGCTTCTTGACATTGCGCTGAGCACGGTGAAGCCGAACTATGCGGTTATTATGTCGCGTTATTTAAGGGCTTTAGAGCACAGAAACGCTCTTTTAAAAAAATATGCAGAGCGTAAGTTTGACCTGATGTATTTTGAGCCGTGGGATGAAGAATTAATCGAACTCGGAACAAAAATTATAAAGTACAGGCTTGATTATATTGAGCAGCTTTCGGAGCTTTCAGGCGAAATTTATAACGGTATCAGTTCAGGCAGAGAGAGCTTCACTTTTCACTATGATTTTTCCGCTGAAAATATTTCTGAAGCAGAAATAAAAGAAAAGCTCAGAGAAAATCTCAATAAAAGCAGAGAAGCTGATTTTAAAAGGCTTTATACAAATGCAGGCCCGCATTCTCACGACCTTGTGCTTAATATCAACGGCAAGGATGCCAGAATGTACGGCTCGCAGGGTCAGCAGCGTTCATGCGCTCTTGCTTTAAAGCTCGGTGAAGCATCAATAATTGAAAAAATAACGGGCGAATGTCCCGTAGTTTTGCTTGATGATGTTATGAGCGAGCTTGACGAAGGCAGACAGACGTTTATTTTGAATTATCTTGATAACTGGCAAGTTTTTATCACTTGCTGTGACCCGTCTCAGCTTTTACGCTCAAAAAAAGGCAAAGCGTTTGAAGTTAAAAACGGTGAAATAAAAGAAATGGAGTAAGTTATGTATCTTCATCTCGGCATGGATAAAGTAATTAATTTTGACGATATAATAGGTATTTTTGACCTTGATACTTCTACGGTTTCAAAAAATACCCGTAATTATCTTTCAAAGGCTGAAAAAGAAGGAATAGTTGAAAACGTTTGCTATGATTTGCCCAAATCTTTTATAGTATGCCGCAACAAAAGCGGAGAAGATAAGGTTTATATAGCTCAGATTTCTTCAACAACTCTTCAAAAAAGAGCTGAAAACGTTGTCAGCGGTCTCAATAATCTATAAAAATAGCCCGGAATTAACTTAAAGTTAGTTCCGGGTTTTAATTTAGCCTATTTTCTTTTTGTTAAAATCAAATATTGCTCCGACTGCAACAAGGCCGATAACCGTTATGATAGTTTCAATCAGCATATATGCTCCGTTATATGTGACGGAATAGAACAAAACCGTCTGACCTTCGGGGCAATAACCCGACCAAACCGTAACACCGCTGATAACGTGGCAGATATATCTTATTAAGCATACCGCCAAACCGCCGCTGACAAGCTCAGTTTTTTGATTATTTTTAAGTTTGCCTTTAAAAATTCCGCCAAGACCGAGACAACCGAAAGCTATCAGATAATCGGCAAAAGCAACTATAAGGTAAGCAGCAATTCCCGTTACATAGCTGAAATTTTTAAAGCCCATAATCATTTCAAAAAGAGCAAGAACAGTTGAAGCGGCAAGCCCGTTTTTGATGCCGTGACGGTAAGATACAATAATTATCGGTACTTGGGCAAAAAGGCTGAAGCCGCCTCCGTAAAGGAAAGGCCAGGGCATCATATCAGAAACGGTAAAAAGGGCTATTGAAAGAGCGGTCATAATTGCACTTTCAGCAAGAATCTGGGTTTTTGTTAATTTTTTTGACATAGTTTTTTTCTTCCTTTCTTTTTGGAAGAGGTACACAGAAAATAAAAAAACCCGATACATTTTGTATCGGGTGCATTAACTGCGTTGAGTCCTTTTTCCTACGCCCGCATTACCGGGATCAGGTTTGAGGGTATAATCTCAGCCAATTTTACGGCACCCCTAAAAGAATATTCTTTTGTGTTTTAAGTATACTACCGTCAGTTTTGGTTGTCAAGCTCCTTTTTTCCTTCAGGAGTGTCACGGTAAAACTGAGTTTTGGGGTTAGGATGCTTTGTTGAATTCCAGAGTTCGTCTGCAACGGGTTTCCAGGCGGCTGCAAATTTATCGCATTTTGAGCAAAGTGTGTCAACACTTTCAGGCTCAATAAGGTCAGTTGATTTTGCACCGGTCTGTTTAACAATCTTACGCAGACATTCGGGGTTTTCAAGCATCGGGCAGGGTCTTAAGTGGTTATCGTTGAACGGCTGATTTTTATAATAAGCCTGGAAAAGCGGATTTTTAAGACCCTCAAGGATTGTATGAGTTCTGATGTTTGAATCGGAATAATGAATAAAAACGCAGGGTTCCATATCGCCTTCTGAGTTGATGTGGAAATAATTTCTGCCGCCTGCGATGCATCCGCCGACATATTCGGCATCGTTCTGGAAGTCCATAACAAAAATCGGCTTGCCGGTTTTACTGTTGCGAACTTTTCTGAGCCATTTATACATATAAACTCTTTGCTCCGGAGTGGGGATAAGGTCAACAACAGCGTCGTGACCAACGGGCATATAATTGAAATAAAGAGCAAATTTTGCGCCTTTTTCAATCATAAGATTCATAAATTCGCCACTTGTAACGGAATCAATGTTTTTGCTTGTATAACAAACGGAAATGCCGAAGAAAAGACCGAATTCCTTAAGCATATCCATTGCTTTTATTGTGGTTTCATAAGTGCCGTTACCTCTGCGGTAATCGTTGCTTTCCTGAGTTCCTTCAATGCTCAGTGCAAGCGAAAGATTGCCTGCGCTTTTCATTTCTTCGCAAAATTCGCGGTCAATCAGAGTTGCATTTGTGTAAGCAAGAAAAACGCAATCGGGGTTTTCACGGCAGAGAGTGAGAATTTCTTTCTTTTTAATCAGCGGCTCGCCGCCCGTCAGCATATAAAGATGCGTTCCGAGCTCAGTTCCCTGATTGATAATACTTCTCATCTCGTCAAGAGTAAGGCTTGATTTGTGGCCGTATTCTGCACTCCAACAGCCTTTGCATTTAAGGTTGCAGGCACTTGTAGGGTCAAAGAGCATAAGAAAAGGTATGTTGCATTTATATTTTTCTCTGTTGGCTCTGACAGCTTTTGTTCCGTTAACTCCGGCACCAAGGCCGAAAGAAAGAAGCATATTTTTGATTACGCTGCCGTCAAGATCGTTTATAATATTCATTGCAAACTGATTCCAGACATTGTCCGGGTCATTAACAGCGTTTCTGAAAGCTTCAAAATTTTTGGCAGGGAAAGCTCCGCCCATCAGCTTTTCAGCAAAATTGATAAGCTTAACAAGGTTTTCTTCGGGATTCTTTTTGATGTATTTATAAATACCGTCAAAGGCAACCGATGCTGATGCTCTTTGCATTTTTTCTTTTGCGGTCATCATAAGCTGTCCCTCCTTTTTTTGTCGCATACAAACAATAGTATATCATAGGTTTTTAACTCTGTCTATAAAAAAATTGTTAAATTTCTTGCTTTTAAAATATTTATAGGTTATATTATTTTATGTATTATATAAGACAGGTGGATTGTTTTGAAAAAAGACAGTGTTAAAAAATCAAAGGCATTAGGGTTAGTGTTGCGTATTACTTTTGCTGCTGTTATTATTGCCGTTATTATCTGGAAATATGATGAGCTTAAAAATATTGATGTCAGAGCGATTGTTGATTCATCGGCAAGCCTTGCAGCTGCCGCCGCAAGCATTCTCGGCATTTATCTTGTAAAATCGTTGACTTTTGTTGTGCCTGCATCAATTGTTTATATCGCCGTAGGTATGGCGTTTGACCCGCTGACAGCCGTTATTATCAACATATGCGGAATTTTTCTTGAAGTTACGGTAACTTATATTGCCGGCATTTTTCTTGGCGGAAACTATGTTCTTGCAAAGCTTGAAAACACAAAATACGGTGAAAAGCTTCTCAGAATGCAGAGCAAAAACAAGATTTCGGCGTTGATTGCAATCCGGTTTCTGCCCGTTTTTCCGATAGACATTGTAAGCCTTCTTTTGGGTGCAATGAAAACAAATTATTTTCAGTATATCTTTGTTTCGCTTATCGGAATTTTGCCCAGAGTAATTCTTTTTACTCTTTTGGGTGACGGAATTTATGATTATATTCCGATGGACAAGCTGATGGCAATTGCGGTTGTTGCCGTGCCGATTGGGCTTGTTGTCTGGATTGTCAGATATGCGATTAAAAAGAAAAAAGCTGATTGAAACAACAATTAATGAGGTTGAAAATTTTGAAAATTAAAACTCAATTAAATAAATATTACAGTATATTAATAAAAATATTTTTTCAAAAAATAAACATTTTCAGACGTAATTTTCATTATAAAAAATACTGGCCATATCTCTATAAAAAGTATTCAAAAAAACCGATTGATGAAAAAAAGGTTGTTCTTGCATATTCCGAAATTTATAAAAAAATGCCTGATAACCTTGTTACGGTTAAAGAATATCTTGAAGCAATGGGCTATAACTGCGTTGTTATTGACCGCGGCGACAGCGCAAGAAGAAGCAACAACCGGTTGATTAACGAAATTAAAAAATTCTTTTACGGCAAGGAGTTTTTTAAGGATTACGCAACCGCAAAAGCTCTTTTTCTGACTGACTATTTTTTTCCTGCTTATGCAGCTCAGCCCCGTGATGGTCAGAGCGTTGTTCAGCTTTGGCACGGCTGCGGAGCATTTAAAAAATGGGGCTATTCGCTTGCCGATAAAAAATGGGGCGCAAGCAAAAAACAGCTTGAAGAATGCCCTGTTCATAATACATACACTCATATCTGCGTTTCTTCACCCAAAGTTAAGTTTGCTTATGCCGAAGCTTTCGGTATCGGCGAAGAAAACGTTATGCCCATCGGCTCACCGAGAACCGATGTTTATTTTGACAAAGAATTTGTCAAATCCTGCCGAGAAAAGGTTCTTAAAACCTTCCCTGAAATCGGCAACCGCAAGATTATTCTTTACGCCCCCACCTTCAGAGGTAACAGTGTTGCCGCATCGTATATAGAAAATATGATGAGTTTTGAAAAAATGCAGCGTGAACTCGGTGAAGACTATGCTCTTGTAATAAAACTTCATCCGTTGACTGCAAAATCATTCAATATTCTTGATACTGATAATTTTGTTTTCAACGCAACCGAATGCCTTGAAATTGAAACCGCTCTTTGTGCGGCTGATATGGTTATAACCGATTATTCTTCGCTTATTTTTGAATATGCTTTGCTTGAAAGGCCGATGATTTTCTTTGCCTATGACCTTGAAAGCTACGGCGATGCAAGAGATTTTTATTTTCCTTATGAAAGCTTTGTTCCCGGTGAAATTGTAAGAAATACCCGTGAAATAATTGACGAAATAAAACGTCTTGAAACCGATTTTAATGTTGAAAGGGTACGCCGTTTTAAAGAAGATTTTATGTGTTCCTGCGACGGTAAATCAACCGAGAGAATTCTTGAGATTTCTTTGGGCCTTAAGCCCGATAAAAAGGCGGCAGAAAGAAAAGAAACTGCTGTTATATCATAATTTAAGCCGCTCAGCCGAGCGGCTTTTTTACTGCTTATATAGCAACTGAAGCATAAATCTGAAAAAACTTAAGGCAAAATCAAGGCAGATTTGTAATTTACTATTGCAAATATAATAAAAATATAATATACTAATTATATCCGTGCTCCCGAATTCGGCAGTTTTTGCGATTGGGAGAAATTAAAGATATTTATTTTAGGAGGAAAAATCATGTCAAAGAAAATTCTTGCAGTTCTTCTTGCTTTCGCAATGCTCTTTGCTTTTGCAGCTTGCGGCGGTAATTCAGAAGACGAAACAACAACAGCTCCCGTAGAAACAACCGCAGATCCTTTTGAAGAAGTTCCTTCAGAAGATGCAACAGAAGCTCCTTCAGCAGATGCTTCAGAAGTTGCTTCAGAAGATGCATCCGAAGCAGTATCAGCAGATGCTTCAGAAGTTGCTTCAGAAGAAGCATCAACAGAAGTTGCTGCAAAGATGCCCGAAAGCAAAGAAGAAATTATTGAGTATTACAACACAGCTATCAACAACGCAAAGAAAAATTCAAAGAGCATCCATTCAAACTACATGGAACATGCAGTAGCCGGCGAAATCACCGGTATCCCCAAGGCTCTTGATTCAGTTGGTCAGTCACTCATCAAAGATAACATGGGTGAAGACGAAAGCAAGAAAAACGTTACCTGGTCAACAGCTGCAGATAAAAACGCATACTTCCCCGTTGAAGGCGAAACATATGCAAGCAAGCTCACAGCTGCAGACGTTAAAGACGCTAAGATCGTTGAAAAAGACGGCAAGTGGATTATCAGAATCACAACAGTTGCTGACCCCAGATCAGAAGGCTATTCACACAGCAACGGTCACGCTCCCAAGGCTTTCAACGCTGTTCTTCCCGGCATCATTGACGGTTATATCCCCGGCATCGCAAAGAGCCTCTTCAGCGTTGGCACAGTTGCAACAGCTTATCCTTCAAGCACAGTTCAGGTTACAGTTGACCCCGCAACAGGCAACGTAACTCACGCTAACTATATGCTTTACTGGACCCTTTACATCCCCCTGAGCGGTGAAGACGTTGTTCTTCCCTTCTCAACTGAGAACGATTACACAATCAATTGGTAATTTAAAAGGTGACCGTCGCTTTGGCGGTCACCCAATTTATGCTTAAAATCAAAATATAAGGAGTTTTTCATATGAAAAAAGAAGTTCTTGTTGAAACCTCTGCCCGTCATGTTCATGTCAGCCGCGCTGACCTTGACATCCTTTTCGGCGAAGGTTATGAATTAACACACAAAAAAGACCTCTCACAGCCCGGCCAGTTTGCCTGCGAAGAGAGAGTTGCAGTTATCGGTGAGAAATCAAGCTTCCCCGCTGTTTCAATCCTTGGCCCCGTTCGCCCCGACACTCAGGTTGAGCTTTCACTCACAGATGCAAGAAGCATCGGTGTTGTTGCTCCCGTAAGAGAAAGCGGCGATATTGCAGGCACAGGCAAGTGCAAGCTTGTTGGCCCCAAGGGCGAAGTTGAAATCGAATGCGGCGTTATCACCGCAAAGAGACACATCCATGCAACCCCCGCAGATGCCGAAAAATACGGCCTTGAGGATAAGCAGGTTGTTAAGGTTAAGGTTGAATCTGACGGACGTTCACTCATTTTTGATGACGTTATCGTAAGAGTTAACCCCAACTATGCTCTTGCAATGCATATTGATACCGATGAATCCAACGCTGCCGGCGCAAAACCCGGTCTCATGGGCGAAATCGTTGACTGATTTTGATTTAAAATGAAGAAAACCTCTGTGTTTTAAGGCACAGAGGTTTTTATTTTGCGTAAAATTACATGCTTTCGGGAACGGTGATGCTGAACATTGTAAGAACGTTCTTAAGAACATTCTTAACGCAGATGCAAAGGCTGAGCCTTGCCTGCATAAGAGCTTCGTCCTCGCAGTTAACTCTGCAAGCGTTATAGAACTTGTGGAAAAGAGTTGCAAGGTCAACGGCATAGCGTGTAATCTTTGCAGGGTCATAATTTCTTGCGGAAGCGATGATTTCGTCTGTAAGTGAAGCAAGGTGTTTGATAAGCTCTTTTTCCTCTGTTGCGCTGAGCAGCACAAGCTCGGGAATTGTGCATTCTCTGGGAGCTTTGCCTTCTTCTTCAAGTTTTCTGAGGATGCTGCAGATTCTTGCGTGAGCATACTGGCAATAATAAACAGGGTTCTGTGAGCTCTGCTCAACAGCAAGGTCAAGGTCAAAATCCATCTGTGAGCCGGGTTCTCTCATATTGAAAAGGAAGCGGACAGCGTCAATCGGAATTTCTTCAAGCAAATCAACAAGAGTAATTGCCTTGCCTGAACGTTTGCTCATTCTTACAACTTCACCGTCACGGGTAAGGCGGACAAGCTGCATAAGAATAATATCAAGGTTGTCACCGTTACAGCCGATGGCATCAAGAGCACCTTTCATTCTTGCAACGTGGCCGTGGTGGTCAGCTCCCCAGATGTCAATTGCTCTTTCAAAGCCTCTCATCTGAAGCTTGTTGCGGTGATAAGCAATATCGGCGGCAAAATAGGTGGGGTTGCCGTTTGTTCTGATAAGAACTTCGTCTTTAAGCTCAAGGCGTTCGATTTCTTCGGGAGTTTTGCCTTCCTTAAGAAGTCTTGCACCGAGAACTTCCTTATTTTTATACCAGAGAGCGCCTTCCTTTTCATATGTAAGACCCTTGTTTTTCATAATCTCAAGGGTTTCTTTAAGCTCACCGTTATTATGAAGAGTGCTTTCAAGGAACCAGGTGTCATATTCAATGCGGTATTTTGTGAGGTTTTCTTTCATTGCGGCGATGTTCTTGGGCAGAGCGTAGTCAACAAGAGCCTTTCTGCGCTCGGCTTCGGGAGCATCAATGAATTTATCGCCGTTGATTGCAGCAAATTCCTTGGCTCTTTCAATAATATCTTCGCCGTGGTAGCTGTCCTCGGGCAGCTCGGGAGCATTTTCGCCCTTATAAAGCTGCTGATATCTGATGTCAAGAGAAAGGCCGAACTTATCAATCTGATTGCCTGCATCGTTAACGTAGAATTCGCGGCTTACGTCGTAGCCTGCAAAATCAAGAACGGCTGCAAGGCAGTCGCCAAGAGCACCGCCTCTGGCGTTACCCATATGCATGGGGCCTGTGGGGTTTGCGGAAACGAATTCAACGTTTATTTTTTTACCGCCGCCGAAATCGGAGCGGCCGTAAGAATCGCCTTTTTCAAGAATATCCTGAATAATGCAGGCATTGAAGCTTTCACGAAGATAAAAATTCATAAAGCCGGGGCCGGCAATTTCGCATCTTTCAACAAAGGTTTCTTCAAGCTCCATACGGTCAAGAAGAGTCTGAGCGATTTTTCTGGGTGCGCTCTTAAGGTCTCTTGCCCATGCCATTGCAGCGTTTGAAGAATAATCGCCGTTTTCTCTGTTGGCAGGAACTTCAATTATAAAATCGCTGAGAGGAACTTTGGGGAATTCGCCGTCAGCAACAGCTCTGCCCGCAGCTTCCATAACAGCTTTGCGGATTTCGGTTATAGCCTGTTTTACCAAAAGTGACATTTTTTATTCCTCCGTTTCAGTCAATAACTTTAACGTTGACGGTAAGTTCGTTTTCACTTGCCAGGTCATTGTTAAAGTCAATAGTATAAGCAAATTTAAGTGTGCCGCCGTTTTCGTTCATATCGGCGGTGACGTTTTTGGCATAGATGCCCATAAGCAGCTCGCCGTAAGGAGTTGTGTAGTAACACGAATGGCGGCGTTCTTTTTCAATTATCATTTCGGCGGTGTATTTGCCGGAACGGGTCATTGTTATTTTTCTTGAATTCTCAACTTTAAGGGTTGTTTGGCAGCCGTGAAGCTCTTCGTCGGTTTCTTCATATGTAACGGTGAAAATATCGCCGTTATAATCAAGTGTGCCTGAAGTTGTAAGCTCACAGGTTGTTTTTTCACCGTCAGTTATGTGGCTGTCAACAATATGAACAACTGTTTTTTTCATAATTTATCTTTCCAATGCGTAATTAATAAGTCTGTCAAGCAGTTCTGAATAAGGAATACCCGAAGCGGCAAAAAGCTTGGGATACATACTGATTGAGGTAAAGCCGGGGATTGTGTTGGGCTCGTTGAGAAGAATTTCTTGGCCTCTTACAAAGAAGTCAACTCTTGTAAAACCGCTGCAGCCAAGGGCTCTGTAAGCGTTGATTGCAGCCTTGCGAACGTTTTCAAGCATTTCATTGCTGAGCCTTGCGGGGATATGAAGCTCGCTTTCGTTTGCAAGATATTTGGCTTCAAAATCATAAAACTCGTTGCAGGGAACAACTTCGCCCACTACCGAAGCTATGGGGTTTTCGTTGCCGAGAACGGCACATTCAACCTCAACGCCGGTTATGCCTTCCTCAAGAACAATTTTTTTATCGTGAACAAAAGCGTTTTCACAAGCTTTTTCAAGCTCTTCAAGGTTCTTTGCTTTGCCAACACCTACAGATGAGCCTGCGTTTGCGGGTTTAACAAAAATCGGGAAGCCGAGCTTTTCGGCAGCGTTAGCCAAAAGAGCCGTTTTTTCGCCCATATAAGAGTGTTTATCAAAAGCAACCCACTTTGCCTGAGGGATGCCGTAAAAGTCTGCCATAGCGTTTGTGGCGGCTTTATCCATACAAATTGCGCTTGATGCCGTGTCACATCCTACATAAGGAATGCCTGAAATTTCAAGCAGACCCTGCATTGTTCCGTCCTCGCCGTTTTTGCCGTGAAGAACGGGAAAAACAACATCAATTTTTTCAACCTTTGCGCCGTCAGCAAGGCGGATTATTCCGTGATGCGAGCGGTCGGTTGAAATAACGGCAGGTTCAAGCTTTGACTCGTCTGCGAGCCAGCCGCCGCCGGGCATATCGTCGGGCGAGCCGCTGTAAATAAAGCAACGGCCGTCTTTGGTTATACCCATAGGGATAATATCATATTTATCGGCAGGGATATTTTTGATTACCGAGCTTGCGGAAGAGAGCGAAACGTCGTGTTCGCTTGAAACTCCGCCAAAAAGAACAAGAACATTTTTCTTCAAGTTTATCACCCCGAAAATTGATAAAGAAAGATACGCATATCTTCCCATTTTATAATCTTAGTATCAAATAATATTAGCATAATGCGTAAAATTAGTCAACAGCAAAGTTGAACTCACGCCAACAGATGCACAGCAGAATTTAATGCATCAAATCAATATATATTAATTTTTGTATTAGCTTATACTTAGAAATATCTATAATATATAAATATTTTTATAATAATATAGGCATATTTCTTTAAAAGAATTAAAAACAAAATTCTTTGTGCTAAAATATACGATGTATAAATTTATTTTCTGTAAAGGAGCATTGCCATGGCTGATATTTATGCTGTTCTCGGCGATATTTTTAAAGGACTGAGCGGAGTTATTTCCGATTGCGGCTTCACACCCGTTATTCCTGACGGAGTTGAAAAAGGTGAATTGCCCGCAGTTACTGACAGCGGCAGAATAACAATCGAATATAAAGGTGAAAACAAAGCTTTAAAGCTTGAACATTTCAACGATAAGATTTCCCTTATGGGCGCTAAAAAAGAAGGCGAAATTCTCAGCAGCGATTTTGCAACGCTGACAAATTCTCTTCTTTCAGCTGAAGAAGCAAACGAAAAAGATGTTAAATATATCGTTAATGAATTTTCGGAAACGCTTTCTGAGTTTTTCTCTGAAAAATCAAACAAACCCGTTAAGTCAAAGCTTCCCCAGCCCGTTTCAAAGGCTGCGGCTAAGAGCGGTTCGGTAACTTATGACCCCAACACTCTTGCCAACAGATTCACCGCTATTTATCCCGAGCTTCGCGAAGAATATAAAGCAAACTGCGAAAAATACGGCCAGTTCCTGCCTGAGGATTTCTTTATCAACCACGGCAACAAGGTTGTTCTTGAAACAATCCGTGAAAACAACCCCGTTAAGATGAAAAAGCTTTTCAACCTTCTTAATGATATTTATGAAAACGGCTCAAACGAAGTTCAGGATGTTATTGCCGTAACAATTCTCGGTTCGCTTGATAATGACCAGGAAATGCTTGCAGCTTGTATTGATTATATGAATGAAGATATGACAAGCCCTGTTATCAACATCAACAAGCATCTTGCATCAAAGAGCGGTAAAGGCGATAGGATGCGCCTTGCAAATCCGCCCAAATATAAGCCTGCAAAGGCTAAAAAGAAAAAAGGCATGCTTTCAGGCCTTGGAATGTAAGAGGGAGGCATAATTTTGGATAACGAAAAAAATATGAGCGTTCCCGTGCCGGAACCTATTGCGGAAAATCCCGAATCAACCTTTAATGAGACTGCTCTTGAAGAAATCAATACCCAGGTTACAGAGAGCTACGGTGCTGACCAGATTCAGGTTCTTGAAGGTCTTGAAGCTGTTCGTAAAAGACCGGGTATGTATATCGGTTCAACCGGCCCCAGAGGTCTGCATCACCTTGTTTATGAAATCGTTGACAACTCAATTGACGAAGCCCTTGCAGGCTACTGCACACATATTGAAGTTGAAATCGAAAAGGGCGATATTATCTCCGTCAGAGATAACGGACGCGGTATTCCCGTTGGTATGAACGAAAAACTCGGTCTGCCTTCAGTTACAGTTGTTCTGACCGTTCTTCACGCCGGCGGTAAATTCGGCGGCGGCGGATACAAAGTATCGGGCGGTCTCCACGGCGTTGGTTCGTCCGTTGTTAATGCTCTTTCAGAGTGGCTTGAGGTTGAAATCTGCCAAAGCGGCAAAATCCACCGCCAGAGATTTGTTAACGGCGGCAATATTGACACTAACCTTGAAATTATCGGTGATACAACCGAAACAGGTACTCTTATCCGCTTTAAGCCCGATGCGGAAATATTCAGAGAAACAACCGTTTACGATTTTGAAACGCTTGAAAGAAGGCTGCGTGAATCCGCTTTTCTCAATGCAGGCCTTTCAATTACTCTGACTGACAGCAGAGACCCCGATAACGTAAGAAAAGAAGTTTATTGCTACGAAGGCGGTCTCGGTTCATTTGCCGAATATCTCACAGGCGTAAGAGGCCTTGCTCCTCTTCACGAAAAACCGATTCATTTTTCTTCGGCTAAAGACGATAAATATGCAGAGGTTTCTCTGCTTTATAATGACAGCTATAACGAGCTGATTCTTTCATTTGCCAACAATGTTCGTACAGAGGACGGCGGTACCCACGAAACCGGCTTCAAAACCGCCCTCACAAGAGTTTTTAACGATTACGGCAAAAAATATAACATTCTTAAAGACAGCGATAAAAAGCTTTCAGGTGAGGATGTAAGAGAAGGTCTGACGGCGATTGTTTCAGTTAAGCTCACAGAGGCTCAGTTTGAAGGCCAGACAAAGAGCAAGCTCGGTAACACCGACGTTCAGAATATGGTTAACAAAATGGTTTATGACAAGCTCATGACCTATTTTGAAGAAAACCCCTCAATTGCAAAAGCAATTTTCTCAAAAGCTCTTGACGCTTCAAGAGCAAGAGAAGCTGCAAGAAAAGCAAGAGATTCCGCCAGAAGAAAATCAGCCCTTGAAGGCAATGCATTGCCCGGTAAGCTTGCTGACTGTACCGAAAAAGCGGCAGCAGGCACCGAAATTTACATCGTAGAGGGTGACTCGGCAGGCGGCTCTGCCAAGGAAGGCAGAGACAGAACCTATCAGGCTATCCTTCCCCTTTGGGGCAAGATGCTCAACGTTGAAAAAGCAAGGCTTGATAAAGTTATAGGCAACGATAAGCTCCAGCCCGTTGTTACCGCTCTGGGCACCGGTATCGGTGATGACTTTGATATAAGCAAAATCCGCTATGAAAAAGTTGTTATTATGGCCGATGCCGACGTTGACGGTGCTCATATCAGAGTTCTTCTTCTCACATTCTTCTTCCGCTATATGCGACCTCTTATTGAGGAAGGCCACGTTTATCTTGCTCAGCCGCCCCTTTTCAAGGTCAGCAAGGGTAAAAAGTTTGCCTATGCATTCTCAGATGAAGAGCGTGACCAAAAAATTGAAGAATTCGGCGGCAGCTGTGATATTCAGCGTTACAAAGGTCTTGGTGAAATGGACCCCGAGCAGCTTTGGGAAACAACTATGGAACCTGCAACAAGAATTATGCTCAGAGTTACGCTTGAAGATGCAATGGAGGCTGACGAAACCTTCTCAATCCTTATGGGTGATAAGGTTGAACCCCGCCGAGAATTCATTGAAAAGAACGCAAAATACGTTCAGAATCTGGATATTTGATTTTTGGAAAGGACTAATCGAAAATGAGCTTTGGTGACGCACGCGACACTCAAAAAATTATAAATGTTGATTTGAATAAAGAAGTGCGCAAATCGTTCCTCGATTACTCGATGACGGTTATTACTTCCCGTGCACTTCCCGATGTAAGAGACGGCCTTAAGCCCGTTCACCGCCGTATTCTTTACACTATGCACGAAAACGGACTTACCCCAGACAAGGCATACAGAAAGTGTGCCGATACCGTAGGTTCCGTTCTCGGACGCTACCATCCCCACGGCGACGCATCGGTTTACGATGCAATGGTTCGCCTTGCCCAGACCTTCTCAATGAGATATACTCTTGTTGACGGTCACGGCAACTTCGGTTCGGTTGACGGCGACCCCCCTGCTGCCTACCGTTACACTGAGTCAAGAATGAGCAAAATGGCGCTCAGAATGCTTACCGATATTGATAAGGATACCGTTGATTTTACAACCAACTACGATGACCGTCTTAAAGAACCCACCGTTCTGCCCTCAAGATTCCCCAATCTTCTGGTTAACGGTTCGGTTGGTATCGCTGTTGGTATGGCGTCCAACATTCCCCCTCATAACCTCGGTGAGGTTATTGACGGTATGTGCGCCCTGATTGATAACCCCGATATTGACCTAGACGGTCTTATGGAATATATCAAAGGCCCCGATTTCCCCACAAAGGGCGTTGTTATGGGCAGAGCCGGCATAAGAGCGGCTTACAGCACAGGCAGAGGCAAAATTACTCTGCGTGCAAAAACAGAAATTGTTGAAAAGAAAAACGGTAAGTTTGAAATTCAGGTTACCGAAATCCCCTATATGGTAAACAAGGCAAGGCTTATCGAGAGCATTGCAAACCTTGTTAAGGATAAGAGAATTGAAGGCATTTCCGACGTTAATGACTATTCGTCAAAGAAGGGTATGCTTATTTCAATTGACCTTAAGAGAGACGCCAACCCCCAGGTTGTTCTTAACCAGCTTTTCAACTATACTCAGCTTCAGGACACCTTCGGCGCAATTATGATTGCGCTTGTTAACGGTGAACCCAAGCAGCTTTCGCTTAAAGAAATTCTCTCTCACTATATCAAGTTCCAGGAAGAGGTTATAATCCGCAGAACAAGATATGACCTTAAAAAGGCTCAGGACAGAGCTCATATCCTTGAAGGTCTTGCAAAAGCAATTGATATAGTTGACGATATTATTGCAACAATCAGAGCCTGTAAGGGCGGCCAGGCGGAGGCCAAGGCAGCTCTTATGGAAAAATTTGAGTTCGATGAGCCTCAGGCGGGCGCAATCGTTGCTTTCCGCTTAGGTCAGTTGGCAGGTCTTGAAATCCTTAAGATTACCAACGAATTGGACGAGCTTAAAGAAAAAATTGCCGAGTTCATTTCAATCCTCGGCGATGAAGCAAAGGTTCTTGAAATCGTTAAGAACGAAGCAAGAGCTATCCGCGATAAATTCGCTGACGAAAGAAAAACCGAAATCGTTAACATCTCGGGTGAGGTTGACATTGAAGACCTTATTCCCGAAGAAACCTGCGTATTCACACTCACAAATATGGGCTACATCAAGCGTATCCCCATGAGCGAATATAAGCAGCAGAACAGAGGCGGCAGAGGCGTTAAGGGTCTTACCCGACGGGAAGAAGACGTTGTTAAAACAATGTTCACCTGTTCAACTCACGATTACATTATGTTCTTCACAACCAAGGGCAGGGCGTACCGCCTTAAGGGCTATGAAATTCCCGAGGGTTCACGCCAGAGCAAGGGTATGAATATCGTTAATATCCTGCCCATCGAAGAGGGTGAAAGAGTTTCGGCAATGATAAGAGTTCCCGAATTTGAAGAGGATAACTATTATCTTTGCATGGTTACAAGAAACGGCATTATAAAGCGTACAGAGCTTGATGAATATAAGAATATCCGTAAGACCGGTATTATCGCAATCAACCTTGACGATGATGACGAGCTCGCCTGGGTTAAGCTCACCGAGGGCAGCGATAATCTTATCGTTGCAACCAAGAAGGGTATGAGCATCTCGTTCTGCGAAGAGGGCGCAAGAGCCATCGGCAGAACGGCAAGAGGCGTTAAGGCAATTGAGCTTAAAGAGGGCGATGAGGTTGTCGGTATGGATATCCTTACCGAGGGCAAAAAAGTTCTTACCGTCAGCGAAACAGGCTACGGCAGACTCAGTGAAATTACCGATTACAGGCTCCAGTCCAGAGGCGGTAAGGGCCTTACCAACTACCATATCGCCAAATACGGCGAGGTAGCAACAATCGAGGTTGTTGACGAAAACAGCGACCTTATGCTCATTTCTTCGGATGGCGTAATCATCCGTATTCCCATGTCGGCAATCCGCCTTTGCGCAAGACCCTCAAAGGGTGTCAGAGTTATGAAGGTTGCCGAGGGCGAAAAGGTTGTAACAGCCGTTGCTGTTCCCGTTGATGAGGATGAGGAACGCTCAGAATTGCCAGAGCAGGATGCTCCCGAAGCGGAAACTGAGGATATGACCGAAGAAACCGCAGAATAATTCTAAAATATAATAATAAAAATTTTGTCAATTTACTTGCCATATATAACATTTTTTGATATTATAATAAACATCACAACGTAAAACCTCACAAAACAAAGAGAAAGAAGGGACTTTATGAACATTGCTTTAATTTCACACGATGCCAAAAAAGAACTTATGACGCAGTTTTGCATAGCTTACTGCGGTATTTTAAGCCGACATAATCTTTATGCAACGGGCACAACCGGCAAAATGGTTGCTGAGGCTACAGGTCTTGACATCACCCGTTTTTTAAGCGGTGCTCAGGGCGGTGCTGAACAGATTGCTTCCAGAATAGCCTGCAATGAAATCGACCTGCTCCTCCTTTTCAGAGACCCTCTTACGGCCAAACCTCACGAGCCTAATGAGGCAACTCTTCTCAGATTATGTGATGTTCATAATATTCCCGTTGCAACCAATATCGCCACCGCTGAAGCGCTTATCCATTCGCTTGCAAGAGGCGATCTTGATTGGCGTGACATTGTTAATCCCAAGTAAAGCTTGATAAATCAAGGCTGAAACGGGATTGAGCACAATAACCCGGGTCGTCTTGAGTAATTGACATTACTTTCAAAGACGGCCCTTTTATTTTACTTAAACAAAGAAAGAAGAAATTTTTATGGCACTTGTAACAACAGCCATTAAAGGCACTCAGGATATAATGCCCTGGGACGTTTATAAAAACCAGTTTATTGAACAGACGGTTATTGACATCGCCTCAAAGTTCGGCTTCCGTGAAATGAGAACTCCGGTTTTTGAGCACACCGAGCTTTTCCAGAGAGGCGTTGGCGAAACAACCGACGTTGTTCAGAAAGAAATGTATACATTCGACGATAAGGGAGGCCGCTCGATAACCCTTCGCCCCGAAGGCACGGCAGGCGTTGCCAGAGCTTTTCTTGAGCACGGCCTTTTTAACGAAGCTCTGCCCCAGAAGCTTTGCTATGTTCTCAACTGCTACCGTTATGAAAAGCCTCAGGCAGGCAGATGGAGAGAATTCCAGCAGTTCGGCGTTGAAATGCTCGGTGCAGCCGCACCCTCGGCAGATGCTGAGGTAATTTCACTTGCCAATGAGATTTTTGCCTTCCTCGGCGTTCAGAATCTTCAGCTTGAGCTTAACTCAATCGGCTGCCCCGAATGCAGAAAGGCTTATCACAAGGCACTCAAAGAGTATTTTGAAGCAAAGAAAGAAAACCTTTGCCCCACCTGTCTCGGCAGACTTGAAAAGAACCCGATGAGAATTCTTGACTGCAAAAGCCCCATCTGTAAAGACATTGCCAAGGATGCTCCCGCAATCATTGATTACCTTTGCGAGGATTGCTCCAACCATTTTGAAAGCGTTAAGAAGTATCTTGACGCTATGAACATCGAATACGTTGTCAACCCCAGAATCGTAAGGGGTCTTGACTATTATACACGTACGGTTTTTGAGTTTGTTTCAACCGAAATCGGTGCTCAGGGCACCGTTTGCGGCGGCGGACGCTATGACGGTCTTATTGAAGAGCTTGGCGGCCCGAGCATTCCCTCGCTCGGCTTCGGAATGGGCACGGGCAGACTGCTTATGCTTATGGAAGCTCAGGGAATCGAAATTCCCACCCCCGCAAGCTGCGAAATTTATATTGCACCTATGGGTGAAGCAGCAAGCGTTGAGGCAATGAAAATTACTGCCGAACTCAGGTCAAACGGCGTTTGCGCTCAGACGGACGTTGTCGGACGTTCGCTTAAGGCTCAGATGAAATTTGCCGATAAAATCGGTGCAAAATATACAATGGTTCTCGGTGATAATGAAATTGCCGAGGGCAAAGCAAAGGTCAAAAATATGGATAACGGCGAAACAACCGAGCGTGAGCTTGCAGATTTTGCCGAAGATTTTATGAATTTCCTTGTTCAGCAGGAAACCGAGGCACTCAGAGCTTCTTTCGGCGGAGACCTTGACGGAATAGACCTTACCGCACTTCTTTGATAAGATTTTACTATAAGGAATGATAAAAATGGATTTTATGACAGGACTTAAAAGAACCGACTATTGCGGCAACCTCCGTCTTGCAGATGCAGGCAGAACCGTTACCGTTGCAGGTTGGGTTCAGCGTCAGAGAGACCTCGGCGCACTTATTTTTATTGATTTGAGAGACAGAGAGGGCATTGTTCAGCTCGCTTTTGACGAGTCAACAGCCAAGGATGTTTTTGAAAAGGCAGCTTCAGCAAGAAGCGAATATGTTCTTATGGCTCAGGGCGTTGTAAGAGAACGCTCGTCAAAGAACCTTGAAATCCCCACCGGCGAAATTGAAATTGAAGTTACAGAGCTCAGACTCCTTTCAAAGAGCGAAACTCCTCCCTTTGAAATTATTGAGGATTGCCAGACAGCGGAGCTTACAAGGCTTAAATACCGTTACCTTGACCTTCGCCGCCCCGACCTTCAGAAGAATATTCTTCTCCGCCATAAAATTACAAAGATAACACGAGACTATTTTGATGAAAACGGCTTCATTGAAATTGAAACTCCCATTCTTATTAAATCAACCCCCGAGGGTGCAAGAGACTATCTTGTTCCCAGCCGTATTCATAAGGGTAAGTTCTACGCTCTGCCCCAGTCACCCCAGCTTTATAAGCAGCTTTCAATGGTTGCGGGCTTTGACAGATATATGCAGATTGCCCGCTGCTTCCGTGATGAAGACCTCAGAGCGGACCGTCAGCCCGAATTTACTCAGATTGACCTTGAAATGTCCTTTGTTGATATGGAAGATGTTCTGAGCATCGGCGAAGGCTATATGGAAAGAGTTTTCCGTGAAGCTCTCGGAGCTGAAATCAAGCTTCCTCTTCCAAGACTTACTTATAAAGAAGCTATGGAGCGTTACGGCAGCGATAAGCCGGATACACGCTTTGATATGGAAATTTTTGACCTTAGCGAAACCGTTAAGGATTGCGGCTTCGGCGTTTTCACCGGCGCAATTCAGGGCGGCGGCAGCGTAAGAGGCATCACCGCCAAGAATGCTGTTAACGTTTACACAAGAAAAGAAATTGATAAGCTCACCGAAACCGCAAGAGGAATCGGAGCAAAAGGCCTTGCATGGGTAAGAATGAATGAAGACGGAACATTCACCTCTTCATTTGCAAAATTCCTTACCGAAGAAGAGATGGCGGCTGTTCTTGCAAAGGCAGATGCAAAGCCGGGCGATGTTGTTATTATTATAGGTGACACAAAAACTTCGCTTGTTCTTTCAATTCTTGGTTCACTTCGCCAAATTGTTGCAAAACGCCTTGACATTATTCCTAAAGATAAATATAATCTTCTCTGGATAACCGAATTTCCGTTCTTTGATTGGGATGAGGATGCTCAGCAGTTTGTTGCAATGCATCATCCGTTCACATCTCCTATGGATGAATGCCTTGATTACCTTGAAACCGATAAGGCATCCGTAAGAGCAAAGGCATATGACCTTGTTCTCAACGGCGTTGAGCTTTGCTCAGGCTCAATCCGTATTACCAACCCTGACCTTCAGGGCAGAATTTTCTCGCTTCTCGGTCTTTCAGAAGAAGAAGCTCACGAAAAATTCGGCTATCTTCTTGATGCATTCAAATACGGTGCACCGCCTCACGGCGGCATGGGTATCGGCCTTGACCGTCTTGTTATGCAGATGCTCGGCTGCGAATCGCTTCGTGACGTTATTGCCTTCCCCAAGGTTCAGAACGCAAGCGAACCTATGACCGATTGCCCCGCAATTGTTGATGATGTTCAGCTCAAAGAGCTTGGAATCACCGAAATGTCAACCGAAGATTAATTTCAGCATAAACTGAAATTGCATATAATTAGAAAGGATCTGTTAACCATGGCAAGAGTTTATAATTTTTCTGCCGGTCCGTCCATGCTTCCCGAAAGCGTGCTCAACAGAGCTGCCGCTGAAATGCTTGATTATAAAGGCAGCGGTCAGTCCGTTCTTGAAATGTCTCACCGTTCCAAGATTTACGAAGAAATCATCTTCGGCGCAAGAGACCTCTTCAAGGAAGTTATGAACATTCCCGACAACTACAAAGTAATTTTCTGTCAGGGCGGTGCATCAACTCAGTTTGCTGCAATCCCCCTCAACTTCCTCAACGGCAGCGGAAAAGCTGACTATGTCCTTTCAGGTCAGTTCTCAACCAAAGCTTATAAAGAAGCCACAAAATACGGTGACATTAAGGTTGTTGCTTCCTCAAAGGAGCAGAACTTCTCCTGCATCCCCGAGCTTGACAAATCAACCTTTACCCCTGATGCAGACTATTTCTATATCTGCCAGAACAACACAATTTACGGCACCCGTTACGCTCAGCTTCCCGATACAGGCAACGTTCCCCTTGTTGCCGACGTTTCATCCTGCTTCCTTTCAGAGCCGATGGACGTTTCAAAGTACGGCGTAATCTACGGCGGTGCTCAGAAGAATGTTGCTCCCGCAGGCCTCACAGTTGTTATCGTAAGAGAAGACCTTCTCGGCAACGCAAGGGATTATACCCCCACAATGCTTGATTACAAAACACTCGCTGACAACGATTCAATGTATAACACACCGCCCTGCTACTCCATTTATATGTGCAAGCTCGTGCTTGAATGGATTAAGAACCTCGGCGGCCTTGAAGCAATGAAGCTCCATAACGAAAAGAAATGCTCAATTCTTTATGATTTCATTGATAACAGCAAGATGTTCAACAATCCCGTTAAGAAGAGCGACCGCTCAATGATGAACGTTACTTTTGTTACCGAAAGCGATGAACTCAACGCAAAGTTTGTTAAGGAAGCAACCGAAGCAGGCTTTGTTAACCTCAAAGGTCACCGTTCAGTCGGCGGTATGAGAGCAAGCATCTATAACGCAATGCCTATCGAAGGCGTTGAAAAGCTTGTTGACTTTATGGCTGAATTTGAAAAGAAGAACTAATTCTCTGAAAGAAGACGATATTATGTATCAGATTTTAACTTTAAACAAAATTTCCAAAATCGGTCTCGATAAGCTCGATGCCGCAAAATACAACTGCGCTGACGATATTGCAGCTCCCGATGCCGTTCTTGTCCGTTCAGCTTCAATGCACGAAATGGAGCTTGACGCAAAAACCGTTGCTATCGCAAGAGCTGGCGCAGGCGTTAACAATATCCCCGTTGCCGATTGCAGCGAAAAGGGCGTTGTTGTTTTCAATACTCCCGGCGCAAACGCAAACGCAGTTAAAGAGCTTGTTCTCTGCGCACTTTTCCTTTCATCAAGAAAAATCGGCGCAGCTATGGACTGGTGCAAAACCCTCAAGGGTGAAGGTGATGCCGTAGGCAAGCTTGTTGAAAAAGGTAAGGGTTCATTTGCAGGCCCCGAAATCCTCGGAAAAACCCTCGGTGTTATCGGTCTTGGCGCAATCGGTGCTCTTGTTGCCGAAGGCGCAAAGGCTCTCGGCATGAACGTTATCGGTTATGACCCCTTTGTTGCTGAAAAAGAAGGCATTGAGGTTGTTGCCGATGTTGCTGAAATTTATGCAAAGAGCGATTATATTTCTCTTCATTCTCCCCTCAACGATTCAACAAGAGGTATGATTAATGCCGAAACTCTCGCAACAATGAAAGACGGCGTAAGAATCCTCAATTTTGCAAGAGGCGAGCTTGTTGATTCAGATGCAATTCTTGCAGCTCTTGAAAGCGGAAAAGCCGGCGCATATGTAACCGACTTCCCCACAGACGCTCAGCTTTGCGCTCCCGGCGTAACAGCTATTCCTCACCTCGGTGCATCAACTCCCGAAAGTGAAGAAAACTGCGCTGCAATGGCAGCCGTTGAGCTTGCTGATTACCTTGAAAAGGGCGTTATCAAAAATTCAGTTAACCTGCCCAACGCTCCTCTCCCCGAAAGCTTTGAGAGCCGCACCTGCATTATTCACAAGGAAGATGACGGAATTGCCGCAAAGGCAGCCGCTCTTGCAGCTGAGCAGGGCGCAGCGGTTAAGAATCTTTTCACCGCCGCTAAAAAAGGTATGGGCTATACAGTTATTGATACAGATAAGCCCGTTGATGTTTCGGCCCTCGGCGCAATTAAAGTTAGAACTTTATAAGAAAACCAATGCGGTGCAGAAATTGCACCGCATTTTTTAAAAGAAAAAAGCCTTCCGTAAAGGAAGGCTTGTTGACTGTAGATAAACTTGACTTTTTTAT
This sequence comes from Acutalibacteraceae bacterium, assembly GCA_045590675.1. Taxonomy (GTDB): domain Bacteria; phylum Bacillota; class Clostridia; order Oscillospirales; family Acutalibacteraceae; genus CAG-177. The sequence continues at coordinate 33,394 of JAZNRJ010000077.1, forward strand.
TGCAAAACTAAAACTTGTTGTTTACGGCTCCCTCTTGAGGGAGCTGTCACGGAGTGACTGAGGGAGTCTCACGTTTTGAGCGAAAACGTTGATTTGCAAGGATTTTGTGCCGATAAATCCCTCCGTCTTTTGCTTCGCAAAATCCACCTCCCTTGAAAGGGAGGCAGTTTCATCAAGCGGCATTCTGCGAAAACAACAACTTTTTCGACAAGCTAAAAGCCTTCCGTAAAGGAAGGCTTGATTTTTTATGTTTTATTCGGCAAATTCCATTTTTTCAATCAGCGAGCAGATGTAGCTGTCGGTTTCTGCAAAAATCTTGCTGCCCAGAGCGATAAATTCGGGGTCATCGTCTCTGTCACAAAGCATAGCATAATTTTTGCCGATTTCATAGCCCACATCTTTCTTTTTTCTGACAGAAAGATAGTAGAAAGTGAACGAAGAGCCGTCGGAGATGTTGGAAAAAAAGCCCGGAGAGGTTTCATTCAGCGAAGCATACATTGCGTTAATCGCATGGGAAGAAAGCATTGCGTGGGGCAAATATTTATGCAACGCAATCTGAGCGGTGAATGCCATAAGTGCACGCAGTTGGAGAAGCTCTTTGTTTTTGAGCTTTGCGGTTTCAGCCGGAAATTCTTTTTCGGGAACCATAGTTGCAAGCTTTTGGCCGAGTTGAGCGGCTTTATCCATATTGCCGTTAAGGCGGTATTCATCCATAAGGGCGGCAAGCTGAGTTAAATCAGAGCCGGCACTCTCATCTTTTTTGGGGTGAAAAATCTTAATATCGTCGTCGTTTCTCATTTTATTTCTCTTTTCGCAATTTATTTTTCGGCTTCCTGAGCCTTGCGTTTTTTCATTTTTGCTTTATATGTAGTGAGCATTTTGATTTCGGCATCTGTTGAAGAATATTCGCCAACCGAAATGGGCTGCTTTGAATACATTCCTCTGAAATCCGTTCCGCCAACGGTCAGAAGCTTGTTTTCGGCAGCGATTTTCTTAAGAATTTCACTTTGTTCGTCTGAAATTTCGGGATTTTTAACTTCAACGCCGTCAATACCTGCAAAAATCAAATCTTTAAGCAGCTCAACGCTGACATCGGTTGAGGGGTGGGCAAGAACGGCTATGCCGCCTGCCTCGTGGATGGCATCAATAACATCCTTGGGTTCGGGAAAATCAGGTTTAACAAGAACGTTATCGGGGCTTTCGGGAGAGAAAAGCTCATAATAAAGGTCGCCGTAAATTCTGTCGGTCAAACCGCATTCAAAAAGTGCATGCATAATATGCTGCTCGAAAACGGCGGTTGAACCGGTGGCACATTTAAGAACAAGCTCGGGAGTTATGGGATATTTGCGGGCAATTTTAAGAGTCATAAGCTGGCAGGCTTTTTTTCTTGAAACGGTGTTGCGGTGGCAAAGACCCTCAAGTCTGTCAGGGCTGTCAGGAAGGTAACAGAGAATCTCGGCATTGATTCCCCTTTTTGAGTCAAAAGAAGAAATTTCAACACCTGTAATAACATTTAAGCCCCTGCGTTCACCTATAATCTTACCTCTTACCGTGCCTGCAAGGCAGTCGCGGTCGGTGATTGCAATGGTGGTTATACCCCTTTTTTGAGCAAGGATGATAAGATCATCAATACCCATAGAGCTGTCTGAAAGTTTTGTGTGACAATGCAAATCTCCTGCCATAATTTTACCTCTCTCTAAAAATGCGCACAGTTACGCGATACTACCATAATTATATTCCTTTTGATATAATTGTGCAAGTATTTTTTAGAAAAATGAATAAAAATACAGAGAAAATTTTTGAAGAGCAGCCTGATTTTTTCAGGATTTTAGATATATCTATTGGAAAATATATTGATATATGTTATAATAAAATAATATAACAATTCAGCACGGAACTGCTGTTACATAAAAAGGGGAGAAAAGGGTGAAAAAAGTTGCAATCGGTCTGAGCGGCGGCGTTGACAGTGCGGCGGCGGCAAAAATTCTGATTGACAAAGGCTTTAACGTTATGGGAATAATTCTGCGCCTGAAGCCTGATAATGCGGCAGATGCCGATATAAGCGATGCTCAGAGGATAGCCGATGCGCTCGGCATTGAGCTTAAGGTTATTGACCGCAGAGAATTTTTTAAGTCAGCGGTAATTGAGCCTTTTGTTTCCGAATATCTAAGCGGCAGAACGCCCAATCCCTGCGTTGAATGTAATCAAGCCGTCAAATTCGGTGCTATGCTTGATTTTGCTCTTGAACAGGGCTGCGATTACATTGCAACGGGTCACTACGCAAAAATCGAAGAATCAAACGGAAGATTTTTTCTCAAACGCTCAGGCAGCAACAAAGATCAGAGCTATTTTCTCCACCGTTTAACCCAGTTCCAGCTTTCGCACGCAATGTTTCCGCTTGAAGGAATGGAAAAAAACGAAATCCGCGAAGTTGCAAGGGCGGCAGAATTGCCCGTTGCCGAAAAGGGTGACAGCCAGGAAATCTGTTTTGTTCCCAACGATGATTATATTGCTTATCTTGCTTCTTTAGGCATAACATCGCCCAAAGGGAATATAACCGATAAATCAGGCAATGTTTTGGGCACTCACAGCGGAATAATCAACTATACCGTCGGTCAGCGCAAAGGCCTTGGTGCTTACGGCAAGCCGATGTTTGTAACGGGCATTGATGCTGAAAAAAACACAGTTATAATCGGCGAAAACGGCTCGCAATACAGCAAGGGTCTTGTTGCCGACAAAATAAATTACATTGCTTTTGAAACGCTTGAAAAGCCGATAAAAGCTCAGGTTAAAATCCGCTTCAGAGCAAAGGAACAGCCTGCAACCGTTACGCCGAATCCCGACGGAACGGCAACAATAATTTTTGATGAGCCTCAACGCTCCGTAACACCGGGTCAGAGTGCCGTTATATATGACGGCGAAACTGTTATCGGCGGGGGCAGAATTATAAAGCAGCTTGATTAAAAAACAGATTCTATAATCTTCTCGCTGTCTTTGGGCGAATACAGCCAGCGGTCAATATGTCCGCTGTTGATAAAATACTTCATCGGTGCAATCGGATAATCCGCTTCAAACGAATCAACAACAGTCAGCTTGATTTTCATTTTTGAAGGAATAATGCTTTTGATATAAACGGCGGCGTGGCTGCCGGCTTCAACCCCTTCTGAAAATTCCGCAAGCCCTGCAAGGTTTGGCGCAAGCTCAACAAAAATGCCGTATTTTTCAACCGAACGGACTATCCCGGGAACAGTTTCGCCAACGGTAAGTGCGGCAGCGTTTTCCTCCCACGTGCCGAGCAGCTCTTTGTGGGTAAGGGTTATTCTGCCTTCGGAATCAATGCTTTTAACGGCGGCAAAAATGTTTTGCCCTGTTCTGAAACGTGCACTCGGGTGAGGGATTCTTGAAACGGATATGCTGTCAATCGGCATAAGAGCGTTTATACCTGCCCCGATGTCGCAGAATACGCCGAAACCCTCCATATGAGCCACCGTTGCGGGGATAACATCGCCTGGACGAAGAGAAGAAACATATTCATAATTGCAGCTTTGCTGAACCGCTTTGCGGCTGAGCGTTGCAACTGTTTCGCCGCTGTCAAGGCTTTGAAAGCCGGTTATGATAAATGAAACGGGCTTGTTGACTCTTGAAATAAGGGCAATATCTCTGACTGAGCCGTTTTCAATTCCTAATGCCCCCTCATTGCGGGGAATAACCCCTTTCATACAGCCAAGGTCAACGTGAAGGTTATGTTCGCTGTCACAGCGTAACACTCTGCCCTCAAGCAGAGAGCCGTTATAAAAAGCCTCTCTCAGATTGAAGGCGCTTGAAAGAAATTTTTTGTTTTCTTCGGCAGCAATAAGCTGCCCTTCCGGTTTGTAAGTTTTCATTGATGACCACCATTCCGCCGTAAGGCTTATTTTGAGATAAATCCCATGTTGTCAAAATATATGCAAAAATAATTATTTTTATGTTGGAAAGGCAGATTGTTTATGGATGTCAGAGTAGGCGATAAGCTTCTTATGAAAAAAAAGCACCCTTGCGGCAGCGAATATTTTGATGTTCTGCGAATCGGTGCCGATTTCCGCATACGTTGCAGCAAATGCGGGCGTGAAGTTATGCTTGAAAGAGTAAAAGTTGAAAAAAATATAAAAAAGATACTCCGCACGGAGGAGGAAAAATAAATGCTTGACAGACTTAATGAAGTTGAAAAAAGATTTGAAGATATAAATGAAAAGCTTTGCCAAAGCGACGTTGTTGCCGATATGGAGCAATATAAAAAGCTTATGCAGGAGCTTAAGGTTTTAACGCCGATTGTTGAAAAATACCGCCTTTTCAAGTCGGCTGAAAGCTCAATGAATGAAGCAAGAGAAATGCTTGAAGCCGGCGGACTTGACAAGGAGTTCAAGGAGCTTTGTCAGGAAGAATTTGAAGAATCAAGAGAAAAGGTTGCCGTTTACAGAGAAGAGCTTAAGATTCTTCTTTTGCCCAGAGACCCCAATGATGACAGAAACGTTATTGTTGAAATCAGGGGCGGCGCAGGCGGCGAAGAAGCCTCGCTTTTTGCCGGCGTGCTTTACAGAATGTATTCGATGTATGCCGAGCAAAAGGGCTGGAAAACCGAAATCCTTTCTTCCAATGCTACCGAGCTTGGCGGTTTTAAGGAAGTCAGCTTTATGATTGAGGGCGAGGGTGCATATTCACGCCTTAAGTTTGAAAGCGGCGTTCACCGTGTTCAGCGTGTGCCCGAAACCGAAAGCCAGGGCAGAATCCAGACCTCAACGGCAACAGTTGCTGTTTTGCCCGAAGCTGAAGAGGTTGATGTTGAAATCAACCCTGCCGATTTGCAGATTGATACTTACCGCTCGGGCGGTGCAGGCGGTCAGCACGTTAACAAAACCGAAAGTGCAATCCGCATAACGCACTTACCCACCGGCACGGTTGTTGAGTGTCAGGATGAGCGCAGCCAGCATAAAAACAAGGACAGAGCAATGAAGATTCTGCGCTCAAAAATCCTTGAAGCCGAAAGAGAAAAACAGCACGATGCAATTGCAGGCGAGCGCAAGGCACAGGTTGGCACAGGCGACAGGAGCGAAAGAATCCGCACCTATAACTACCCTCAGGGCAGAGTAAGCGATCACAGAATCAACCTTACGCTTTATAAAATTGATGCAATTGTAAACGGAGCTCTTGATGAGATTATTGACGCATTAATAACTGCTGATACAGCCGAAAAGTTAAAAAGTGCAGAATAAAAAGGAACATAAAATGAATACACTTTATCTGAAAGCCGATAATGAGGCTGATATTAAAAAAGCCGCCGAAATCCTCAGAAACGGCGGAACCGTTGCCATACCGACCGAAACGGTTTACGGTCTTGCGGCAAACGCTTTTGATGCAAAAGCGGCGGTTAAAATATTTGAAGCAAAGGGCAGACCGGTTGACAACCCTCTGATTGTTCACGTTGCTTCTTTTAAGGAGATAGAGCCTCTTGTTAAAGCGGTTGATACGAGGCTCAAAGCTCTTGCCGATAAATTCTGGCCGGGCCCGTTAACGGTTATAACGCCAAAATCGGAGCGTATACCGCCTGAAGTCAGCGGAGGGCTTGACACCGTTGGTATCCGAATGCCTTCGCATCCTACAGCAAGGGCGATTATAGAAGCAGCGGGTGTTCCGCTTGCTGCCCCGAGCGCAAACGCTTCAGGCCGGCCAAGTCCTACCTCTGCCGCCCACGTTGCCGAGGATATGAACGGCAGAATTGATGCGATTGTTGACGGCGGCAGATGCGATGTCGGTGTTGAATCAACAATTGTTACCCTTGCAACCGAACCGCCTACTCTTCTCAGACCCGGCGGAATAACTCCCGAACAGCTTGAAGAGGTTCTTGGAGAAATCAGCATTTCTCATGCTGTTTTTGAACAGCTCAAGGAGGGCGAAAGAGTTCAGTCGCCCGGCATGAAATATAAGCATTATTCGCCCAAAGCACAGGTCACTATAATCAAGGGCAGTTTTGAACAGTATAAAAGCTTCATTCTGGCACAAAAAGATGAGGTCTGTGCCGTTTGTTTTGACGGTGAGGGTGTCAATTTTGCAAAATCCGTTGAATACGGTGCGGAAAACGACAGCCTTTCGCAGGCAAGGGGCTTTTTTGATGCACTCAGAGAGGTTGACGCAATGGGCTGCAAGCGTGCTTTTGTCCGTTGCCCTGAGAGCACGGGCGTTGGCCTTGCGGTTTATAACCGACTGCTGCGTTCAGCCGCATTCAGAGAGATTGACCTTGATATTAAAATTTCTGTTATCGGTCTCACCGGTCAGACGGGTGCAGGCAAATCAACCGTTGCCAAAATGCTTGCTAAAAAAGGCTTTTACATTGTTGATACCGATGTTCTGGCACGAAAAGCTGTTGAAAACCGCGAAGTAATCTCTTTGCTTTGCCTTGAATTCGGCGAAGATATAATCCAAAACGGTGTTCTTGACCGCCGTGAGCTTGCACGCAGAGCTTTTGCAACTCCATCAGGCTCGCAGGCGCTTAACCTCATAACTCATCCTGAAATTACACGCCTTACCGTTGAAGAAATCCACAAAGCATATGAAAACGGAGCAAAGGCGGCGGTTGTTGATGCGGCTTTGCTTTTTGAAAGCTGCCTTGAATCGCTTTGCGGCACAAAAATAAGCGTTGTTGCAGACGAGGAAATCCGCCTTGAAAGAATAATGAAGCGTGATTCAATCAGCCGTGAGGATGCACTTTTAAGAATAGGTGCTCAGAAAAGTGAGCAATATTATATTGAAAGATCCGATTATGTTATCAATAACAACGGCTCGGATTTGGAAACGCAAATACTGCTTTTAACGGAGAATTTCAGATGACGATTAAAGCAAAACTCAAAGCGGCATTGCTTATATTGCTTGCACTTGCAACTTTATTTTTTATTGCGGCTTTTGCCTTCGGCGCGGCAATGAAAATTATATATCCGCTCAAGTACAGCGAATATGTTGAAAAATATTCGCAGCAGTTTGAGGTTGAGGAAAACCTGATTTACGCTGTAATAAAAACAGAAAGCTCTTTTAATCCCGATGCCGTTTCAAGTGCCGATGCTGAAGGACTGACTCAGATAACGCCCGAAACATTTGAATGGCTTTGTTCAAAGCTTGGCGAAAACCCCGATAACCTCAGCCTTTTTGATCCCGAAACTTCAATAAAATACGGCACATTTTTTCTAAGCTATCTGCTCCAAGAGTTCGGCGATAAAGACGTTGCCCTTGCCGCTTACCACGCCGGCAGAGGCAGGGTCAATGCCTGGCTTGAGGATAAAAAAATATCGCCTGACGGCAAAACCCTTGTCAATATTCCGATTGACGATACCGCACATTATATAAAAAAGGTTAACAAAGCTTACAACGCATATAATAAGCTATATTCATAAGAGAAAGGAAGACCAAAATGAGCGAAAAAACACAGGTTGAGCTTTTAAAAGAAAAGCTTTTTGCAGAAAATGAACACGCAGCATATACCTGCGAAGACGGTGAAATTGAAGCGGCAGATGCTTTCTGCGAAGGTTATAAAACCTATCTTGACAACTCCAAAACAGAGCGTGAGGCAGTTGCTTATACAAAAGCACTTGCAGAAAAAGAAGGGTTTGTTCCTTTTGATCCCAAGGCTTTTTATAAAGCAGGCGATAAAGTATATTACGAAAACCGCAAAAAGGCTCTTATCCTCTGCGTTTTTGGCACAGAAAGCCTTGAAAAAGGTGCAAAAATCGTTGCGTCTCACGTTGATTCTCCCAGACTTGACCTCAAGCCCAATCCGCTTTACGAGGATTCGGAGCTTGCTCTCTTCAAAACCCATTATTACGGCGGTATCAAGAAATATCAGTGGACAGCAATTCCCCTTGCTCTTCACGGCGTTATCTACCGCAAAGACGGCGAATGTATAACGGTTAATATCGGCGAAGATGCAGGCGACCCCGTTTTTGTTGTTACCGATTTGCTTCCCCATCTTGATAAGCAGCCCAAAAACGGCGAGGTTATCAAAGGCGAAGACCTCAACATTCTCATCGGTTCCCGTCCCTTTGGCAAGGAAAAGGGCAGTGAGCTTGTAAAGCTTAATATTCTTAACATTCTTTTTGAAAAATACGGCATTACAGAGGCTGATTTTGTTTCGGCTGAGCTTGAATGTGTGCCCGCTTTCAAAGCCGCTGATGTCGGTTTTGACCGCAGCCTTATCGGCTCATACGGCCACGACGACAGAGTTTGCGCTTATCCGTCAATAATGGCCGCTTTTGCAGCAACGTCTCCCAAGCACACAACCGTTACTGTTATTACCGATAAAGAAGAAACAGGTTCAGACGGAAACACAGGTCTTTGCTCGGCTTATCTTAAGCATTTTATTGCCGATATTGCAGCAACTCAGGGCTTAAACGGCAGAGATGTTCTCAGAGCATCCGAATGCCTTTCAGCAGATGTTAACGCAGGCTTTGACCCCATTTATCCCTCAGTTCACGATAGGTTGAATGCAGCTTTCCTCAACAAGGGCATTGTTGTTACAAAATACACGGGCTCAAGAGGCAAAAGCGGCACAAACGATGCTCACGCAGAGTTTATGGCAAAAATCAGAACTCTTTTTGACGGTGCAAACGTAGCCTGGCAGACAGGTGAGCTTGGCAAAGTTGACGAAGGCGGCGGCGGAACGGTTGCAAAATACGTTGCAAACCTCGGCATTGAGGTTGTTGACGTGGGCGTTCCCGTGCTTTCAATGCACGCACCGTTCGAGATAGTTTCAAAGCTTGACGTTTATATGGCATATAAGGGATTCAAGGCGTTTATTGAAAATTGACAGAAAAGAAAAATAGGCCCCAAATGTCTGAAAAGAAGCTGAAAATATGTCTATTTCGTGAACAAGTTTACAATTTGTTCATATTTTGACAACACAATTCAAACAAAACGGGAATATCATATAGCCGTGCAAAAGATTGTTTGCATGAGAGACAGACATCTTCTTTTTTCATTTTTATTTTCTCTTTCCCCAACGCACTGCCGAATGCCGCATACATTCGGCAGTGTCCTTTTTTATCAGAAAAACACAGGGCAGGTGTAAACTTATGAATATTTCAAAACTTCAGTCAAAGCTTTATTCATATGAGGGAGCAATTATAACGTCGCCTGAAAACCGCAGATATCTTACCGGTTTTGCTTCAAGCGACGGCTATCTTATTGTTACCCGCGACAAAAGTATTTTTTTGACCGACAGCCGATATATCGAAGCCGCCGAAAAATCGGTTAAAGGCTGTTCATCGGTTGAATTGCTTACCGATGCCAAAGAGCAGATACCGGCATTGCTTAAAAAGCTTGAGGTAAATGCACTTTACACAGAAAGCGAAAGGCTGAGCGTTGCGGAGTTTGAAAAAATCAAAGAAATGCACGGCTCATTTTGTTTTGCAGAAAAGCTTGATAAAGAACTTACGGAAATAAGGCGCATAAAGAGTGAGGAAGAAAAGAAATATATTCTTGCTGCTCAGGCTATAGCCGAAAATGCGTTTGAGCATATTCTCGGTTTTATTAAAGAGGGCGTAACTGAAAAAGAAATAGCTCTTGAGCTTGATTTCTTTATGCTTAAAAACGGGGCGGAATGCGTTTCATTTGAAACAATAGCTGTCAGCGGAAAGAATTCTTCTATGCCTCACGGCGTGCCTACCGATAAAAAGATTGAACACGGCGATTTTATAACAATGGATTACGGTGCCGTTGTTAACGGTTATCACAGCGATATGACAAGAACGGTTGCTGTCGGATGCGTTTCATCAAAGCAGGCTCAGGTTTATGAAACCGTTCTGAAAGCTCAGCTCGCTTCTCTTGCTGTTTTAAAAGAAGGGATTGCCTGCAAAGCGGCGGATGCGGCGGCAAGAGACATAATTGCAAACGCAGGCTACGGCTCAAATTTCGGCCACGGAACAGGCCACGGCGTCGGCATTGAAATTCACGAAGCTCCGAGGCTTTCACCCAAAAGCTCTCAGACCCTTGTGGCCGGCGATGTTGTTACGGTTGAACCCGGCATATATTTGCCCGGCGAATTCGGCGTAAGAATTGAAGATATGGCTTTTATAACTCCTGACGGATGTGAAAACCTTACAAAAACCCCGAAAAGTCTTATAATTCTTTAATATATAATATTTAAATTATAAAAAAGGCTTGAAAAATTACAGTGAATAGTATAAAATAACTGTGAAAACATATAAATTATTACAAGGAGTATTTTATTATGGTATCAGCAGGCGATTTCAGAAACGGCGTAACCTTCGAAATGGAAGGCCAGGTTTATCAGATTATCGAATTCCAGCACGTTAAGCCCGGTAAAGGCGCTGCTTTCGTAAGAACAAAGATCAGAAACGTTATCGGCGGTGCTGTTGTTGAACGTACATTTAACCCCACCGATAAGTTCCCCACCGCTTACATTGAGCGTAAAGAAATGGAATATTCATATGAAGACGGCGGTCTTTACTATTTTATGGATCCCGAAACCTATGATATGATTCCCATCGGTCAGGATACTCTTCCCGAAAACTTCAAGTTCGTTAAAGAAAACGAAACTTGCCGTGTTCTTTCATACAAGGGCAGCGTTTTCGGCGTTGAACCCCCCACAACAGTTACTCTTCAGGTAACCAAGACTGACCCCGGCTTCGCAGGCAACACAGCTACCAACGCAACAAAGCCCGCAACTCTTGAAACCGGCGCTGAAGTTAAGGTTCCCCTCTTCATTGACGAAGGTGAAATGATTGTTGTTGACACACGTACAGGCGAATATCTTTCACGCGCATAATTATATAATTTGGAGGACAAAGAAATGACATTGACTGAAAAGGTTGCATACCTTAAGGGTCTTGCAGAAGGCCTTGCTCTTGACGAAAGCAAACCCGAAAACAAAGTTATCAACGCAATGCTTGACGTTCTTGATGACCTTGCTCTCACCGTTGCTGATCTTGAAGACGGTCTTGACATCATCTCCGAACAGCTTGACGCTGTTGACGAAGACCTTGACGAGCTTGAAGGCTTTGTTTATGAAGAATTCGACGACGATTGCGACTGCGGTTGCTGTGACGAAGATGATGAAGAATATTATGACGTTGAATGCCCCACTTGCGGCGAAATCATTGAAATCGACGCTGATATTCTTGAAGAAGGCAGCATCAACTGCCCCAACTGCAACGAGCTTCTTGAATTTGAATGCGAATGCGGTTGCGAAGATTGCGAAGACTAATTAAAAGCAGAACCCTCTGTGAAAATCACAGAGGGTTTTTTATGCTGTCATGTGGTATTTATTATTTTAATTAACGCAAATATAACGGAGGTAATTTTATGGCAATTATTGCAATTCTGAGCGATATTCCGCTTTATTTTGCAACCCTGATTTCAGAATTAACGGGTGCGGATATGTCAGCTTTTGTTGATATGTTCAACGGCGGATTTGCGGCAGTAATCGAGGCGGTTGAAAAAGTTGCAGGTTTTATAGGATAAAACAAAAAGCATAGATTACAAAGAAAAGGGGGCTGTAAAAACAGCCCCTTTTGTTGTTTTTATTTTTTAAATTTCGGAATTATAAGACAGCCCACAATAACAAGAACGGCAACAACAACGGCTGCAATAATAACACCCGTCATTTTATCAGGGCTGCCGGTTGCGGGTGACGGAGCTCCGGCTTCGGCGGCAAATGCATAAAGGGCAGCCGTAACAACGCTGAGAACCATTATTGCGCAAAGCACAATAGCTGTTATTCTGACAAACAGATTTTTCTTTTTCATTAGTCTTTCTCCTTTCAGATTTTGAGCAGTGCCTTCATTGCATTGCCTATATTTTCAGCGGTTTGCTCGGCAGAGTTTTTATCTGAGCCGCAACCTGTGATATAAACTTTGATTTTGGGTTCTGTGCCCGATGGGCGGACTATTGCAAAATTGTTGTTGGGCAATGAATATGCAAGAATGTTTGATTTCGGCAAACCGGTTGAAGTTTTTTCGCCTGTTTTTGTGTCTGTTATTGAACCGTCGGCAAAGTCGTGAACTTTGACCACCTGATAACCTCCAAGTTCCTTTGGCGGATTGAGGCGGGCATCACTCATAATCTCCTGCATTTTAACCATTCCGCTTGCGCCTTCAAAAACAAAGTTATACAGCTTGTTGATATACACACCGTGTTCGGTATAAACATCATTAAGAACGTCAACAAGGGTTTTGCCCTGTTCTTTATAATATGCCGCCATTTCGCAAATCATCAAAGAGGCCGCAACGCCGTCTTTATCCTTTGCGTGGTTGCCGATAAGATAGCCGTAGCTTTCTTCAAAGCCCATAATGAAGCTGTTTTCTTTGCCTTGTTCTTCAAGCTGAGCAACAAATTCGCCAACATATTTAAAGCCGGTCAGAACATCAACAACTTTGCAGCCGTACTTTGCGGCAACAGCATTAACAAGCGAGGTTGAAACAAAAGATTTTGTCATTACGGGATTTTCGGGCAGAGTTCCCGTTGCTTTTCTTGCAGAAAGCATATATTCCGTTAGAAGAACGCCTACATCGTTGCCGCTCAGTAGAACATATTCGCCGCAGTTAAGAACGGCAATGCCCACTCTGTCACAGTCAGGGTCGTTAGCCAGCAGAAGGTCGGCAGGTTCATCCTTTGCCATTTCAAGGGCACATTCAAAAACCTGGCGGATTTCGGGGTTGGGGTATGGGCAGGTTGGGAATGTTCCGTCGGGCATCTCCTGCTCTTTTACAACCCTGATATTTTTAAAGCCTGCTCTTGAAAGAACGGTTCTGACGGGGATGTTACCCGTTCCGTTAAGGGGAGTGTAAATTATGCTGATATCGCTGTTTTTGCAGATTTCGGGGTTGATTGAACGTTGCATAACAAGCGAATAAAATTCTTCAACAATATCATCGCCGATATATTCAATAAGTCCGTTTTCAAAAGCGGAATCAAAGGGCATTTTTTTAACTCCGCTGAACATATCAACCTTCTGAATGCAGGCATAGGTTTCAGCGGCAGCCTCTTCGGTCATCTGATAACCGTCGGGGTCGTAGCATTTATAGCCGTTATATTTTGAGGGGTTGTGGCTTGCTGTTATAACAATACCGCTCTGGCATTTAAGGCGCATAACAGCGTATGAAACAAGAGGTGTCGGTATCAATCGGGGAAAAAGATATGCCTTAACACCGTTTGCGGCAAGAACCCGGGCGCATTGTTTTGCAAAAACATCTGATTTGATGCGTGAATCATAACCGATTGCAACGCAGGGGTTTTTATATTTGCCGTTAAGGTAATCTGCAAGGCCCTGAGTTGCCTGGCAGACGGTGAAAGTGTTCATTCTGTTAGTGCCGGCACCAAGAACTCCTCTGAGACCCGCAGTGCCGAACTCAAGATTTTTATAAAACCTGTCAAGGATTTGCTCATCGTCATTTTTAACCGAAACCAACTCGTTGTGCAGCTCAGGCTCATTTTTGGTGGTTTCCAGCCAAAGTTCATAGAGTTTTTTTATCTCGTTCATAGCAATCCTCCATTTTATTTTATATATAGTATATTTTAACCGCTTTTTTTATCATTGTCAATCGAATTAACGGTTATTCGGATTATTCCGTTTACCTTATAAAAATAAAAAACGAGCAGAAAAAATCTGCCCGTTTTTCGGTTTATGCCAAAAACATCATAATTGTTGATACGGCAACAATAACAAATGAAACGCAGTATTTTTCAATATATGCACCTGCATACATAATGATTGTGGGGATTACGGCAAAAATTCTGCCGATAACAGAGGAGTTTTTCTTAACAAAAACAACGTCCCAAAGATTTATAACCGTTTCAACATCGGGAAAAATGCTGCAAAGCAGAGAAGCGCCCACATAAGTTGCGGCAACAAAGAAAATGAACATTACCGTTGAATCGGCAGCCCTTACGCCCATAATTGCAAGGTTAACAATGCCTGCCAGCAAAAGAGCGGCACCTGTGAAAAAGTTGATAAGTCCGGGAATAAGCGCAACAGCGTAAGCGGCAGAACCTTTTTTGGCAAGTGCGTGGTCAATGTGGCCGCACATTTCGTTGGCTCTCAGATATGCCGAATCTTCAACGGGCAGACCGAGCAATTTGCAGGTCAGATGTTCCCAAAACGCTCTGAGGAACGCACCGGGAAAAGTGAGATATTTTGTTATTACATATAAGATACTCATAAAATATCGTACGCTCCTTTCATCAGAATGTCTTCAAGCTTAACTTCGCCGTTAACTATCTTTTCAACAATTTCGGGTGCATATTCGCCGTAGGATTCAAGACCTTTGATTGTTTCTTCAGCATCTTTGGCAGAGGCGGTTGAGTTTTTAATGCAAAGGTTTGCGGTAAGGAAAAGGTTGTGGAGATATTCAAAAGAGTATGCCTTTGTCAGGCCGTACTGTGCCCAGTAAATTCCGTTATAGTCGGCGTTGTTGGCGTGTTCGTATGCCTTATCGTAATCGCCGTTGAGAAGATATGAAAGGGCAAGCTGATGGTGAAGCTCGGCTGAAGTCTGGTGCTCTTCAAGAACTGTTGTGCAAAGATTGATTGCGGCGTCGTAATCGCCTTTGGTGCGGAGAATAAGAGCTTCAATTGCATAGGTGAATTCATTTTCGCTGTCATTAGCTTTCTTGATTTCTTCAACAAAACTTTCAGCTTCGCTTGTTTTGCCAAGAGAAATAAGGCATTTTGCTTTGCCTACGCAGGAATACCAGTCATTTTTATTGATTTCAATGAGGGCATCATAATAACCGAGAGCTTTTTCATATTCGCCGGCTTTTTTAAGAGCGGCTGCATATTCAAAGCCGTAAAGCCAGGTATAATCATAGCCCATCTCTTTTGCGTATTCTTCCGTTTTGGCAAGGTAATCAAGCTGAACGGAAAGGTCTTTGCCTTCGTTGTTGGCAAGGCCGAACAGGGTGTAATAAATAATTGATTTATCAACGCCTTCTTCATTGAGTGCTTTTGTGAGAGCTTCAACATAAAGGTCGTAATCTTCCTCAGCACTTTCAAGGAAAGAGGAGCAAACGGTTGCTGTGTCAAAATAACGCTGATAAACCTCCATATAGGGAGCAAGGCTTTTATCGGTTTCAAGTATAGATGTGTCGCTGATAATGTAAGAAGCGGACTGAACAGCCTGAATGGGGCCGTATGCGTTGGCATAAGCTCTGAAATAATCAGCCTGAGTGTCTTTGCTTATTTTAAGAATATCGCCGATAAAAGAATCGGGGCTCAGATAAGAAGAAAACTCTGAAACCGTTGATGTCATCTGCGAATAGTGCTCAATTGCATCATCCCATCGTTTTTCTTTAGCCGCAATTTCTGCACTCATACCGTAAAATGCAGGTGCGGCGGTGAAAAACAAAATAACAAATGATATAACGGCAGCAACGAGCACACCTGCGCCCGCAACCCAACCCAGGAAAGGTATTTTGGTGGAGAGCAGTTTTTTGCGGCATTCTTCGCAATAATCGCTGCCTTCAGCCTGAGGTTTTTCGCCGCAGGTTATGCAGGTTTCGGCAACCTCAGCAAGGTCAGCACCCTCAAGCTTTATGGGAATATTATCAATCATCGGAAGAGCTTTGCGAGCTTTTGCGTTGCCCATTGAAGCAAAAAGATTTTTGATTTCCGATGCGGCGTAAATAGAAAGAGCGATATAAATTGCAAAAGAAACAAAGTAAAGACCGTGAGAGGCAAGGTCGCTGATGCTGTCAATGTTAGGCAAAACTTTAACAACTGTGAAAATAACAGCAACAAGCAGAAAAACGGCAAGGAAAATTATGCTTGCGATTTTGCCCTTCTTTTTCAGATTTTCGGCTTCGGCAACGGCTGCAGCTGCGGCATCGCTGCCGTTTTCAGCCTTAAAAGCAACAACAATTCCGCTCATATCGGTTGAATAGAGCAAGGAGTTGAGGTTACGGACAAAAAGGCGTTTTTCTTTAGTGCTGTCAGCCTGAGAATAGCTTTCATAAGCCTCGGCATAATCTGCAAAAGCTTTTTTCTGAGCTTTGGTAATTGCATACTTTTCAAGGTCAGAGGGGTTGGGATATTTTGAAAAACGTTTTTCAATTCGAGCTGCAAATTCTTCTTCAGCTTTTGAAGAGGTTTCGTCCTCGGTTTCTTCGGGAATGTTTTCCTGCTCTTCAGAACCTTCTGTTTCAGCTACAGCTTCTTCAACGGTTTCTTCGGCCGGAACTTCTTCGGCTGCTTCTTCAACCGTTTCTTCGGCAGGGGATGTTTCCTCTTCGGGGAGTAAATCTTTGTTGAATTCGTTATCCATAGGTTCACCGCCTGATTTTTTTCTTAAAAATTATTTTACCATTATTTTACCTTTAAATCAAATAAAATTTTTATAATTAACATATTATTTACGGATGAAGTTCAAATATTTTCACTCTTAAAGTTGTTATTACCGCTGTTTTGTGGTATAATTTCATCAGAAAATTCATTTCCGGAGGTTATGTTATGAAAGAAATTAACATCAGAGAGCTTAAAAAAAGCCCGGTTGAGCTTATTGCCGACGGATGGGCACTTCTCACAGCAGGCTCACAAGATAAATTCAACACAATGACTGTCAGCTGGGGTGCAGTGGGCGAAATATGGGGCAAGGATGCTGCATTTGTTTTTGTGCGCCCTCAGCGTTATACCTATGAATTCATTGAAAAAGAAGAATATTTTACCCTTTCATTCTATTCGCCTGAATATAAAGACGCTCTGCGCCTTTGCGGTTCAAAAAGCGGCAGAGATATTGACAAAGCCGCCGCAACGGGACTTACCCCCCTTTTTGTTGACGGTGCAGTAACCTTTGAACAGGCGGAATACACTGTTGTTTGCCGTAAAATGGCGGCTCAGTTTATGAGCCCTGAAGGATTTATTGACCCTGCCATCGAAAACAACTATGCCAACAAAGACTATCATAAAGTTTATGTGGGCGAAATAATCAAGGTTTACGAAAAATAATTGAGGTAATAAAATGAGGATTTATGATAACGCTGCCGCACTTGTGGGCAACACTCCGCTTGTAAGGTTTGCTTCCTATGCCGAAAAGGCAGAAGCCAAAGCTGAAATTATTGCAAAGCTTGAATATATGAACCCTGCAGGCAGCGCAAAGGACAGAGTCGGCAAAGAAATGCTTGATGCGGCTTTGCGTGACGGCAGAATAACAAAGGATTCGGTAATCATTGAACCTACCAGCGGCAACACAGGCATCGGAATAGCTTCTTTTGCTGCCCAGAACGGAATGAAGGTTATCATCACGATGCCCGAAACAATGAGCGTTGAGCGCAGAAAGCTCCTTGCCGCTTACGGTGCAGAGCTTGTTCTGACCGACGGCTCAAAGGGCATGGCAGGTGCGATTGCTAAAGCGGAAGAACTTGCCGCAGAGACTCCCGGCAGCTTTATTCCGGCTCAGTTTGATAACCCCGATAACTGCGCCGCCCATTACAAAACAACCGGCCCCGAAATCTGGAGAGATACTGACGGCAAGGTTGATGTTTTTGTTGCAGGTGTAGGCACGGGCGGAACAATAACGGGTACGGGCAGATTTCTAAAAGAAAAAAACCCCGATATCCGTATTGTTGCGGTTGAACCTGCGGATTCACCCTTCCTTTCCGAAGGCAGGGCAGGTGCTCACGCTATTCAGGGGATAGGTGCGGGCTTTGCTCCGTCTATCCTTGATAAAGAGATTTATGATGAAATCATAAAAGTCACAACCGAAGAAGCCTATGCTGCATCGCGTAACACAGTTAAAACAGAAGGAATTCTTATGGGAGTTTCGGCAGGTGCGGCTCTTCACGCAGCAACAGAAATTGCCAAAAGACCTGAAAACGCAGGCAAAACGGTTGTTGTTTTGCTGCCCGACAGCGGTGAAAGATACCTTTCAACTCCGCTTTTTGAGTGATTATGAAAAGAAGATATAAAGGTGAAAATATAATAAATTTCCGTGACCTCGGCGGCTATGAATTTGACGGCGGAGTGACGGCTTACGGCAGAGTTTTCAGGGCAGGTATTGCCCGTGATCCAAGCCCGAAAGACCTTGAACTGCTTAAAGAAGCAGGGATTAAAACCGTTGTTGATTTGAGAGGCGATTCTGAGGTTGAGGATATGCCGTCTTATTTTAAAGACAGCAAGGATTTTGATTATTATCACATCTCGTTGCTTGAGGCCAACCCTGCACTTGCACAGTCGGATATAACTATGCCCGAAATGTACGAAATGTGCCTTACCGATTACAGCAAAAATTTTGCCGAGGTTTTAAGGATAATTGCGTCAATTGAAACACCGTTCCTTTTCCATTGCTTTTGCGGCAAGGACAGAACAGGGATGCTGGCGGCGATGATTCTTGATGCTTCGGGCGTTGACAGGGCGGATATTGTTGCGGATTATGAGGTTTCATATACCTATATTAAAAGTTTTATAGAAAAGGAAATCCGTGAAAAAAGCGGCTTGATTTGGGATGGCTCGTATGACCGTTTTTATTCTCAGGCAGAAAATATGGAGCATATTCTGAATTATATTGATAAAAAATACGGCTCGGTTAAAAATTACTTTTCCGAAATCGGACTGACGCATGCTGAAATAGAAAAAATCAGCAATATTTTAAAATAATTTTTTTAATCGGTTGACTTTCCCGCAAAAATAGAATAGAATATGTAAAGTTACAAAAACAAGGGTTACCCAAGGGCAACCCTTTATATTCCGGGGTGTAGCGACACAGAGATTGCCGCCGCCGGTGGCGGAAAAAGGCAAAGTCTGTGCAGGAAGAAATACAGAGGGTTGCGAAGCGCACCAAGCGAGCAAGCCGACAATATTTCTGACCGATAGTTGGTAGCCGCCTGCTTTGGCAAGAGTTTATCAAAAGATAAAAATTAAATATATTTCGGGGTGTAGCGCAGTTGGTAGCGCGCCTGCTTTGGGAGCAGGATGCCGGGGGTTCAAGTCCCTCCACTCCGACCATATTGAGTATTCATAAGGGATTTGCCTATGAATACTCAATTTTTTTGCTTAAAAACAGTTTTTTGATTGGTCCCAGACTGTTGAGCTCTGCGACCTTTTTCTGTTTTGTTATGCTGTTATGCTTTCGGGCAATGCTCTTGGTATATAGCTGACTTGCACTCCCTGCCGGGTATCGCTTTTGTAAAAGTCATCTTCCTTGGTCGGCAGTTCAATATACCCAACAAATCTGTAATGGATTACAACCCGCTGTGTTTTGTTTTTGCCTTTGCCCTGTGTCTCATAAACATCAATATGGTCTATGAGTTCTCTCACAAGCGGTGCAGTTAATGCTTCCATTTCAATCACTTTACGCACAGCTTTCAGAAACATATCCCTGCTTTGTTGAACGGTATTCATTGTGGCAAGCTTTGTTCTGTAATCCGCTATCTTGGATTTGAGTGCAACACGTTCGGTTTCGTACTTGTGTGCCATATGCATAAACCATTCATCAGTTACTTTGCCTACCGCATTATCTTCATACAGCTTTTCGTAAAGTATGTTTACAGATTGCTGTCGGGAGATTGCATTTTGCAGTTCACTCTCAATATATCGTCGCTGTTCGTGAAAATCCTTGTTGGTTTTCTTCTCAAGTATATCAGCAAGTATTTCTTCATCATTCTTGAGATAACTTGCAAGATTTTTAAGTTCAAGGATTACAATGGCTTCAATGGCATCCGCACGGATATAGTGCCTGGTCTGACAATCTCCTCGGGTATCTTTGGTGTAGTTACCGCAGCTAAAATAATGAATATCTTTGTTGATTGTGTTGGTGTGGTAACGCATATTGTGTCCGCAATCAGCACAGCGAAGCAATCCGCTAAACATGTGCTTCTCCGCATTCTGTTTCTTCGGTGGACGCCGCTTGGTTTTCTTAATCAAAGTCTGAACAAGCTCAAAGGTTTCGCGGTCAATTATCGGCTCGTGAACATTCTTAAATACCTTCCAGTTTTCTTCGGAGTTCGGTATTCTTGTCTTGTTTTTAAAAGATTTTGAGAATGTTCTGAAATTAATGACATCACCACAGTATTCCTGCTGTGAAAGTATCTTTGCTATTGTTGTCTTACACCATTTGTACGGGTCTTCCTGAGATTTCTTTCCGCCTCGGTTTAAACCCTTGCTGCGCCAATATGCCATAGGTACAAGCACCTTGTTTTCCTGAAGCAATCGGGCAATGGTTTCGTTTCCTTTACCCTCAAGACACATACGGAATATATCTCTCACAACCTCTGCCGCTTCGTGTTCAATTACCCATTTCTTGGGGTTGATTGCATCTTTAACATAACCGTAAGGCGGCTGTGCAAGAGGTTCGCCCATATTGCCACGGATTCTTTTTGCAGAGCGTACCTTCTTTGAAATATCTCTTGCATACATCTCGTTCATAACATTCTTGAACGGGATGATTTCATTTTCACCGTCAGCACTGTCAACCAAATCTGTAATGGCAATAAAGCGGATATTATTTTCGGGGAAGTATGATTCGGTGTATAGACCAACCTCAACGTAGTTTCTGCCGAATCGTGACATATCCTTAACGATAATGGTTGAGATATATCCTGCTTCAACATCTTCCATCATTCTCTTGAAATCAGGTCGATTAAAGTTCGTACCCGTAAATCCGTCATCAACATAGAATCTTGTATTTTCAAAACCTTTCTCTTGAGCATATCTCGATAACATGATTTTTTGATTCTCGATGGAGTTACTGTCACTTTCTTTATTGCCGTCATCACGGGACAGACGGCAGTAAAGAGCAGTAATTCCTGCTTTGTTTGACTGCATTAATCCTCCTCTCCGGCAGTCGAACATACATATTCCGCTTGTATTGTATTTTTATCTTCAGTATTTGTCAAATGTGCGAAATCGCCGCCTAAATATTTTTCAAACCTTTCGGTAAGTGTAGAGCCGAGTTTCGGCGCTTCAAAGCCCTCAAATTTTGATGAAACCTTGTAGCATATTCCATTGATGAAATAGTTACTGTCAAAGTCTGAAATCGGTATAATTTCACCCATAAATCACCTTGCCTCCCGATTTCTCTTTTTCTGTAAATACTTTGCATAATACTCACAAGCCTTAATAATGAACTCCTGCATTTGTCTTTCATCAGCTTTCGGAGAGTATTTCTGTAATCGTTCCATAGACATTTTAAACATCGGTTTTTGGTTGGCTTTTTCTTCGTTCATAATAGTGTTAATTGAGTTTTCATTCAGTTCTCCCGATTGGAACAGCTTTCGTATTCTGTTTGACTGAGAGTATGATGGAGTACACTCCGTTTCTTCAATTATTCCCAATAATTCATACTGTTTGGAATCATCAAGATACGACAGTTCAACTGCAACGGAAAATGCGATTTTGTTTTCATCAACCATAGTAAGCAGTTCGGGAATAAGCATAGTCAGACGGATATATCGTTGCACCTGTCTGCCGCTGTCGGCATCAGAAACGCTTTCTCTTGACTTGTGGACAGCTTGTCCACAAGTTAAATCTGTCCTCTTGCCCTGTGCTTTCATAGCATCAAGTTTCAGCTTGTACGCCTTTGCTTTTTCGCTCGGTAAAATATGTTCTCTGTGCAGGTTGCTGTCAACAAGCATAATAGCCGCTTCTTCTCTGCTCACATAACAAACAGTAACAGGGACGGTTTCAAGATTAAGCATACGGGCAGCGTGTAATCGGCGGTGCCCGGAGATAACCTCATATTTACCTTTGTCATCCGTAGGTCTGACAACAAGGGGTGAGATTATGCCGTTCTCACTTATACTGTTAAGCAGCGATTCTAATTCTTCGCCCTCACGGATTCGGTAAGGATTTTCATTAAACGGTAAAAGATTGTTGATATTAACTTTTTCAATTTTCATAATTTGACTCCCTTCTTTTTCCTACGCTTTATGTCGTAAGATACATAATTTGCATTCATTAAAATATTCAATGTTTCATACACAAGTTCTGAAGTGTTGCTTGCCTCTGTTCCTTGGAAAAGCAAAGCTCCCATATTTGTTGCGAGTTTACCCAAGGTAAGTTCAAGCCGCTTACAATCATCTGAAGGTTTTTCTTGAATCGGATAACCTGTAACGATAAGTCGAATCAGCTTTTCTTTCGGGAATATACTTTTACTTACCATTTCATTGATACGGTCAAATTCCTTGTTTGTAACTCTGACTGCAATTCTGTTATTTCTGTTT
>JAZNRJ010000078.1:0-9660 GCA_045590675.1 Acutalibacteraceae bacterium
TTCCTGCCGACCATAGAGATATTTATGCTCGATGAATCGTCGTCTTTTCGTCGTCGAAAGTGGGTTTTGAATATATTTTATGGTAGCTGAAAGCATAAGAAAAACCCCACAGAAGTTATTACTTCTATGGGGAAAAGAAAAGAAAACAATACCTTAGATTGTGGTCCAACCGCCGTCAACAGTAAGAAGCTGACCGGTTGTGTAGCTTGAAGCATCTGAAGCAAAATATACGAGTGCTCCATCAAGTTCACCTGCTTTACCGGGTCTGCCCATAGGACAGTATGCCTTAACAGCCATACCAAATTCGGGGGTATTGATAACCATATCCGTCATTTCGCTTTCAAAATAAGCGGGACCGATTGCGTTAACGGTAATATTATATTTTGCCCATTCGTTTGCGAGAGCCTTTGTAAGCATTTCAACGCCACCCTTACTTGCACAATAAGCTGTAATGGGGCTGCCTGCCATTGCTACTGTTGAATGAATGGAACCAATGTTGATAATCTTACCGTAATTCTGCTCAATCATTACCTTACCGACTTCACGTGCTACGTAATAGACACCGCTGAGGTTAATTCTGATTGTTGAATCCCAAAGACTGTCTTCCTGCGACTCAGCGGGTGCACCGCTGCCGATACCCGCATTGTTTACAAGAATGTCTATTCTGCCAAAATCTGCAACAACTTCAGCTACTGCATTTTTGATGCTGTTATTATCAGCAACATCACATTTTACAGCGATGCATTTAACGCCTAAAGCTTCAACTTCAGACTTTACCTGCTCAAGTCTGTCAACTCTTCTTGCAAGAATAGCAACATTAGCCCCTTCTCTTGCAAGTGCAAGAGCAAACTGACGGCCAAGACCTGATGAAGCACCTGTAACAACAGCAAATTTTCCTTCAAGGTTAAATAAATTGCTCATTTTTATTCCTCCTTTATTTTTTATAAAATAACACACTGATTCTATTATTGTCAATATTTTTAAAATATATATACAATACTTTAAGAATCTGTATTAGATTTTGACAACAGCAAAAAAGACCATACCAATCATAGAGATGTTTACCGTTGCAGACTTCGGTCATTATTTTAGCACCGAGTTTGAAGCCGGATATGAAATACTCTCGTTCTGTTTCGGACAGTATTCGGGTGTAGACTGATTCAAGTTCATTCATTTTATTTATGTATTCTTCAGACAACCGACTGCATATCCTTCTGTTATGTCAAAGCAAACATTAAATACAATATCATAAAATAAAAATCACCAAACAATTGTAACATTAATAAACATATTATGATCTCCGGCTACCGGGAAATCCAATTCAAGATAATAAGGGTATGGGTTATAAAGACCGGAAACAGGAACATTTATTGTAAAATAGTATGTTTCAAATGATTCAACATGATAATCGCTTGAAATTATAGAAGCTCCGAGTATCTGATTTTCAACCAAAACAGTTGCGACTTGATTCCAATTAAAGCCATCAGTTGATTCATACCAGAAATTCATAACAAGATAACCGTTTTCAACATAGGGATTTTTAGTGAATCCCATCTTTGATTGGGTATGTGCAGGATAAAGTTGCTCGTTGAAAACAAAACTTGCATTTTGTGCAATAACTTTACTGGGAGCTGTTACGGGAGGATCTGTGTGAAATTCAGGCTCTTCAGCAATATATAAAACAACATAATTATCTTTTTCTGTGTCAAGCACAGTACCCGCAGAAGGAACTGTTGAAATAACGGTGCGTGGGGGGACTTCATTTGTTGCTTCAATTTCAAGCTTACAAGAGATATTCATTTCAGTCAATTTACTCATAGCTTCATAATCCGTTAAACCGACAAGATCGGGAACAACTAATTCATCGGAATTTTCAGCATTTTCAATTAAATCTTCAATATCTTCTTTCAATGAAGTAAGAAAAAGACTTTCTCCTATTTTTTCAATTCCTTCATTAACCAAGTCTAATGCTTTATCATATTCTTTGTCATTAATATAAGCATTAGCTTTATTGTAATACTCATACTCAAGTTCGTCATTTTTATTATTGCATCCCGAGAAGCAATTAATAAGAATTGCCACAGAGATTAACAGTATAAATACTCTAAAAGCTTTAGATTTTTTATATTTGAACATATTATAACCTACTTTCTGTTTAATTTGAATCTGTATTTTTTAAATAATAACACACAACAGAATAATTTTCAATCATGTATCTGTATCTTGCAAAAACAAAATTCGCGATAAGATATTTCAGATAATGTTATTTTGTTTTCTTAAAATACATTCCTGATACATTTTTATATTACATAATGAAAATGATTATTAAACACTCTCATTCTGTTTCGGACAGTATTCGAGTGTAAACTGATTCAAGTTCATTCATCTTATTTATGTATTCTTCGGTCAACTGACTGCATACGGACTTTGACAGCTCCGTTACTTTGTCAAAGCATCTACCGTATTCAGAACCCCTCACAAAGCTTGTTTCATTAGGGTTTATGTTGCCATAGTATAAATCTTCAAGTGTTGTTTGTTTCATTAGATTTACTCCTTTACAAACAGAAAAAGTGCAACAGGATTTTATTTCCCATTGCACTTAATAGTTTTATTATTTAATTAAACTAATTGGAATTTGCCTATTTCATCCTGTTAATCTCATTTTGCAGATTCTCCAAAAATCTGCCTGCGTGAGACCCATCCATTTGCGTGTGGTGAAACTGAAAAGAAATTGGAAGGTAATATCTGAATCCCTTTTTTCGGTATTTTCCCCAGATGATAAACGGATTATTAAAAATGCCGCTATTCATACCAACAGCACCGTCAATTTCTGTATCGATAATCGCAGATGTGCCGATTACCATACTATCACTTGACAGGTCTCTGTCCTGAGCGGTTTCAGCCACTTGCGTAGTATACTTCAAATACTCCTGACTAAATGTTTCCAAATCATCGGAATACAGGATATCACAGGAACTCACTTCTCCGTCTTTGTTTTTCACGATTGTGTTGACTGCTATACTATCATATTGCATCAGCTTTTCACCAACAGGAAGAACATAGAACTCCTTTATGCTAACAGTTGCTTTTCCGATACAATAATCAAGCAACATATTAAATTTCAGATGTTTCCGTTTAGATATCTTGATGAGATTTGTCACATCCAAGGTCTTGAAAAAAGTAACCATTGGATTCGGTGCTTTCATCCAAAGCTCATATGCGAAAGCTCTTGTGGTATCTTTTGGGTTGATTTCTCTTGCCATTGTATCCTCCATCAAATTCTTATTTGTCGAGTCGAATTATACCATACTTATATCAAAAAATCCACTATGAAAACATACAAGACGACGATGACGGATATTCTTGACGACAATAGGATTATTTATGCTCGGTGTGCCGTCGTCTTTTCGTCGTCGGAAGTAGGTTTCAGAGATAGTTTACTGTGTGTGAAAGCATAAGAAAAACCCTATAGAAGCCTTAACTTCTATGGGGTTCTGGCGGAGAGCAAGGGATTCGAACCCTCGAACAGGTTATAGCCCGTTACACGATTTCCAAGAAGGCTCTGGAAGTCCGAAAATCGTTGATAAACATAGGTTTCGCCATCTCATATTTTAGTTGCGACGGCAGAAATTGATATTTTATTCATACTTGTTTCGGGTATTTATGTCATTGCTACCGTCGTCTTTCCGTCGTCAGAAGTCGTCTACCATTGTGAAAATATCTACCTCTTTAAACAGTCAAGACAGACACAATGAAATATATTCAAACATCAATACAAGGTGGGATGTAGGCGGCAAAAAGGCAGGAGAAAATCCCCGGTTTTGATGCAGGTCAACAATTCAGGCGGGAAGGCGGGAAAATTTCAATTTGTCGTGAATTTTAGTGTAGTTAAAAAATGAACACGAACTCAAAAGTTGCCGCCTGTGCCGCCCTGCCGCCTACAAAAACAGCTCGATTTTTGAACCGCCTTGACCTTTAAACAAATATTTCAATTTGGATATATATAAAGAACAAAGCGGCAACAGATTCGAAATCCATCACCGCTGAATTTAAAAATACTAATTTACACCTTTGAATAGTTGAACTGTGTTCATACTTATTCCAAACAATTTTTTGAAGAAATATACTATTCTTAACCAAAGATTTGCTTCCGAATAAAAATATTCACTGTCAGAGATAATCTTTCCGTTCTCGTCTGTGATGATATTTCCGTTCCGGTCAACAACATACGCACTTATAACAACATTTCCTGTTGAGGTTGCCGTTACTTTACAACTTCTTCCCGATGACGAGGGATTAAGCTTGACTCCGTCACCTTCAACAACCCATTTGATTTTTGCACCGGAAGGAAGATTCTTTGCATTTATGTTGAGCTTTACCGGCTCACCGTAATTAATCGTTCGGGAATCAGGAATGGAGATTAAAAATCTGATTTCTTCGATATTAAAGCAGAAGCCGCATGAATCACAATAATCATCATCGTTGCTGTCCGAATGATCCAATAAATCATAATATTCGCAAAACCACTCAAAGCAAATGGAACACATCGTATAATCATAACCATGTTCGGAACAGGATGATGCTTCACCTTCAAACCATTCACCGTCAGATATATGGTCGTGAAGCAAAAGCTCTGCCGATGTAACAGCATAAATACTTTCGTCATCAGCTGTCAACGAATAATCGGATTCTTCAAGATACTTCATATCGATGTTTTGAGTGTATGTTGTTCCGACGGACAGCGGAACATTCTCAATGTTTGCTGTCATCAACGCGCCTTCCGAACTTCCATATTCTGTCACGGTAATATTCATAGCACCCTCGGCACGTGCCTCATAAACTAGATAATAACTGTCATCAAACAAAATAACTTCTTTTTCGTCGCCGTTAATTATTATTTCTACCAAATCGTTTTCAAGTGTCGGCTCGTTATTTTCAACCGAAGCAACAAGTTCGTTATTTGAGTTGTAAACATAAACGTCAACGGGGCACTTGATTTTTACAGATTTGCCGGGAATGGTAAGCAATTCCCAAGTCAATCCTGAAATTGTTTTATATTTTGTATAACTCAGAATTTTAATTATTGACTTGTTAAAAATTATATCAGCCGCTTTATTAGCCTCGCTCCCCCAACCAACCGAATATGATTGTTTAAGTTCAGATTCTACAAGAGAATAGGCAGCATTACAAAATGCTTTCATATCAACACCGGAAAGACCACCGGCAGACCCTTTAGTTTTACAATAATCAGGTAGTTTTTTGCTACCCTTTCCTCCAACAACTTCATATGATATCGATCCAAAGTAGCCAAAACCAGTTCCATTCAAACTGTATTTTTGAAAATCACAAGCAAACTTAATTTTAATTTCGCCGTACTGGCTGTTAGTCGCAACCGTAACATAAACAGAGTCATTAGTTGCGCCAATTAAATTTGTGTTACATTGAAATACCTTGTCTATCACTTTTTCACTAAGTATTTCTTTGAACGTGTCTTTGGGAGCAGATGCCAATGCGACTTCACAAAGCAACATATCGCCTATAGCGTTTAGTTGATCGATTGTAAATATTTCCTGCATAGTTGAATCTGTAAATGCAACAGCAGCAGCACCTGAAATTTTTGAAAGCTCTTGTGCCGCTTTTTGTGCTTGTGCAGATATTTGCGATGAAGTTTCTGAAGATGATGTCTGATTTTTCTTGTTTGTCGGCTTTGAATAATTGCGGTTTTCAACCGTAACGCTCATAAAGCACGACTTATTAACACCTTTTCCGTTTTGAGTTCCGGTCATTTCGCCGGTAATGCTTACGTACTCTTTTTCAACTGTATCTGCAATTTTGTAACCCGAATCAACATCCAAAGAAAGCTCGATTTTATGCGAACCGCCAATAGGAATATATTGATTTACAGATACTTCAAACTCATCCTTACCGTCAAAACTAAGCAAATCATCGTTGCTTGTTTTTACTGTTACAGTCGAAACATAAGCTTTTAATTCATCAAGACCTTTCAGCCCTGCCGCATTTGCTTTTTCTTCTTTTAAATTATTGCAGATTGAAACGGTGACCGTTAATTTTTCTTTATCATATTTTTTGCCTGAATAATACAGCTTGCCGACAGAATATATATCTGCCGAAACGCTTGTTTTCAGGTTTGAAACAACATCAAAACATATCACTTTATCTTCCTTAACTGAAAATACCACATCTTTACCGACGTGTTCCTTGATATCGTCTTCAGCGATAAAATCGCCGTCAACATCATATGTTTTGCCGTCAACCGTGATTTCCGAAGCATAGACACCCGAGCCGTTCATAACAATTGTTGTTACATATCTTTCTAATTTGCCATAATAGGTAATAGGTTGGGTATTATCAATAAAAACAGCATTCAAGGTCAAATTCTTATCAGGCATATGAAAACTTCCGTTATAAACATTATCTTCGCCATCTGCCCAACCCACAAACTCATATCCATCTTTATAAGGCGCTGCAACAGTAATTATTTCACCGTATGATGCCTCAAAATACGCAACAGAAGATCCATCTACACAAAAATTCACCGTGTAATTATTCTGTGCCCACATTGCACAAAAAGTGAGATCACAGTTAGGCATTGTTGTTGGAAGCATAGGCGACCAACCCCAAAAAGAATATCCGGCTTTTATTGGGGAGGGAGGTAAAGGGATCTCTTCACCAAATCCGATATTATAACTATAGCCTTCAATAGGCAAACCACCGTTTGTGTCAAAATATGCCGTGTATGTTTCAACGGAAAATTTTCCATAAAGATTCAAATCGTGAGGAGGTGTTGTGGCTGGGGGGGGATTACCATTCTCATCTTCCCAGGCTTCAAAACAATAACCAGCTTTTGAAGGCTCTTCAGGAAAACATATTGATGCACCATAATATGACATTGTTTCATTATACATACCGTCAATATTAAAAGTTATAGTATATATATTTCTTGCGTAATGTTCATCGTCAACACGTGTAAAACCAAGCACATTTCCGTTTTCGTCAGCCGATTTGGTAGTTTTATAAGTGTATGTTCCGTCTGTGTTCATAAAATATGCAGTTATATTCTGTGTGTTTGAACTTGCGACAGGAACGGTGGCACCGCCTACAAGATTCGATTCACAATAAACTTCAATTTTAATTTCCGATCCTTTTAAGCCGAGCGGGTTTGTAATAAAAACGTCAATCGGAATTGTCCAGTTTTTTCCGTCGCTTGTAAAGCCATAGCCCGAAAATGTATTAACCTGCTTACCGTCTTCAAAAGTAAAGGCATCTGGAAGGGTAACAGTGGTATCTGTATAAAAAACCTCGTTTTCACCGATTTCGGAATCGGTTTCGATGGTTATATCCAATGTGAATTCATCTGTTTTAGTGCCATTAATATATGTATCCGAATTGCTGTCAAAGTTGAATTTTATCTCTTCCGGTGAAGTTGACATAGCAACAGATATCGGTGCGGATGCCGCTTTTGCTTCTAACGCCGAAAACTCAATTGCCGGCAATTTCTCGGAGACAAGACCAGTGACAGATATTGAGCCAAAAATCATTACAACAGCAATCGAAGCGGAAAAGATTTGCTTTAAAACTCTATTCATAAAAATACCCTCCATAATAAAAAATGCGCAGCCGAAGCTACGCACGAAAAACGTAGCCTGACTTCTGTTGCGACACAGTTCACCCAAAACAGGATATGACAATCAAGGCATACATTTTTACCAAAAGTATGCCTGTTCTGGGGACTATTAAACTATGTCGCAAGATTAGTTTATCACTTATTTATTGAAAATTCAACCTTAATTATTATTAAAGTATAGAAATATACTTGATTTTTTCGCTATAATGATAGTTCCGTCGTCATTTCGTCGACTTTGGGATGTTTGTAAGTTAAATATATGATATGAAACAAGCCCTTGGGAATTGATAGTTCTCAAGGGTTTTGATGTTTTATAGTGGATATGATTCATACTTGCGTTACACGATACAGCATTGTTCAACGGAGTTTTTGATTGTTTGGATATTTACGTTTCACAGAAGGTTGTGCTTCTGCCGTTGCCGACTTCGGTCATTATTTTAGCACCGAGTTTGAAGCCGGATATAAAATACTCACGTTCTGTTTCGGACAGTATTCGGGTGTAGGCTGATTCAGGCTCATTCATTTTATTTATGTATTCTTCGGTCAACTGACTGCATACGGACTTCGAAAGCTCCGTTACTTTATAGGGTAAAAAGAGTCAACTGAATATGATTGCATTTTATAGTTATGAAAGAGCAGATTTTTGCCAAGACAAGGAAGAAAAGTGAAGAAATACAAGCGTATTTCAAGCTTTTATGACGCAGTATTGGTGAAAAAATGCCTTTCAGAACCGTATGAAGTTCGGCTCTTTTTACCCTTCGCATTTACCGTATTCAGAACCCCTCACAAAGCTTATTTCATTAGGGTTTATGTTGCCATAATATAAATCTTCAAGTGTTGTTTGTTTCATTGAAAACCTCCTTTACAAACATTAAAGTGCAACAGGATTTTATATCCCATTGCACTTAATCGTTTATTATTTAGTTTAATAAATTACAATCTGTTTATTTTTCTATATCCTCATTTTATATAAGAACCACTCTCGTTCGTTAAATAATTATTCAATTTCAATTTTAAAGCAAACAGGTAAATCAGAAGTAAGCATTTCGTTTGATTTTATTTTAAGAGACGATTCTGTTCTTTCAAATTCAATAGCCTTTTCGCAACCGAGAAGAGAAACATTTTTGATGAGAATATCGTGGCGACTGCGTTTTGCCAGTGTCTTGATTTCGACATCCTTACCATCAGGTCTCATCTGGAATGCATAGATATAACTGTTTTTATAAGTGAATCTGAAGTCCTTGCTTGTAAATGCCTTTTCATTATAATCTTTGAAATATCCTTCTTCAGCATTTACTTCTCCCTCACCGAATGTTTTCCAGAAAGTAGTGCCGTAAATACCTTCACCGTTAACCGATAGCCATTTACCGATATCTTTAAGCACCTGTGTTTCTTCGGCGGTAATTGTGCCGTCAGATTTAGGACCGATGTTCAGAAGAAGGTTTCCGTTTTTGCTGACTATATCCACAAGGTCACAGATAACCTGACGGGCACTCTTGTATGTATTATCCGCTCTGTAGCCCCAAGAGCCTTTACCAATCGCCGTATCCGTCTGCCAATAAAGAGGAGAAATGCCCGAAAGTGCGCCTCTTTCTACATCAAAGACTGCCACCGTCGGCGGAAACGCCTCGTGCTTGTAGTTTATCGTTACCTCCTTACCCCACTCCTCGGCTCTGTTGTAATAATACGCCGCAAGCTTCTTAAGATAAGGCTTGAAGGAATGATTGTGTATCCACCAATCGAAATAAAGCACTGAAGGCCGGTATCTGTCGATAAGCTCACAGGTGCGCACAAGCCAATCCCCGAGCCATTCTACGCTTGCACCCTCGGTGTAGGTATCCTCGGTGGTAAGACCGAGATTTTTTGAATTCCATCCCTCAGTGTAAACCGCAGGGCCGTAAAAGTCTGCATATTTTTCATCGTTTACGTCACTGTCAAAGGTTCTGCCGAGATTCATAAAGAAGTAGTGCTCAGCTCTGTGAGTAGAGGCACAAAGTGTCAGCCCCTGCTTTTCA
>JAZNRJ010000079.1:0-22853 GCA_045590675.1 Acutalibacteraceae bacterium
ACCCTGCTGTCAGCTTCGTTAACATATCCCCAGGTGGGAATACGGGGCCAACGGCAACCTTCATAACCTCTGTTGGTCATTGCTTTAACAGTCTGCCATTCACCATAGCCCTCGGGCCAGAAAATACGGGTTCTCGGCTCGTCACCTGTGTAAGACGGCCATATAAAGGCGGCTATATCATAATTTCTCATATCATTACCTCACAAACGCAGTCAGCCTGATTTATTAATTCACATTGCTTTGCGGAATTGTCATTTTGATTATAGCATAATCTTATTTGCCATTTCAATAAAATGCAGCTATGATAACAAAACTATATTTTTATTTGATTTTTAGTATTGTTTCTTTCATATGAGCACTTCATATACAAAATTAGTATACAACACATCTCTACATTCTTCAAGCGAATAATTGCTGTTTTTATTAATTCAAGTTTAGCAGACTTGTGTGGTGGGGTGCAGGATGTTTTTTGTATCAAAATATATCATCTTTGCCATACAGTGAAAATCCGAACCTTATGCCAATCGGCGAAGGGTTCGGATTTGTTCTTTTTCTGAACGGTTTATAAAATGAAAAATGAGGGTAGTTTTATCGACTACCCTCATTTTTGTTGGTTTACGCTGATTGTTCAGCTTTCCACTTTTCGAAGATTGCTTTGCCTTCTTCACTTTCGCAGAAGCTGATTATGTCCGGAAGCAAGGTTCTCACCAATGCATCCATTACGTCTTCCGATATGCCCGAAATCATTTCGGACGGCTTATTATTTTCAGCCACGGAAATTGGTTTTGTTCTCCTTTCTGAGTTTTGTCAGATAGGAGGTTCCTTATGAAAGATCATTTACTCATCTATATTTTAATCCTATTTTAATTTTTTGTCAAACTTTTTTCACCGTTGCAAATCGACTGATTTTTTACAACTTGAAATTCAGCCATTAGAACAATAGAACCGCAAAATTGAGGTTACAGGTCAAACTATACGCACCCCTTAATTACCGCACTTTGAAACCGTTGATATACAACGGTTTCAGAAGCTCTATTTGGTTAATTTTTAACTGTAATGAAAGTGTTTTTTATCACTTGGTTTTTGCAACCTTAAAGTTCATTATGTGGAAAAAGTAACCGCAAAAACGGGGTTGCAGGTCAAACTATACGTACCCCTCAATTACCGCACTTTCAATCCCTTATGTATCAACGATTCCAGAGCCTACTTTTCCTACGTTTTTCAAACTATTAAAAGGAGTTTTTTGTTTATGATTAATAACATTATTTCTTGTGAATTTAATATCGATACCGCCTGTGTTGAAGTTAAACTTACTGACGGTTCATTGGTGTCAATCGACTGCATAGCTGTCGAAAACGAATATGCAAACAATATGTACGAAACATCAGAACTTGACTATCTCATCTACAACGAACCGATGAGTTATGTCAGATTACTGCTCAGCGGCAAGATGGAAGATTATTTAAAAAACAATACGGATTATACCCCATTATCAGATATGAGATAAACACGCAAAACAAAACCATGCAAGGTGAAATAAATCATCTTGTATGGCTTTTGTTAATTTAGGTCAGTTCTACATTATAAGATTTTTCAATAACAGAATCATATGTAGATAATGGGTCATCAGTCAGCATACACATTTGCAGGAAACAGTCATAAGGATTAGCGATATATAGCTCACCCATTGAGCACACATCAAGCATTTTGTTTGTTTCTTCGACAAATGCCCACCATCTGTTGATGTTTTTTTCTTGAAATTTACTGTGAGCAACAATAAAAAATTTCATTGTTATCAAATCAAATCTGTCAACGGAAACTTTGCCGGAAGTAATATCGTTAATATGCTGTCGGCTCATTCTCTTTTTTGAAAAATTTGCAGACAAAGATGAAACAGAAATCTTTGTCAGGTTTCCTTTTTTATCTATAGGTGTACCGCTGCAAAGAAATTTTTCAACATCGGATTCAGAAACATCTTTGTCGGTTATTTGTTTTTGCTTTTCTCTAAAGTTTTTCAATAACGACTTTTTCTTACCCGAATCAATATACGGCTTTTTGATTAGTGCATATTCAAAATCATAAAGCTCATTTTCAAACTCCCAGTTTTCTTCAGCTTGCCTATAACCGGCAATTATTTTTTTGCACTCACTATACAAAACATCAAATTGTTTTTTAGCAGTAAAACTATAAACTTGGCCTATATTAAGATGATGTGATCTCAACAAATCAAGCAACTCACGGTTTGAACTTGCTTTTTGAAAATCTTGTCTTATACCTAAAGTTTCTTCAGCCAAAAGAGCAGTTTCAAAATTTTTAATTTCATCTTCATATGCATTCAGCAGCTCTTGCATTTTGTTGAAGCCGAACCCACTTTTATAACAATACCAGCAAATGATTTCAAAAGGATTTTTGAAATAAAAATCGCCTTCCTGAATTGATTTTTTCAGGAATTCAGATACTTCATTAACAGTCATTTTAAGACCGAATCCCAGCAATAATACTGTTTTTCGAGATACAACTGTTTGGTTAAGCCAATTTTTTGCAAGGGCGCTGATTTTGGAAGAAGTTGGTTCGAAAGAGGGCGGCGTTTTTGTTTCTTTAAATGAATCAACAATATATTTTTGATATACAGAATTATCAATTTCTTTATAATCTCCGGTCAGATTTAATTTGTAGTATATGTATCTTTTTAGATAGTCTCCAAACGGAATTAAATACATATTCTCTTTTATAAAATTAAATATAACTTTTGTTTCTTGTGTTTTAAAGTTTTCAAGCTCTGCTGCACTGTAAAATGCATCTTCTCTTTTTATTGTGAAGTCAAGACCATTGGAATTATTCAAAAAATCCACCTCATTTTATCAGTTAATATGAATAACTTTAATTGTGTCAGATTCGATAATACAGTCCTTGTTTTTAACATAAATGGTTTTTAAACTTTGAGCATTAGCCAATGCATCCTTAGAAACAAAAACGACTTGTTCCAGTAATGTGTACTCCTCGTCTTTTTTGCCGTCCGGATAATAGACCATTTTTGTTCCGTCTTTCGAGAATAGCACACCGTTTATAGCCGAGTATATCGTGTTGTTATCTGTAACAGAAAAACTGATAAAGTTTTTGCAACCGTAAAAAGTATTTGTTTCTATCCGTGTATTATCTGGCAAACTTACAAAGTCAACCGCAGTACTTGCGAAGGCACGATAGCCTATATATCTAACACGAGAAGGAATACTCGTTAATTTCATACTGTTACAATTTGCAAAAGCATTATCGTCAATATAAGTAAGAGAAACCGGCAAAATTATATCTGACAATTTTTCGCAATTTCTAAATGCAGAATCTGATATAATTGTTGTTTCGGATGAAAAACTGACATTCTTTAGTTCTGTGCATCCGCTAAAAGCGCCGCTTCCTATAATAGAAACATCTGATAAATTAATTGTCGATAATTTTTCACAAAAATTAAATGCGTATTGAGATATTATCCTCATATTAGCCGACAAAGCAACTGACGAAATATTGCAACCACAGAATGCTTCTTCACCGATTTGAGAAACAGAATCGGGGATAACAAAAGAAGAATCCGGTCGTCCCGAAGGGTAACAAACTAAAATTCGACCATCTTGAGAATATAACACACCGTCAATGCTCTTATAATATTGGTTAGAGTGATCAACATTAATGCTAATTAATGAGTTACAATACTCAAATGCACCAACTTCAATTTTTTCAATACTGCTAGGAATAACTAGTTCTTTGATTGAGTTGCAATGCGAAAGAGCTCCCTCGCTAATATTTTTTAAATTTATAGGGAGTTCAATTTTTTCAAGTTTACTGCAAGAGTAAAAAGCTTCTTTGCCGATGTTGACTAATGTTTCAGGCAAATCAATTTTAATTAGGTTATGACAGCCTGAGAAGGCACTTTCTCCGATTTCAACCACTCCGTTTGGGATTATGATTTCAGCAAAGTTTTCACAGGATTCAAAAGAAAAAGCTCCGATTTCTTTAACCGTTGCAGGAATTATATATGTTTCATCCGTAAGGGTTTTGGGACAATAAAGAAGTTTTGTTTTATCCTTATTAAATATAACTCCTTTTTCATCAACCGTAAAATTAGGATTGTTTGGGTCTAAAGTTATTTCTGACAAACTGTCATAATATGCATTCGGTTCAAGCGCACCATCTTCAATCTCCGCAACGTTTGCGGGAATATGCAATGTTTTAGGCGGTGTGCACAAAACAAACATATCTGCTCCTAATTTTGTGACACTGTCAGGTATAAAGATTTCTTCTATAATAGGTGACCCAAAAGATGTTGTGGAAAAATAGAACGCTAACGATTCAATGGATTTTACATTATCAGGAATCTCTAAGGAGGTTTCAGTTCCGTTGTATCCGATTAAAACACCGTCGCCAATAATAACAAATCCTTTTTGATTAGAAAACCAAGGTGTACCTGTAAATGAACTGTTAGAGATTTTTTTTACGCCTTTTCCCACAGTAATGTTTTCTAAAGATTCGGAATTATAAAAAGCAGCTATTCCAATTTCCTCTACGCTATCGGGAATAATTATTTGACTCAAAGAAGAACATTCTGCAAATGCACGCCTGCCGATAGTTTTCAGTCCTTCGGGCAATACAATTTCACTAAGTTCAGTACAGCCGTCAAAACTATAGTCATCAATTGATTCTACAGTAGAGGATAATGATATTTTTGATAAGTTAGCAGCTTTACTGAAAGCTCCTTTTGAAATTATTTTCACTTCAGAAGGAACAACAAATTCGGTTTCTTTTTTAGCTATCGGATAGGAAATAAGCTCGGTTTTGTTTTTGTTATAGAGAATGCCGTCTGTACTGGAATAGTTTTCGTTAGAGATATCCACAACTATTTTTTCAAGATTTTCAATATCACAAAATGCATAATCACCTATTGATTCAACAGTACTAGGAATGCTTATGGTTTTCAGGTTTGTGCAATCATAAAAAGCATATTCTTTTATAACTTTTACAGAAAAAGGTATTATAAAATCTTTGAGTCCGGAAACTCCGTAAAACGCTCTGGTTCCAATCGTCTCAATCGTATCAGGAAGTTCAATGTTTTCTATATAACAATAGTAAAAAGCACTGTTGGCTATTGCAGTTACTGGTTTTCCATTTATTCTTTTAGGAATAATGACGTCGCATGTAGAATCAAGCAGTCCTGTTATTTCGATGCTATTTTCATATTCGGTAAACTTCAGACAGCCTTCTTCGCCATTGGCAACAAAAGCTCCTGCAACCGTAACATCCTTGCTTTGAGTGTTTGGGATGTGTTTCACGCCAAAAAAAATACCCGTTATAATTAAGGCAATTGCTCCTAGACATGCAGCAACACGAAGAATTTTCTCCCAAGGAAAAGGCATGGGTCCCGAATCGGTTTTCTCTTCCAATGCTTTTCTCATTTCCGTGGCATTTGCAAATCGGTCTTTACGATTGTATTCACAAGCTTTAAATATAATATTGGAAAGTTTTTTATCTGCATCGCAAGGCACAGGTAATTTTTCACCTGAAAGTCTCTTTCTGAAAGATTCCTGAACACTGTCATGGGTTATTTCTTCGGGGTGCGGTGGATAAAATGGGAATCTATTTTTATTTAGAAGCTTATAAAGCATAATACCCAACGAATAAATATCCGATTGGTGTCCGTGAGGTTCTTGTTTTATTACTTCGGGAGCCATATAAGGATATGTTCCTGCCATTGTTGCCATATCAACAGTCTTATCAAATGTGCGGGCAGTGCCGAAATCGCCAAGCTTAAAATCTCCGGTTTCGGATACAAAAACATTTTCTGTTTTTATGTCACGGTGTACAATAGAATATTTTTTGCAAACCTCAAGAGCTTTGCATATATCTATGCCTAAACGAGTCACTTCTTTATTGCCTATTTCGTTTGTTTTTATATATTCAGAAAAAGGCGTAAGCAACTCCATTCGGAGTAAAATTGTCCACCCCAAACCATCTTCATCTTCAATAACCTTGTGATCTTCGTAACTGACAATATTTGTTTGTCCTTTTACCTTAGACATCAATTCAATTTCCTTAACAATGTTTGTTACAAGGCTTTTATAATATTCTTTTGTGCTATTATTATCTGCATTAAAAACAAAATCAGCATCTTCAGGCTTTGAAGGAATTCTGATAACCTTAAGAGCTGCAAATTGTTCTCTGTCTCCGATGTATTCTCTTTTGATTTTATAAACCTTACCATACGAACCGGCACCGATATTATCAACAATTTCCCATTCGGGCCATACGTTTGATAATATTGTTTTGGCAAACTCCATAAGCACACCCCTTAGTATTTAAGCTGAACTCATACTATAATATTTTAATTATATAATAAGCAACAAATAAATTCAAGTATATATAACAGGTATGGCAAAAGCAACAGGAAGAATTTTTCTGCCTGTTGCTTTTGCTTTAAATCAACCAAGTTATAATTGTGCATAAAAACTCAGTCTATATATTCATATCCACCAAAAAACTTTTTTCGGAAATGACTCAGCATATCTTTGCCTATACTACCGGTATGTCCATCTTTTTCTGATGCCTCAAGCGCCAAATAATAAGCTTTTTCTATGGCTTTCTTTCTGCTTGAACATCCAACTATTTCTAACGATAAATGCACATGACCTTGAACCAAATATGTATATGCATAAGCTAAAATCCAATCGACAAGTTTCAAGTCTTTATTTGACATAATAGTTTTTAATAAAGAAAAAGCTGTTTTATCTGTTTTGCCGTCATCCTCCATCTTAAACAATGCCAATCCCATTAAAACCTTTTTTTCATCTGTTAATTCTTCGTTCTCAAGAAGTTCATAAGCAGATTTGTAATCTCCTTTTAAAAACAAACAGCTTGATATACCTACTATAAATTTATTGTAATAATCTTTCTGGAGTAATTCGTTAATTACTTCTTCCGAAACTCCGTTTTCTTTTTTGAACAATACAGATAAATAATTTATACCTCTGTTATATGTTTCAAGAGCGTAATCATATGCCTCAAGCATCATTGATATTGTCGTATTAAGCGCAACATAAGCAACGCCTGTATATATTGCTCTTAAATACCCGTTGTCAGCAGATTTATAAAGCCAATGTTCTGCTAAATCATTTTGTTTGTTGTCGTGATAATATTCAAACAAGGTGTACATTGAAACTACATCACCGTTGTTTGCAGATTTGATAATTTCTTGTAAATCCATTGTGTAATTCTCCTTATAGTTTGTTTTCTCTTGCTTTTTCAATCATCTCATAGCTTTTCTTGGGGTCACCTTCAAAACGATTGCAACCTTTTTCATCGCAATCATAATAATGGCCGCTTCTGGTGCATTTGAATTTTTTGCTGTAAGAGCTGTATTTGTCATACAGATTCATATGAACACACATGCCGCAGCAACCGAAATAACTTGTCATACTTTTTTCTCCTTTGTTTATGTATTGTTTTGTTGGTTTCATTGTATTACATACTTATTGAGGTTCTGTAATACTGTTTTTACTTAAGAAATCGAAATTTCAACTTAACCGGAAGTTATGATATTATATTTTTTCAGAAAATATTTCTCTGCTTTCGCCTTTCAAATTGCAAGGGCAAAGAATAGGTATAGAAAACTCTACTTTTTGCTCGTTATACTCTTCTATTATTGTTCCGTTCATAACTTGCCAAATCAAATTGTCAATATTCAATCCTTTGGGTATTTCGGAAATGTTTTTAATGTCAAAAAATCCGAACACATATGGTTCAACAACACATCTTCCGTCGTCTTGAGCTTCTGCATATTCACGAAGCCTATCAAGGGTCTCTTTCCCCGAATAGCCCAAGTCCATTTTTATATGAATGTATGCCAAAGAATCAAATTTAAAAGTCGAATGATCTTCAGATGTTATATAATCATAAGGCTTCTTGTATAACGAAACATAAACAAAAGGTTCCCGCCAGTTTTTAAGAAAAAAAGCTTTAATTGCCTTAGCTTCTTCTAGACTCTTCTTGAACTCATCGCTATTTTCAATTTTTTCTTTCGTGTCGTTTGCTTGTTTTCTGTCCCAAATAAAGAATATTATTATAGCAGCTGCAATAATCAGAACTAATGGTAATATTATTTTCCAGTACTCTGCAATAAACACAAACAGCAACACTATTGCAATACAAACTATAGCTTCCATTACAGTCTTCCTTCCCTTGCTTTTTCGATCATCTCATAGCTTTTCTTGGGGTCACCTTCAAAACAATTGCAACCTTTTTCATCACAATCATAATAGCGACCACTTCTTGTACACTTGAATTTTTTGCTGTAAGAGCTGTACCTGTCATACAGATTCATGTGAATACACATACCGCAGCAACCGAAATAACTTGTCATAATTCTTGTTTCCTCCTTTGTTGGTATATTATTTCGTTGTTTTTATCATATCGCAAGCATTTTCTAATTCTGTAATACTGACTTTACAACGATTATTAGAAAACTTATTTGAAAAAGTTTGTTTGTTTTCGTTGACTATATCATAATGCAAGGGAATATTTTTGCTGTAATATCGGTTTTACCTAACAAACAAGAACACACCCCGGACACAAATATGTACTCGGAGTGTGTTCTATAGCTTTTTAATCAAAACCAATCAAAAAGGTTTGTTTTTTTAGTTGTCGGTGTGGTTGATGAGGCTTTTTTTGTGGTCGTCGGAATGGTTACTTCAGGGAACTTCTTTACATTGAAGTGAACATTTTCTGCGACATACCCTACCAAGGTCTCCCATTCTTTTGACGAACCTGCATAGTATATATCATAAATATAATCTGTGTCGTCTGTCTCATAGTTAAAAGGAAAACAATCATGCGTACCCTTTATTGCTTCGACATTTTTCCCTATATAAAGTTTCTTTAAATAAACGGCATTCAATAATGCGCATTCATCAATGGTTTTTACGGTATCTGGAATAACGAAAACTTCGGATTTATTTCCTCCAGGGTACATTATCAACACAGTTTTTCTTTTGTTATAAACAACACCATTCAAATCTGAACAATAATTTGGATTTTGAGCAGATATTTCTATTGCTTCTAATGATTGACAACCTGCAAAAGCACCAACATATGAAGTACCGGCAAAACCCGTAACAATTTCTTCTACATGTGCACCAATATAAATTTTTTTAATATGTTGATTGTTTATAAAAGCATGTCCCATTTCTTTGACCGTATCCGGAACAAAAAACTCTTCAGTTTTTTTGCCTTCTGGATATGAAATCAATATAGTTTTATCTTTGTTATAAAGCACACCTTCATCACTCGAAAAGCAAGGATTTTTTTCGTCAACCGTTATTTTTTCTAAAGAATGACCGAGCGTATACCAGTCAAAATCAGTATCTTCCATTTGATTGATTTTTCTTACAGAAGAAGGCAAGCGAATGTCTGTAATAGTAGTGTCATAAAACAATGACGAATCAATTGTTTTTACACCTTCTTTAATGTTGCAAACACCGGATAGATTTTCGTCAACTTCTACTATATAGTCGCCGATATATGTGATACCATTAAGCTCTTTATATCCGTTTTTATAATACTTTGTGTTTTCAAAATAATCGAGAAAATATGTATCATAAAGATCCAGGTTTTCTATGTTAGGGCAATCGGCAAAGGAATCTTTTCCCAACCAAACCCAATTAACAATCGAAACGCTTTTTAAATTGGTACATCCAGCAAAAGCGTAATCTCCAATTGATTTTACAGACTCAGTAATTGTTATTCCTGAAAGATTTTCGCACTTATAAAATGCTTTTGATGCGATTGTTGATATATTATCAAAAACAGTATAATTTCCTTGAAAATCATCTTTTGCTTTTATGATACAAGTGTCAATATATAGAATATCATTATACCAATTATCAACATCATTATAATATGCCGTATCAAAAAACGCATCAAAACCTATGGTTCTAATATCATACGGAATAGAGATTTGAGTAAGATTTTTGCAACCACAAAAAGCATTGTTGCCTATATTTCTGACTTTCTCCGGAATATCTATACTTTTCAAATTAACACAGTCTGTAAATGCATCATCACAAATACTTGTGATTCCTTCTCCGATAGTTATATTTTCAATCTGAGATGAATATAAACTCCAACTCGGATAAGGGGCTGACATTTCACCTGAGCCAAGAATAGCTAAGGTTTTTGTATCGGCATCATAATTCCATGCTGCCTTGCTACCACAGGTTCCTGATGTGCCAATTTCTGCCCTTGTAGCAAAAACCATTTTGGTTTCATTTTCAGATTGAGTAGTAGACGAAACAGCTTCCAGTTTTGATTTGTCATTTTTTGAACAAGCATATAAACAAGAAATCAAAGCAATAATAACACCCACAACAATTACTCTATTAAACATATTTTTAAATCTCATTTTAATGCAATACTCCTTATTTTGTCACAAAATCATAATAAAGAAATTGTTCTAAGTAATCAATGGTATCCTCCTTGACACAATCCTCCGAATAAGAACAAACAAGGGAGTTACCATATTCTTTAGACATCAAAGTATTCATTTCTTCTTTTACAGCGTTTTTTGCTTTATCAAGAACAGCAACATTCGTTAAACTTTCCCCTTTTAACAACTCATAGTTGATATTGTATTCATCAACGATTGTAAAGTCTCCATCCATATAAAGATTATACATAGCAATATAATTGTTCTTTGTATTGAAAGAAGAACTTGTTTGAGCTGTTTTTACATAAGCAAAGCACGCATAATCATATGCAAACCAAATATCATATGCAAAACTTGAATTGATTTCACATTCTAGCTCATTACAGTTAAATACAACGGTTTTGCCTTCTTGGTTTTTGGCAATGATGTAATTAGGGATTGAATATGCATCGTCAAACGAAACCGCTACAATCGGATAATCATATTGTGTATAATGTGCTATGGCACTCTTGATTGTTAATCCTTGATCAATCATCGACTGAATAATTTCACCATAATCTTCATAAACGGATTCATTGATTTGTTCGCCACTAATTGCGGACTCAATCCTATTTTCAACCAACTTTTCAAAATAAGCTTTTTTATCCTCTATTGATATCAATTTTATTGCATTAGGATAATCTTCTTCTTCGGTTTTAACATCATCAGTGATATCTATATAGTCTAAAATTGTATTATCTTTCAAAATGTTCTCGGAAATATCAAACTGATGATTGGATATTTTTTCTCTTCCTATGTATATAGCGTTAATTTTTCCGTCATCAGGAACCTCATCATAAAAAAAGTCAAAAAAAGTATTTACACAAGCAGAACCAAGTTTAATCAGCCCGTTTGAATCATAGGAGTAAAAATCTTGTCCTTCCGTAAATGTTTTGTATCCATTTTCAACAATTAGTTCCGGGATATCATCACCGTTTAAATCCATAACCACAAAAGAGATGGTATCTGCATTGTGATGGTTTTTGTTCTTTTCATAAACCTCATCAATTATATCTTCATATTCTTCATATGCATCAAAAACTATATCTTCAGCTAATGATATTCCGAGTTTTTTATTAAGAGAATCAATAGTGTTTTCATGCTCTTTGTTTTCAGAATATGAAATATATTCATTACTTTTTCTTGTATATTCATACAACATTTGATTCATCTGTTCTGTTAAAAACTCTTGTGCCTGATCTATTGGTGTGGTTGAATAAATATTTGATGTATCAAAATCCTCTGTGTTCTCAAGTTCGACATATTTACCATTTTCAATTCCGTATATAATCTGTTGAGCAGAGTCTTTTGTACCTTCACTATTTCCGAAATACCGAAATACAACCAAATTTGTTCCTTTTACAAAAAGAACATCTTCTTTAGTTGTACTTCCCGTTCCGCCTCCCATTTCGTCAATAATAAGAGTTTTCACCTCGCCGTCTCGGTATGAAAATACATACTGAGGAATCGGATAAGTGTCGTAGTCAACAGTTGAGACAGCAACAACAGGAGCTTCTCCTTCATTGATTTCACCGACAAAAACCGAAGAGAATCTTATGTTTTGATTTAAAAGCTTTTGGAGTTCGGTTTCATAAGCTTTTCGCCAATTATTTTTAGGCACAGCATTATAAATGAAAATCCCGCCAGTAACGACAGCGGTAATTAAAAAAATACATGCCAATATTTTCAAGATGGTTTTCAGCTTTTTACGGTTAATTTTCGAGAGAACTTTCTTGATTTTTTCTTTAACTCTTTCCCAAAAGGCTTTTTTAGGTTTTTTGTATAACCACTTTTCAAGTTCTTCCTTCATTTCTGTTGCTGAAGAAAAGCGCTTTTTGCTGTCAAATTCGCAAGCCTTCATAACAATTTCCGAAAGTGTGTCCTCTGCATTGCAGGGAGGCGAAAGCTTTT
This sequence comes from Acutalibacteraceae bacterium, assembly GCA_045590675.1. GTDB lineage: Bacteria > Bacillota > Clostridia > Oscillospirales > Acutalibacteraceae > CAG-177. The sequence goes on from JAZNRJ010000079.1 coordinate 12,413, forward strand.
CTCCCGTAAGCTTCTTTTGAAGAGCGACCTCTGCCTCTTTTGCAGTTGGCTTTTGTGACGGATAATGAGGCTTGCATCCGTTGTTAAGCAATTCATAAAGTACAGTTCCGAGGGAATATATGTCAGCCTTTTTTCCGTATGGTTCAAATTTAACAACCTCCGGTGCCATATACGGCCAAGAACCCGCAATTGTCATAACATCCTGTGTCATATCAAGGCTGCGCGCCGAGCCGAAATCGCCAAGTTTGAAATCCCCGTCTTCTGAAACAAAAATATTTTGGGGCTTAATGTCTCTGTGGATTATCTTTTTCTTTTGACATACTTCAAGAGCCTTGCATATATCTATACCCAGTCTGACTACTTCTTGGGTATCAAGTTCTTTTGTTTTTATGTATTCCGAAAAAGGCGTAAGCAACTCCATTCGGAGTAAAATTGTGCACCCCGAATCTTCTCCGTCTTCAATAACCTTATGATCTTCATAGCTGACTATGTTGGTGTGACCCTTAATTTCCGTCATAAGCTCGATTTCTTCAACAATTTCGTTTATATGTTCTCTGTCGGTTGTATCAGAAAACCTTATAACTTTAAGAGCCGCAAACTGTTCTCTGTTGCCCATATATTCTCTTTTAATTTTGTAAACCTTACCGTAAGAACCTTTTCCTATTTCGGCATCACCGACTATTTCCCATTCGGACCAATTTGCCGTCAAAACCTTTTTCGCAAAATCCATATGCTTTCTCCTCAACGAAATTAATTTGCTTTTATTGTCATTACCGTAACATTGTCTTTTCCACCATTATCCAAAGCTGTTTTTATTAGCTTTTCGGTTTTACTTTTAACTGATGCTTTTTCCGAAAGAATGGATTCGATTTGATTGTCTTCAACCATATCTGTTAGCCCGTCGCTACATATAAGTACAATATCTTCGGAATCCAACCTATCTAAAACATTAAAATTGGGGTCAAGGAGCATTTCATCCGACGGAATGCCGAGAAACTGAGTTAAAGCATGACGAAGGTTTGATTCTTTGGCTTGTTCTGGTGTAATCAGACCTGCATCAACCTGCATTTGCGCTAAAGTGTGGTCTTTACTTATTTGTTTTAATATACATTTAGAATAAAGATATATTCTGCTGTCTCCGATTGAGACGGCAGTTATTTTTTTATCATAGGTATATATCATTGCCAGCGTTGCACCTGACTTGGGTTTTTGATTGCATATGATTTGGTTAACTTCTTTAATGCATAACTTAATGTCATCATTGCATAAAGGTTTACGAAATTTTTCAAAACATTTATAAAAATTGCTTGACGTTATAAATGCCGCTTCTTCTCCGAAACTTTCTCCGCCCATTCCATCACTTATCCCGGCAACAAACGGTATGTCGATTTCTTTTTGATAAATTGCCCCTGAATTAGTTTGTGCATACGAAAGGAAAAAGTTATTCACAAAGAAATTATCTTCATTGTTTTTTCTGACTTTTCCCATATTGGTAATTGCGTTGATTTCAAATGATGATTTTTTCAAAAAAACACCCCTTTAAGATATTTGATTATATAATATCTCTTTCACCTTGGGTGAATGTAGTTTTGGTTTTACACTCTTATTATTTTCAATTATATATTATCATTTCGACAAATTCAAGCACGAATAGCAGAAGGTAAAATGCAAATTACAGAGTAAACAACAGACGGATTTATAATAAGGGCAACACCTAAACGAATTCACCAACTTACCAAGTGAAAATGTAAAATACAAACTACAGGCTGTGAAATAACAATGTTTATACTGTAGTTACAACGTAAGTGAAAAAGCAAATTTCAGGAGGATATTATGAGAAAGATATTAATTTCGTTCGTTTCGATTACGCTGGCAATTATTGCAGTTCTTACGCCTTCCATAGGTGCCTTTGCATTAAACGAAACCGAAAACAATGACACAATTCAAACCGCTACCGCAATTGAAGTTAACGAGATTGTTCAGGGCCGAATTGATAATTCAAAGAATCCTTATGATGAACTTGATAATGATTATTATAAATTCACACTTCAAGAAGATGGGTATATCCGTATCAAGTTTGAACACGACTATTTTGATGGTTCTGAAAGCTTTTCGTTTTCTGTTTGGCTTAAGGATGAAAACGACACTGCTCTTGGTGGGTATTTAGCATCAGATGCCGACGATTTATCAATAACAACAGGCGGTATTGGTCTGGCGGCTGGAACATATTACATAGAAGTTTATTTGTTGTTTGACACAGATTTTGATTATAACTTTACTATTGAATACACACCATCTGATTTTTGGGAAACGTATAATAATGATAATTTAAAATATGCTGACAAAATTGAAGTTAATCAAACACATTACGGTGCTTGCGGAAAAGATGACGATGACTATTTCAAATTCGAAATTCCAACCGATGGTTTTATTTCTGTGACATTTAATCATGATTACAAAGAGGCTGTTTCAGATTTTTCTTGGATACGCATATTAAGTTATAATGGTACAGAAGAAAATACATTATTGGATTTCGATAGTAGATACCAAAGTGAAAAAACGAACTCAATAGAGTGTGGTTTGTCGGCAGGGACATATTATGTTTGTGTATCGGGCTTTTATTATTCATGTTGGGAAAACTATAGTTTTATCGTAAACTACACATCGTCTGATAGTTGGGAAAAAGAAACAAACGATAACCACGCATTAGCCGATAACATCGATATTGAGAAAACATATTGTGGTTCAATAGATAACGATGACAAAGATTATTTTAAGTTTACCACAGAAACAGATGGATATATTAATTTAAAACTTTTGCACGATTACCTTGAGGGTGATGATGTGTTTGCTAAAGTTTCCATGTACTCATATAATGGAACCGAAAAAAACATAATCACTTCATTTAATTCAAAATTTTCATGGGAGGGAGTTTCATCAGGAAAAGAATTTCTTGAAGCAGGAACATATTATTTTTATTTAGATAACAGTGAAACTAATGGTGAACAATATAGTTTCATAGTAGAATTTTTTGAAAATTTGCCGGAAACAACAACTGTTATCGAAACTACCATATCGGAATACGATTACTCATACGACGCTGCGGAAACAACCTATAGTTTAAATGCTGAAGATGTTGAATCACCAAACAGCTGCGTTGGTGAAATAATTATTGTTGTTTTATTGATTATGGCTTTTGTTATAGCGATCATTTTAAAAGCAAAAAATAAGAAGAAAGATAATTAACTTAAAAGGAGCAAGTACAATGGAAATATTATTCATTTTTATTCTCGCAGTTTTAGTTATCGGAGGAGCTATTGCTCTTGTCGATGAAGTCAAGTATCGTACGGCAAAAATTAAAAATGACTTTGTTTAAATAGCCAGCACCGAGAAACACCTTTGTTGTGAATGCAAGTATTGTGTTCATGACCCAAACAACAGATATTCTGATACCGACTATTTTTGCAGAATGTCAAAGTGCAATTACATAACACTTGAAACAAAAATGCCGTGCTTCGAAAAGCCAAAAGTAACAGAAGATGATTTAAGAGAACTCTTTACGTTAGGTGTTTGGACAAGCAATGGTCAGAACTTCATAAGAAATTCTATTCTTGGAGAAAAGATGACTTTCACCGAATTGGATGCGTTTTTAACTAAACTTGCGGAAGAACATCCAGAATACACAAATAAAAACCTTTGATTAAACAGTAAAACACAAACTACAAGACTTGTTTTAGTAATGTTTATAATCTAATTGCAAGGGCTCAAATAAAAAAGAAAGAGGTAATCATTATGACAATCGCAAAAAGACTTACAGCTGTATTCACCGCTATTATCACTCTCATCTCTTGTTTTACATTTTCTGCAAGTGCCAAAAACGTATGTGATGAAATCAGCGGAAAAAGCGACTGGGATGGTGGAGTGTCCACAACTTTTTATTTAAAAACAAAAAACAAGAAAAATCACTATATAAAGATGGATATGACAAAAGGTGAACTTTATTCACCTGATAATTGCCTTATTACATTGCAGAATAAAAACATCTATGATTATTATGAAGTTTTGGTTTTCGGTAAAAACACTAACGGAACATACACTCAGCTCAGCAAAAATAATGTAAAAAATAAAAGTAGCTACAAAATTGAGTTCAAAGGATACACGGATTATAAAATCAAAATTTACAGCTGGAAAACATCAACTATTAATCGGGTAGATAAACATTGTAAAGTTCTTTTTTCCTCGAAGCCAGCAGAAGATGCACAGTGGTATAACGGTCATGTTCCTACTTGGAAAATCTGTAAAACATCCGGCGTAACACTTTGCAGATAGATAGTCGTTAAATTATTTTACAGATAATATTCGCGCCTATATAAACTAAATTTATGAGCCCGGAATTCACCATAAAATCCAAAAGTCGAATTCTGTTAACACGAGTTCTTCTTGAGGATTTTATGGTGAGTTTTTTGCCTTCTCAATCAAAAACATTCAAGCATAGCATTATATCATTTTCCGAATGGCGCACTTCTATACATATCCTGACGGAATGTAAAGTGCGCAGCTCCGCTGATGAAAAATCAAAGATTTTAAAACAAGGGTTTTACCCTTGCGTTGTAGAACAACTATCCCAATTTTTAAAATTATAATTTAAGCCCAACGGGCGCAGCTCGGAGAGAAGATTTTTAAATTTTCTCTCCGATTTTTGTTAGGGGTTTGGGGAAGAAATTCACCAACAAGCGGTAAAAAAACGATGAGAAAAATTATGAACGAATTGTAAATCGGCATAATTTGAAAATGAGGTTTTTGCAAAAGTGGGTATCCACTCGCCCTGCTTGCAAAGATAGTGAACGGTGAAAACGGGAACGATTTTGCGAGCTGGATTTGCGAGAGTGTATATACACTTGCCCTGCTTGCAAAGAATGTGAACAGGTGAAATGGGCACGATTTGCAAGCAACTTTTGGCAAGGTTGTATCCACATTTGCCTTGCTTGCCAATTTAGTAACAGATGTTAATCTGTGTGATTGGCAATGCAAGAAACGCAAATCCTACGTAGGTTTGCACTGCTTGCCAATTTGTGAAATCTAAAAAGCGATGGTAATTAACAAGAATACAAATAACAAATCAGCCTACGGACTTGTAAAATCCGTAGGCTAAAACTTTTTTGATAAACTAAACTTTGTTTTTGGTTTGCAATTCTATATTAGTTATTAACAAAAACAACATTTTGCTTATTAAATCATCATTACTCATTTTAAACATTACAAACTGATTTTTTGATTAATAAGCAGTTCCAACTTGGCCTTTATTTCTTGTTTGCATTGCTGAATAGAAAGAAATTTGTTAGCGATCTTCGCCTGTGCATCTATATCAATATTCCCATCTTGATCTACAGGTATGTCAATATAAATTTGCCCCAAACGAGTTTTTCCGCCTTTGTTGGTATAAGAAAATGGATCTTTATCAACTTCTGATAGAATTGTGAATCGCAAAAAATCCAAATTAAACTTTCCTTCATATTCGTTTTTCAAGATTAATGGTATAACCTTTTCCGACAAAGAAAATCTGCCACTACGATAGAATAATCCTATAGAACCATCAATATTCCAAGTTAAACAATCTGAAAAATATTTAACTCCAGGAATGTTATCGCGTATATATCCATAGCTTACATCCTCTTTGTTTTTTGTGGCTCCATAAACGGGAATTTTACCAGGATTCTTATTAATAAATGTTTTGGTGAAACTAGAATGGTTTGTTGTGATCGAAAAGTCAAAAAGTTCTGATAATTGCTTTCGTATAATATTTGTCGATTTACCAACATTTAAATCTTTCAACGGTTCTTCAAATTCTGCAATTGAAGCTGAAACATCACTTATCATAGAAATAAAGTTATCAATAGAAATACTCTTTTCCTCATCAACAATGCCAAGCTTTATTTTTTCTTCCTTGCTCCACCAACGATCAACAGACCAATGGGTACCATTGTAGAATTCATCTATTGATACAATTTTACAACGCTTATCATTAGTCTTGAATTTGTTTTTTGCACCTTTAAACATATTAAATAAATCAGATGCAACTTCTAGATCATTCTGCGGAATTTCGAAGCGGTTAACATCTCTCGTTTCACCAATTTCAGAGCATAGATAAGTAAACACTGGTGTTTTTTGTTTTTCGAGAGTTTCAATTCCACCGACGTTTACAACAGTTTTCTTTGTGAGTGCAAGTATATAGGTTTTTTTGTTCGTAGTGAAAAATGTATTAAGTGGTAAGGAGATAACCGCATCAATATTACACTGTTCAAGAATAAAATCTCTAAGCTTCTTGTCATTGCTACGATTCATAATACCGTCAGGTACAACCACAAATGATTTTCCACCTGGTTTTAAGGCACGAACGATCCATTCCATGAATAGACCTTCTATGCCCATTGCGCTGATAGAAAAATATTTTTTCAGTTCGTCTTGTTTGGCAATTTCTTCTTTCAGATTGCTACTTCCACTCATAACATATGGAGGATTTGTAAGGATTAAGTCAAATTTATTTTCTATCGGTTTTGCAAGTGTGCCTAATATTGTGTTGGTTTGCAACAAAAATGTGTCATTAAACAATTGAGCAAATTTTTGCGTCATGTCAGGATGCTCACGAATCATTCCAGACATATAAATAAGCATATTTGCTTTTGCCAAAATAATAGTTTTTTGCTCATCTTTGTCGAAACCTTTATCAAACCCGTAAAGAGTGATTTGGGGTTTCAACTCATTTCCTTTTACAAGATAGAAGCGATGCAAATCGTGCAAAATTGGTTCAAGAAGAAATTTGCCAACGCCACATGCTGGATCACAAATTTCCATTCCTGTAGTCAGTTCTACCATATTAACGATAGCTCTAACAACTTTTAACGGAGTAAAGTATTGTCCCCAGTTTTTCTTGCTAATAGATTCTTTTAAGAATGTTTCAAAAAGTTTGCTCTTGAAGTCATAATCTATATTTTCTAGTGTCCCAAACTCATTAAAGCGTTTGAGTATCTTATGGAACACCGTTGCGTATCCCGATACAGCTTTATCATCCTTGGATACGAAAATTGTACCATTGATAATAGTGGTTTTGTCTTTCGGGTTACCTGGAAACAGTTCTTTTATTTTAACACGTATAGTTGAAGCGTAGTATTCGAGAATTTCATTTTCGTTATTTCCAGAATACATTCCAAGCAAAGTATAAAACGAATACATACCTTTAAGCACGCTAAGATCGCTAAGATATTTGAATATAAAAATTTCAACAAAGGTGTATAAACAATTTTCGGGAGTTGCACCAGACACCGCCCACAAATCCTGCCATACCTTTTCAGCAAGCGGAAGTGGATCGACAGAAGCTGCTTCTTTTAATTGATTATTAGTAGCACTGATAGATGCTCTAATTTTATTAATCAAGGTAATGCATTCAGTGCTATGCTTATCAAAGTTAAATGTTATTTGGCTACCATCTTCTTGCAAAATTTCCCTGCCGGTTGCAGGGTTAATCCAAAAAGATTTTTTTCCATCGGTCACAATATACACTTTTGCTTGCAATGCTTGTGCCGTACCTATTTCTTGAGCGATAGCTTTTGCAATTTGTTTCGAAGTGCGAAGTTCTGATGGTTTCTTATATTCAATGGCTGCAATCACTATGGGCTTTTTAACGATAAGTGCATCAGGTTTTTTGCTTTCAAAATCATCATAGTCACGATCTGGAATAATCTTAGCTCCCTTAAGAGCTTTAAGAGAAGTGGATCCTATGTTATAAAAGTTCCAATCTCCCATTTTTTCGGGAGCTTCTACCAAATTGCGTTGAATTAATTCTTCACTCATTGCTAACCGCTCCTTTTACTAAATTTGAATTATTAGACAAGTAAGTATCTATGTCAGCCTTTTTAATTCTCCAACCTTTACCGACTTTTGATGCAGTTAGTGTTTTTGAATTAATTAATCTACGTACAGTTTTTTCACAAACTTGCAAATATTCAGCAGCTTGACCAACCGTAAACAGCTCTTCTGTCATAATTACCTCCACAACATAGGTTATTATAGTTATTTTATCGCAAACTTCACGGAAAGTAAAGCGTTTTTGAGGAGTTTTTGTTATTTATATAGACTTTGTTGGACTTATATAGACAATAGAAAATAAAACCCAAAATATAAATTACATAAAATTTTTATTACTATTGGTAAGAGTATTCTATATTGTATTTAATTGTTTTCTGTATTATGAACTGAAAAACATACTTATTAATAACCTTTTGTTGCACTTGCTTATACTCACAACAACTTTTCAATAGTAGCAGAGCTGTGGCAATGTGGTAAACTTTTAAGTTTTCCATATTTCCACGGCTTAAAATTTTTGAATAAATCCTTTTTAGTGCTTATGCAAAATTGTAGTTGACAACTATATTTGTTTGTGCTACAATGATTACACAATAAAATATGGGAGGTGAAACGATGGAAATCATCAGCAAAAGGCTGAAAGAGCTCCGTGAAAGTGTGGGTCTTTCTCAGAACAAATTTGCTCAGATTTCGGGGATGAAGCAGTCGAGCATCAACCGATATGAAAACGGTTCGGCAACACCTTCGCCTGAAAATATGGTTAAGCTTGCAGATTACTATGATGTGTCGCTTGATTATATCTACGGCAGAACAGATAATCCGCAAGGCAGACTGTATGAGCATAAAACAAAGTACAGTCCCGAAATGGAAAAGTTTGTTGAAATGTGCTTTGACCCCAACACCAGAGCAAACCATCAACTCAAGGCAACTCTTCTGAAACTTCTGAGTTCTGAGGGGGTGACAGATGATTGAAAGCAGTTATCTACGCACGATACTCAACCGAAGGTCAGAGAGAAGAATCCATTGAAGGTCAGTTAAGAGAATGCACACAGTATTGCGACAAGAACGGAATCACGATTGTCCGACATTACATTGACCGTGCTTTTTCCGCAAAGACAGATAACCGACCCGAGTTTTTGCAGATGATTAAGGACAGTGCAAAAGGCTTGTTCGATATGGTTATCGTCTGGAAACTCGACAGATTTTCCCGAAACAGATATGACAGTGCACACTACAAAGCAACGCTCAAAAGAAACGGCGTAAAAGTTGTATCGGCAACGGAAAATATTGCAGAAGGTCCTGAAGGAATTATTCTCGAATCGTTGCTCGAAGGAATGGCGGAATATTACTCTGCCGAGCTTGCGGTAAAGGTAATCCGAGGTCATACGGAGAATGCGTTGAAATGCAAATATAACGGCGGCACTCCGACTTACGGTTACACGATTGACGAAGAAAAACATTATCAGATTAATCCGTTGACCGCACCCGTTGTTCTCGATATTTTCAAGATGTACGATGACGGAATGATAATGAAAGAAATCCGTGACCGACTCAACGAACTCGGTGCAAAGACAAACAAAGGCGGCGACATTGACCTTAACTTTGTTTCGGGTGTTCTTCACAACCGAAGATATATTGGCGAATACAAGTATCGTGACATTGTGATTCCCGACGGAATCCCCGCCATCGTTCCGAAAGACTTGTTTAACAGAGTTCAGGAACGGATGGAGAAAAACAAAAAAGCTCCGGCTCAACGTAAAGCCGAAGATGATTATCTGCTGACAACAAAATTATTCTGCGGAACCTGCGGTGCTTTTATGGTTGGTGAAATCGGAACAAGCAAATACAAGAGTAGAAAATACAGATATTACCGATGTGCTAACACAAAAAGAAAAAAGACCTGCAATGCAAAGCACAAATCAATCCGCAAGGATAAGATAGAATATGTTGTTATCAAGTATGTCAAAGAAATGATTTCAGACGATGATTTTGTAAAATACTTTACAGAAATGGCGTATGAAGCACAGGGACAGGAATGCGGTGAGTTGCCGATGATGAGGAAACAGCTTGCCGACACCGAAAAGGGCATAGAAAATATGCTGAATGCCATTCAGGCAGGCATTATAAATGACTCTGCAAAGCGAAGACTTGATGAGCTTGAAGAAACGAAAAGAAAACTTGAATTGAGCATAATTCAGGAAGAAATCAAAAAGCCGACTTTCTCTTATGAACAGATAATGTTCTACATAATGAGTTTCAGAAATATTGATACGAATACTCTTGAAGGTCGCAGAGCATTAATCGACAGATTTGTAAACAGTGTAGTCGTTTATGACGACGAAATTCTCATAAATCTTAATTACCGAAAAGGCGCAAAGCGTGTTTCATTCAAAGAGATTGAAACCGCTTGCGCGGGTTTGGATATATCATCTTTACTCCGACCAAAAACACAAGGCATTCATCAGAATGTTTTGTGTTTTTCTTTTTTAAAGAGGGACTTGAAGGACGAGCGGCACAGAGCAACAGTCCGGTGGACTGTTGTGACCGCGAGCGACCAAGCGCCCGCAGGCGCGCGAGTCAA
>JAZNRJ010000080.1:0-2163 GCA_045590675.1 Acutalibacteraceae bacterium
CTCCGAGCTTTGAAACAAGCTTGCCCACAGTTGGGCCGGGAACTTCGGCTCTCATAATGTGCATTGATGAGTTTTCTGTTTTTGGCATAGCTGCAATAACAAAAACAAGAATACCCATACCGCCGACCCAGTGAGTGAAGCTGCGCCAGAAAAGAAGGCTTTTTGGCAGAGCCTCAATGTTACTCAATATGGTTGAACCGGTGGTGGTGAAGCCTGAAACCGTTTCAAAAAAGGCATCAACAAAATTGGGGATACCTTTGCTCAGCCAGAAAGGCAGAGCACCGAAGAGCGACATCAGAATCCAGGTAAAAGCAACAAGCACGTAGCCTTCTTTGGCATAAATGCTTCTGTCTTTGGGCTTTTTGCGGATTGAAAGCAAGCCTGTTACGGACAGGGCTGCAATGGTTACTGCGAACGATGCAAGTGCACCGTCGTTATAAATAATTGAAACTATGGCAGGCAACACAAGCAGAACGGCTTCAACAAGCAGGATTCTGCCTATGTTGTAAACAATCATTTTATAATTCATAGCTGACCTCCGCTGAAATCACACAAAAATATCGTGAAGGTCTTCAAGAATTCTGTTTGCGGTAACAACAATCACGCTGTCGCCCGCTTTCATAACGTCATTACCGCCGGGGAATATTACTTTGCCTTTGCGCATAATGCAGCCGATAAGCAGGTTGGGCAGCAGGTTGAGGTCTTTGAACGGAATATCAAGGTATCCTGCGTTTTCGGGAACGATGAATTCTGCCGCTTCAACCTTGCCGTTAACAAGCTTGTGAAGAGTCTGAATCTGTGCGTTGTAAGCAGAGTTTTGCAGAGCTCTGACATAGCGGGTAACAATGTTACCTGCAACTATCTGCGGCGAAACTATTGTTTCAAGGCCGATGTCTTTGAGCAGGGAGAAGGAGTGGCGGTTTACTTTGGTTATAACCTTATTGACACCTTTGGATTCGGCATACATTGAAACAATAATGTTTTCTTCGTCAATGCCTGTGAGCGCAACAAGCGCATCCTGATATTCAAGGCGCTGTTCGTCAAGAATTTCCTGGTCTGTGCCGTCGCCGTTGATAACGGTAACATCGGGCAAGCTGTCGCTCAGGCTGTAGCATTTGGATTCGCTGTGTTCAATCAGCTTAATGTTTCTGCCCGTGTCGGAAAGCTGCTTTGCAAGATAATAGCCGATTCTGCCGCCGCCGATAATCATAACGTTCTTTACCTTGTGCTTATAAACGCCGCAATGACGCATAAAGGATGCAAGCTCCGCGCGTTTGCCCGTAACGTTTATGATATCGTCACATTTCAGAACAAAATCGCCTGAGGGGATAAACACCTCATCATCACGCTGAACGGCGCAGACAATAACTTTTGCCTTGCTCTTTTTGCGCAAATCATAGATTGGGCTGTCACACAAAATATTATCCGAATGAATGCGGAAACTTGCAATTTCAACCTTACCTCTTGCAAAAGAATCAAGGTGAGCTGCGGAGGGGAAACGGATGATTCTTGAAATTTCGTTTGCCGTTTCAAACTCGGGGTTAACAATCATATTAATGCCAAGCTCTGTGTGCAAAAACTGGTGTTGGTTGGCATAATCGGGGTTGCGGACTCTTGCGATGGTGTGCTCCGTGCCCATTTTGTTGGCAGTGAGGCACACAAGAATATTCAGTTCGTCAGATGCCGTTGCGGCAATAACAAGTTTTGCTTTTGACGCACCTGCTTCTTCAAGCACCTCGCAGCTTGCACCGTTGCCGCAGATGCCCATAACGTCATAAGCGTCAACGGCAGAAACAACCTTGTCTTGTTTAATGTCAATAACGGCAACGTCGTGACCCTCGGCAACAAGCTGCTTGGTCATTGTTGTGCCGAATTTGCCTTGACCGACAATAATGATATTCATAAACGGGATACCTCTTTTGGTTATTTGGTTGCCTCTGTATTCTTGGCTTTTTTAAGCTCTTTTGCAAGAAAAACAAGAGGAATAAATATTGTTACCGCAATTATTGCGGAGGCAAGATAGATGTGAGGAACAGGAATGTTAACTGCAGTTCCGTATTCGTTAAGATATGTGTCAACTGCAAAGCGGTCAATAACCGTTGCCGCAACTCTGGGGCCGATAATCATTGGCAGAAGAACAGAGAAAATCATTCTGATGCCCTG
>JAZNRJ010000081.1:0-5266 GCA_045590675.1 Acutalibacteraceae bacterium
TTTCTGCGATTTTAGCAAGGAGTGCATCTGCGGTTGCATCGAGATTTTCGAGCTTTGCTCTTTCCTCTGCTGTGATGTTCTGGCCGTCGGTGAGTTTTTTGATGTCTGCTTTGAGCAGTTCAATGTCAGCCTCGTCGCTTGATTTTACCGTTTCGGTATCGTAGATGTTCATTGCAGATTCAATGCGTGCAATTTCGTCTGCAACGTCGCTGATTCTGTTCCTTAAAGCGGTAATTTTCGAAAGGATGTTGTCAAATTCTTTTGTTTCTTCCTCTGTCAGATTATTACGGTGTTCAAAATAGAACTGACCGACTTCATAGTCAAAGCTTTCCAATGTGTCGGCATCATCGGAGGTAACCGTATCAATATCATATTCTGCTGTTTTGGCTTTGTAGCCTGCAAGACCGTTTTCAACGATTTCAATCCTTTGATGCATTGCGCCGCAATGGGCTTGAAGAGTGTTCCATTCTGATATCTTATCTTCGTCGGCAAGGTCTTTTACAGCGTATTCAAGCTGATTGTAAACATACTCAACATTTTCCTTATCGGTCGATTTTACATTATCAACGGTAAGACCTTCAATACCGCTTTTATTGGGTTCAATCGTGAACAAACCGCCGGCAAATGCAATATCAAAGTTGGGGTTATTATCGTTTGTGAGAGTGCCCTGACCTATTGCATAAACACCAACATTTTCGCCCGATGTTCTTGCAAGTTCACCGACAATCTCCGATGCAAAAGCCTCATTGCTGAGCGTATATGCAAGAGTCGGGTCTGCTTCACCGTAGGTCTTGGACACATCCGTTGCTGTTACTGTTATGGGCAAACGGGAGATTTCCCAGTCGTTGGTGATTTCACCGATTGCGTTATTGATGCCCGTTATTTTTAAGGTGTAATTGCCTACGTTCATACCGGTGTTGCCGGAAATTGTGTAATCGATACCCTCGGTCAGAGTAATGCCGTTGACTGTAACGGATTTTACAGTCTGAGTCTGTGTTGCTCCGTTATATGTAAGAGAATCGCCGAGAGTTACGGTTGCTTCGCTGATATTTGCAGGAAGAATTTTGAACGTAAGGACTTTTGAACCTGTGTAAGAATTTTTACCCGTTACGGTTACTGTTGCCGTGCCGACATTAGTGTTATCTGAATACTCTGCGGTATAATCGTTTGCATTCGCCTTTACTCCGTTTACCATTAAAGCGGGGGTAATGGCACTGCCTGTGTAGGTATACTCCGCTTTTTCAAGAGTGAACCTGTTTGCACTGTCGGAAAGATTGAGGGGGGCAGATGCGGAAACGGTTGTATCAGTCGTTATTTTTGCAGAAGGAATGCTGAGAGCGCCTGTTGATGCGTTATATGTATAAGCGCTTTCTGCAAGAGTGGTGCCGCCAACCTTTACCGTTACGGAAGCGGGGAGTGCATATCCGCTTGCAGCCGTAAGGGTTGCGTTGTAAGCATCATCATAGTTGGTTTTGTTATTCTGCCATGCGCTGTCGTTGAAAGTAACGTTTGTGCCGCTTGCGGTCACTTTTTTGATAGTTTTGCCCGAACCGCTGTTGGTTACGCCGCTGATATTGCCGTAACCCCAGATTGTTCCGTTGTTGGTGACTGTTCCTGAAAGAGTTCCGCCGTTTTTAACATTTATTGTGCCGTTATTCACAATGGTGCCGGAAAGGGTCTTGCCGCTGTCAACCGTTGCGGTCTGACCGGAAGCAATTGTCAGGGTATTGCCGTTAAGTGCGGTTGCTGTGTTGCCGCCGAATTTCCAATTTGAGCCGTCTCTGTAAACAAAATTAGTAAAATTATCTCTGTCATATCCGTAAGGCAGAGTGGTGGAATACAGGTGAGTTGACCCCTGAATTTTATCACCGGTACCGCCATACCTATTTAAGGTGCCGGGTGAACCGCCGGTAATCGTTACCCAGCAATCACCGGAAATCGTTACATCACTTCGATAAATAAGATATATGAATTTGTCTACCGTGCCGCCGGTTATAGTTATGTTAACATTTCCGTTAACATCGTATTCCGCACACCATATTTCAGTAACTTTACCGCCGGTCATTGTAATGTTTACATTGCCTGTGAGAACGGTGCCAGGGTCTGAACAGCTGCCGCTGATATTTCCGACGACACCGCCGGTCATGGTTATATTGACATCACCGGTCATTGAATTATACTGTGCACCACAAATGTCTGTCCCCGAAAGGTCAGCTTCATAGTTGCTGTCACCGAGAGTAAACATAGCTTCTCCGGAAGAATACTTGCACTGCGAAAAATCAATGTATTCATTGCCGATCTTGATTTTGGTGAAGTTCGCTTTTGAACCTGCTTCAATAATAGCTGCATTGCCCTTCAAAAGGATAAATGTTGAATTTCCGATAAAAACTTTGTCGTTAGCCGACGCAGAAGCCGTAAGGCTCAGCGGTGCCAGCGACAGAAGCATTGCAATCGCAAGAATAATGCTTATGAGTTTGTTAGTTGTTTTCATAGGGTTTCCTCCTTGGGTGTTGTTAAGTGCAGAGTGCAAAGTGCAAAGTGCAGAATTATAATTATTACATTATTCATTCTGAATTCACTTCGGGTTTGTTTTCTTACATATTGAAACGAGAATTGCAATTATCTCGTCTATATCCGTTTCTATACTTTTAAATTCTTTGTCTGTCAGATAATCTGTTTGGTGCAAAAGCCTTAACCAATAATATGTTTCGTTGGCTTCTTTTAAAGCTATGTTAAGCTTAGCATTAAAATCCGCTTTGCTCTGACCTCGTTCTGCTGTTTTTGAGTGCAGAGTTCAGAGTGCAGAATGCAGAATTATAATTTATTCCGTTCTGCATTCATCATTCTGAATTCTGCATTCCCTCAACGTATTCTTTGAACTCGTTGAAAATGCGTTTGCCGATTGAACGGTAATCCATTGCAAGAACCTTATCAATCTTTATCTTTCGGATTTCTTCGGGCACGTTATAAATCATCATTATGGTATTCAGCGCTCCCGAAATTCGTGTTTCAAGCGGCACAGTGTTATCAATGTTGCTGAGAGTAGCGTGTTCAATGCCTGCAACAAGAATTTCCGCTTCTCTGAACTGCTCATCTGTCCAATCGGGACAGTATTGAGCAAAAACTTCTTTTGCTCGGGCAGTGTCGTTGTTGTGGATAATTTCAAGACACTTCGGACTCTGATAAGTCGAAACGAAAAAGTCTTTCGCAACCTCGCTTTCTTCACAAACCGCCGCCATTGTCATCAGCTCAAAGCAAAGAGCAAGCAGCGAACTGATTCCGTCATCTGCTTCTTCCTTTATCATCTTCCACTGATATTTGCACAGCAAATCCGTGAGTACCGCAAGAAGATGTTCCTTTGTGGGATAATAATAAGTCAGATTGCCTGTTGAAACTTTCAACTCCTTGGCAATCATCTGCGGCGAGGTTTTTGAATATCCTACCTCAAGAAACATCGTGGTTGAAACACGAAGTATTTTATTTTTTGTTGATTCCAACTTTGCCATAGTGCCTCCTTAAAAAGGTTCTTGCATTAGTGCTAACTATAATTTAGCACTAATGCAAATAAATGTCAATAAGTATTTAACTTTTTAAAAATCACCTCTGTGACAAATTACATTCATGCATTATATATCTGCTCTCTTGCTAAAGCGAGAGGGCATTTTTATTGTCGGAATGTTTTTGAAATTAGGGTGTACAAAAGCATGTCAGAACAGACTCTTTGGAGCAAATTATGATGCTTGAATTAAGAAGTCTTGCAAGTTTTCTTTCCGAAGATGAACAAGCATTTGCGGATATTCTTGAAGCCAAGACCAACAAAAGCATACTCAATCAGCAGAAGTTTCTTGAAACAAGTATTGATAAGGCTACAGCGAGAACAAAAGAGGTTGCAGTGATGTACGAAAAGTTTTTTGAGAAACATATCAATGGGATTGTAAATGAAGAAAGCTTTATGCAGCTCTCGCAAAAATATGAAGCTGAGCGAGATGAACTGAAGGTTAAAATCAAGCAATACCGTGATGAACTTGCCGAAACGGAAAGCCTTCGCACATGCAAAGAACAGTTCACAACGGCTGTCCGTAAGTTTATGCAGATGGAAACACTTACGCCGGCACTTTTGAACGAACTGGTTGAAAAGATTGAAGTATACTCCATTGAAGGTAAGGGTAAAAACAGAACGCAAAGGATAATCATTCATTACCGCTTTTTCGGAGTAATTGAAAATCCTGTCAAAGAGGAAAATATAATCCTTGAAGCAAGACAAGGCGTTGCCGTGGAATATCTCACGGCATAACAAAAAAGCAGGTCAAAACCTGCTCAATACATAACAAATCATATTAAATTTAACTATGAGGAAATGCAAAAAAGAAAAGTGAGTATTCACTTGTGTTATGAACACTCACTATGGTGCAGCCACTGCGTTAATATCCGAACCAATGCCCGATTTTTCAAGATCGGCAAAGGTGATTGTCTTCGTTTGTTCTCTGTAATTAAATGTGATGACCATTTTGTCATCATAGAGGAAGATTGCATTGACAAAGATGTCAATGAGTCTTCGTCTGTGTTCGATTTTGTTGGTGTTTAATTTTCTGAACTGTTCAAAATAGCAGAGGATATTTTCTTTTGTAATGGTCGGTCTCGCCATTTCTTCTTTCATTATTTCAACCGAAAGTTCTGCTTTTTCTCGTTCCAACTCATCTAATCTTTGCTTGGTTGACGGGCTGATAATCCCCATCTGTATTGTATTGACCAGATTGTCTATACCCTTTTGAGTTTCCGCAAATCTTTTGCGAAGCAGAGGTAAAACTGTGTTTTCCTGATTAAGAGCCTTTATGGTCCTGTTTACAAAATCCTCAATTATATCCCGATTGGCAAGAAGCTTTTTTACTTCTTCAATCACAATGTTTTCAATCCATTCCTTGCGGACTGTTTTCTTGTCGCATCCCCGATGACGTTTTACGCTCACACATTTGTAATAACGGTGAACCTCTTTTGTGTGGCTCGTTCCGCTTTCGCCAACCATCATACTCTGACACTTACCGCAAAATAATTTTGTTGTCAGTAAGTAATCATCTTCTGCTTTATGACGGGCAGGAGCTTTTTTATTTTTTTCATTCTCTCCTGAACTCTGTCGAATAATTCTTGCGGAACTATTGCCGGGATTCCGTTCAGCTGAACAATGCTCGATCTGTGTATGTACCGATAATCTGAATATCATTTTTCTCGGCATATTCCTTGCACTCTCTGAGCTGACCTTCAATTGATT
>JAZNRJ010000082.1:0-4984 GCA_045590675.1 Acutalibacteraceae bacterium
TGACGAAAGTTTTGTTCAATGCCACCGTTCGTACATAGCTAATATTCAACATATTGCAAGAATTACCAAAACAGATTTAGTCTTTGATAACGGCAAAAGCATTCCCGTTTCAAGGCGAATGTATAACGATGTAAATATGGCTTTCATCAATTTTTACAGAGGTATTAATCAATGAATCACTGGATTATTGCCGCAGCGGTTGCAGGTGTTTTGCTTGCAATAGTTATGGCGGTTGTTTTCACAAGGCGATATATCCGAAACTTTACGGACAAGCGTATTGCCGAATATCAGAACGACCTTATCACAAAGCATTGCGAAGAAGTTCAGAACATTTATAAAACAATGCGTGGCTGGCGTCACGATTATAAAAACCACATTCAGGTTATGCGTGCATCACTTGAAATGGGAAATCTTACCGAACTCGGTAACTATCTCGGCGAACTTACGGTTGACCTTAACACGGTTGATACGGTTGTCAAAACCGGCAATGTTATGGCGGATGCAATCCTCAACAGCAAACTTGCACTCTGTAAAGCAAGAAATATCTCCTATGAGGTTACTGCAACCATACCCGAAGAATGCAGTGTAAACGATGTTGAGCTTTGCGTTATAATTGGTAATCTGCTTGACAATGCAATGGAAGCCTGCGAAAAGATCGAGGATAAAACGCAGAGATTTATTCGTGTTTATATCGGACTTTTTAAGCAGCAGCTTTACATAAACGTTACCAACTCGATGATTGGCACCCCTGTTAAAAAGGGCAAGGCATACAAATCTTCAAAGGGCGAAAATCATGGCTTCGGACTTATGAGAGTTGACAGAATTGCCGATAAATACAACGGCTTTGTCAACCGTCAGTTTGAGGACGGAGTGTTCGGAACTGAAATAATGTTACCGTTCGTGCAAAAGAAATAACCGTTCGTGCAAAAGCAACCCCAAAAGGTTGCTTTTTTGGTATCATACTTTTTGAACCAGTAATTAATATGGTTTTGAAAGGCATATTTCCGCCACAGCATCGTTAAAAATCCTTGAAATAAACTCGTATTTCCGCAGATTTTCGCCTTGCTGTGACAAAAATCTGCACTTTCAAAACTGCTCTGCATCTGAAATGCAATAGATTGCGTGCAGTCGGGCATTTCTTCGATGCAGGCATACGGGCGTATGGCAAAGAGAAAAATGCCCGAATGTGCGTGATATTATTGTATTTCAGACATATGAGATTACTGATTCAAAAAGTAGTATGAACAGAGGTGATAACATGAGCACTAAACCCAAGGCAAAGAAACATTCTTTTTTCAGCAATATGTTTTTTATATTCAAAACCATTACTAAATGGGACAAAACTGTTGTTCCGATAAGCTTGCTGATGTCTCCGTTTCTTATTCTGACGGATCTTATCGTCGCTTATTTCGTGACAACTCTTACATGGTGCATCGAAAATCAGAAGGGAATTGGTTCGATAGTTCTTGCGGCGCTCGGACTTGCGGCATTTTCCGTTGTAACCGGTGTTATTCCAAACAGACTGAATGAGAAAACAAGCATAAAAAAGGCTGAAATTAACAGACGGTTTGATTTGCTTTTAGGCGAAAAAATCATGGATATGGACTTTGAAATTGCTGAAGGTCCGACAGGCAGAGATAAATACCAGAAAGCAAAAAATTCGCTTGGATATGAAGGCGTTTACGGTTTCGTCAACAATTTTTCCGCAATGTTTACGAACATAATCGGTATATTTACCTTCGGTACGATTACGGCATCTCTGAATCCGTGGCTTATTCTTATTCTGACAGGTGCGCAGCTTCTTGCTATGGTTTCAACCGCCGTTGAAAGCTGGCTCATTAACAAAACCAAAGACCCGATGGCTGCGGTTGACAGAAAACTGAATTATATCACCAAAACATCCCGTGATTTTGCAATAGCGAAAGATATCCGACTTTTCCATTTGAGAGAATATCTTCAGCAGATGAGTGAATATTTCATCGGCGAGCGCAAATTCTGGACCAATAAAATGTATTTCTACTATTTTCTTTCCGACACACTCAGACTGCTTCTGAACGTCGGCATTGAAATCGGCATTTTCGCTTACATTGCCTATGAAGCACTTAACGGCGAAATGTCAAAAACCGCACTTGTTCTCTATGCTGTTTCCGTTACAGATTTCACTCATTGGGTTGAATATATCGGCGAAGTGCTTTCCGAAATCATTCCGTCAAATATGCTGATTAACGATTTACGTGAATTCCTCGATATCAGCAACTCGATGGAAAACAAAAACGGCAGAACTTTGCCTGCCGAAACTCCGTATAAAATTGAAATCAAAGATCTTTCATTTACTTATCCCGAAACGGATAAAGTCATCCTCGATAACATAAACCTGACAATAAATGCGGGTGAAAGGCTTGCACTTGTCGGTGTAAACGGAGCAGGTAAAACAACTCTTGTAAAACTGCTCAGCGGACTTTACAGACCGACTTCTGGCTCAATCAAAGTCAACGGAACGGATATTTCCGAGATTAACCGAGATGAATACTATAAATCGGTTTCCGCCGTATTCCAGGAAGCAAGAATTATGCCATGCTCAATTCTTGAAAATGTTTCAATGCTGCCTGCCGAAGAAAGTGACATCGAAAAATTCAATTTCTGCATCCGTCAGTCAGGCTTGTATGAAAAAATACAAAAGCTGCCGGAAAAAGAAAACACACTGCTTGTCAAGAATGTCAACGAAAATGCCGTTGAATTGTCAGGCGGCGAAATCCAAAGACTTCTGCTTGCAAGGGCAATTTACAAAGATGCACCAACGCTTATTCTTGACGAACCCACAGCGGCACTTGACCCGATAGCAGAAAATGAAATCTACCTTAAATACAGCGAAATTTCAAAAGACAAAACTTCAATCTATATCTCCCACCGCCTTTCATCCACCCGTTTTTGTGACAGAATTGTGCTGCTCGACAACGCTTCAATTGCCGAAGAAGGCACGCACGAAGAACTGATGGCACTCTCGGGCAAATACGCCGAGATGTTCAGAATTCAAAGCAAGTATTACGAAAAGGAGGCGGAAGAAAATGAAGAAATATAAGCGAACTTTCAGAGAAGATCTGCGGATGATAAAGAGAGCTCTGAAACTTATAGAAACAAACACTCCGCATTTTCTTCTGCACACCTATCTCTACTCCTTTTTCAGCACGGCGATTTTTGTTATCGCTAATTACATTACTGCATCAATTGTTGATGAACTCACGGGCAACAGAGACATCAAAAAGATACTTTTCCTGCTTCTTATGTATGCTGCGGAAATAATTCTTCACATTTTTCAGGATAATTCGTGGCGTAAAATACGAACGTTTAATCTTATTTCAAGCAAATGGGAAGAAGTTTTGCTCAACAGCAAAAGTTTTTCAATGGATTACCCCAACATGGAAGACCCTCTTATGAGAGCCAAACGTCAGCTGATAACCGACAGCCGCAGTTCGGGCGGTCTCGGAAGACTTATGATGGAATTAAGCTCGTTTTTCATCGGTATTAATCAGATTGTGATGTGTTCGGCAATTTCAATGGAGCTGTTTTTCAGACATCCCGAAAAGACTTTATCAGGATTTGAAAAATTCATTGATTCACCCGGTTTAACTGTAGCGTTTTTTATGTTTGTCGCTCTGTGCGCTCTCGGCGAATACAAGGTCAATTCAAAATATAACCGTCTTGCAAACAGAAAAATCAAAAGCAATTCAATGATTGAAAGGCTTTTGCACTACTATCTTGACGATTATATCGATGACAGCAAGGCTTGCAAGGATATTCATATTTTCAATCAGAAAAAACTTATCCGAAATTCATCCGATAAAATTTACGGTGAATGGATAAACGGCTGCAAAGAACTCCATTCTCTTTTCAGAAAAAAGAACAACAGATACAATTTGTTCTATGTTCTCACAACCGCTGCAACATATCTTTTTGTTGCCCTCAAAACATATATCGGAGCTTTCGGTCTCGGCGGTTTCATCAAGTATCAGTTCTGTATTGCAAGAATTGTTGATGCGGCAGAAAGCATTTCGGGAGCAATTACCGCTTTACGCACGAACAACGACTATCTCGAAACATTCTTTGAATATCTTGATACTCCGACTGAAATGCACTACGGCACCATTCCCACCGAAAAGCGAATGGATAACAAGTATGATATTGAATTTCACAATGTCAGCTTCAAGTATCCGAATACCGAAAACTATGCCATAAGAAACCTCAATCTTAAATTCAGAGTCGGTGACAGAATTGCGGTTGTCGGCATGAACGGAAGCGGTAAAACAACAATGATAAAACTGCTTTGCCGTCTTTATGACCCGACAGAGGGATACATCACCCTCAACGGAATTGATATTCAGAAATATGATTATGAGGACTACTTGGATTTGTTCTCGGTTGTATTTCAGGATTTCAGACTGTTCTCATTTTCCGTTGGTGAAAACGTTTCGGCAGAGGTTGATTATGACGAAGAAAAAGTATGGTCATCGCTTGAAAAAGCAGGTATGCTTGAACGTGTAAAAGCTATGCCGAAAGGACTTGAAACTCCCGTTTACAAGGATTTTGAAGAAGACGGAGTTGAAATCTCAGGCGGTGAAGCACAGAAGCTCGCAATCGCAAGAGCACTATATAAAGATGCAGCGTTTGTTATTCTCGATGAACCCACAGCATCGCTCGACCCCATTGCTGAACACGAAATCTATTCACGTTTCAATGATATGGTTAAGGATAAAACAGCGGTTTATATTTCTCACCGACTGTCATCCTGCCGTTTCTGCGACAGAATCCTCGTGTTTGATAACGGTCAACTGATTCAGGACGGCTCACACGAAAATCTCCTCGAAAACCCTGACGGCAAATACAGCGAACTCTGGAACGCCCAAGCACAGTATTATGCAGAAAACAAAGCATAAAACCTATTCAATCAAAATCATATAAAACAAAAAAAGAAAACCGTATTGGAGTC
>JAZNRJ010000083.1:0-6758 GCA_045590675.1 Acutalibacteraceae bacterium
GCAGGCAACACCACAAAAGTGATGTTGCCTGCCAAACTTTTATCTCATATCTGATAGTGTAGTATAATCCGTATTATTTCGCAGATATTCTTCTATCTTTCCGTTTAACAGTAATCTGACATAACTTATCGGTTCGTTGTAGATAAGAAAATTGAGTTCCGATACTTCATACATATTACGAGTATATTCGTTTTCGACTGTATCACAGTCGATTGACACCATAGATCCGTCAATAAGTTTTACTTCAACGCAGGCGGTATCAATATTAAATTCACAAGAAATAATGTTATTAATCATAAATAAAAAACTCCTTTTAATAGTTTGAAAAAGTAGGAAAAGTACGTTCTGAAATCGTTGGGTTAATAGTGATAAGGAACTATTAGAAAACTTATCAATGTTAGCTGACGGTTTCACGGTGCAAACGGAAAACACCGTCTGATTCCTAACAGGAATACAGACGGTATTATAATTTTAATAGTAACCAAGGAGATTATCTATATGAATCGTATTAAATCTTGTGAGTTCAACATCGATACAACTTGTGTTGAAGTCAAACTCACCGACGGCTCAATGGTATCAATCGACTGCGATGCAGTTGAAGATGAATATGCTAACAATATGTACGAAACATCTGAACTTGATTATCTCATCTATAATGAACCGACGAGCTATGTCAGATTACTGTTAAGCGGAAAGATGGAAGAATACCTGCGAAACAATACAGATTACACGCCATTATCTGATATGAGATAAAATTTCAGCCGACAACATCATTTGAAGTGGTGTTGTCGGCTATCTTTTTGCTAATTCAAATAGAATTTACAACTTAAAATCTCGCCTTTGTAACGCATAAAATGCAAAATCGGGGGTACAGGTTAAACTATATGCACCCTTCAATTACCGCACTTCAAATCCCTTATATATCAAAGGTTTCAGAACGGCTATTTGTCTACTTTTCACACTTGAAGTTTCTTTTGTTTTACTTTTCGTATGTAAATACCGCCTGAACAATAATTGTTCAAGCGGTTATTTTTTATAAATTCTTTCTTGATTTCGTAAATCTGTATTCTGTGTAGAGTTCCAAACCAAGCGGCATAAGACAAAGAACAGCATAACCTGTGTAGAAAAGATAAGACACAGAAGTTATAGGAGTAATAATTATTTTCGGGTCATAGACTATTTCGGTTTGTTTGAGCATAATGCCCATTACCGTCAGCGTTATATTTGCAAACATGGCAATAACATAAGCACGGTCACGGTTATCAAAACGATAAATTGAAAACGCTTTTCTTCCGCGAAGCAGACTGCCGCGGCTTTGCATTGATTCGGATTGCAGAGAAAGAGAATCGATTGTCCAGGTAATCAGCATTGAAAAAATACGAATACAGTTGTGAATGCGTGTGAATATATTTCCTTGATTTACACCTCTGCCGATTCCTCGCTGTGCGGTGTTTATTTTCTTTGCCTCGTTTTTAATTCTCGGCACCATTCGCAGAAGAATAGAAAGGAAGAGTGACAGTTTCGGACTTGCTTTACCGAAAAGATAAACCACCTTATCCGATGTGAACACGGAATAAATGCAGGAAAACCATATCATTGCGCCCGAAACCGTAAGACCGATCACCGCGCCGTAAATCAGCGATTCAAGCGTGATGCTGTTGCCGATAAGATTCTGCTCAATAACGGTAACTCCGAAGTGATTGTACGTACTATAATAAAGAGCAAACGCACTTGTTAACGGCAACAACACAGCATCAAAAATAACCGCTTTCATACCGTTGCGTTTTATGCTGTATGCAACAGCACTCAGAAACGATATGGCGAGAAAAACGGGATGCCTGAAACAAATCATTCCGTACATTACCGATACAAAATAAATCAGGTTAACCGCAGGATGACAAAGCTCAAATCCCATTTTCATCCTCCAGCATTCCGTATTTCTGCTTCACTCTGTCGAGTTTTTCAAGAAGCGGTTTTCCGAAAACAAGCATCATAAGTGCGGTGCAAAGCCCTTGACTTACATTCACGGGGAATCCCGATGCGAGAGATGCTGTTATTGTTGAAATATTGATTTCGGGCATCATAATGAAAATATGCGATGTGTCGAGCAGAGGACCTATCCAGAATACGACTGCAAGGAATCCGAATATTGCCATAATCCACGGCTTTTTCGGGATTTTATTCTTAATGAACACAAAGCCTGCGAGCATTCCGCCTGCACCGTAAGCCATCATCTGCCACGGCATATATGCTCCCTGGCCGTAGAAAAAGTTGCTTGCAAATGCTGTTATTGCTCCGACAATAAATCCCGCTTCGGGGCCGAAGGCAATGCCCGTAAGCATAATTATCGCAAATGCCGCTTTAAAATGTGGAATGGGAATTGCGACACGCCCTATAACGGCAAGAGCAATCATAACAGCCAATATAACAAGCTCTCTTGCCTGCGGTTTTCTTTTTTCAAATGCCATAAAAAACGGAACCAAAAGTTCAATTATGATAAGAACACCTGTTATGTAGTAGCCTTTTCCGGGAAGTTTATCTCCCAAAAACAAAGTCAAAGGGATTAAAGCAAGAAACACAATCAGCATTGCAACGTTTGATTTTTTCATACTGTTTCTCCCTTGTTTTTCTTGTATAATTCAACAACGTTTTCTGCCGTAACGGCATTTTTAAATATGTGTTTGCTCATTCGGTTTGCCGCCGTTGTGTAAAAACTGTTGCCGCCGAAAAATTTCTGCGGTGTATCGGTTGTAAGTATCTGACCGTCAAAGAACATACTCACTCTGTCTGCATATTTTGCACAGAACTCAACGTCGTGCGACACCATAAGAATTGTTATGCCTTGACTTTTGAGTTTGTTGAGTATAGTCGCAAACGTTTCTTTGAAGAAGCTGTCCATACCCTTTGTGGGTTCATCAAGAAGAAGTATTTTCGGTTCGGTGAGAAGCACTTTTGCAAGCGCAACTCTCTGCTGTTCACCGCCCGATAAATCATAGGGGTGATTATTCATCAGTTCCGTTATCTGACAAGTTTCCGCAACTTCATTTATCTTGTTTTTATCCTTTGTCATTTCTGCGAGTTCGTCAGATACTTTGCTTTTTACAAAAAGACTTTTGGGGTCTTGAGGAAGCATTGAAACGCAGTTTTTGAAAAGCTCGCCCGATTTGAATTTATTAACAGCTTTGCCGAAAACCTTGATTTTGCCTCTGTAAGGTTTGCAGATTCCGCAAATCGCCTTTAATGTTGTGGATTTACCTGCACCGTTGCCTCCGACTATTGCGGTTATACTGCTCGCAGGAATTTCAAGGCTGACACCTTTGAGGATATCGGGGGTGTCTTTTTCGTATCTGAACCATAATTCTTTGAGCGACAATGCAGGATTTTCGATGTCATCATCGATATTTTTGCAAGGAATTTCGGCGATTTGAGGTTTGATTTCAAACTCTTTATTGAGCCACGCTCTGCCTTCTCTGACTGTTAGGGGGCAATCACCGTCGCCGTCTGCGTTATAGAAAACACGAACGGGCGTGGGCATTGCCGTAAACATAGGATTATTCTGTTCAAACAATAATTTGCCGATATTTCTCGGTGTATCATCGGCAATGATTTTGCCCGAATCCATAACAATTGCTCTGTCAGCATAGGGGAAAATATCTTCAAGGCGGTGTTCGGTTATGATAACGGTTGTTCCGAGTTCGGTGTTGATTTTTCGAACCGTATTGAGAAAATCTGATGCGGCAATGGGGTCGAGCTGACTTGTCGGTTCATCGAGAATAAGAATTTCAGGCTGCATTGCCATAATCGAAGCAAGGTTGAGAAGCTGCTTCTGACCGCCCGAAAGAACGGCAACATCTCTGTGAAACCAATCCTGAATACCGAAGTAACAAGCCATTTCGGCAACTCTTGAACGCATGGTTTTCTGGTCACAACCGAGACTTTCAAGACCGAATGCAAGCTCGTGCCATACTTTATCCGTCACAATCTGGTCATCGGGATTCTGCATAACATATCCGATTTTTGATGACTGTTTACGGTTGTCAACATCATTCAAAGCAACACCGTTGAAAAAAATTTCACCCGCTCTTTTTCCGTGGGGAGTGAGAACGGTTTTAAGATGTCTGAGAAGAGTCGTTTTGCCGCTTCCCGATTTTCCGCAGAGAACGATATATTCACCTTTTTCTATTTTGAGCGACACATTATCAAGTGATTTTTTATCTTTTGAGGTCGGATAATAAAAACTCAGATTTTCGATTCTGAAATGTTCCATTGTATAACCTCCTTAACGTTTAATATTGTTGGAATCATAAGATATCCGAGATACGCGATAAATCCGATTACATTAAAACCGTTTATCGGTGTGATGTTTCTTTCGGGAAGAAATTCGGCGTTCATTCCGCCGTTTGCAGCAAAGAAGACAACAATTCCGAGCAGAGTAAGCATAATTGATGTCAGAACCCAATCAGTTTTCGTCATACGGTAAACCATAAAGCTTGTCCGTTTTGTCGTGCCGTAGCCTCTTGAACGCATTGAATCGCTTGTTGTGATGCTTCCTTCAAGTGCCCATGAGGTGAGAACACCGATAACGGTCATTCCCGAACCCAGTTTATCTTTTATTGATGATTTTCCTGCCGTTCCTTTGCCGATTGAACTTCTGACACCTATAATCTGTTTTGCTTTCTGCAAAAGATTCGGTATCATACGGAAAACCATAACGAGAAGAAGCGACAATGACGGCGCGAGATTGCCGAAAAGGCAGGTGACCTTATCTCCCGTCAGCACCTTTCCGTAGCACCCGAACCACAGAATCATCAATACAAACGTTGCCGCTACCGCTACACCGTAAATGAGTGCTTCAAGGGTGTAGGGTCTGTCGAAATATGTAAAAAGAACCGTTACACCACGGGTGTTCACTATGGGGTTGAAAAGTGTGATGAATATAAAAAGCGGTATCATCAATAATATGTTTTTCATCCCTTTTCTGCCATTCAGAAAAAAATAATACACTCCGCTTGCAAATATGCCTGCAAGCAGATAAACGGGGTGCTGCAGAAGAACACCGAAGCAGATTGCTCCGATAAAAAACAGCAGATTCACCGCAGGATGAAGTTTTGAGAATGCGTCATCTTTCATATTATTCCCATCGTTCTGCACCAACATCTTCACCAAGTCCGTTACAGGTGTAGCACCAGACGATTTTTTCACCGCCCGTTAAATAATAGCTTGAACAGCCGTAATTCGGGAACCATCCGTTCACTTTATACATCCATCCCGATTCGCTGCCGCAGTCAAATTCATAAAGATTATTGATTCCTTCAATATAATAGCTGTCATACATAGGTGTCCAACTGTACTCAATCGGAATGTTATACTGTCTGCAAACTCTGTTCAGAACATCAAATACTGTTTCGCCTTCTTCAAATTCAACCGTTACTTCCCTGAGAATGACTCCGTCATCGGGAACATACGGTGCTTTTGCCGGGTCGAGATTATCCATATTATTGAGAATTGTATCACAGCGTATGGTTATCGTACAGGTAAGCTTTTCTTTTGTTGTTTCAACAGGTTTGGTTGTGGTTACCGGCTTGGTTATGGTCGGTTTTGCGGTTGTGGGTTTGGTAGTAGTTACGGGTTTGGTTGTAGTTGTAGCTTTGGGTCTTGTTGTTCTTTCGGTTTTTGTCTCAGACGTTGTTTCAGTAACAGTTGTTGATTCGGTTATGTAAACAGAGTAATCACGCCTTGTTGTGGTCGGTCTCTTTTTTGTTGTTTTTTCTGTGGTTGTCTGTGTTTTGGATGTTGTCGGTTTTGTGGTTGTTTCGGCAATTGTTGCCGTAGGCTCTTTCTTTTCCGTGATTGAAGATGTTGTTTCTTTTTTAGTCGTTTTTTCGGTATGAGTTGATGTTACGGTTTCTGTTGAATTGCTGACTGTTGTTGTTTCGCTTGAACCGTGCATCTGTTCCCATCGTTCATTTTCGAGTTTATCCAGATCACCATTTGAGAAAACGAGAGTTTTTGTTCCGTTAGCTTTTCGTATTTGTGAAATGTTGAAATCATTGAGGCTTTTAACAGAGAAATTTCTTACGGATTCCTTATCACCAATCCATTCAAGCATCTGACCCTCGGTTGCTTCACCGACAGAGCCTTGATAAACGCTGATACTTTGTGCACCTTTGCGGACACTCAGGGTTGCAACTGAATTGCTGATTTCAGTCTGCTTATCTGCAAATTCAAGTGAAACAGAATTGTTTGTGTTAACAAAAGCTTCGCCTACATTAACTTTAAGGGCAAACTCGTCGGAAACGGGATTTATGATTTCTGCATCGGCATTATGACCGAGAGCAATATAGTTTTCGCCCAAAGCAATTCTGACGGTTGCACCGGGGTCACAGGTGATTTTATCTCCTTTGCGAAGAACAGTTTCATCAGTTGTTGCATAGGCAACTTCGTCACGCTGCAAAGTTATGATGCCACGGAAATCCATAAGAACTGCGGTGCTTTCATCGGATATGACAACCCAGCCTTTGATATGACCGCCACCCAGGATTCTCGATACTGCGATAGCAATAATGACAGCAACCATCACTATATTTGCTATTTTCTTCTTTTTCATAAAATTGGCTCCTGACGGTATATAAAAGTTTTAAAAACCGAATTATTTTCAAAGGAAGGGAGCCGGCTGCTGCATTTAAACAACAGCCGACTGTGTCAAAATCAGAATGAGAATATACTTCTGAAAAAGGCGATTATCTGATTGAATATTT
>JAZNRJ010000084.1:0-2926 GCA_045590675.1 Acutalibacteraceae bacterium
TTGTCTGTGTTGCGAAAAAAGGCGGCGCAAACATTTCAAAAAGCTTTGAGGAAAAGGTTTTTGAGGGCAGAAAATCGCTTGCTTATTCAATTGTTGAAGCTGAAAAAGCATTTCAGTTTATCATTGATAAGCCCGATATCTTCACAGAAGAAATCACCGAAGAACTGAAAGCGATTCTTTCAAAAGAAGCTCTTATCGAAAAAAGGAAGGTACGCCTTGCTTCAAATGATAAAATAAATAAAATGCTTGTTTCCTCAACCGGTAAGCTTGCCAGCATTAACAGCATTGTTGCAAGTGAGTATCAGAATCTCAGTGACTCTCTGCGTATGCTCATTCTAACCGACTACATCAAAAAGGATATGCTCAAGCTCGTCGGTACGGATGAAGAAATCCACGCTCTCGGTACGGTTCCAGTATTTGAATCAATCCGCAGAACAAAGCCCGATGCAAAGGTTGCCGTGCTTTCGGGTACGCTTGTGATTCTGCCCGATTCAGCCGTTGAAACTGCGCAGGAAATCGCATATAACGAGGGTGTGCCTTGCAGAATAAAGAAGCTCGAAAACACAAATCACACCGAAATCATTTTCAGCGGCTCAAACAAAAATAAGGTTAGCATTATAACAAAAGCGTTTCAGCTTGGTGTTATTAATGTCCTTATCGGTACAAAATCTCTGCTTGGTGAAGGCTGGGATTCGCCGAATATCAATTCCCTTATCCTTGCAAGCTTTGTGGGCAGCTTTATGCTTTCTAACCAGATGCGAGGCAGAGCAATAAGAATTGATAAAAAGAATCCCGAAAAGGTATCAAATATCTGGCATTTGGTTACAGTTGAGCCTGATTCAAAGGACGAAATCGTCAGCGATGATTTTGAAACGATGAAGCGCCGTTTTGCCTGCTTCCAGGCTCCTGCATATAATAGCGATGTTATCGAAAGCGGCACGGACAGAATTGATATTCTCAAAGCACCCTATGATGCAAACGGTCTTGAAAATATTAATAATCAGATGTTGTCACTTGCCGCCGCAAGAAACGTTATGTCAGGCAGATGGAACGCCGCCGTAAAGGGCAAAGCAAGACCCGAAATTGCCGATGTCAGCGAGATTCCTGCCGAAGTACAGCCTGCAAAGGCGGTTCATAAAAACAAGATTTATGCAATTGTTCTTGCTGTTGTGGTTGTTCTTGCAATAATTATAATAGCAACATCCGGATTTTTCGGCGGTCTGCTCGGCTTCATCATTGCGGCTGTTGCAGCTGTTTTCCTTATTAAGTGTGCAAGTGTTGTTATGAAGAATTCCTCGCCCGAAAAAACGGTTTCAAACATTTCGGGGGCAGTTCTCCGCACGCTCAAAGAAATCGGTGAAATCGAGAGCAGGGGAGCAACGGTTTCTGTTAAAAAATCCGAAAAACACAATACAATAAATTGCTCGCTTGAAAAAGCAACGGTGCGTGAAAAGAATGTTTTTGCCAAGGCAATATCCGAGCTTCTTTCTCCGATTGATGACCCGAGATATGTTTTGATCGGCACAAAGGGCATCTCAAAGCTCCAGACAACAAATTACGTTCAGAGCTATGCCTGCCCGTCAATTATCGGAGTTAATAAAGAAACAGCTCAAATCCTTGCAAAGAATCTCAAATCCGCAGGCGGTAAGTTTGACCTTGTATTCACAAGAAGCGAACAGGGGAGAAAAGAGCTTTTTAAATGCCGTAAGTTTTCATATATCAACGCAAACAGTAAGCTTGTAAAAACCAAGAAAATTGTAAAATAGTTTTATCAGAAACACAGCACCAAGGTTTACAGCCTTGGTGCTTCGTTATTTATCGTCAGTTATGTTGTTTTATCAATTTACAATAAAAATGTGGAAAATGCGAGTTCAGAGCACAGTGTACAGAAAGTAAGAATACACAGAAGGTCATAAACAGACATATATGGGATGAATACATAGAACGAGCAGAAGATATACGACATTCTCCTTTGGGTAAGAAAACGTACTCGATGCGGAGTCAGACAATTAAACGAGTGTTTGCCGATGCCAAAGAAAAACACGGTATGTGGAAGTTCAAAAACAACAATCCTACTGACTTTTATCGCTTTTTCTCCACGTTTTTCAAATGTTCATACCAACACACTAAAAAACCGTGCTTCTCCTAATCCGAGATGCACGGTTTTTTGACAGTATGGGAATGAGTCCGGTACAATACCGAACTCATTCGTTAACAATTTAATATTTATTTTTGTCTAATCTTTGGGGTTCACTTCAAATTCAGGGCTCTTTTTTATGTGAAAAGCTGTTATGGTGCCAATTTCTCTGTAACAGTTTTTAAATTGCCAATGCAGCGAATTTTTTAAAAACATATTGACATTTATTTGCACTCGTGCTAAATTATGCATAGTACGAGTGCAATATATTTTTAAGGAGGCACTATGGCGAAGAAAGAAACAACAAAAGATAAAATTATCCGAGTTTCAACCCGAATGTTTCTTGAGTACGGATATTCGGCATCAAGCGTAAAAATGGTCTGCGATGAGCTCGGAATAAGCAAAGGTAACTACACATTTTATTTTCACTCGAAGGACGATGTTCTTGCGGTGCTCACGGATTTGCTGTGCAAATATCAGTGGAAGATGATAAAGGAAGAAGCAGATGACGGCATAAGTTCACTGCTTGCTCTTTGCTTTGAGCTGATGACAATGGCAGCAGCTTGCGAAGAAAGCGAGGTTGCGAAAGACTTTTTTATTTCGACCTATCAAAGCCCGAAATGCCTTGAGATTATCCACAACAATGATACCGCCCGTGCAAAAGAGGTTTTTGCTCAATACTGCCCCGATTGGACAGACGAGCAGTTCAGAGAAGCGGAAATTCTTGTTGCAGGCATTGAACACGCAACTCTGAATGCCATTGATAAAACCGTGCCGCTTGAAACACGT
>JAZNRJ010000085.1:0-8116 GCA_045590675.1 Acutalibacteraceae bacterium
CGACAAAGTTATCCGTTCATTTATGGGAAACGAAAAATATTTCCCACAGCTTGAAAATCCTGAATACGATGAAAACTCTCGTTTCAGAGAGATTTATGTTCACGATTCAGGTTTTGAAGAAGTGGATGTAATAGCGGGTAGCAAAGTCCGTATTGACACAAGGAGAAAGCCGAGAAAAGGTATCATCTGCGTACAAATCGGTGACTTTCAACCATTTCTCACCATCGCAAAACAACATAAAGACGATATGATTTTCGGCTTCATTAACAAAAATTTCGCTTGGTTTTACTGTCTCGCAAACAAGGTGGATAGTATAGTAAATTTCATAGGTGTACCGACCGATGATTGATGATTAAACCATACATACAGCAACACTCCATGGAGTCAAATCCATGGGGTGTTGGTTTTTATCACCACACTTTAATTTCAGTTGATAAAAATCTTTCTGTATGTTAAACTTAAATTATAAAAAACAACAAAGAAGCATTGTTATGAATGATAAAACATCAGAGGTGAGTATATGAACAGTACAGAAAGAGTATGCAATACAATTCTCGGCAAAGAAATCGACCATCAGCCTATATACGGATGGCTCAAAGAAAATCTCGGCGTTGAAATTTCAATGAAGTTCGGAAGCGTTGAAGACTTTGAGGACAAATTCGAGTTTGATGCGGCGCATATTTTCGGCGGCCCGTGGTCATTTGACGGCGAATCGTTTGATAAAATAAGAGCCCGACACAATGAACTTACCCCGGATGTGCTTCTTGATTATAATCTTTTCACCGTACCCGATAACGATTCGGATTTCGAGCAGGTAAAAAGAGAAATTGCTCATCACAAACAGAGAGAACGCTTCTGCTATATGCAAACACCGGGACTTTTTGAGCATTTCAACACAGTTTTCGGCATTGAAAACCATCTTTTATACACCGCACTTTACCCCGAAGAGCTTTGTGAGCTTTACAGACGGCAGGCTGAATGGACAATGAGATTTGCCGACAAGTGCATTTCTTTGGGTGCAGATATGATACACATTTCGGACGACTGGGGCTCGCAGAAGGATATACTTTTCAGCCCCGACACATGGAAGGAAACCATATATCCTAACATGAAAATGATTGTTGATCATATTCATTCCAAAGGTGTTTTGGCAAGCCTTCATTCCGACGGATGCATCAGAAAAGTGCTTGACGGTGTGTGTGACATCGGATTTGATGTTGTTCATCCCTGGCAGGAAAACGCAAATATGCCGCTTGATTTCTATCTTGAAAATTACAGCAACAATTTCGCGATTATGGGCGGAATATGCGTTCAGTCTGCAATAGGAATTCTGAAAAGAGAAGCGCTTGAAAAGGAAATCAGACGAATTTTTTCGCTCCTCAAAGGCAAAAGATGGATATGCTGCACCTCGCATTTCATTCAGAAGCATTGCTCGGTTGATGACCTCGAATTTGCCTATAATTTGATATACAAGCTTGCAAGAGAATAAAAAAACCGCTTCTTTGGAAGCGGTTTTGTGTTATTTATATATTCCTTCTTCATACCAGATTCGGTTCATAAGTTCATATCTTTCAAGCGGGAGACCCGTATATGCACAATTTGAGGTGCAGAACACATATCCCCAACCGTTCATACCGTCACGAAGTGAGCGGCGGACATCGGCAATTACTTCTTCCTCTGTACCCGTCTGCAGAAGTCCGCAATTTACGTTACCGCAAAGAGCAACTCTGTCGCCGTAAAGCCGTTTTACCTCAGCAAGGTCAACTCCGCCCTGAGGGTCCAGCGAATGAAGCGCATCGGGCTTGCATTCAACAATTTGATCGATTATCGGCATAATATTGCCATCGGTATGCTTGATTGAGTAAAATCCCATATCACGATAATCTTTTATAACTTTCTGAAGATACGGTGCAATGAATTCGGAAAACATAGACGGCGAAAAGAACGGATTCACATTGAAGCAATAATCCGAGCAAAGCGCAAAGCCGTCAAGCAAAACGTGATGTTTTGCAAGTTTTTCGGCAAGGTTCACCCGATCATCAAGACGCTTTTGCGCCTCTGCTTTGAGTCCGTCTTCATCCTCATACATTCTCTCGGTGAATTCCATCATATTCTCACCGTTGGGGATTTCAAAGGTCGGGTCGCCGTGAATCATAAGGAAATATTTATCGCCCGATTTTTCTCTTATCGTTTCAAGAAGTCTGACTATATTCTCATATCCCCACGGATTGGGATGCACAAAAATTGCGCTGTGATGATATTTTTCGGCAACTTCAATGTGACAATCAGCGATATAATCAATATGGAGCTTCTGCTCCGTTTTGCTCATCTGATTCCATTGGTCAAAACGCTGCTGTGAGGGATGAATTTTTCCGATTGCTTCAAGAGTCAGAAAAAATACAAGCTCGAAGGTGGGACAATGTCCTTCAATCGGCTCTCTTTTGAGTGCTTTTATAAATCGTTCACGCTCTGTCATTATTACACCTCAAACATCATATTTTCGATAAACAAATCTGAAAAAGTCTGATTTGCAGACAAATCAACATATGTTGAGTTATCAATATAAATTGCAAGGTCATTTTTCTCGCAGGCATATTTTACAGTACCGAGCAGACTGCTGTTTTTTATTGCAACGCATTTGTTTTTTAATTCTTTCGGGAGAAGTCCTGTTTTTACGGCATTTTCAATATTGATTTTCGCCGAAAAACCGCCCGAAATATACATTTTACCGATATCATCAAAAGTGATATTTTCCATTTGCAGTAAAGTGATAATTGCAGAATAAACAGCCGATTTTGCAAGCTGATACTGCCTTATATCTGCCTGATTTATGCATACGCCCTCTGCAATTTCAAAATCATCTTCCATATATCCCGTTTCATCGATAATTTCTTTGTCGAGAAGATATGCAATGATATCAACAAGACCCGTGCCGCATATACCTTTTGCGGGTGCGTCGGAAATTGTTTTGATTTTATCTTCGGAATATGAATAAACTGCGCCGCTTGTTGCACTCATTCCGCACGAAATATTTGCACCCTCAAAGCACGGACCTGCCGCAGCGGCGGTGCAAAGAGCCGATTTTTTAGAAAACAAAACGATTTCGGCATTTGTGCCAAGGTCAATGAGTAAGTTGTGTTTATTGCTTTCGGGCATACCGACAAAATTGAGACCTGCAACAATATCAGCACCCACAAAAGCGGCGATTGACGGCAGACTTTCAACCGTTTCAATTCCGATTATACCGAGATTTTCAGCTTTTTCGGTTTTGCTTTCAAGAAACTCGGGAGTATACGGTGCAACACCCATTGACGAGCAATCAATGCCGAAAAAGAAATGAAGCATCGTTGCGTTGCCCGATACATAAAGCTTTTCAATGCTTTGCAGATTGAATTCGGATATCATCGAATTGATTTCGGATATAACGGCTTTTTGAAGTTTATCAACACCGTTTTTATAGCAATAATCAATCCTTGTCATAACATCAGCACCGAATGTACATTGAGGATTTGTGTGTGTTATGACTTTTATTATTTTTCCCTCATCAAGGGAAACAAGAGCAAGCGCAAGAGTTGTAGTGCCTATATCGAGAGAAAAGCAAAGATTTTCCGTTAATTTTCCCGTTTCAATTGCTCCCGTTTCGGAAACTATTTCGCCGTTT
Source organism: Acutalibacteraceae bacterium (assembly GCA_045590675.1). Classification (GTDB taxonomy): domain Bacteria; phylum Bacillota; class Clostridia; order Oscillospirales; family Acutalibacteraceae; genus CAG-177. Next base: position 3,662 of record JAZNRJ010000085.1, read on the forward strand.
TGGGGAATCTCAACGGAAATATCAGATTTGATTATGTATTGGCACGAAAGTTCTTCTTTGCCGTTGACGGTAATAACACATTTTCTGCACGTTCCTCTGCCGCCGCAATGGTGGTCTACACCTTTACCCGATTTAATCAACAAATCGGACAAAAGCGTTCCGTCTTTTGCATATTTAGTTTCGCCGTTGATTATTACCTTATGCATAAAGCTCATTTACCTTTTTGAAATACGCTTCGATGTTTTCCCATTTTGATGCGGCGGGAACATCGCATCCCGTTGAAATCATAAAGTTTTCGTGCATTGAGCATTCATCAAACACCTTCTGCACATCGGCTGTAATATCATCGGGTGTTCCCGTTCTGAACAGAACAGGGTTGACGTTACCCATAACAATTTTATCTTTCGGTAACTCTTCAAGAGCTTTTTTTATGTTGATTGCATTACCTAAATGGATTATATCTGCGTTAAGTTCACCTATCATATCAAGCATATCTCCTGCCGCATTGCCGCAGTTGTGATAGCATACGATAAAATCATCGCTGTTTATTTCGTTGAATATCTGCTGAACAAAAGGAAACGAAAATTCTTCTGCAAGCGCAGGCGAAAGCAGACCTGCCGCAGGCTCAGCCATAATAACGCCGTCTGCACCGATTTCTTTGAACGCTTTAATATATCTGATTGTAAATTCCGTTGCTTTTGAGAGCAGAATTCTGACCTCATCGGGGCTGTCGAAGCATTCCATCATAAGCTCGGTCATATCAAAAATTCTGCCTGCAAGGGAATAAGGGCCGATAACTCCGCAGAAAACGGGAATATCGGTTATTTTTTCTTTTGCTTTTTTTACTCCGTCAATGCAGATGCTTGTTCTGCCTGCTCCCACTTCGGGAACAACGATATTTTCAGCATCGGCAATATCATCAATTATGCCCTTTTCAACTGCAGGAATATCATCGTCATAAAAACGGATCTTTGCGCCGAATGCCTCAGCCTCAACGGATAAATCCATCATATTGAGTGACGCCCCGACGCTGAATTTTTCTGCAATAGCCTGCATTCCCCGAAGCTGCATTTCAGCCGACGAAATAAGCTCGTTTACGCTTATTCCGAGAAGCTGGGTTGAAGGAAATGACAAAATCGGAACAGTTTTGTTTTTATGTTTTAATAATTCAATTACTTTTTTCTTCATATAATCACCCGAAAAGTATCACGCAAAAATATGTTACGGTTTTTGAACCGTTGTTATAGTTAATCCCCGATTTTTTCGCAAGCCGGGCAACATTGATTCCGCAGGCTTCAACCGACGGCACAGCCTTTTCGGGAAAACGGCAGGGTGCATCGGGATAAGTGCATTTTTCGCAGAGTCCGCAGCCCTCGCAGCCGAGAGCCATGAATTTTTCACCGTCTGTACGAAGGCTTTCCGTTATACTCATCAAAACCTGCTTTGCGCTTTTCTGACCTTCAATCATACCCTCAAAGTCAAAGCTGTCCTCAAGGTCATATTTGCAGGTAAAAACACAGGCGGTTTTATAGCTTTTGATTTTTCTCTCAAGCTCATCAAGATTGCCTACGCCGGGCGGGCAGGTCCAGCAGGTGCCGTATTTTCCGCAGCGGTTAGCCTTGCACATATCAACAACTTCCTGCGAAAACGAAATATCACTTGTTTCAATCAGTTTATACTGAAAGATTTCGGGTTTATTTAAATATTTTTCTATATTCATATCAGCTGCAAAGCTCAACGGCGGCATCAGCTGCACTTGCGGCATCGGAGGTGTATTTATCCGCACCTATCTTATTGCAGAAATCTTCCGTAACGGGTGCTCCGCCGACCATAATTTTGACCTTATCTCTTATGCCTGCGTTTTCGGCACACTTAACAACATCAGCCATAACTTCCATTGTTGTTGTGAGCAGTGCCGAGCAGCAGATAATCTGACAATTCTGCTCAATTGCGGTGTTTACAAAGGTTTCTGGGGCAACATCGGTGCCAAGGTCAACAACCTCAATGCCCTTGCCCTCCATCATCATCTTAACAAGGTTTTTGCCGATATCGTGCATATCGCCCTGAACGGTACCTAAGCACACCTTACCCGTTGACTGAACACCATCTTCAATAAGCAAAGGCTTGAGAATCTGCACGCCCATATTCATTGCTCTTGCCGCAATAAGAACTTCGGGAACATAAACTTCATTATTCTTGAACTTTTCGCCGATAACGGTCATGCCGGAAATTAAACCTTCATTAAGAATCTGTGCAGCAGACAGCCCGTCATCAACAGCTTTCTGAACAAGCTCTTTAACAATTTTTGCCTTTCCTTTCTGAAGGTTTTCGGATATTTCAAGATAGATACTCATAACGATTTCTCCTGTTTATGTATTTTAGTTTTATTTTATACTTTTGTACTGTGAAAAACAAGGGTTATTTAACAATTAAAATCTGATTTTCTTTATTTCTTCTGCGTAATACTGAACAAGCTCAAATTTTGTGCCGGGCATCAGTCTGTGGTCGGGGCAAGGAATAAATCCGCCCATTGATGCAAGACGCTTGATTCTTTCAATTTCAGCATCAACCGCTGCTTTGTCCTTGCGGAGTGCGGTTTTATCCATTCCGCCAACGCCCAGCATTCCCTTGCCGTATTTCTTCCTTGCAGGTTCAAACTGGTCGCCCCATACACCGATTTCAATTGGGAACATTGTGTTGACGCCGTTTTCAAACCATGTGGGGAGCAGTTTCTCTGTTACGCCGTCGCAGTCGAGAGAAATAATATCAATGCCATACTGGTAGCAAAGATCATTTCTCTTTTTATAGTGCTTAGCACAAAGTTCATCAAAGATTTCGGGCGAAAGCAAAGGACCATTTTTGAAGCAGATATCCTCCCAGTAATGTGCAAAATCAAATTTTGCACCTGTTTCAAGGATTGACTTTACACACTGATACTGCATTTCAGCATATGTATCAACAATATCAGCAAACAATTCTTCATCTTCGTCATACATCAAATAACTCATGCCGACAACCGATGTCATATCACGGATGTTGCCCAGCACGCTGCCGAGATTCAGACCGATTGGTCTTTCCTTATCTCTTGTTTCGTTAAAATTTCTGAAATATTCAAAATCAACTCTGTCGGGAGTAAACTGCATTTTGGGTCTGTAAAGAGTTTCAAACGCTTCTCTGTCTTTGAGAGTGTAGTCATCCTCAGACGGAATTGAAGTGATGCCCGGTTTGATTCTTTCAATAACACCCACGCTGTTGAGCACTCTTTTTGTGCCGTCGGGTAAAACTTCAAGCACCTTTTCTTCAAATCTCGGGTAAAGACCGTTGTTTGCACCTCTTGTGCAAGACCAGTTGAAGTCCCAGCCGATGAGTTCATCAAGGATTCTGTCCTTTTCGTTGCCGTCCCCATTGCCGTGGGCAAGCTCCTTGGGGATTTTCCCCTGCTCTGCCCATTCAACAAGCAATTCGCCCCAATAACCGAAATGAACGGCAGGCAAGCGGTCGGCATCTTTATAATGAAGAATGTTCATCGCACGTTCTCTGTTTGTCATAGAAAAATCTCCTTATCTCACATTATAAATACATTATAACACATCGTTCTGATGAAATAAATATGGTAAATTTGTTTTTATTGTTTAATCTCTGCAACAAAACCATATATGTAAAATCTTCGTCCAATTCTCAAGCCAAGATATGCACGCAGGTTTTTTATCTGCCTTCTTATTATGTTGTTGGTATATAAGTAATTACACCACCGGAGTTACAAAAATCAGTTTCTCATATTCCGCATCGGTAATATGCAGTATTGAACCGTGACGGGGATTGAGATGATTGAGAGAAAATCTGCCTTCTTCAACCTTTCTGAAATGAATCATATCTGTTGTTTCCTGCATAAAATATCCACCGTTTCTCACCATCGCAAAACAACATAAAGATGATATGATTTTCGGATTCCTTAACAAAAATTTCGCTTGGTTCTCCTGCCCCGCAGATAAGGTGGATAGTATAGTAAATTTCATAGGTGTACCGACCGATGATTGATGATTAAAACTTGAATACATAAAGACAACACTAACCAAAGTCCAACTAATGTCTCTTTACTTTTGGCAGGTTATTTCTTTATAATGTTTTTTAATATATAATTCAGATATCAAAACAAGGAGTTGATTTTCATGTCAAAGGAACCTTATATTTACAAACAAATAGATGGTGAGGAAGCTTTTCTGGCAGGAATTGCTGAGGCTTATACAGAAACAGATTTATGCAGTGCAATACATCGAAATTACAAATTAGGTTTTTGTATTAATCTTACATCCGATGTATTCGGTTTAGGAGAAAACAACAAATTATCATTCAAGGAATCTATCAGAAATCGTATAGAAAAGAAATGTTTTGACTGTCTGTTTGAAGATGGGTTGAAACAAACATTAACTAATGTTGAAGATGCAATCGAAAGCA
>JAZNRJ010000086.1:0-8879 GCA_045590675.1 Acutalibacteraceae bacterium
AGTTATGAGCAGACAGAACATATTTGATAATGAAACTTTTTTCAATGGTTATAAAGTTCTTCGTGAAAGTGATTGTAATGCCAATGATCTGATTGAACAACCTGCAATGCGGAAATTATTGCCTGACCTGAAAGGCAAAACCATTCTTGATCTTGGTTGCGGTTACGGACACAACTGCATTGACTTTGTAAAAAGAGGTGCAGACAAAGTTGTCGGCATTGATATATCAGAGAAGATGCTTTCCGTTGCCAAAAAAGAATCCTACGATGATAAAATTGAATATCGCAATATGAGCATGACAGATATATCTGAACTCGGTAAAACATTTGATTTTATTTACAGTTCACTTGCCTTTCATTATGTAAAGGATTTTGATGCTTTCGCAAAAGATATGTATTCTGTTCTGAATGCAGAAGGTCTCCTTTTATTTTCTCAGGAACATCCGATTATAACTTCAACCGTTGACGGTGCAGGTCATTTCAACAAGAACGAAAACGGAGAAAAGATTTCTTATACTTTTTCTAACTATAATCAACCGGGAGAACGCAGAATCCATTGGTATGTTGACGGTGTTATAAAATATCACCGCACCTTCAGTAATATTATCAATGCACTCTCAAAAGCAGGATTTATTATCGAAGAAGTGTGCGAACCTATACCTGAAGAATGGGTAATTGAAAAAGTACCTGGGTGGATAAAGGAATATATCAAACCGAACTTTTTGATTGTGAAAGCGAGGAAGGAATAAAAAGTGATTTCATTAAGATTAACCACAATGGAAGATGTTGATATTCTGACAAGTATTCAACAAAAAGCCTTTAAGCCTCTTTATGAAATGTATCATGACGAGGGTAACCCGTATCTGAGAGATAAAAGAGATATTCTGTGCAGATTGGATAATACAAAATTTCTTTATCTGACAGTTCTTTTTGATGGTGAAATTGTTGGTGGAATTTTATATCGACTTAAAGGTTCTACACCGTTTATAGAAAGTTTAACATCAGGTGAATACTATTTGACAAGAGTGTACATTTTACCTGAATTTCAAAGCAAAGGAATCGCAACAGAGGCAATTTTACAATTTGAAAAGTTTTTAAAAAATCCGAAAAAGTTATATGTCGATTTTCCTGAAGACCTGGATAAGAACAGAAAATATTATATTAAATGCGGTTATACAGATTCAGGTAAAAGGCTTGAAACGGAGCCGGGTTTAATTCTTGCGTGTTTTGAAAAAAGTTATTAAATGAGGTGTCCATTATGGCAAAAGTATATTTAATCTGCGGTAAAATCTGTAGTGGGAAAAGCACATATGCAGAGCAGTTGCGTGTTCAGAATAACGCTGTGTTGCTATCTACAGACGAAATAACTCTTGCTTTGTTCGGTCAGCATTGTGGTGATAAACACGATGATTATGTAGAAAGAACTCAAACATACTTATTCAACAAATCATTGGAGCTTATTGAAGTCGGAATCAATGTGATTCTTGACTGGGGCTTCTGGCTGAAGGAAGAACGGGATTATGCCCGAGAGTTCTATAAGAGCAGAAATATAGAGTGCGAATTCCATTACGTTGATATCAGTGATGAAACTTGGAAGGCGCGCTTAGAGAAAAGAAATGGTGAGGTATTAGCCGAAGAAACAAGTGCTTATTATGTTGACGATAAGCTTGCTGGAAAATTTGCTTCAATCTTTGAAGAGCCAAATGAAGATGAAATAGATGTTGTTTATCAAGGTGATATAAATGGAGTTAAATGAGTTTGTAAAACTGAAAAATATAATCGTCAGAGATAATGAACATTTGCGGATTATCAAGGGATTTTATCCATATCTTCATAGCGTTACCGGTGATGAACATTTATTGCCGTCGGTTCTTGAAAAATTACTTGGTATTGATTTGTCAGAGATTTCAGTTGTTACTGCCTGTTTTAACGGCGTGAACGATGGCAGTCAATCACCTTACGATAATGTTGACCTTTATATTAAGTTAAATAACGATACAAAAGTTTTTGTTTACGGCAGAAAACAGAAATATCTTGCTGAACTAAAGAAAAATGAGTATGTAATATTTTTACTTTCAGATAGTCTATCAAACCATGTTACTCATACAAAGAATAATCATATCATTATTGATATGAATTCAAACTTATAAAAGGACTTGATACTATGAAATTACTTGTTATTCGACATGGCGAATCTGAAGCAGATTTGCTTGATGTTCACGAAGGCAGAGCAGATTTTGCATTAACTGAGAGAGGTCACAAACAAGCCGAGGCTATGGCAAAATATGTTTCTGATAATTATGACATTTCGAAAATTTATGCCAGTACATTAACGAGAGCGAAACAAACAGCACAACACTTATCTGACGAAATCGGAGTTCCTATTATTTTTGATGAGAATTTAATGGAATTCAACAATGGTCTCCTTGCCGGATTACCCAGAGCGGTAGTAAGAGAAAAATATCCCGATATTCCCGATTTGCCGATTGATAAGGCGGTTTACGGTCAGGAATCTCAGGTCCAGTTCAGACAAAGAGCCGAAAAAGCACTCGCAAGAATTTTAGAAGAAGCTGATCAAGATGAAACAATAGCAGTTGTTTCACACGGTGGAATGATAAATCAGCTTTACCGTTCTTTCTTCAATATGTCTGTTGATTGTATATATTTCTTCAACACCGCAGATACAGGTATTCACATCTGGAGTTTATCAGACAAAGAAAGACGGGTTATAAAAGCTAATTTTGACGAACACACCAAAGGGATTTAAGGTGAAATCATGAGAGAAAACTTTCCTATAAAATATGAGTATTTCAGAGAAAGATTGATAGAAAAAGACGGCGTTTATGAAATCAATTTCCATATAACTGATGATGAAGATTATCAGGATATCTGGATGGGTTATTGCACCGAACACAAACTGTACTGGTTTGGAAGAATGAAAGGTGCAGAAGAAAACGGATATGATTTTGAAACAGCAGATGAATTGTTAAATGCAAAGGTGTTTGACGGCAAATCAATGGTTGAGCTTTGGGACAAAGTAGAGTTTGATTTAATAAATGGAGTTTCTACTCACACGTGGGTCTGGAAACAGTGTTGGAATAGTTATACTGCCCGTGAAAAAGATTATGAAAAAATTGCCCGTCTTGCGTGTGAACTCTGGCCTCATCACAGTTTGGCTGAAATGTGCGATGAAGTAAAAGAAATAATCAAAAGCGAAAATGATATGATTTTCACCTTGTATTGTTATAAAGAAATGGTCGGATTTGCTCATTGCGGGGTTCGTAAAGATTATGTTGAAGGTACACACAGTAGTCCTGTAGGATATCTTGAAGGTGTTTATGTCAAAGAAAAATACCGAAATTTAGGCTTTGCAACAGAACTTGTAACTTGCTGTCAGAATTGGGCAAAATCAAAAGGTTGTAAAGAATTTGCAAGTGACTGCGAAATATCAAATGATGCCAGCATTAAACTACATCAGAGTTTAGGCTTTAGCGAAGCTGCAAGGCTGGTACATTTTGCGAAGAAATTAGAGGATTAAACTATGATTGACTACACTAAAATAAATTCTGAAACTTGGGATTCGTGGGCAGAAGACGGTTGTGAATATACGTTACCCATAAGCCACGAAGAATACGTGAAAACCACTGCCGACAATTTTGCAATTTATCTCACTCCCTGCATTACAGTTCCTCACGATTGGTTTGGTGAATTAAAAGGCAAAAAGGTATTGGGACTTGCGAGTGGCGGCGGTCAGCAGATGCCTGTGCTTTCAAAGCTGGGAGCAGTTTGTACTGTGTTTGATTATTCCGACAAGCAACTTGAAGCAGAGAGAATGGTATCTGAAAGAGAAGGATACCGCATTGAAATAATCAAGGGTGATATGTCAAAAACACTTCCCTTTGAAGATGAAAGTTTTGATTTGATTTTTCATCCCGTTTCAAATGTCTATGTGGAGGATGTTTATCACGTCTGGAATGAGTGCTACCGTGTACTAAAAAAAGGTGGCAGGTTGCTTTCGGGTCTTGATAACGGTATTGACTATTTATTTGATGAAAGTGACCCATTAAAAGTGGTTAATCCTTTGCCGTTCAATCCTCTCAAAATGCCGAAAGAAAAACGTGATGCAATGATTGCAAACGGTGACGGTATACAGTTCAGCCACACATTGGACGAGCAAATCGGCGGTCAGCTGAAAGCGGGATTTATGCTCAAAGCTTTATATGAAGACCGTGACAGACCCGGTGGCAACGAAATCGGCAAATACTACCCGCAGTATATCGCTACACTTGCAGTGAAATAGGGTGAAATCATGAAAATCATAAATACTTGTGATAAAATCAAATCAGTTTTTGCAAATGGATTCAGTATTGATTTATGGCGGAAATATGCAGAAAAAATATCAAAAGAACTTCCGTCAGAATGTGAAAAAGATGCAAAAGAATATGATTTTAATAAAAGTGTTCTTCCTGTTCTTGAATCTGCTTTGAATGAGGAAAAGATTAATTTCGTTAGCAGAAACTTTCAGACAGTAATTGATACATTGAATGATAACTTAACAAAGCTTTTTGACACAGAGCCTGACATTAACATCATTTTGTATCTCGGTCTTTGCAATGGTGCGGGTTGGGCAACTACACTTGACGGCAAAAGCACCGTTCTTTTGGGGATTGAAAAAATCATCGAGCTTGATTGGGGCGACGAAACAAATATGCGTGCCCTGATTCTTCACGAAATCGGTCATTTATGGCACAAAATGTACGGTAATCTCTACCTTCCTGATTTTACAAAACGCAGAAAAGCTATACAGCAACTTTATCAGGAAGGCGTTGCCATGGTTTGTGAACACATTCTGTGTGGTGACAATGAATTTTATCATCAGGACAAGGACGGATGGCTCAGCTGGTGCTATGAAAACGAAAATGATATAAAGAAAGAATATCTCCGCCGTCTTGATGAAAAGATAAGTGTTCAGGACTTTTTTGGTGATTGGTGTTCATATAACGGGCGTTCCGATGTGGGATATTTTCTCGGTTGCAGATTTATAGAGCATCTTATGAAATCACACTCATTAAAAGATATTGCCAAAATGAAGTATATGTTTTTGAACAAAGCTTTTACTGAATATGCAAGCATAGTTTTAGAACCACTTAAACCCGAAGATTATCATAAATGTTCAAACATCTGGAATATGAAGACGCAACCTTTGACAGACAAATGGTTTGCTGAGATTAAATCAGGAAACCGTCTTGTGTTCATATATAAAATCAATGGTAAATTTATCGGTGAGGGTGCATTAGTTCTTGATGAAAATGACCCTGATTATACAATACCGAATCGTAGGGTATATGTTTCAAGAATGATTGTCAAAAAGGAATACCGCGGTCGTGGTATCGGAAGTGAAATTCTTGAGTTTCTTGTAAGAAAAGCCAAGGAAATGGGATTTTCTGAAATGACTATCGGTGTTGATAAAGACAATGTAAATGCTCTGCACCTGTACAGAAAATACGGATTTACAGAAGTGTTGTTTGACGGTGCAGACAAAGACGGGGAATATTTTAAGTTGATGAAAAGGATATAAAAGATGGATTCATTTAATGTAAAATTTGAATATCTGAACAAACCTGATTTTCCAACCATAGCTTGCGATATATTCATCATCCTTGCAGACAATATGGAAATAATTGCTCCGACAGGAAACACAAGAGAAGAAGATTATAGGTGTTGGTATGAAGCAGTAAATGATGGCTTGAAACGTGATGAACGGCAGATTGTTCTCATAAAAGATGCTGACAGTATTATTGGTTTCTTTCAGTATTACACAAACTCAGACACATTTATGATGGAAGAAATTCAGTTTAAGCCAGAATATCAGGGCAAAGGCGTTTTCAAAGCGCTATACAGCTTTGTTATTCCGCAGATAAAGAATAATATTGAGTTTGTTGAAGCTTATGCAAGTATCAGCAACAGCAAATCAATCAGGATTCTTGAAAAATTGGGATTGACAAACATCGGTCTTAATAAAAACGGAAGAAGCTATCATTTCAAAGGACATTATTTGGATTTATTGAAATGGTACGGCAATGGTGAGTGATTATGAATAAATACCTGAAAAATCTTAACCGTATAGAATTTGTTGTGACTATGGCTTGTACAGGTAAGTGCAAACATTGTTCCGAAGGTGAACACAAAAACAGCGGTGAAAGTATCCACAAGGTTTTAGCGGCGAATGCTGTCTGTAAAATTGCCCAAGAATACAACATAGAATCAGTTATGACCTTTGGCGGTGAACCTTTGCTTTGCTGGGAAACAGTTTATGAAATACATAAAGTCGCAAAAGAAATGAATATCCCGAAAAGACAACTTATAACCAACGGCTATTTCAGTAAGGATTTTGATAAAATAAAGCTCGTTGCTCAAAAGATAATCGAATGCGGTGTAAATGAAATACTGCTTTCTGTTGATGCTTTTCATCAGGAAACAATACCGCTCAAATATGTAAAGGCATTTGCAGAAGCGATAAAAGAAACCGACATTAAACTTCAGGTTCACCCTGCATGGCTTGTCAATCCTGAAGATGATAATCCGTACAACAATATAACAAGAGAAATTCTTAATGAATTTAATAAAATGGGTATTGGGACAAGCGAAGGCAACGTAATATTTCCAAGCGGAAACGCACTTAAATATCTGAGCGAATATTTCGATTTGAGCGAAGAAAATAAAAGTCCCTATTGGGAAGACCCGACAGATGTCAGAGCAATTTGTTTCAGTGCAAATGGTGACATTCTCGATAGTAACATTTACAAACAGGATATCAGCGAAATACTCTCAACATATACACCGGAAGGATAAAATCTTATGAATGCAGATTTAATTAAATCGGTTGTCGAAAAACAAATGAATACAAAGGTTAAGAGAATCCGTACTGTTGGTAAAGGTGCAAGCGGAAGGTTTATCTTGTAAAAATAACAAGTGAGCCGTATGAACTTGCCGTCAAAACGAGCAAATTCTATGAGGCAATTTGCAAGGAGAAAGATATGCTTGATTATCTCTCTCCCAGGGTTTCGTATAAAGTTCCCAAAACTTATTTTTTATATCAGGAAAATGATACCGTATTTTTCGGCATGGAATATATCAAGGGTATGAGTGGTAAAAGTAAATACATAAAATTTATTCCGTCAAGAAAACGATTAAGGAACAGCATTATCGATGCTCTTATGAACGCACAAAGCGTGCATAATAACAAGTTTGGTAAATATGACAACCCCGTTTATGATACTTGGGCAGAATATTACAAGGATTATTTCGTTCACATTTATGCCTTTACAAAAGAGAAGTTTGAGAAAAACGAGATTGAAGTTGAGATTATGGAGGCTGTTGAACTCATTAGTAAAAACTTTGATGAAATATTCAGCGTTGCCGATAACACACCTTGCCTGTGTCACGGCGATTTCTGGATGCCAAATCTGATAATTGATTTTTGGAAAAGTGAACTTGCAGGTGCGGTTGATCCGTTTGATATGCTGTGGGCTGAACCCGAATACGAACTGTTCTGTCTGACACTCGGATTCGGCGAAAAATTGAAACTTTATGAAGAATACAAAAAGAGAAATCCAACCTCTGAATACTGTGATTTAAAGGTCGAACTTTATGCTCTGTGTAATGAGCTGAACTGGTATATTCTTCTGGGTGAAATGGGACACGATTATCTGCTGTTCCGTGCCAAAAGGCTGACAAAGATTATGCGAGAAATGTGATTGAATCTGTAATACAAGACGAATTATATTAAAAGGAACCCCAGTGGATTAAGGTTGTTTTAATCCATTGGGGTTTCTTGTGTTGTTAAATTTAATTGTCAGTTGGCACACCGATAAACTTTACGATTCTATCCACCTTATCTGCGGGACAGGAGAACCAAGCGAAATTTTTATTAAGGAAGCCGAAAATCATATCATCTTTGTCTTGCTTTGCAATGGTGAGGAACGGCGGAAGGTCACCGATTTGTACGCAGATAATACCTTTTCTCGGCTTTCTTCTTGTATCTATACGAATCTTACTGCCTGCCATTACGCCCACTTCTTCAAAACTTGAATCGTGAACATAAATCTCTCTGAAACGAGAGTTTTCATTATATTCAGGATTTTCAAGATGTGGATAATATTTTTCGTTTCCCATAAATGAACGGATAACTTTGTCGTCATAGTCTTTACCTGCACTCCTACAGAAAAGTTCAAGAATAGGAAACGGCATAAGCGAATCTTCAGGCGACATAATTTCAAGGATTTCTAAAATCTCCGTTGCGTCAGTGTACATAACAAAACTCCTTTCAGAAATATGTACTTAAAATTAAGTATCAAATACAGGTACGCCGATGAATTTAACAGTCTGATCGAGGTTTTGTTTTGAGCAAGAGAAACAAGAAATAAAAGGGTTAGGAAACGTAAACAAAACCTTATCTGCTGATTCTTGTACGAGAGCAAGAAGTGGATATTCACCGATCTGTACACAAACCAATCCTGTTTTTCTTATGTCATGTGTATCAATTCGCACCTTGGTTCCGTATTTGTATCCGCCTTTTTCAAAACTCTCATCACGCATATAAATTTCTCTGAATCTGTCCTCGGGGTGATATTCGGGATCCTTCTTGTCAAATTCACGACAATAACCTACCGAACCGACGGGATGTAAATCTTCAACTGATTTTTTGCCCATAACTCTTCTGTATAACTCATTGATAGCATAAATGCGAGTGGTGAATTCAGTTGAGTAGATATTCAGATTGCTTATGGTTACCATTGCTTCATAGTGTTTGAATATACCGGATAAATCGTTTTCTTTGTCTGAATTCATAACAATTCTCCTTTCAATGATTACGCTTCA
>JAZNRJ010000087.1:0-8129 GCA_045590675.1 Acutalibacteraceae bacterium
TTTTCTTTTCCCCATAGAAGTAATAACTTCTGTGGGGTTTTTCTTATGCTTTCAGCTACCATAAAATATATTCAAAACCCACTTTCGACGACGAAAAGACGACGATTCATCGAGCATAAATATCTCTATGGTCGGCAGGAATATCCGTTTCCGTCGTCGGTTGATGTTTTTAAAGTGGATTTCTTAATGTGAGTATGATATAATCAACTCGACAAATTAGAATTTGCAGAGGTACATTATGGCAAGTTTTCTTTTAATAATTATTTATATTGCATTTATCGGTATTGGTCTGCCGGACTCGTTGTTCGGAACGGCATGGCCTGCGATTTACTCGGATTTTAATCTTCCGATTTCATACGGCAGCTTCATTTCTTCAACAGTTGCTTGCGGAACTATTTTTTCAAGCCTTGTCAGTGCCCGTTTAATTCACAAATTCGGTACAAGCAAGGTGACGGCATTCAGCACTCTGCTCACTGCAACTGCTTTGATTGGCTTTTCATTTTCGCCGAATATATGGTTTATGATGTTGCTTTCCGTTCCTCTTGGCCTTGGCGCAGGTGCAATTGATGTGGCTTTAAACAACTATGTTGCATTGCATTATTCGGCAAAGAAGATGAATTTCCTTCATTGCTTTTACGGTATCGGAGTTTCCGTCAGCCCTTATGTTCTGTCATTGGTCATCAGCGGCGAAAACGGTTGGAGAAACGGTTACCGAATCGCTTTTCTTATTCAGATTGCAATCAGTATTCTGATGTTCATTTCGCTGCCCGTTTGGAAAAAGGTCAGCAAATCAGAAAGTACAGATGAAACAAACGAAGCAAAAGCGCTCACCATCCGTGAAACTCTGCGGATACCGGGTGTTAAGTCGATGTGTGTATTGTTCTTCCTGACCTGTGCTATCGAATGCAGCTGCAGTGGTTGGGGCAGTACTTATCTTGTTGAATATAAGAATATGACAACCGAGCAAGCCGCAAGCACAATACTTTTCTATTTTGTAGGTATGGCAATAGGAAGATTTTTGTCGGGCATAATTGCAGACAAATTACATAGCTGGAAAATCATTGCGATTGGCGAATGTATTCTCGGCGTTGCTCTTTTTCTGCTTGCAGTTCCCGGTCCTTCAATACTTGGGTCTGTGGCGTTCTTTATGATCGGATTAGGCAACGGTCCCTTGTTCCCGAATTTCAATTATCTTGCACCTGAAAGCTTCGGTCAGGATGTTTCTGAATCGGTTATCAGTCTGCAAATGGCATCCGCCTATGTCGGAATCCTTTTCGGACCGCTTCTTTGCGGTTTGTTGGGTCAGAATTTAGGAATGTTTATTTTCCCGATCTATGTTATTATTGCCTTTGTTGCAATGGCGTTTATAACCTTTTCGGCGCAAAGATTATTAAAAAAGAAACACAAACAATAATCAAACAAGAATTTACGTAGGATTAATTTGCTGATTATCTCCCAATCCTCAGTATCGTTTTGCTCGACAGATCCTTTGTCAAAGGAGCCTGTTGTCACAAAAGAACAAACTAAAAAAATTCAATTTGTCGAATTAACCTTCAAAAAACCATATTTATATCAAAACCGCTTCACTGCACATTACGCATAGTGAAGCGGTTTTTCTGTTACATTTTTTTATTATAAAATCCGTTTGTATCAATTCGTAGGAGCTTTATTGCTTTATTTACGAGCGATGAAAAATCGTTGCGAGTCAGCTTCATAATGCCCTTGATAAGCGGTGATACCTTGAAGCCTGCCATCGCATTGACCGTTCCGAGATAAAAGTCATCAGGGAATCGAGCATCTTTATCTTTCGGCACACTGTCTGCCGTTTCAAACAGCCATTCAAGAAGCTTTGAACGCATATCGGCAATAACATCTGAGTATTCGGGATTATCAATTTCGTTTGTTTCTTCACCCTTTGACAAATCATAGAATTCATCGGTTTCGTAAAGGCGCATAACATATTTATAATCCTTCGTGCGAATCATAATCGCTTTTGTGTGCTGACCGTCATTTTTCTGCTGAATGCCTATTCTGGGCGCATATTCATCGGCAACAACACCGAAATAGTTTTCAACTTCTTCGGTACAATGAGGTTCGTTTATCAATCTTCCGCCCTCGCTGCAAACAAAATCACGAACCGATACTGTTTTATCGGCAATTGTTTCAATAAGAGAACGACCAAAATGAGTATATGATGCATCGGTTTTTGTTATATCAAGAACAGTTGCAAAGAAGTCAACAAGCTCAACGGGATTATCGTTTATGCCGCTGTCTGTCTGCATATATTTCGGCAGTTTTACGATAAGCGGAACATTCACAAGGCAGTCATCAAAAAGATTCTGTGCCTTTTCAGGTATTCCGTAATCAGCGGTAAAATCGCCGTGGTCAGAGAAAAAGAATATTGCCGCATTATCATATCTGCCCGTGTCTTTCAGCACCTGAATAATTCTGCCCGTCAGCTCGTCAATCCTTGCGCATTGGGCAAGATAAGTCTTTCGGAGTGCGGTTATATTATCGGCATCCCAATCCCCTATTCCAAGCGCATCGCAGAGTTCATAATGCATTGACGGCTTTTTATCTTCGGGTTTTGACGGTGCTTTTGCAGGCGGAATTTTTGATTCGTCAATCAAATCAAGAAATCTTTTTTCAGCGTGATACGGCGGATGCGGATTGTTAAGACCGAGAAAAGCAAAAATCGGTTCATCGGTTTTCGATTTTCGGATTAAATCCTCACAGCCTTTTGTCCATACCCAATCGTTATCGTGACACATACCGTCGGCTTCAACATTGGTTATTTCCCCTCTGTAAAAACTGAGATATCTTTTATCTCCCTTTTCGCCTCTGCCTTCATCCTTCGGTTTTTCACCGCATTTATTATAGATTTCGTTTGTGCACTCCTTAAGCCACTTTGTCTGCTGACCTGCAAGGCAATCGCCTCTGCCGCTTGTCCAGACGTAGTATCCGCTGTTTTTGAGTATACGGTAGAGATTATCTTCGCCCTGACGAAGCAGATAACTCATCGTTCGGTGTCCGTTTGTGTGAGGATAAGTACCTGTCATAAACGAACATCTTGACGGAACACACACGGGATTCTGACAGAAAGCGTTGCTGAAGCTGACGCCTTCATCGGCAAGAGCATCGAGATTCGGAGTGTATGAAGCAGGATTACCGAGATGATGCAGAGAATCCGCTCTCATCTGGTCGGGATTGATAATTATAATATCGGGTCTGCGACTCATATCTTCACTCCCTTTTTCTTTGCCTGTTCATCCATTTTGCGTGTATATTCAGCTTCGTCACGCAGTTCTTTTTCAGCCTTTGTTCTTGCCTTTTGTTTCTGCTCATTGAACTTTTTCATATATTTCTCAAATTCAGCCTCAAAGTTCAGTTTCCTGTTCTTTGAACATTTTTCTTTAAGTTCGCTTTTGAATGATTCAATTGCCTTGGCGTCAAGTTCTTCCTGAAGAAGTCTTGCTTTTTCGGCAGGCTCAACCCATTCCTCACCGCTTGCCTTGCATTTATCAATCTGTCTTTGACGGATAATTTTTTGAATTGCAGGTAATTTCAGTTCAACGTCAAGAAAACGAAGAAGAATTGCAAGACCTGCGTGAATGAAAATATTCATACCGACAAATGCCCATACAATAGCGGATATAACGCTGTCCGGCTGAGTTGTCATGCAGTTGCCCGCCGCATCAAATTCGGGCTGGATATAGCCTCTGATAAGAAGATTGAAAATGCCGATGCTCAAGCCGACGGCAATGGTGTTCATAGAGTTGATAACACTCGTTGCAACGCCGTCACAGCGAAAACCGTGTTTATATTCAAGCTCATCAAACACGCCTGCCATAAGCGCAGGGAAAACATAGGCGGCAGGAACGATACCCATATTCATAATGAACTGACCGATAAGCACAACTACAAGATTATCGGGCGCAATAAAAGTAATAATATCACCGATTACACAGAGAATGAATCCTGTTGCAGTAACGGTTTTCTTGCCGAATTTCTTTGAAAGAGGCCAGACAAGAAATATGCCGATACCCATAGGCAGACCGCCGATAACATTGAGCAGAGTCTGTGTAATTCCGTCTGCATAAGTGCTGCCGAGCACCCAGTTTGCATAGTAGGTCATGGCATTTGAACGGGTAAGCTGACCAACCCAATAAAAAAGCCAGAACGCAACAAGAATCCACCAGTTTTTGTTTGACATACAAGCCTTGAATTTTTCTTTGAAGGCTATGTTATCCGCTTCGGCTTTTTCGGGATTTTCAAGGGTCACGCGCTCTTTGGTAAAATAATATTCAAGAAGCATAACGGGCAGCATAATAATTGCCGCAACCGTCATAAACGTTACCCATGCATCAATATCACCTTTGATCTTCGGCAGAACAAGCATCGGGAAAAGAAGAGCAACAAGAATGCCCGTTATTGCAATATTAGCAACATTGTTGAACACCGCAAGTTGACTTCTCTGCATATCATTTCTTGTCGAAAGCGGCACCATCATCATATGGGTTATGTTATACATTGTAAATGCAAAGCAATAGTACAGGTTATATGTGAAAATAATATAGATTGCCTTGACGGTTGTTGATGCGTGTGTCGGCACAAAGTAAAGTAATATTCCGCAGATAACAACAAGCGGAATTGCAAGCAGAAGCCACGGTCTTGCCTTACCTTGAACTGTTTTAGTTTTGTCGATAATTGCACCCATTATCAGGTTTGTTATCGCATCGAGGATTTTTGAAAGTATAGGAAAGATAACAAGAAACATTCCGCCCCATACTCCGCTCATACCGAGCTCATCGGTATAAAAAACGTTGAGAAATCCCTGAGCAAGAAGCGCATTGACAAGCAAAGCGCCTGCAGGTCCGATAAGATAACCGAGAAACTTTTCTTTTGCGGTTGTGTTGTAGCTCTGAATACGGGACTCAAATAATTTTGAAGATAAAACTTTCAAGTTTTCCGCCTCCGTTGACAAATTTATTCGATTAAATTATACTACTGAATATAAAGATAATCAACAGACTGTTCGATAAGTAACTGCTTGTTATCGAACAGATAAAAGAGGAAGTGTTCGATAAATGGACATAAGAATAAAAAGAACAAAGAAGATGCTTGAAAATGCGCTTTTTGAACTGATGAAGGATAAACCCGTTGAAAAGATAACTCCGACGGAGCTTTGCAGAAAAGCAACAGTCAACAGAAACACGTTTTATTCCCATTATTCAAGCGTTTCTCAGCTTTATGAAAGCATTGAAAACAACCTTATAAACTCCGTTGACGAATCGCTCAACGAAAGCAACACAACGGTTGAAGCGATTACGGTTGTCTGCCGTATGCTAAAAGCAAATCAGACACTTTCAAACATCATCTTTTCAAAGCATCTGAGTTCAAAAATAATGAACCGTGTTTTTGTTATGACCAACAAATTCAATATGAACAAAATGAAATCCGAGAGCAACAATCTCTCGGATAACTACAAGCAGATGGTTTCAGCTTATACGATTATGGGCAGCGCCGCCGCACTTGAATGCTGGGTCAGAAACGGTATGCAGGAATCACCAGAAGATATAGCGGAGTTTATATGGAATATTTCAAAAAACGGCTCGTCAGTTGTGACGAAATAAAGGAGCAAACATATGAGAAAAGAAATAGATATAAATGCTTGGGACAGAAAAGAGCATTTTGAGTTTTATTCAAAAATTGCAACACCGCATTACTGCGTCGCATTCAATATTGACATAACCAATCTGCTTGCATTTACAAGAAAAAACAAGATTTCGTTCTATTATTCGCTGATATATCTTTGCACACAGTCTATTAATGAAATCGACGAATTTCTGCTTGAAACAGAGGATAACAAAGTCTTTAAAATTGACCGCCGTGTGCCTTGTTTCACAGATTTAAAAAAAGGTGCAACGAGCTTTCATATGGTGTCGCTTCCTTGTGACGGAGATATTATTGAATTTGCAACAAATGCCCGAATGGAAAGTGAAAACAATCCTCTGTCTGTATATTCTCTCGGCGGATTAAGAGAATCGCAGATTGTTTTTTCGTGCATCCCTTGGGCGGATATTACAATGTGTTCAAACGAGCGTGATTACACCGACCCGAAACTCAAAGACGACACCGCACCGATTCTCGTCTGGGGCAAATATACAGAGCAGAACGGCAAGTACATTATCAATATGACTCTTGACGTTAACCACCGTTTTATTGACGGATGTTTCGTCGGTCAGTTTGTTCAGAAGCTTGAGAAAAAGATCGCAGAGTTGAAATGAGTTTATAAAACAAGCATTTGCAGAGGTAATTATATGTCAATAACAATAAACATTTACTATTCAGGCACAAACGGAAATGCAAGAAAATTTGCAGAAGAAATGATTTCAACGGGAATTGCTGATGAAATCCGTTCCGAAGAAGGCAACCTGAAATATGAATACTTTTTTCCTATGAACGACAGCGAAACCGTTCTTTTAATTGACAGTTGGAAAAATCAGCTGGCACTCGACTTACACCACAAGTCACCGATGATGTCAAAAATCATCTGTTTGCGTGAAAAGTATAGTTTAAGCATGAAGGTTGAACGATATGTTACTGATGAATCAGGTATACCTGATAAGGATAAAGAGTTTATAAAAGAGTAAGAAAAGCTTACAAATTATCAACGCACCCATTGTGTTTCATAAATAAGAATTTGTAGGAAAGGATAAAAATTATGTTCAAAAAAAGTATGGTTTTTTTGCTTGTTTTAACTATGTTGCTCGGCTTACCGTCAGTCACATATGCCGAAGAATGTGTTCCCGAAAAGGAAGGCTATGTGCTTGATTTCAGCACAGAATTTATTGACGGCAATTTAAATACAGAGTATTGGTTACCGCAATATCTGCCTCACTGCACCGCCAACACAGCAGGGTCCACTGCAAGATATAAAATTGAGAACGGTTATCTGAATCTGTATATCACAAAAGATTCTCCCGATTATTTCGGCGGTCAGCCCGGCTCGGCAGATCCCGATAATCTTCTATGGATAGCCAACGGTATTCAGACTTGGGAAAAGAATCATCTTCATCCCGGAGGTGCTCAGCAGATGCAAGTTGAGCCTTATGAGGGATATGCTACACAATACGGCTACTTTGAGATAAGGATGAAAATGCCTGACACATGTGGCGGCGGATACGCATCATGGTGGCTTATCGGTACTCAGGATGATACCGACGGAACAGACTCTGTTCAGAATGGCGAAATAGATGTCTTGGAAACCTTTTTTAAGTCACCCGGAGTATTTGAACCCAAAGTTCATGCTTGGGATGATCCCGATCTTGACGAATGGGCAAGCAAGGTTGAATTGGATGGCGATCCAAGGGACTATATTAACGAATTTCACACCTATGCTATGGACTGGAGACCCGAAGGAATAACCTTTTATGTTGACGGAAAAGAAGTGGCGCAGACGATGGAATCACCGCAATACAGAATGTGCATGATTTTGTCTATGTATATTAATTCTGATTTCAGCGGTTGGGATGAGTCCGAAAATAAGTATCCAATAGAATGGCTGATTGATTATGTCCGTGTCTATAAGGATAAAAACGGTTATGACGAGAGCAACCGCCTTACTGAGTTTGAGCGCTTCATAAAAGATATATGCGACTCACTTACCGCGTTTTGGCATCGTGTCTTATCTTTTTTTTAAGACCTTTGTCCGCAATGTCGTCAGTTATTTGAGCGTTTGTTAAGCAAGATTCCCGCTTTGTACAGAACAACAAATTAGAATTTGACGAGGTAATATTATGATTACATATTCGATAATTATGTTTTTGACAGCGACACTTTTTGTTGTGATTGGTGTTGCAATATATCGGGGAAAAACCAATTTGATTCATGATTATCATCAAACAAACGTTACCGATAAATCCGCATATGGAAAGTCTTTCGGAAAAGCTATGTTTGTTATCTCAACGGCACTTTTGCTTAGCGGAATAGTAAGTCTGCTGGGAGATTCGGAAAAGATTACATTGGTTGCGGTTGCAGTATTAATTGTTGGATTAATAATCGGATTTATCTGCATTTTTTGCGTGCAGAAAAAATATAATAACGGTGTTTTCTGATTGACAAATTCC
>JAZNRJ010000088.1:0-50278 GCA_045590675.1 Acutalibacteraceae bacterium
CACCCGTATAAGTCAGGTTGCATAGAATACCTCTTATCGTAGCCTCATGCCACATTTTACCTGTTCTTGCTCTGTAACCGTTATTATTCAGCCAAGTTGTAATTCTGTGAGCTCCGTAACCTTCAGTAGTGTATTTGTCAAAGATGATTCTAACAACAATAGCTTCATCGGGGTTAACTTTCAAATCATAAAGCTCATGTTTCCTTTTGTTGAATCTGCCACTTTTCACAAGGTCGTATCCAAAGGCGGCAACACCGCCCTTGAAATGACCTGCTTCAACCAACTGACCAAGACTTGTTTTTGTTCGTACTGATGTTTTCTCACTTTCACCGTCAGCCTGCCAGAATCGGATATAGTTTAATAGTTTGTCAATATGATTATCAAATCTTTGCTCGCCCTCTTGGGTACTCCATACTTCAATTCCGTTTTTAACAAACCACTCAACAACAAAAGGTGTTTCATCTGCTATTCTGCCGATACGGTCAAACATAAACACAAGCAGAATATCAAACTGTTTCTTCCTTGCAAGTTCTTTTATGATTTGTATTTTGTCACGGTTCTCTGCTCTTATCTTATGACCCGATACACCGTCTTCCTGTTCTTCATGAACAATATCCCAACCCATTTCACTTGCGAATTTATGACAAGCCTTTCGTTGCATAGGGATATCAGCTTCATTGTTGCTGTCATAATCAACCTGCTTGCCCGTTGAAACTCGGTAAAGACAGCAGACTCGCTTTGACATTAAACCGCCTCCTTAATATTTTTCTTCAGTTTAATATCTGCAGTGTCAGTTTGTCGAATGTGTGAATCTTCAAGTAAGATTTCTTTCATTCGATTTAAGATATCTTTGTCAGGCTTATCCGAAAATGTTGCAACAACTTCGTGACCTTTAACTGTGAACCTGAATTCACCACGGGTATCGGTACAGAGCCAACGAAAAAATATTTTCTGTTTTCTTCTTATGTTTATCATGACCCCTTTCATCTGTCTCTGCCTCGCTGTCGTTCAAGATAGCGGCAGTAATGCTCGATTGCTTTAATAACAAAATCTTTATTCGACTTCGGTGTCGGTCTGCCTTTAATATATTTCCGAAACAACTCGGTAGGAATACTGACAGTATCTTTCTGATTTGCTTTCAGTTCAGACATTATGTTGAACACTGTGTCGTTGTCGAGTCCACCTTCTTCGGATAATCTTCGCATACGTTGTGCTTGCGGAAATGATGGCGTTACCTCATCACTGTCATACATCGCATAAACCATTTGCTGTTCATCGGGTGTCAGATACGAAAGTTCAACCGCAGGTCGCATTGCAATTCTGTTCTCATCAACGAGGTTAAGTAGGTCAGAGATAAGATATGTCAGACGGATATAGTGGCGGATTGTTTCTCTACTGTCACCGCTTTGCTCGGATAATTTTTGAATTGATGTTTCACCCTTTGACTTCTGCAACACTGTTGCAGAAGTTGGCTCATCCAAATCAGTTCGATAACCTTGTCGCTTCATTGCATCGAGTTTCAGTTTGTAAGCGATGCCTTTTTCACTCGGCAGGATATGTTCACGGTGACAGAGGTTGGAGTCAATCATCGCAACCAATGCTTCATCATTGGATAAGTTGTTGATGAGAGCGGGTGCGGTTTCGTAACCGAGCTCGTTGAGAATTTTCAGACGGCGGTTGCCGCATACAATCTCATATTCATTTGTGTCGGGTAGTTGTCTTATGACAATCGGACTGAGTAAACCAAACTGACTGATGCTCTCTCGGAGCTTCTGCATATCTTCATCCTCCTTGACGGTGAACGGAGAGTTAGTCATCGGTTTAATCAAATTAATTTTTACATTGTCCATTGTTACTTTAGTTTCAAATACTTTCATTTTAAAAATCCTTTCTTTGTTAAATTATTTCTTTAAGGGTTTCAGGGACTCTCCCTGACAAGTGAATTTGTCCGTACAGATTCAGTGCTTGTTGAGACTAAAGTCGAAACAAGCCTTTTTGTGGCTACAAATTCAGTGCTTGCTAAGACTGATGACACGGCATCAAAAGGTCTTGGCAAGCGGATTTGACGGGACAAATCCATTGCTCGTTAAGACAGATGCCATTTAATTTTTTGCGTTGTGATTTCGCAACTTATGTTTTTGTTTCTTCGCAAACTCGCTTGCAGCATAGCGTCGTTCTTTGCTATATGGCTCTGTGAGTCTGAAACAAAATCTTCCTTTCTCAATCTCAAACATCAGTCTTCCGTCTTCGGAATCGTCAACCAGCTTACACAAGTCCGGATGTTTTTCTGAATAAGCCGACAGACGATTTTTTAAATCCGTGTTGTAGGTCGACACTGTAATAATCGGACTTGATTCATCAAAAAATATCTCGGTTGTCTTTTGAGATTTCTTCAAACCTGTTTTCAAAACATAAACCTCCTTTCCAAAAAATAATTTTTCAAAAGGCGGCTTTTTTGAATGATTTTTCATAGGTGAACAACTGTAAAAAGAACGTTTCATCCGACAGAAATTTTTGAAACGATGCAGATATAAATCAAACACACTCCAATTTGATTTCTGCATTTTTTACAGTTCTGAAATTAATTCGAGCAAAACAAAAAAGCCGTCACACAGACAGCATCAATCGGCGGGAGCATCGCTCTCGCTTTTACAAATGATGTCTTATGTAACGGCTTTGAAATTTAAAAGAATCTCAAAGGCATACTGTTTTCTAATCCCGCATCACCGGAAGCATTCGCCACGTACAGTATCAACAAAGGTGAGGGGTGCGATAATTTTCTCTTAGCATATCGCCAGCCTTAGGCGGACTTATATCCGCAATCAATCACATCGCTATTCAATTGTCAAAAATAATTTTAACTTACTATACCACACGGAACATTTGTTTGTCAAGAGGCTTTGTAAAATTTTCAAATCATATTTGACGGCAAAAGTACTGTCATCATTAAAAAAATTATTCTAAGTTCTCGGTGAGTTGACGGCAGATATGACGTCACTTTGCAAACACCTCTCACTTGTTTGGAATTAGAAGGGTCATTTGTACACCTTAATTTCAAAAAAACTTTCCGACAATAAAAAATGCCCTCCTGAAAATCGGGAAGGCAAAAAAGTTTTGTTTTATCAAGACCCTATATTTTTAGTTGATTCTTATCGGTCTGAACCGTAAAGAATTAACTTTTATCGAATGGTTTTCGTTTTTATGATGCATTGTTATTTAGAAAAAACTGAACGGATAAAATTGAATTCTTAATGGTTTAGAGAGTGGCTTTTATCATAAGCTTTGACAGACTCATCTGCAATAAATATATCTTCTGAAAAACAAAAAATGCCCTCACGAAAGTGAGAGCAGAAATATGTTTTTATTCTGTTTTACCATTTAATATAAAATCAATTAAACTGTCAGTATCGGTGAAATAATCATAATCACCATTCACACCTTCACGGTGATAAACAACACCGTTTCGTTCATTTCTTTCAAGACAATCCAAAAGATTTTCTTCTCCATACTGCTTAATAAACAAGTTAAAAGTGTAAGGTTTTATTTTACTTAAAAGACCTTTTCTGCAATCTTCAGCACACTCATAACAATGTTCTATGCCTTTTTCTAAAGAACATTTTTTGTTTTCGCACCAATCATTATCAGGACAATTTCCTGAATTGCAACCATTGCAAGAACCATTTTCAGAACACAAACAGCAAGCAAGACCGCATCTTGCGATTCCTAATTCTCTTTTCATAACAATCACCAACTTAAATGTTATATTCGTGATAACCGAACTCGGTGCGGTAGGTTTTCGAGGAAATAAAGCCAAAGTTTTCTATGCAATTAACTTTTTCGGGAATATTTGAAGTTTTAATTTTAACACTTCCGATTTCAAAATCATCAATAAATTGTTCTATGGTTAGTTTAAGAATTTCTCCAAAAGATTCTTCGGTATTATATTTTGAAGATAAGTCAATTCTCAAAACACCTACTTCACCACCAAAGATTTCAACAGTTCCAATAGCTTTCCTATCAGCTTTATTGACAACTGAAAATCGAACATAATACTGCTTTTGATATTCTTCTAACCAAAACTTAATACAATCTTCCATCTCGGAAACTGTTGAATAATAAAAATCACTTGTGCAGAAATCAGCGTTAAACTTGCTGACACTGTTTTTGTCTGAATAGCAAGCGAGCAAATCTTCTGCATCTTCTAACTTTACTAAACGAAGAATAAAGGATTCTGTTTCGTAAGTCGGACACTGTTCATAAATGTTTTTCATAATTCTCCCTGTAATTAAAAAATCTCAAAGGCATACTGTTTTCTAATCTCGCGTCACCAGAAGCATTTGCCACGTACAGTATCAACAAAAGTGAGGAGTGCGATAATTTTCTCTTAGCATATCGCAGGCCTTAGGCGGACTCATATCCGCAATCAATCATATCGTTATTCAATTGTCAATTTTAAATTTAACTTACTATACCACGCAGAACATTTGTTTGTCAAGAGGCTTTTTAAAAACTTGTATCGCTTGTCAGAAACAGTAGTGTGTGCTAAAATACATCCATACACCAGTGAACATAAAATGTCAGGAATTTTTGTGTCGTCATCTTTATAATGAAATCACACAAAGGGGTGAGCAATTTGGATTGGGTTACAGGTATACAGAATGCAATAAATTATGTTGAAGAACGCCTTACCGATGAAATAGACTTTGATTTGGTTTCAAAAGAAGCGGCTTGTTCTAGCTTTTATTTCCAAAGGATTTTCAGTATACTATGCGGAATTACTCTTGGTGATTACATAAGAAGCAGACGTCTTACACTTGCCGGCAATGAGTTGTGTGCTGCTAATACCAAAGTAATTGATGTTGCACTTAAATATGGTTACGAAAATCCTGAAAGTTTTACAAGAGCATTTACAAAGTTTCACGGCATAACTCCATCTGAAGCTAAAAAGGATGGCTCAAAACTCAAATCCTTTTCTCGCCTTTCTGTGAAAATCACATTAAGCGGAGGCAGTATCATGGACTACAAAATCATTGAAAAAGATGCATTTGACATTATCGAAAAAGTGGAAACACATACTGTTGATAATTCAGAAAATGCCAAGAGCATTCCTGATTTCTGGACTCGTTCACACAAAGACGGAACAGTAAAAATGCTGACAGAATTAACAATAGACAGAACTTTTATTTTCGGAGTGTGCTACGGAAATCATTCTGAAGATGCAAAGACATTTGATTATTCAATTGCAGCTAATTGCGATAGCAACACAGCAATTCCTGAAGGTTTCAGAAAAAACACTATTCCTGCAAGAACGTGGGCTGTGTTTGAGTGTAAAGGTGCAATGCCGAATGCAATGCAGGATATGTGGCACAAAATTGTTTCGGAATTCTTCCCGACATCAGGTTATGAGCCTACTTGCGAAATGGATATTGAAGCTTATACACAAGGGAATATGAGTAACCCTGATTACCGTAGTGAGATATGGGTGCCGGTTGTAAGAAATAAAAATTATCGCAATGACAAAATCCATACAAGTTGATGAAAATCTTCTTGTATGGATTCGACTTTTTTAAATCAACTAATTATAAAGATTTTACTAATAGTCACTCCCGTGTTTATAAACTCAATCCCATTTCTTTCATTTTCTTTATCAATCTTTTTGCTCGGAACATCAGATAATCGTGTCCCATTTCGCCCAAGAGAATATACCAGTTCAGCTCGTTACACAGAGCATAAAGTTCGACCTTTAAATCGCAGTATTTTGAGGTCGGATTTCTTCTTTTATACTCATCATAAAGCTTCAGCTTTTCGCCGAAACCGAGTGTCAGACAGAATATCTCATATTCGGGTTCTGCCCACAGCATATCAAACGGGTCAACCGCACCTGCAAGCTCGGATTTCCAGAAATCAATTATCAGATTCGGCATCCAGAAATCGCCGTGACAAAGGCAGGCGGTGTTGTTGGTAACGCTGAATATTTCATCAAATTTCTTGCTTATAAGCTCAACCGCTTTCATTATTTCGGGTTCAATCTCGTTTTTCTCAAATTTCGCTTTTGTAAAGGCGTAAATGTCAACGAAATAATCCTTGTAATACTCCGCCCAAGTGTCATAAACGGGATTATCGTATTTGCCGAACTTGTCGTTATGAACGCTTTGTGCGTTCATAAGTGCATCAATAATGCTTTTTCTGAGCCGTTTCCGTGACGGAACAAACGCAAGATATTTGCTCTTTCCGCTCATTCCTTTTATGTAATCCATACCGAGATAAACGGTGTCGTTCTCACGGTGGAGGAAATATGTTTTCGGAACTTTATATGAAACCTTGGGAGAAAGAAAATCAAGCATATCCTTCTCTTTGCAAATTGCATCATAGAATTTACTCGTTTTAACTGCAATTTCATAAGGCTCGGTTGTGATTTTTACAAGACAAACGCTTCCGCTTGCACCCTTGCCGACAGCACGGATTTTGCTGACCTTAGTGTTCATTTGCTTTTCAACAACCGATTTGATTAAATCTGTATTCATAGAAAATATCCTTTTATATCAAAATAAATCCCATCAGCAGACCGCCTGCAAATCCTGAGATATGCTCCCAAGCGGTTGCTTTGCCCATAAACATACCGCCAACTGTGTAAATTGCCAGAACTATCAACGCAATTGTCGGTACGGGAGAGAAGGAAACCGTTCCGTTTTTGACAGCAAGCATAACAAATACGGCAATCAGACCGTAGATTCCTGTTGATGCACCTTCGCCCTCGTGGAGCTTATACACAAATGCCATATACAAACCCGAAATGAACGCAGAGCCGATAAAGCAGAGTGCAGTTTTTGCCGTTCCGAGCTGAGATTCAACGGCATAGCCAACAATGAGTGTTGCGGTTATATTTGAAATAATGTGCCACGTTCCGATATGGAGAAGTGATGACGATACCAGTCGCCATACTTGTCCCTTTTTGATTTTCTTTTCGGAAAGATGCAGAGCGTGGTTTATGTAGCCTTTGTTGTGTCCCGACCACAGTTTTTCTTTAAGGGTTACCGTCGCTGTTTTGGGGATTACGATAAAGTTATCAAGTATGAAGATTACAAAAATCAACGTACAAAAAGTTATTGTAAATATCGGCATGGCAATTCTCCTTTTGTATTTTGCAGCTGATAATAATTTAATTTTATCAACATAACAATAATTTGTCAAAAGCTTTTTAAGAACCTGTCACAGCCTTTTTTCATCTTCTTTGCGCTGTTTGTTTGAACGGATTGCGTGCGGTATTCCGAAACCAAGTGCACCGCCGATGATTGCACCGATGAGCATAAAGAGCCACCAAAGAGGATTTTTCTTTTCTTCCTCTTCTTCAATATCTGCCGTGACAACTTTTTCTTCGATAACGGTTGAAACATTGACTGTTTCGGTATAAGTTTCGCCGAAGTCATCTTCATAGCTTATCGTGATTGTACCTTCGACCTTGCCGAGAATTTCATTGCTGACACGAAGATTTACGCTTCCGGTTTTGCTTTCGCTCTGAATAATTTCACCGACAAGAACCGTGCCGCCGCTGTCAAGACCTTTGACATCAATATCAATCATTGCATTATGAATTGTGCTTTTGCCCGTGTTCATAAGATTTATACTGACGGTTATGGTTTCGCTCTGAATTGATTTCGAAGGCAGTCTTGCGGAATCGTATTTCAGCATCACGCTCTGTTTGATATTGACTCTGATTGTATCGCTTGCAGAATAACCCGAATGATTTGAGTCCTCATATTCCATTGAAAGAGTCAGAGGATGTTCACCGGTTTTTGCCGTGTGAACGGCGGTCAGTCCTACAGTCCATACATAAGTGTCGTTTGCTGAAATGCTCTTAACATAAGCGGTGCCCATTCCATCCGTTTTGAGTTCACCGCTTTCATCGGCGAGAGAAAGCTTTATGTTGCTTACTGATTTTGATGGACTTGTGTTTTTTATTGTGATGCTCACATTTCGACTTTCGCCCGGAATGATGCTATCGTTTTCGACGGTATAACCCGTTACCATAAGTCGGGGCTGAGATGTGTCCTGCGGTGCGGTAGTTGTTTCAATCTCTTTTTTACCGATTACGTTGAGATTGATTACATCAGATGATGAAACGCTGCCCGCTTCGCTTTCGAATTCGCACATTATGTTTACAGCGTGATTGCCGTCTGCGGCAGTTTCTGAAATCTTGACATCAATATCCCAAGTTACAGACTTTTTGGCGTTAAGTCTGTCAACATAACCCGATGTAACTCCGACGGGAACAATATCACCGCTTGAATCGGAAAAAGTCAGCTTCATATTATTTACATAATCGGTTTTGCTTTTATTTGTGAGTGTGATTGAAATTTTTGCCGTGTTACCTGCTTTAAGTTCACCGTCGGTTTTGTAATCCGTAACCATAACTTTCGGCTGTGAGGGTATTTCCTCTGCAAAAGCGGTTGTTATCGGTACAAAGCAAAACAGCAAACACATAATTAAACTGAATAATTTTTTCATAGAAATTATAACTCCCTGATATTCTCAACAATGCTGTTCTTCATTTCCTTTTTTATTTTTGCGTAAAGGTTTATACTACAAATCAGGAAAAGTACGGTGATAATCAGCATTGCCTGCCATATTTCAAAGGTAAGGCTCTGGTCTTTGAAATACGCAACAATTGCGATATGACTGATTATATAACCGACAAAGCCTGCCGAGCAGCCCCACACAAACATTGAAAGAAGCTGGCGGATATACGATTGCGTGATTTCTTTTGCGGATGCACCGACTGCTCTCAATGTGCCTATTTCTCGTTTGCTCTCTCTTATCTTTGCTGTAAGTGAATTGTTGACTATACTTGCGCAGATTGAGAAGAAGAGAACAACAATTGAAATCAAGCAGATAAACAGCGTCTGTATGTTTTCACGTGCATCCTGGTTTTGTGAAAAGCCTGAATAATAGCGGAAATTTGTTCCCGAAACAAGGCCATTGAGGAAGGTGCTTGCAAGCTCATCTGTTTCCTGAGTGACTTCGCTTTTGGAATCAATCAACAATTCTTCATACGGCAGATTTATTCCTGTTATCGCATCCATTCCTTGTATGGTGGTGACAATACTGAGTTCATCGTGACAGCTCATATAATCGCCAAAAGAAAATGGGGAAACAATCGCTCCAATTTTGACTTCTTTTTCATTTATTGTAACATTACCAAACTCTTCTTTGCCTTCACTGGAATACCTGAAGCTTGTTGCTTCTGAATTAAGCATTTTCAGATTAAGTTTATCTCCTGCCTTGTAATCAAGGGTTGTCAGAGCAAAAATTTCTCTTTTATCTCTGTAAAAGCTGTCGGGTAAATTATCAACATCATTTACACCGTACATAGACAAAGAGCCGTCTTTATTCAGTATGAAATCAAAACCGATTCTTCTGGGTGCTACAAGAATTATTTCTTCGCCCGAATTGAGCTTATCAATATTGATTTTGCCGTCGATTATTTCAAATCGCTTAAGATTTTTATCAAATAATATTTCATCAAAAGCCTTAATCTCGGAACGGAACAGTTCGTTTTCTGTATTGGCAATAGATTTGAGTTCTTTATACTGTTCGTTTTCGCCTTCGGCAAACCAATATTTTTTAAGCGTTTCAACATCCCTATTCTCTTCTTCTAACAGTGCCGACAGACCGTTATCGTGATTTATGGTATATCGGATTCCCTGCCATGAAAGAGAGAGCAACTCCATATAATCGGAATATTCCTCAGTTTCAATAAAGGAGAGGTAGCTTTTACTTCCGTACATTGAGCCAAAAAGCGGAAATGAGGCAAGCTCATTAAGTTCAGCAGAAGAAATGCCGCCTGTGAGATTGGGCATGTTTACAAAGTTTGAGGACATCGGATAACCGCCACGGGTTATCTTGTAATCTCCGACATTATAGACAGCCCAACCCGAGTTTAGAAACTCTGTTTCCAATATAGAAAAGCCGAAGCAGGTGAGCAGAATCGTGAGTGCAAGAATAATGCTGACACCTATTTGTTTTCCCTTATAGAATTTGATACTGCGCTTTGCAAGGAGCTTTGGTGCATTGAAAACCTTTTCCTGTTTTATTTTTTTGCGCTTCATTTTTCTGCTCAAGTCAATATTACGTATTGCCTGCATCGGCGAAACACGTGCGGCAAAAACAAGGGGAATGAGAGCAGAAAGCATAACACAGGCAACGCTTACAACCGTTGTGCCGATAAGAACAAACAGATTTGGCAGGAAGATAAAGCTGCCGCCCATAATTTTCGCAAACAGCCACACTCCAAAATAAGAAAATGCAACACTTACTGGTGCACAAATGAGTGTGATAATAAAAGCCTCTCTGCCGAAGATATTTATAATCTGACGTTTGGTTGTGCCCACGGCACGAAGCAAACCTATCTGACAGCGGCGTTCCTGTAAATTGGTTGTGAATGCGTTTATGATTCCCATACAAGAAGCTAACAACAGCACAACCGCAAGCACGGCAACAACCGAAACATTAGTGAAAATCGCAAGCGTTGATCCGTACCACTCAGCAACGTGAGTCATACTTCTTGATACGGTTTTATCCGGATCAAAATTCTCATAAACCTCGAAAAGAAAATATTCGTTGAAAGGGGTTTGCTTATAAATATTTCCGTGAGGGTCTTTCTTTTCAACAGTATCTTTTATAGAATCCTCAGTGGGATTGTAGTAGAGTGCGATATTTTCTTTACCGCCTGCACCAAGTGGCTCTTTTTCGCTTACGAATGCCGCAGCCATCGGAGCATTTTCGGGTCCCATACCGTTAAAATTTTCAATATGGGCACGCTTGTCTTCGAGAATGCCTACAAGCTTATATGTTTTTTCGTTAGCTTGCGGTAAATATGCTTCACCGTCTGCCGTAAGAACGGAGAGAGTAATCTCTTTACCTGCCTTCGGCTCGATTCCGAGCCTTATCGCAGCATCTGCTTCAAGGGCAATTTCACCCTCGTTTTTGGGGTATCTTCCTTCAAGTACGGTTACGTAGTAAAGCTGTTTTGCATCTTCATCCAGCCACGCAATCGGTGTGCCTTTGTCCTGCTTTTCTTCGTCGGTATAGCCGTAGCCAATAATATGTCCGTAGCCGTATTGCTCTATATATCCGTCCTTTTTGCCTTGCTCAATATCTATATAGTCCTTGGGCTGATAAAAATATCCCCAAAAGTTTCCCGATTCACGGCGCGCCTGTTCTTCTCTTGAGCTTTTAAAGCACGACACAAAGAACAGTGTACCACTTGAAAATATCATTGCAAGCAGTATGCCGATTATCATTAAGGTGTACTGCTTTCTTCTTGCTTTCAAATTGCCAAAAGCTAATTTATTTATAGTCAATTTTTGTCGTTTCATTGCTTAAACTCCCACCTTTGTATCACGAACGATTTTGCCGTCTTCAATCGAGATGATTCTCTCTGCTTGCTCTGCTACATTGAGATCGTGGGTTACAAGAATAAGTGTGATTCCGAATTCTTTGCTGACATATTTGAGAAGTGAAAGAACCTCTCGTCCGCTTTTACCGTCAAGATTACCCGTAGGTTCATCGGCAAAAAGAATAGAGGGTTTGTTTGCAAGTGCACGGGCAATGGCGACTCTCTGCTGCTGACCGCCCGAAAGTGCTGACGGAAGATGTTCAAGTCTGTCCTCAATTCCGAGAACATCAATAACCTTATTGATATAAGCCTCGTCAACTTTTTTCTTGTCGAGCATAACGGGCAGAACAATATTTTCATATCCCGTCAGTTCCTGAACGAGATTATATGCCTGAAAAACAAAGCCGAAACGTCTGCGGCGAAGAACGGAAAGCTGGTTATCGTTATAACCCGAAAGCTTTTTGCCGTTATAGATAACATCGCCGCTTGTGGGATTTTCAAGGCTGCTCAACACATGAAGAAGTGTTGATTTGCCAGAGCCGCTCGGTCCTGTTATCGCACAAAACTCACCCTGCTCAAAAGCGACGCTAATTCCGTCAATGGCATTAACTATATTTTCACCGCTTAAATATTCTTTTCTTAAATCTACGCATTCGATGATATTCATAAAATTACTCCTTTTCATCTTTGATGAGTTCATTATAAACCCCTATTCTTTCAAAATCGTGACAATAACCTTACAATTTCGTAAGATAAGAAAAAACTATAAAACCCGAAGCGGTAACATCGGATTTTATAGTTTAATATTGGCATTTATAATCGGAAAACACACTGTAATCTTCAAGCCGTCTTTGCCGTTTTCGACAGTAACGGTTGCATGATGTTTTTCAAAAATCGCCTTGGAAATCGCAAGACCTATACCTGCACTTTCGGGTGCGGCATTATCCGCACGGTAAAAACGGTTGAACAAAAGCGGGAGTTGTTCTTTCGGTACCCCGCCGCCGTTATCTTCAATAATGATTGTAACAGAGCCTTCATTTTGTGAAACGGAAACGGTAATTCTGCCGTCGGTTCCGGTATGTTCACACGCATTTTTGATGATATTTCCGATCGCCTCAATCATCCATTCCTTGTCGCAACGGAAAGCAGCTGTGCCGTTGATAATGAATTCTTTTTCAGGGAACAACGGTTTAAAATTGCCGATAATTTCACCAACGATTTCATCAAGACTTTGCTCGACAAATTTCATTTCGTATGCATCGCTTTTAATTTTCTCAAGCTTTAAAAGATTGAAAACAAGGCTCTCCATTTTAGCAATCAGTTGAAACTCTTTTTCCGTGTAAGCAGTCGGTGTTGAACTCTGCTCCATTTCGCAGTAAAGGCGAAGTCCTGCAAGCGGAGTTTTAAGCTGATGTGAAATATCTGCAACAAAATCTGCGTTGCTATTTGCCTGCGATGCCGAGTTGCTTTTTTCAAGAAGCAACAAATTTTCAAGCTCGGCAACGGCATTCTGAAGGCGTGCGAAATTGCTTTCGGCTGTGCTGTATTCAGCCTTTTCTCCGCCTTCAATGAAGTTCTCGATATTCTCTTTGAGATTATTTATCTGCTTGTTTTTTCTTGCGTTCAATATTATAAAAACGGTTGTTGCAACAATTAAAACAGCGATTGTGCAAATCAAGAAAGGAATCATTTTGAATCCTCCCATCTGTAACCGATACCTCTTACGGTAACAATGTGACCGCTGCCGATTTTATCACGAAGTCTGCTCATATGAACAGAAAGTGTATTATCGTCAATGTAGTTTCCGTCGCTGTCCCAAATGTTCTGCAGAAGCTGTGAACGGGTAACGATGATTCCGCTGTTACGGATAAGCACGGAAAGAATCTGAAATTCCGTTGGTGTAACAAAAATATTTTCGCCGTTTCTCCGCACAGACATATTGAGAGTGTCGATCGTTATATCATCACTGTTGTAAACCGTGACAGCCGATGTTCTTCGGAGCAATGCACGAATTCTTGAAAGAAGCTCACGGAGCTTGAACGGTTTTGTGACGTAATCATCCGCACCTGCATCAAGACCACGCACAATCTGAATTTCATCATCGCACGCAGTCAAAAACAAAACGGGAACATTATTGCCCGCCGCACGAAGCTCGGTGCAAAGTTCAAGACCGTTGCCGTCGGGGAGCATAACATCAAACATAATTAAATTGAAAGAGAAAAACTTCATCAGCTCACGGGCTTTCATACAGTTATCCGAACTGATAACCTCATAACCTTCGCCCTGCAAAACCTCTGTCAATCCGTCACGGAGAAACGAATCGTCCTCAACGAGCAATATTCTCTGTTTCATATTTTTTACCCCTCGGCAATGCTCAAAATTATATTTTTATTATATAGGTAACCTATTGTTTTTTCAACAAAAAGAATCTTACGATTTCGTAAGATTATGGAATATTAAATCTGAAATAGAAAATGGCATTTGTCTTAGCGAGCAATGGATTTGTCCCCTCAAATCCGCAATTAAGGGCTTTTCACCCCCTGGCACCCCATAGAAAAAGAAGAAGCAGAAAGAAGAAAATCAGGTGCAGTAGGAATATATATCCCGTTGCACCTGATTCTATTTTTAGAAATGATTATGCAGTAAAAATCAACTCGTGATTAACAATATTTCTTGCCCGTGATTCAATGTTATTCATATAGGCAACCCACGCCATTTGGTCTTGCAATTTGAGTTGTTCCGTGATATCCTCATTGATTTTCATCTGTTCCACCAACTGAGAGAACATATCTGATGCTTGTTCATCAACCTCTGCAAGATGAGACCACAATGTACCTTCCATAAGCATAATATTGAACTGAACTCGCTTATGTTGCATAAGATAATCTTTGCGTTTCAAACCCCACACACCGAGTGGTTTACTTGCTTCGGCAGGTAATGTGATATTAGGTATTCTGTAATCGCCAACCATTCTGTATGTGCCGCCGTTTAGTTCAAATGATGATTTCATAAATAAAACCTCCTGTTTTTTGGTAGCTTTATTCTACCTTATAATAGGAGGTTAGTCGAATGTGTGTGTTTTTATAGTAAACTAATATTAAATTGTATTGTATTATAGAACTGTTCTATGATTGTAATAGTTTTCAAAAAGCATATTGATTTATCAATATCGAATCTTAAATTTCCTTTTGAATATTGTAATTATCTTGATTATCTTGTAAAGAATATGCTATATCAATATATGTCTCCATATCATTAACAAAATCTGACCATTTAACACAGTACATGTAACTAGGGTATCCATGATAAACAGTTGCACCCGTATCGCACGAAATGCAGTTCGGTGTTTTTGGGTTAAATAAATTTCCTTTCATAATATCAAAAATATAGGTGGAATTGCTTTCATAAACAGTACAACCACTTGTACAGCAGGTCTTTTTATATGTAAAATAGTCATATGAACCATTGACATCTGGTAAAATAACAGCTAACAAAGCATTAGTTCTGCTTGTAACAGGATTGCCATTTTTGTCTTTTCTAGACATTTCCTTTAAAGAATATGATATTTCCTGCGGAATCCACTGATTCTTTTCTTCTTTATATTTGTCTTTCATTCCTTTCGATAACATAACAATTGTTAATGTGCTATCATAAATCCTATCTTTAAGTTTATTCCAAATTGTAGAAGATGCCAATTGTGATAAATCTTCGCCATCAGATTCACCTTTATAAATATGGTCTGTCTTATCTTTAAGGGTATTTTCTATTTCATCTACATAGTTTCTGACAGTACAAGATCCCCAAAAGCTTTTGTTATCAGTGATATTCTCAACATTGCTGTCAGCATATTTGTATGAAATAAAAATTTTCTTTCCCATTATTTCAACCTCCAAAGTCTATTTTTTATCTATGGTTCTTTCATACTTAAATATTAGTAATCACAATAACAGCCGCACAAACAATTGCCAAAGGCAAGTAAAAACACAGTTCTGTTTTTGAAGCAAGACAATTCAAATAGTTGTTTTTTTTATTACCAAATTCACTTGTTGTTGCTTTTAAAGAAAAATCTATATTATTTTCATCATATGCTGACACTTTTTCATATAACGAGCGATAGAGGCGTTCTTGCAATAAATAATATGAATCTAATCCCCAAAAAACAATAATCGGAATATATGCGATAATAAAATAGAGTTTATCAGCATCTTTTGCCGCTAAAGCAAATATACCGGCGACTAAAGTAACAGCCCAACCTTTTAACAAAAATGAATTGTTTGCCATTCTGGAAATCACACCTTGTATCATTTCCAAGTGATGAATTTTATTATTCATAAAAAATCTCCCTTAAATTAAGTATCATTATTTTTTGTAAACTAATGCAAGTCAAACTGATTTGCGTTAGTTTTCTTATTAATATCAGCTTTATTACTTACTCATCTTATAATAACTAATAATTATTGTGAGATGTATTTCTACATTAATAGATTATAAAAAATAGGAGATGAGTAATGTGAAAAACGAAATGTATGATATTGATATACCAGATGGATTTATAGTTTTTATTTCTGGTGTTCCAGGAGTTGGGAAAACTACAATCTCTTATGAATTATTAAAAAGATTTGATAAATTTAGAATAATTGAAGAAACTGATTTAATTAGAGAAGTGTTAAGAGGATACAATAAGTTTTTGATAAACGAATACGGTAGTGATATAAGTTTTATATTTGATAAAATTAATATTACTGATCACACAAAGCTTTTAAGTTTAGATGAAGCTATAGAACAATGCCAATTTATGAAAAATTCTTTTGAAGAGATTATTGCAAGACAACAGAGAAAGGGCATTGCAACAATTATAAACGGAGTTCATATTATTCCTGAAATTTTAAATGGTATTGCAAAAAATTATAATATCATTTATATAAATCTTTATGTTAATAACGAACGGGAGCTTTACCAGAGAATACTAAACAGAAATCCAACTTCTTATATGTTAAAGCATATACCATTTATTTTTAATACAAATAACGACCTATATTTAAGCACTGATAAACTAATAAAAAAAGCATCTAATATATTTAATATAGATATTACAGATCTAAGTATAGATGATACGATTAAAAAAATTACATATTGTATGTATCATAAAATTAATAATAGTCGCTAAATCTTTTTGAATCATTCCAAATTCTTTCAAATTTTTGAATACATTCCTTACCTTTGGGGGATTCAGTGCTAAAAACTTCAAAACCAGTATTGGTTAGCAGTTGTGGTCTGCCGTGAGCATCAAAAATAGGTCGGGAATAAATTATTGAATTATCCAATCTAATAATAATTTCTTCTCTTTTATTTGAGTAGAATTTAAAACATTTTTCTAATTGTACATTATTCTTAATTACATCTTTAGCTCTTAAGATACAAGCATTTAGTTCAGCTTTAAATATTTCTTCCCGAGAATGAGCTTGGGGAACTTCATCCGAAGTGGGGTCTAAAAACAAACATCTAAAATCAATGCCATTCATACCATTATTGCCATATGTTTTCTCTTCAAGGTATCTAAAAAAATCTTGAAAATTACCACTTAGTAGTTTCATATTTTTACGTCCATATATCCACAAATATTTACCCGTATACATAAATGAATCTATTATAGTTTTATACAAATCAAAACTTTCAAAACCTGTCAAAAAATGAGCAACCCTGTTTTGATAAAATGGATTTTCAATAACAAAGGATGTATTATGAATTAGTTTTCCAACAAGATCTTCGCATTGAATATCTACTTCTCTAAATTTTTCCTTTATATCCAACACTTCTTGAGTGAATTTTTCTATTTTACTTCTATTGACCTTTGTATCTGAAATACCGAAGCTCGATAAAAATGCATCTGTAAAAGTTTTGTTACTAAAAGAGATTTCTCTTGCAATATTCATAGGATTATCTATCCAAGAATGCCAATTAGGGTCTTCATCAAATAAAATCGGTACAACGTTCTTATCAATTCCACGAGCATATCCAGCTTCAAATAAAAGCCAAGGTGATTTTTTGTTTTCTTTTGTAAAGCACAAAACTAATTTATCACAAGCTTTAATTTTTTCAATAATCTTTTCTTGCACATCTTCACCTGCGTGAATGTCAACCTGAGATACGAAAACATTTATTTTAGGATTTATACTTTCCAATAATTCTTTTGTTTTAATTGCAAACTCCATACTTTTAGCTTTTGACCAGCTTATAAATAATTCCATGTATTTATTCTCCTTAACTTTCTGTGCTAAAAACCTTCCATATTTTACAATAATTATTAGTTATTGTTAGTTTCTATCATTCTCCTCGAAATTTTGTTAAAATGATTTTGCGAACACATTTTCAAAATTCCGAGGAGTGATCAAATGAAAAGTATAAAAACAGCAAGTGATGAGTTTATACAAATCATCCAATCAACGAAAAATTTATCCGACAAAACGATAATCGCTTACCGTTCGGATCTAAAAGATTTTCAAGTGTTTCTGCAAGACAATAAACTTGATGAAACGGTTATCCTGAAATATGTGCAAATGTTGTCGAAAGAGCGGGGGCTCAAAGACAATACAATTTGTCGAAAGTTAATAACGCTGAAACTGTTTTTTGGTTTCCTTTATGCACAAGGATATACTGATAAAAACTACTATCAAAATCATCATTTTCGTTATAAGAAAGAACGTAGACTTCCAAAAACGCTGGCTGTCAAAGAAACTGCCAAATTGCTTACATATTTAACAAACGGTGTCGAAAAAGAAACGACTGTTTTCGATTTTTGGAAGAATTGCCGTAACCTTGCATTGATTGATTTATTAATCAGTACTGGCATAAGAATCGCCGAAGCCTCAAACATTTCACTTGGTGATGTGATTTTTTCTGAACGGACAATTCTTATTCATGGCAAGGGACGAAAACAGAGACTTATCTACATATCCTGTAACGACACTTGGGACAATCTTACACAGTGGATGAAAATTCGTAAAAGCCGACCAACCAACACGGATAAAATATTTGTAAACCGTTTTGGTGAACAGCTGAGTATACACGGCATTGAATACATCTACAATTCTGCAAAAAGAGCATGTG
The DNA here is from genome assembly GCA_045590675.1 of Acutalibacteraceae bacterium. GTDB lineage: Bacteria > Bacillota > Clostridia > Oscillospirales > Acutalibacteraceae > CAG-177. The sequence continues at coordinate 18,503 of JAZNRJ010000088.1, forward strand.
GAATTAACAAAAAATCAACCCCGCACTACTTACGTCATACATTTGCTACAAATCTTCTTGCAAACGGTGCAGATTTGCGTTCCGTTCAGGAAATTCTCGGACACAGTAGTGTTGCTACAACGGAGATATACACCGAGGTAACAACAAAACGAAAGAAACAAGTGCTTAATAAGTACAATTACAGAAATAGACTATAACTAATACTTATTCTTTTTTTATATAAAAAGTGAAAAAATAAAATGTAACATCAAAATTTTAATATTTTTGAGAATTGTCGAAATATACGATTTTGACAATCAAATTAAAAATATCTTAATCCAATTTTATATTCAATAGTGATTGCAAAAACGCTGCGTTTTTCGACAAAAATGCAGCGTTTTTTGTTCAATTAACAAACAAAAGGAACCAAAGCTCTTATTCAAATTTTTTATAAGTAATATGCAACAATAAACAAGGTCTTGAAAATAATTGCTGTTATTGCTATAATTTTATTGAAATGTTGTGGTGGAGGTGAGAGTATGTCTGTGTTTGAGAATTTTATTAGTTATAGAAGAAGTGAAACAACTGCCGAGGTTCAGGCCCTTTATTTTGAGTTGCAAAAGCGAGGATATCTGACTTTTTGTGATGTTCACAGTTTGAGCGCCGGAAGAATTGACCAGGAACTTCTATCTACCATTCATAACTGCACAAACTTTATTCTTGTATTAGGACCGCATTCTCTAGATAGATGCATTAATGAAGATGATTGGTTGCGAATTGAAATTCGTGAAGCAATAAATGCACATAAGAACATTATTTGTGTGTTTGTTGGAGAGATAGCGTATCCCTGTAATTTACCTGATGACATTGCTGAAATACGTTTACTTAATAGTATAAAGTTTGAGTTTATCTATTTTGCAAGTTTTGTTGACAGATTGATAGATAGATTTCTGGTGTCGGAAGAATATATATCATACACAATTCCAAGTCGAGATTTCATTATTGATGAAGGGAAACTTATCAAATATGTTGGAACTGCTCCAATAGTTATAATCCCAGACCATGTTAGAATTATTGGGCAAAATGCATTTAAAGATAAAACATATATTACTTCTGTTACTCTTTCGAAAAACACTGTCGAAATACAGGATAATGCATTTGAACGATGTAATAAACTTCAAAACATTCATTTTCCTAACTCTGTAAAGATCATTGGCAGACGGGCATTTTATCGCTGTTATGCACTTGCATACATTTCCTTTAACGACGAACTTGAAATGATAGAGGAGGAAGCTTTTGCATTCTGCTCCAAAATCAAACTAATACAACTCGGTAGTAAAATTCAGAAAATCGCGTTTTCAGCCTTTAACGGCTGTGTACAATTAGTGCGTTTTTCTGTTGATGAGAAGAATGAATATTACAAAGATATTGAGGGTATTCTCTACACAAGAGATAGTAAAACACTTATTAGATGCGGACAAAATTATAGCAATGATGTAGTAAAGCTTCCAGATTCCGTCGAAAATATATCTCCATGGGCTTTTTCTCAATGTCTGTCAATTGTGGATATCTCTTTACCACAAAAACTTAAAACAGTTGAAAAATTTGCTTTTGCGGATTGTATTCAAATTCGGAAATTGACATTGGGTAATAATATAGAGAGTTTTGATATTTCAGCTATCAATGGTTGGTCTTCTCACCAGTGTATCTTAACAGGTAAAAAGTTCAATCCTTCTATTAATTACCAAATTCAAAAAAAGCTGCAAGAACGCACAACACCAAAAAAAGCAGATACAGACGATGTGTATTTACTTATTAAAGCGACATTCGAGTCAGAAGATGAAGCTTTAAACATGGCGAAAATGCTATCATTTAATAAGCTTATTGGTTGTGCACAGATATATCCATTAAACACATTCTATATGTGGGATGATCAATTTTGTAATGAACGCGAATATGAAATGTCTTGTATAACCAGAAAGAGCCTGTATTTATCAGTTGAATCGTTTATAAACAACCACCATTCATATAATCTGTGCCAAATTATTGCAGTTCCTATTATTTATAGCTCCAATGGTTTTGGTGATTGGATCAACTCACTTACAGATATTTGTGAAGATTGAAATACATTTATAATAAAAATGAAATGTGTTTGCGAGGAGATAAGTACAATATGTAATTGTTAGATGGACTCTCACGAAAGTGGACATCTAACAATGCAGAAAGAATCAAGGTTAGAAATAACTTTGATTCTTTTATTGAGTGTAGGTATTGAGATTGAAATCAGATATATCATATTTAACATTTACAGTAATGCTATGAAAAACATGTCAGACAATAAAACAACAAATATGTTAAGTATTATGTAAAAATCTTGGGTGGATTCTTTTGATAGTAGTGACGGGTTCTTTAATGTACAAATAATTATTAAGGGGTGCGTTTTTGCTTGTATTGGGAGAGCGCTTGAATGGCATTCAAGAGGTAAGGGGTTCGATCCCCCTCATCTCCACCATGGACACTAAGTAATATTTTTTTGTTCACTTGCAAATAATAAAATCAACTCCGAGGATTTGTTACCTCGGAGTTTTATTTGTTTGCAGAACGCTATTTTTTTAATTTAACATTTCTATGGTTTCTTGAAAGTCATCTGTTTCTTTAAATTCATCTGAAAGCGGATATTTTTTAGTTAGCAGTTCTTTTACTCTTCTTTTAGCAATGAACGTGCTGCCGAGAGTGTGCTTATCAAATTCTTTACCTTCAAACATTGTTGAGTGCATAGTGGTAATTCTGTCCATGCTGTCAAATTTAATTGCAAGTTCGGCAGCCTTTTTAAAGTTATATATTGCATTTTTATGGTCATTAAGCTTGAAGCATTTCACACCCAAATGACCGTAGAGATTCATCATCGTCCGCCACATTTTTCCGTAGTTTCCGTCATCGTATGTGAATTCAAGATACTCGATTTCTTTTCTTACCGATTTCGTTTGCCATTCATCGGAACATCTGTCGTTGTAGTAATAAAAGTGCGAGTAAAAAGTTGTGTGAAGCAAAAAACTTTCTTCAATTGCATTTTGAATTTTGGTATCGTGTTCGGGATGATCTTCGGGGTAAAAAGTACAGAACATTTCACGGCTGTCACGCATATCGGGCATTTCACAGATAATCTTTTCACATTTTTCAAACATAACATTCGAGTTCTCTGAATTTAATTGAGAACGGTAAAATTCTATCATTACTCTTTTGGCTTTTATTCTTATTCTGTCATCAGTACAGTTTTGCTGGATGTTATTGTAAATTGCAAATACTTCTGAAGAAACTGACGATAAATCTTCTGAAAATCTCACAAGACAGCCGAAGTATCTGATTAACACTCTGAAATCGTTTGGATACTTTGCTTTCAAATCAGTTATCAACGCTTTCATAAGTTCGTGGTCGGTTAGATTATCGTATTCTGCAATTTTTGAAACTATTTCGTGTTCGTTTTCCGACTTGTTAACGCCGAGTAACTCATCGACACTTACCTTGAAAAATCCTGCAATATCAGGAAGCATAGTGATGTCGGGATAACTTTCACCACGTTCCCAATTGCTGACACTCTGAAAAGTTACTCCCAGAAATTCTGCTAGAGTTTCTTGAGTAAGTTCTTTTTCCCGTCTTAATCTTTTTATGTTTTCGCCTAAATAAATAGTCATTGCACTTGTCACCTCTAATTTAAATTTTTAACCGGTCTGTTCATATAATATCGCATCGTACTTCATAAAACAATAAATTATTCTTTGAACTGCATTCAAGCATCTCTTGAATTTTTCGACTAAATACTCCGATTTATGTTTTTCGCAAAAATTGCTTATTTTTTGATTTGTCGGATACAAAAAACGCCCGTAAGTATTTTACGAGTATTATGTATGTGGTTGATTTATTCGGGATGTATATGTTATAATTTACTCTAATGATAAGAATTCTGAAAGGGAGATTATATGCTGCTGAAAATAGTTTCTTTTTTGCTACAATATAATTATTTCAATTAACAAAAATATGTATAAATGGTGATGAAATGCAGAACATGACTTTTGAACAATTCAATAAAATTGAATTTAAACTTTACGATAAAAATCCTGTATTAAAAAATCCGATTAATAGTTTTGTTATTGCTGATCCCAGTGTATTAACGCCTTCGGATTCACATGACGGAAAATGGCATTTATTCTGTCATACATTTTTCGGCGTATACAGATATGAAAGTATCGATGGAATAAGTTTTGAAAATAAGGGCAGAATTGTCAATCGTGCTATGCGCCCGAACATAAACTATATTGACGGCAAATATTATCTTTTCTTTGAAAGAACGAGACCTGTCATTTTCAATCTGTTCAGTCTCATAGGAGCTGAATGGAAATCGGAGATTTACTGTACAGAATCTCTGAATCTTGTTGATTGGAGCGAACCTTATCTTATAATCGGTAAAACGCGCAGTTTTGAAGAAGATGAGCGGGGAATTGCCATTTCCAATCCGTTTATGATAAGAATTGAAAATGGCTATCGCATGTATTACTCCTGCGGACAGACTTTTATTAAAGATTGCGGATTCTGTGAGCCGACACATATAAATTTTGCTGAAAGTAAGAACATTACAAGCGATTTTATCGCAAGAGAAACACCTATTATCAGTCCGGATAAAAACAAACAATATCTAAATCTTTGTTCGGGTTGTTTAAAGGTATATAAATTGGCAGACTGTTACATTGGATTGCAGAACGGAATTTATGAAAAAGACGGTAAAAGTTATTCTGCTATTATGCTTTTAAAGTCTTACGATGGTATCAATTTTGAGTTTGTAAGCCCATTTTTAACACCTCAGAAGTGTGGCGAAAACCATTGGATGGCTCAATATGTTTATGCATGTTGTCTTACATATCACGATAACAAGTTAAGGTTGTATTTCAATGCACGAAATGTGTCGGATAACATAAGAGGCAGAGAATGTATTGGTATTTATGAAGCAGAAATAAATAAGAAAGATAAAGATTGAAACCTGAAACAATGGTATAATATATAAAAATTTTTTAGGTTGTGATAAATATGTCAACGAAACTTTGGTATGATGAATTTATAAACGATTGGATGTGGGCATTACCTTTGGGTAACGGCAGAATCGGTGCTATGCAATACGGTAACCCACATTGCGAACAGATTGAAATAAATGAAGAATCCCTTTGGTGCGGAAGGCAGATTCAGGAGAAGTATCACGCTTCACCCGAAGCCCTCAGGGAAATCCGTCGCCTTGTAAGCGAAGAAAGACTTAAAGAAGCGGCTCAGCTTGCCCGTGAAACATTTTTATCTGACCCGCCTGTTGTTCGATCCTATGAAAGCTTTGGTGAGATTTTTATTGATTTTCTCGATAAATCTCCAGTTTCAAACTACCGCAAGGAATTGGAATTAAGCGAAGCTGTCGCCCGTATTTTCTGGACAAAAAGCAAAGTGAATTTTAAAAGTGAATGTTTTATCAGCGAAGATTTTGACGGGTTTGTTTATAAGGTTGAAACCGACGGAAAGCCTTTTTCCTGCAACGTGAGCATTAAAAGAAAGCAGGATGCCTACAGCTCATGCATAAATCCTGATACGATTATTATGAATGGCAGAATTACATACAGTACCCATCATTACTATGGCGATGGCGGTGAAGGTATGTCGTTCGGTGCAAAGCTTCGCTTGAAAACTGACGGTGAATTGACTTCAGACCACAGCACAATAACCGTAACCAATGCAACATACATTATTGTTTACGCCGCCTTTGAAACAAATTATAATGTTGAAAAATTCGATATTGACGAGACCGTCGATTTCAAAATCAAGTTAAATAAAACAATTGAAAGCCTTGTAAATACAGATTACGAAAAAATTAAAGATACTCATATATCAACTCATAAAAAATGGTTTGATAATGTTCAGCTCGAATTAGAAAAAACTGAAATCAGTAAACTAACCACGAACCAGAGGCTTAAAGAACTCAAATGGGATGAATACGACCCCGATTTATATGCCCTTTACTATAATTTGGGCAGATATCTTTTAATTGAAAGTTCTGGTAAAAATGCAAAACTTCCCGCTAACCTACAAGGTATCTGGTGCCATGATTTCAATCCCCCTTGGGGAAGCGATTTCCACACCAACATTAATCTTCAAATGAATTACTGGCCAAGTGAAAGTGCTAATCTTTCAAAAACTTCTGCACCTTTTATTCATTTTATGAAAATGGTCAGCTCTTTCGGCTCTGAAACTGCAAAGGAACTTTTTGGTGCGAGAGGTTGGGTTATCAACCACACTACCGATGCATTCGGAAGAACAGGTGTTCATGACAGCGTTGACTGCGGTTTTTTCCCAATGGCCGGTCCTTGGCTTTGCCTCAATCTTTGGGAGCATTATGAATATACAAACAGTACAGAATATCTTGAAGAGATTTATCCGATTTTAAAAGGTGCCTGTGAGTTCGTTCAGGATTATTTGACTGAGAACGAGAAGGGGCAGCTTATCACTTCTCCCTCCAACTCTCCCGAAAATGAATTTTATTATTTTGACAATAACGGCGAAAAACAGGAAAGTATGTTTACCGAGGGTGCAACAATTGATTTCCAGATCATTCATGCTCTCTTCACCCGTACCGCTCACGCTTGCAAGGTTCTTAATAAAGATGAAGAATTTTCAAAAACTCTATTAGAAGTTTTAAAAAGACTTCCGCCGATGGAAATCAGTGAGCGCTACGGAACAATACGCGAATGGATTCGGGACTATGAGGAAACCGATCCGGGACACCGCCATATTTCTCACCTTTTCGGCCTTTTCCCCGGTGATCAGATTAACGAAAGTAACCCCGAAATATATGAGGCGGCAAAAAGAACAATTACTCGTCGTATTGATAACGGTGGTGGTTCAACAGGGTGGTCAAGGGCTTGGACAATTTGCTTTTATACTCGACTTAAAGACGGTGAGAATGCATACAAACATCTCAAATATTTGCTTGAAAAATGCACTGCCAACAACCTCTTTGACATTCATCCTCCGTTCCAGATTGACGGTAATTTCGGCGGTGTTGCTGCTATTACGGAAATGCTCCTTCAAAGCCATCTCGGAACTCCTGACAGTAGAATCACAGAGCTTTTACCTGCTTTGCCCAATGAATGGAACAAGGGCTCGGTCAAGGGTATCAGAGCAAGAGGAAATCTGACTTTTGATATTTCTTGGGAGAATTCAGTTCTTAAAAATGCAGCGGTAACTGCAGAAAACGATTGCACAATACGAATTAAATTGAATGATAAAACTAAAAACTTAAAAGCAAATAATCCATATTCTATCGAAGACAACTGCCTGAAAACAAAACTTTCAGCAGGAAAAACAATAGAACTCATTAACTGTATATGACCAATTAAGAAAAGGATTTTGGCGGGGTGATTTTATGAGTAAGGTAAAATACGTTGATACAATGATCGGTACCGTTGCGGACGGTCAGGCAGAAAGTTATCACGGCGGCGGTAAAACATATCCGGGAGCTGCTGTTCCCGGCGGTATGGTGCAGCTTTCACCGGATACAGTAACGGGCGGTGACAACGGTAACGGCTACAACTATTGCGACAACACGATAGAAGGCTTCAGCTTCAACCATATGAGCGGTATAGGCTGGTACGGTGATTTGGGAAATATCCAGATTATGCCTGTTACGGGTGAAACGGATTTAAGAAGTGGCAGTAACAGTCACGTTGAATTTAAAAAGGGCCAAAAAGGCTGGAAATCGGAATTTTCTCACGACAGCGAAAAAACAGAAGCAGGCTATTATTCTGTAAAATTAGACCGTTACAATATTTTAGCGGAAGCAACAGCGAATGTTCACAGCGGTATATTAAGATTTACATATCCTCAAAGCGAGAACGCAAAAATTATAATGAATTTTTCTCGCAGGATAGGTGGCAAAGCAGATTTTGAAGAAATTAAAATAGTTAATAAAAATACTGTTGAAGGCAAAATTATATGCACACCAAAGGGCGGTGGGTTCGGCCACGGTCATGCCGGAATTTCTTATGATCTGTATTTTATCTGTGAACTTTCTGAAACACCATTAAAAATGCAATTCATTTCAAATGAAGAAATGCAGAGTGAACATATAAAAGATTTTTGCCACGAAGATGTTGGATTGCTTTTGGAATTTGGTAAAAGTCTCACGGAGCCACTTAAAATAAAATGCGGTATTTCTTACACAAGTCTTGACGGTGCAAGAATGAATTTAAAGGCTGAAATTCCTGACTTTGATTTTGATGCTCAAAGAAAAAATGCTCAGTTTTTATGGGAACAAGCATTCAGCATTGCAGATGTTGAAGGCAGTAACGAAACAGATTTAAAGCTTTTTTACACCTGCCTTTATCATACACTTTTAGATCCGAGAGTTTCTGCTGATATTGACGGCAGATTTTCTTTGGACGGAAAAACGATGAAGGATGACAGCTACATTCACCGCACGGTATTCAGCGGCTGGGATGTTTACAGAAGCGAATTTCCGCTTCTGGCAATCATCCGTCCGGATATTGTTAATGATGAGGTCAATTCACTTTTAAAAATAGCAGAGACTAAAAACACATCATTTCCGCAATGGGAGCTCTTGGGCATTGATACGCACTCTATGGTTGGCGATCCCGGACTTCTTGTTGTTGCTGATGCCTACCTTAAGAACATAAGAAATTACGATGCGGATAAAGCTTACAAAATAGGTCTTGCTTCAAGCAAATGCGAAAAAGAATTATTTAATAAGCCGTTTTATTCAGTAAGACCAAATTGTGAACAGTATCTCAAAAATGCTTTTGTTCCCGAAAAACTTAGTGATACCTTAGAATTCTTACTTGCAGATTACACAATGTACCTTTTTGCAAAAGAAAAAGGAGATAAAGAAAACGAAGAATTCTTTTTTAATCGTGCGAAAAAATATATCGAAAACTACGATGAAAAGCTTGGATTTTTAGCTCCACGAAAAAATAACGGTGAATTTGTGTTTGAAGAAAATGAATATGATGATGACGGATGTGTTGAGAGCAACATTTTTCAGCAATCGTGGTTTGTTCCTTACGATGTTATCGGTTTAAGTAAGCTGTTTGGCGAAGAAAGAACAATTGAGCTTTTGGAAAGATTTTTTGAAAATGCTGATTTTTCTAAACTTTGGAACGAAGATTACAACCATTCAAATGAACCTTGCCATAACATCACCCATTATTTTAACATTCTGGGGCTTGCTCACCGTACACAGTACTGGACTCGCAAAGTTCAAAAAGAAGCATACAGAACAGGTGCTTACGGTTTCTGCGGCAATGAAGATGTAGGTCAGCTTTCCGCGTGGTATGTTCTGTCAAGCTTAGGTTTTGCTCAGGTTTGCGTCGGTCAACAGAATTATTATATTAATACCCCTTTGTTTAAGAAAGCTACTGTTAAATTAAATAGAATTTATCATTCTTGTAAAAATTCCGATACCTTTACAGTAGTTTGTGATAAGGACCCTCTTGATTACCCTTATATCAAAAAAGTTGAGTTTAACGGAAATATAATAAATAGACCGTATTTGTCATATTTTGAAATTACATCCGGAGGCATTTTAAAGTTTGAGCTTTCAAAAGAACCTGTTACGGATTGTTTTTAAAAGCAAAAATTGCAAAAAACAAATGAAAAATAAGAATTTGGTGATGTAAATAATGAAACTCAATTTCAATAAATTCAACGGTGACTATGAAATTATTCATAATGGGTTTTCCTGGGTCAGTGATGGCAGAAAAGCATATATTACCGTTAGAAAAAAGAACAATAAAGGAAAATATATCAGCAAGGATTGTTATTTGAGGTCTGCACGAAAAACAGTAACAGAAATATCCGTAAACAAAACGGTTACCGTTTATTCGGGTTTTACTGCGTTTGGTAAGAAACTTCCGTTCAGTCTAATTTGTACCGCTGAAATTATAAATGAAAATACGGTTGAGTTTTCTTTGAAAGCTGAGAATGAAACAGGTTATGACATTGAGGCCGTATATTTTCCTGCACCTTTTAATTCAAAACGCGGGGGAAAGAATTCGTATCACGTTGACTCTATGCGTCAAGGGTTTATTCTGCCTGACGGTCAGATAAAACACATCATACCAATGATTGGATATACACATATAAAACGTCAGATAAACACGGGAGATGCGTATATGCCCGTCTGGGGCAGAGTTTGCGACAATCACTCCTTTACCGCCATTGTCGAAACACCGTATGACGCTTCAATGTATTCTTCTTTCGGAAAACACGGTGCGTTTATCAACTCAGTATACTGGCTTTCGTCTTTAGGTAAGCTGTCTTACGAAAGAAAAATCCGTTTTATATTTCACGAAAACGGTGATTACAACACCGTTGCTAAAGATTACCGCAAATATCTTATTGAAAATAATCAGCTTGTTACAATTGATGAAAAAACTGCTAAAAATCCGAACATAAAAAATATCATCGGCGCTCCTGTTCTTCATCATAAAATCTTCTCTAAAATCAACGAGAAATCACAGTTCTATAATAAAAATGGTTGTAACGAAATTCTTTGTGCAACTTTCTATGAAAGAGCCGAGCAAATCAAAAAGCTGAAATCACTCGGTCTTGAAAAATTATACATACATACCGACGGCTGGGGTAAAGACGGATATGACAATAATCATCCGTATATTTTACCTCCTTGCGAGCAGGCTGGGGGATGGGACGGATTTAAGGAATTTTCCCGTGTAAGCCGTGAACTCGGTTATGTTTTTTCACTTCACGATCAATACCGAGACTACTATTATGACAGTCCCGTTTTTGACAAAAACAAAGCAGTAACAAATATTGACGGTTCAAATCCTTACTGTTCAATTTGGGACGGAGGAGAGCACACTTATCTTTGTTCGCGCTACGCTCTTGATGCTGTCAAGAAAACTTATGAAGAGCTTGAAGAGAAAGGTGTAGACATTCAGGGTGCATATCTTGATGTTTTTTCAATTATGCCAGGCGACGAGTGCTTTCATAAAGACCACAGAATCACAAGAGAAGAGAGTATGAAGCTTAGAGGAGAATGCTTTGATTACCTTAACGAAAAAGGCTTTGTTATGTCATCGGAAGAACCCGGAATGCAGATGCTCAATCATCTTGCACTTGTTCACCACGGACCGCACGCACTTATCCCGCAAGAAAACGGAAAAGCGGTCGGAATCCCCGTACCCCTCGGCAACCTAGTTTATCACGACTGTATAATGGTACCCTGGAATTGGTTCAACAACTGGGGTATTCCCAAAGGTGATGACGGCGATTTATACGGTGCACTTAATGCCGGTATGCCTTACATTCATCCCTACGGCAACGAGCTGCGTAAAATAGGTACGGACAATCGAACTGCCGATATTGAAATGATGAATGATGACGAACTGAAAAATGAATTGAAACGCATTGAACCCCTTTGCAAACTTCAGGCAAAACTTTACAATAAAGAAATGGTGAAGCATGAATTTCTGGGAAGCTACCGTAAACAAAAAGCTACATATTCTGACGGTACTTCGGTTGTTATCGACCTTGATAATAACACTTATGAAATAACAGATAATAGATGAAACTGTAAAGATGTTTTATCTCGGAAAATTTATTAACGCACACGAGCCGGTTATCGTGTTTTCATCAGTATTTACAGTATCTACACAAACAGCAATTTCAAAAACTTTTCCTTCTATCTGATTAGCGTTTGTGAATGGTACAATTTCACCATCAATATATATGTAACTATAATTATTGGGTAAAATACCATAGTTGGTGTTTTCCTCAATTGTTTTATACATATAACTATCGTTATTAATCCAATACCCATATTCAGTTGTGTTACCGGATTTTTCAACAATTTTACCTATATTTTTTGTTGAAAGAAAGTTAATATATTTATTAAAATGAATTCCGTCAATATTCAAATCCTTATTATTCTGATACATAGTTATTGAAACTCGAGGAAGAGAATTTTCATCACTTAACCAATATTTAATTGAAACTTCTTTAAAGGTATGTTTATCCCAGAGTTTCATATCAATGTATGTTATATCGCCACTGCTGTCATATCTTATGTATGATTCGGTGCATACTGTTTCGGATGAAATATAAAACTCTTTATAAATTGCAGACGAAATTTCATTAAATACACTACTGTTATTTGTTGAATACATTTCTAGCGAAATATGATCATAATCCTCAGAATTAAGTACTTGAATTAAAGAAATAACTCCAAAAATAAAACTTATGATTCCTAAAATTAGTATAATTATCTGACCTTTTTGTTTTACTCTTTTTGTATTTTTTAAAGCCAAAACAATATTTTTATCTGCATTTTCTTGAATATTTTCGGGGTTTATTTTTTTGCCGCTTAAAATTTCATTTATACTTACATCAAAAATTATGCTCAGTTTTTCTATCGTTTCAATATCGGGATAGCATTTGCCCGTTTCCCATTTTGAAACAGCTTTATCTGTAACACCGAGATTTTCAGCTAACTGCTTTTGAGTAAGTTCTTTTTCTTTACGCAGTTCAGCAATAAATCTTCCTACTTCAACAGAATTCATAGTTATTCCTCCTTTTTCTAAGGAAATTATATTACACAACCCTATAAAAGTCACCCTACCTGAGGTAGAATGACTATATTAAACCAAATTTTCCACATTGAAACGCAAATCATCTTCATTTCAATGTGGAAAAACTATTTTATTCCGTCTTATTTAATTAAATCATCCAGTGTACAAACTCGATGTCAGACTCACCATTCAGATTTTGTCTCTTGCTAACTACAACCCGATTAATCAAAAAGTTCACAAATATTTTTCTTTAAAAGCTTGCTTCGACATAAAACTCTGTCCAAAAAATCAGTTTGTCAAATCTGTCAGAAACACGCATAATATGTCAATGTTATTATCAAACTATTTTGTGACCATTGATTTTTTGTTTTGCCAAACAACCTTTCCGTTAATAATTGTAGTTTTAACAAAAGATTCTATTTCCAAAGGATTACCCCTGAATATAACAATATCAGCATCTTTGCCTTCTTTTAGACTTCCCAGTCTTTTATCAACCCTACATATTCGTGCGGCATCAATGGTAATTGCACGAAGTGCATCTGTTTTTCCCAGACCTTCTTTTGCTGCAATAGCTGCACATAAAGGCAAATACTGTATTCTTGAAACCGGATGGTCCGTGGTTATTGCAACCGAAACTCCGGCATTGTGAAGAATGCCTGCAGTTTTAAAATCAGACAGACTTACTTCGTCTTTGCTTCGAGAGGCGAGAGAGGGTCCAACTATAGCAGGATAACCGCTTTTGGCAATTTCTTCTGCAATCAGATGTCCTTCGGTGCAGTGGTCAAGCGTCAGTTCAAGGTCAAATTCCTTGGCAATTCTTATTGCGGTGAAAATATCATCAGTGCGGTGAACGTGAGCCTTAAGAGGGATTTTCTTTTCAAACAGTTCTCTGTAACATTCTAACGTAAAGTCTTCATTTCCTGATTGGTTTTGCGAAAAATATTGTCTTGCACGGAAAAGTTCCTCTCTTATTAACGAAGCAATTCCCATACGGCTTGACGGCATATTACCGTTAAGTCCGTAACAGTTCATTGGGTTTTCACCAAATGCAATTTTAATAGCAGCAGGAGCAAGAATAACCATATCATCAACGCATCTGCCATAGGTTTTTATAAATGCAAATTGTCCGCCGACCGCATTGGAACTGCCTGGACCTACCATAACACCGGTAATACCTGCTGCAATAGCATTATGAAATGCACTGTCCATTGGATTTATGCTGTCTAACCCTCTGAGTGTAGGCGTTACGGGGTTTGTGTTCTCGTTACTTGTATCATTTTGCGTTGAAATTTTATCTTCCGCAATACCTATGTGACTGTGTGCATCAATAAATCCGGGATAAACATTAAGATTTTCTGCGTCAATGACTTCTGCTCCGCTTGGCGGAACAATCTTTTCTTTAATTCTTACAATTTTCCCATCGTTTACCAGTATGTCAGCTTTTATTGGCACGTCATTTTCCATTGTGTATAAAAGTCCGTTTACAATTAATAACATTTTTTCTCCTTTTAGTCTTTACTCTTGTGTGTATAGTTTACCGTGAACGAGGGAAACTATACTTGAAACGATTAGGAGGTGAGAATATGAATAACAACAAAAATTATAGTAACAGCAACAACCAGAACAGCAACAACAGCAATAATAAAAACAATCAGAACAACAAGAATAACCAGAACAATAAAAACAATCAGAACAACAGCAATAACCAGAATAAATAAGCAAACCCGATTAATTGACATTTAGAAATATTTTTTGCCCGCAAGGTTAAATAACGCAAAATTCCCCTGAAGGTATTTCCTTCGGGGGAATAATCTTTTATGTTTACGGGAGAATGTTGCCTGCTGCACGGTAAATATCATACCATTCTTCTCTCGTTAGTTTAATTTCAGTTGCTTTTATGCAATCCCTAAGCCTATTGATATTTGTTGTTCCTGTTATTGGCTGTAATTTTGCCGGGTGACGAAGGATCCAAGCAAACGCAACTGTTGTTTTGGAAACAGAATATTTTTCAGCGATAATTTCAAGTGAATTATTAAGTTCGGGAAATTTTTCATTATCAATAAAACAACCTTCAAAAAATCCGTATTGCATCGGTGACCAAGGCTGAATTGTAATATTATTCAACCGACAAAAATCAAGAACTCCGCCGTCTCTGTTGACAGCTGAATCGTTATACATATTTACGTTAATTCCTGACTGAATTATCGGTGTATGCATAATTGAGAATTGAAGCTGATTAACGCAAAGAGGCATATCAAGGCATGATTGCAGAAGCTGTATCTGATATGGATTCTGATTTGAAACGCCAAAATAACGTACTTTTCCGGCAAATTTGAGTTCGTTAAAAGCTTTGGCAACTTCTTCGGGTTCCATTAAAGCATCCGGTCGATGTAGTAACAATACATCTATATAATCAGTTTTAAGCCTTTTTAAGCTATTGTTAACCGAATTAATTATATGCTCATATGAAAAATCAAATCTGCCGCTTCTGATTCCGCATTTTGTTTGAATAAATATTTTTTCTCGCATTGAATGTGAAACTGCATTACCGAAAATGCTCTCGCTTTTACCTCCGCCGTAAATATCAGCGTGGTCAAAGAAATTTGCGTCGTTTTCAATAGCTGTTTCAATAAAAGTTGAAACTTCTTTTTCGTTAAAATTACTTATTCTCATACATCCGATAGCAATTGTCGGAACAATTAATCCGCTTTTGCCGAGATTTATATTATACATTATAATTCTCCTTTCAAAATATAATTTAATTATACATTTTTTAAAAAATAAAGCAACTGTTGAAAATTTGTTGATTTTGATTTATAATTAAATTATTATTTTTTAGGAGCTGCTTATGATTTTTAACGAAGCAAAGATATCCGGAATTACAGTCAAAAACAGAATTTTCAGAAGCGCAACTCACGACGGTTGTGCAGAACCTGACGGAACTCCCGGTGATAAATTAATTTCTAAATATGTTGACCTGGCAAAGAATGAGGTAGGGTGCATTATAACCGGTTATGCTGCTGTAAGTAAAAACGGAGTTTCACCTTATCCGAAAATGCTGAAAATATATGATGATTCATCGGTAGAAAAGTATAAAGTTCTTACAGAGGCAGTACATAAATATAAAGTTCCGATTGTTTTGCAAATTGCTCATTGCGGCAGACAAACATCGTCAAAAGCAATCGGTGAATCGAAGGTTGCTCCGTCAAGTGTTTTTCATGCATTTTATCCTGATAAAGCAAAAGAGTTGACTGAAAACGAAATATACGGGATTATTAACGACTTCGTAACAGCGGCCATAAGAGCCGAAAAGGCAGGCTTTGACGCTGTTCAATTACACGCAGGTCACGGATACTTACTCCACGATTTTCTTTCAACTTACGGAAACAGACGAAAGGATTTATGGGGCGGAAGCGTTGAAAACAGAACAAGAATAGTTAAACTTATAATTGAAGGTATAAAAAGTAAAACTGATTTGCCTGTTTGGATAAAAATCAGTGCTGAAGATAATCGAAAAGAGGGAATGAGACTTAACTCAACAGCTGAAATCTGCAAGATTCTTGAAAAAGCCGGTTGTGATGCAATTGAGGTTTCGTGCGGAACAGTTGAAGACGGAATGAATACAATGAGAAGTAAGCTATTACCGATGGATGCTGTATTCAGATACAGGGAACCTTGTGCATCTTTTCCTAAATTTCTTAACAGAATTGCTCTTCCGGCAGCTAAGCTTGTTAATCCGCTTATCAAACAACCATCTCCACTAGAAAACTTTAATGTTAATTATGCTCAATTTATTAAAAGCAATGTTTCAGTTCCTGTCATCGTTGTTGGCGGAATACACAAACTGTGTGATGTTGAAAATATAATTTCTACCGGCAAAGCAGATTTTGTTTCACTTTGTAGGCCGTTTATTTGTGAGCCGAACCTCGTTCAAAAGTTTAAAAACGGACAGACTGAGGCTAAATGCATTATGTGCAACTATTGTGGTCTGATTATTGAAAAAGAACCAACAAGATGTCTTTACGGAACAATTAAAGATAAAAAAGAAATCACCGTTTAATCAAACGGTGATTTCTTTTTATTAAGTATTGCGATAATACTTGCCATTGCGTTTCAGATAATCAATAAGCATCATTGTCCAGTCTGTCTGTATAAAATCAACTTTTTTGTCAGCAATCCAGCCCCAACCGTAATCTTCAGAAACAGTTAATGCAGTGTCATCACTGTGACCGCCTGAAAGTTGCTCGAGATGGTTATAAATAATTGAATTAACCCATACAAGCTTACCGTCATTATGCATCATATTTATAAACTCATCTGAAGCTATAGGGGAATCGTCCTTTTTAAATAAAATCTCAGCTCCGATATAATTTATATTCATATTTAATAATTTGTTGTGCATAGGGTGTTCTTCTGAAACAATAGGCATAAACTGAAGTTCAGGACAAAGCTGTTCAAGAACATCAAGAACTCTTTTATTCAGCTTGCTTTTAACAAGAACCTGATCCTCCATATTATGTCGCTTTATTGCATTATAAATCGCTTCAGGATTATCCCAAAATTTATCAATATTTATAAAGCATCTGTTTTTGAACTGTTCAAGAAAATCGTCAAAACCAGGAACAGAAAATTGAGTAGGTGTTTTATCATAGTTTATATATCTGAGCTTTTTAATTTTATCAAAATTCTTTCTCTTTAAATTGCCTCGATAACCGAGATGTTCTTTCTCCATGCCCGGGTGAAAAAGAAATAGCTTACCGTCTTTGCTGCGGCTGACATCAGCTTCAAGCATATCGGCCCCTTGTTTTAAAGCGGTTTCGTAGGCTGAAAGAGTGTTACAGGGTATATTACCTCCGCAAACACCTCTGTGTGCAACGATGATTATGTTTTCTTTTGATTTCTCATAAAGATTAAAATTCATAAAATACTCCCAATCACCATATAACGTTAACGGTTAATCCGTCAACTGTATATTCAACATCTTTTTTATAATGCCTGTCAATTGAATTGCAAAAAGAATTAAGCATTTCTTCATCTTGCATTTCTATTGAAAACTTCATTGTGAGAGTTTTAGGAATATATATTTTGTGGCTCATATTGAACCCGTTAATCCACCAGTGCATTTGAGGTTCTTGATTTACAAGCAACTCATCGCCGTGATATACCTGAAGAGACATCATCATAAGTTCATCGTCAGAAGCACAGTCATAGAATGTTCCGAACCTCTCAGATTCTCTGTTATAAACCCCAACCTCAGCACCGTTGGTGATCAAATAATTTCCTTTCCAAATCTGAATCATCCATTCGCGCCCGTCGTAATCAAACATAAATCTTCGCGTTTCATATCGCCATAAAAGAGGCATTGAGTTTGCGGCAATATCATAAAAAACACAGAAACCGAAATTACGCATCCAAGCGTTAATAGTTGCATATACAAGCATTTCATTTAAGTTAAATTCAAAACCAGTACTTAGAAGCCCTGTTCCATCTTTATTGGTACATTGACCTGTAACAGTATTTATAAAAATTCCGGGATGCATCGTGTCTTTTCCGCCGTCATAATAAGTAAGATTGAGAACAACTTCTTTTACATCAGGATTTTCTGTTTCAATCCCGCAAACAACGCATTCTTGAACGTTACTCAAATATGAAGCGAGCATAAAAGTTGCCATTACCATCAGCCTGTTGCCTTCTGCTTCATATTTATCTCTTACTTCAAAAATAGCATTTCTGAGCTGGATTGTGTCGACATTAAGACCTTCAGAAAGTAAAACCGGTAATTTACCGGCAGGAAACGCTTTAAGGAGAGATACAATATCAAGACCGCAGCTTTCATAAACGCGATTACAGGCATCTGTAACAAAATCATCAACAATAACGTTATAAGTTTCAGCAGGTTCAAAACCGTTACCGTTTAAAAAGTTGATAAATGAAGAAATAGAGTTGAATATTGTAAGAAAGTCCTCTGTTGTAAACACAGGCATGCCTTCTTCGTAAATATTCTTTGAATAATCATTAAGGTTATTTGATGCTGCATAAGAGGGGATTGCGGAACTAAAAATAAAAATAACGATAAGTGTTAAAGACAGAACCTTTTTAAAAGTATTCATATCATCATCCTCATATGATTGAAATTTTTTGTTCGTTATTCAACGGGAGCGATGGGTTCTGTTGGTTCAGACGGAGCTGAAGGAATTACAAGCAATGATAAAAAGTCTTGTAATTTAGGAAGAATAGAAATAAATTTTGAATAGAGGAATGTAAAAAATGCAGGGCTGTTATCATCAGCAAAAGTAATTAATGCTCCAAGAAGTCCTTGGCTCTTTTCGTAGGAAGGATGAGCATAACCGACAATTTGAGCTCTTGATCCGTTAACCGGCCTTGTTTTTTCAGTAACATATTCAGAACCGTTAAAGTTAAGATCCGATGTATTACCGCCTATACACTTGATTTTAGGATTGTTAGTCGAACCAAAAAATCCGTTTTCAGTAATTATTTCAACGTGATGAATATCATCAGTATTATCTACTGCAGTGTTTATAAAAACTATATCACCTTTAACCGGGATATAATCGCTGTCAACAGGATAATATTCGCCTCTGCGTTCAAACCAATCTTTCATCGGAGTGCATGATGATCTTTTTGGAACGGCTGTCTGGAGAGCACCAACCTGATCAGCACACCAAGAAACAAAAATTGTGCACCAAAAAGCATCGGTTTCATATCCATAATACCAAGTTGTAAATTCGTTTATATTACCTTCATAGAAACCGATTTTGCTCCTGGCGACATTAACTATTTCTTCTTGAACAGATAATGTTACCGGTTCATCGGCAGGGTTGGTTTCATTCGGAGATGTTTCGGCAAAAGCTGAAGTAGAAACAAGTAAAAGCGTTAAAACCACAAGAAAAATCGAAGTTGTTTTAACAATTGCATTTTTAAATTTCATAGATTATACCTCTTTCAATTATAATGTATAAACATATAATAACATTTATGTTAAATTTCTTCAATAGTTATTTAATGATTAAATTTATATGTTAAACCAGTAACGGCTTGCACATGAAGTGCAAGCCGTCTGATATTACCGAAATATTTAATAATTAATACCAAAGGAATCCAAGAAGGAGTATGTTAATAATCCATTGCCACCAAGCATACTGAGCGTTAATTTCAACGCTGTCTGAAAAATCAGTTCCGTCTATTGTTGCTGTAATTGTAACGGTACCGGTACTGTGGACAGTATAATTTCCGTCTGAATCAACGCTTACAATGCTATCATCAGAAGATGTATAAATTACTTTTACATCGTCAGTTACATTTACAGCAATCTTACCGGTTGATTTATAATCAACACCCATATCTTCAGCGTCGATATATTCTCCGCTGTCATAAACTTCATATTTTTGATGGTCAGAATTACACTCTATAAAATTTGGAACCATCGAAAGTGCGAACTTATATTCAGCTTCAGCGACAGCAAATTCTTCATCTGAAATTTCACCATTCTTGTAAGCATCAACAAGATCGTTCCATTCATTTTCTAAAAATTCAAGTTCTTCGTCAAAGTTTTTAAGAGTTGCTTTAATTTCTTCAGTAAAGGTTCCTACGCAAATGTTGGGAATGCCAAAAAGGGTAAAAATGTTATCTTCGTTAATTAAATCTTTAGCCTGTTCATCAGATAGATGAAGGGTAAGGTATTGAGGAATTCTGTAATTATCCAAAAAGATGTTATAATCGGTGTAATCAAAGCTGAAAATGTCAAAAAGTACTGACGAAAAAGCCGGAGCAAAAGGTGATATTATTGAATTATCCATAGCTTCAACAAAAGTAGCATAAGCATCAACTGTTTCAGGAAGCTCAAGGAAGAAATCGCGTCGTGTAATCGGGTATTTAATTAATACACTCTGTTCCTTATTATAAAGAACACCGTCATTTGTCGATAAATATTTGTTAGTTTCAGATGCTGTAAATGATTTTGCTGTTGAAAATGAGAACAAAGCATTTATAAGTGAATAATACTCAGATTTAACATCTCGAGGGTTAGAATCAACAATCGCTTTGTAAAGATTTTTACTGAACAAGTCGGTTACTGTTACTTCAAGGTCTTCGCAACCTGACAAAGCAGTTATATAAAAATATTCAGGTGTTGTGAATGTTTTATTTTCATTTAAAGCCGGTTTCTTAATAAGAATCTTGCCGCTTTCATCAAAAAGTGAACCCTCAATAGAATTAAAGAAGGCGTTTTCATCAGAAACATTAACTGCGATAAGGTTGGGAGAAAAAATAGGATTCAGAAAATAAGTGTATGTTAAAGCGAGTTCAAGATATGCAGATTCTTCAGAAATTTGATCGTTAATAAATCCACTTATAAACTCGTCGTAAGTGATGCCCAAAGCATCAAGTTCACCGGAAATCAGATTTTTACCTATATTTAAAAAATTAATATTATCCGCATAAGCTAATGAAGCATTTTCGGAAATGAAATCATACATTACAACCGAATCCGGCATTGTGTATTCATATGCATCACTTGCTGTGGGATAGGCAATTAATCTTTCGATTTTACTGTCATAAAGAACGCCGTCAACAAGTTTAAAATCTTTGTTTTCAGGGTCAATTTCAATTTTATCAATTTTACCGATAATTGTGTCAAAATCAGCATTATTTAAATTAGCTTTTTTACCGATTAACAAAGATGTTGTAGAGTTGTCTGCTTCTCTTTCGTAGATAACGGTATTATATTCAAAGGTAATTTTTGAAGCATAGGGAACGCCTGAAAATACATTGTATCCAAGGTAAGCATCAGCCGGAAATTCTAAATAATTAAGAGCTGTACAGCCATCAAAAGCATAACTGTCAATTTCTTTAACGCTTTCAGGTACAATCAATTTAGTTATTTTTTTACAGTTTTCAAATGCAGCGTATCCGATTCCTATAACAAAATTTCCATCAATTAAATCAGGTATTCTGTATTCACCAATGAAATCTTTTTTGCAACCTGTGATTATGACGCCATCAACCCATTCTCCGTTTTCGTCACGGTAAGATTGTGTTTCATACTCAAGAGGAAACTCTTCTGATTCTGCTTGTGAAAATATGGGCACAAATGTTGATAACATAATTGCACACATAAACATAGCTAAAATTCTAATTGCTTTTTTCATAATTATACCTCCATAATCTGCGGATTTGTGCTTCGTTAAACCAAATTATAGTTTCATATTCACGAAAAGTCAACAAATTAATAAAAATTTGTTAATTTTTAAAAGCACTGCAAACAAAATTTGTTTGCAGTGCCAATTATTATTTAACTATAAATTGAGAATCTGCGATTTCGGCAATTTCTTCAGCAGTTGTTGCACAATTCATTTTATTTGCAACTTTGCTTCTTCTTTCGCGAAGTTCACTATACATAAGGTCACGTTTTTCTGCAGAAAGGGGATAGAAGAACTTGGGGATAATTCCAAGGCTGCTTGTGATAATTGGAATACCGGTGCCGAGAGCAAATATCCACCATTTCGTTTTATCAGACTGAGTTCCAACCTTGAGACCTTGAATATAACCAACTTTTTTCATAACAATGCTGTTAACGCTTCCCATTACTGCTTGCTGAAGCTTAGAAATTGTTGATTGTGCAACACCTATCATAGCCTCTGCACGGTAACCGTTTTTCCATTCGCAGTAATCCATGGATTCGTTGCTGATTTCTGCAGGAATAACACGTCTTAAACCGTAAACACACATTTCAAAAATTTCTTCAATGCCCATTAACGGTAATATAATCGGCTTTTTCATAAAATTGCCTTTAATAGAGCCGATGCCGAAAACAATCATCCACAGCATATCTGTCCAAGCGTCCTCAAGAATCCAAAGCGCTTTGGTTGAGAAACGTTTTCTCAATGGTTCAACAAAACCGTAGCTGATAAATTTAATAGGAAATGCCGGTATGCCGACTATTGTTTTCCAAGTGATTGAACCTATAACGTCTATGTAGAAATTTGTTCTGCTTGAGCCTATGCTGAAGCCTGAAAGAAACGAGGAAAGAACCTGAATGAACATAGGTTTATTAGTAACAATAGCTTTTAAGCCTTGGATAACACTTGGCTTTTTAATTGTTTGAGCAACTCTTTCTCTTGTGGTAAGGAAGAAGAAGAGGCAGAACGCAGCACCGAGTACTGCAAATCCAATTCCAAAAGATGAAAAGAGTTTTGGCAATTTAATTTTAACTTTGTCATTAATAACAAGGTCATATATGATACCGAAAATCTGTTTTGGCAAATCTTCAAAAATATGTGACATCAGGTTAGCTGTTGCTATTAACCTTGAACGGTCCAATGGTTCCGGCGTTATAGTTGAACCAAAACCTGCACGAGAAATTTGTGTAAACGTTGTTGCAGTTTCAGTGATAATTGACATAGCAAAATAGAAAATCCATTTTGGGAGATAATCACCGGGAGTATCAGGAAACATAAACGGAATCAACCAATACCACATACCCAATATTGTGAGCGGCAATTGACCTAAAAGAAGATAGGGTCTGAATTTACCCCATCTTGTTCTGGTTTTCTCAACAATAACTCCGATAAAAGTATCATTGAATGTGTCCCAAACTGTAGCAACGATATTTTGTATAGCGAGATAGCTGAAGTCGATTTTAACAACGTCATAAATATATCTATCTTTAAAATCATTAATGTTGAGGCTTGCAGCTGCATCCTCAAGAACATATGCAACAGTTTCTTTAACACCTACAAAGCGTCTGTTTTTAAGAAGTGCTGAATTGTTTTGAATTTCTGTGTGCTCTCTTAAATCCGACATATATCCACCTGCCTTTAGTATTTATAAGTTAATTGTAGCATAGGTTGATTTGTTTTTCAACAAATATCTAACCTTAATATAGTTTACTGATAAGAATAATAATTATTGGTTTAATTAAGCATTAATAATTAATTAAGAGTTTTTGTTGTAAAAAAGCAAATTCTTTGTTATAATGGCACAAGAAAGACGGTGTTAATGTGTTTAATTTTTTTATTGAAGAAGGCAACAGGCATAATAACAGATATATAATCAGCGGAGCGGATTATAACCATATTAAAAATGTGCTCAGAATGAAAATTGGCGATGAGTTTCTGGTAAGTGAAAACAATGTAAGTAATCTTTGCCGCATTGAAAGTATGGAAAATGAATCAATAATTGTCGAAATTATTGAAGAAAGTTTTCAAGATACAAGTCTGCCTATTAAGATTTATCTATTTCAAGGGTTACCCAAAAAAGATAAAATGGAACTAATCATTCAAAAAGCTGTAGAACTTGGTGTTGATGGTATTATTCCGGTACAAATGAACAGATGCATAGTAAAATTGGATGAAAAGAAAAAGAAAAGTAAAACTGAACGCTGGCAAGCTATCGCCGAAAGTGCAGCAAAACAAAGCAAACGCACATCAATTCCTGTTGTTTATGATGCAGTTAGCTATAAACAAGCTCTTGTTAAAGCAGCGGAATTAGATCTATTTATGGTTCCTTATGAATGTGAAGATGAAATGAACTCAACAATAAATGCACTTTCAAAAATAACGAGCGGAATGTCTGTTGGTATTCTTATTGGTCCCGAAGGCGGATTTGAATTGAATGAAATAGATTCCGCCATTAACGCCGGAGGATTACCGATATCGCTCGGTAAACGTATTTTGCGTACTGAAACCGCTGCCATAACCGCTGTAAGTATGTGTATGCTCTATGCTGAAATGAAAATTAATAACGGTGAAGACCAATGAAAAGAATCCCTGAAGAGTATTATAAAAGAATGAAGAAACTGCTCGGTGATGAATTTGACGATTATATAAATGCTCTTAATGAGTCACCGGTAAGAGCTTTCAGAATAAATACCGGAAAGATTTCACTTGAGGAGTTTAATAAAATTAACATTTTTTCAAATGAAAATATTCCTTACGTTAAAAACGGTTTTTATTTTGATTTTGATAAAATAGGAAACCACCCGTATCATCACGCAGGTATGATTTATGTTCAGGAACCCGGCGCAATGGCTCCTGCCGAATGCATTGACATTAAACCTGATTGGAAAATTGTTGATATGTGTGCGGCTCCGGGCGGCAAAAGCACACAATTAAAGAATAAGCTTGGAGAAAAAGGTATTCTTGTTTCAAACGAAATTATTCCGTCTCGCTGCAAGATTCTTACGGGAAACATTGAACGCTTGGGCCTTAACAACTGTGTTGTAACTTGTATGAATACTGCAAAACTTGCCGAAACATTTCCCAAACAGTTTGACCTTGTGATGTGCGACGCACCATGCTCCGGCGAGGGTATGTTTAGGAAAGATGAAACAGCAATCGAGGAATGGAGCAGAGAAAATGTATTAAAATGTTCCGTAAGACAAGCTGATATTCTTGAAAACGCAGCAAAACTTGTTTCAGACGGCGGTTATATTATTTACGCAACATGTACTTTTTCAATTGAAGAAAACGAAAAAACTGTTGATGAATTTTTAGAAAAACATCAAGACTACGAGCTTGTTGAAGTGAAAAATGAAGTTAAAATTAATACCGTTGACGGAATATTTTTTGACGGTTGTAAATGCGAAAACATCAATTTTACAAGACGTTTTTACCCTCATAAAAGTAAAGGAGAAGGTCAGTATATGGCTCTTCTTCACAACAGACTTGATTATTCTTCTGATAATAATAGCAGAAAAATGGCAAAGATTAAAATTGACCCGATTCTTAAAAATTTTCTTGATGACACTTTGGTTGATTATGATGAATCATATGTCAATTTGTATAATGGTAATTATATCTATTTCACCCCTGAATTTGAAGTTCCGAAAGGTTCTGCATTTTGTTGCGGAATTACAATAGGGGAGGTTAAAAAAAATTATATTCAACCTCACCACCAGTTTTTTATGGCAATGGGTAAGCTTTTTAAAAGAAGAATTAATCTTACTGCTGACTCCGTTGAAATTAAAAAATATTTACACGGTGAAGAATTTGAAACAGACTGCAATAACGGTTGGGCGGTTGTCACCGTTGAGGGTTGCAGTGTCGGCGGAGTAAAAGTAGTTAACGGAAGAGCTAAAAACCATTATCCTAAAGGATTACGAACAAAATAAAAACCGCTCCCGATCTAAACAGATTCGGGAGCTTTTTTAGTCCGTTCAATGTATTTGTTATGCGAATTTAATAAATTGGTATTATCGCTTGTAATAAAGCTACTTGTTATCAAGCGAATCAATAAGAGCTAAGTATTCTGTTACAAGATATGAGCCAATGTGTTTACCTACTGAAAGGGTTTCATCAGCAATACCGTCGCCGATAATATGGCCCATAAATGCAAAGTTGTTATCGGTAAGCACATAACCGATAGCATCATTCGTAAGGCTAACAGGGTATGTAGTAACACCGTCAACAGCTTCAGAAAGGTTATCATAAGGCCATTCTGTACCATCCCAATTAGCACCGCCAGTGATTTCATCATCCCAAAAAACTTCAGGATAAAGCTCACCGGGGAATAAGGCAAGTGCAATTTCATTGCCGAATTCAAGGTAACCCATTTCGGTTGCCATGCAGTATTCTTTGAAAAGGAAACCGTCATAGAAAATCTTATTATTTACAAGACCGATTTCGCAAGCAAGGGTGAGAATGCTGTTCTCAGGAACAATAAAGAGTTCTCTATGTTTAACATTGATAACAGGGGAGAGCTCTGTTGAATAATTGGCAGCAACAATCTTTTCACCAACAAGTTTACCGAGAGTTCTCGCGCTTGCTCCTTTTTCTTCATACTCGTTCATACCGCTTGTGTCAACCTCTATATCTCGAGAAACCTGACCGACTGCACCCGGAATCATAATAAAATTACCGCCATCGGTATTTTTGATATACTCGTCTGCATAGTAGATATAATCTGAACCTACAAGATTGTTACTTGCGCTGAAAGATGTAGCGTGGCAAGTAATATCGCTGATGTATGTTGCAGGTTTTCCTGAAGCAGGTACAAACTTAAAGCTTGCAGTTTCGGGTAGATCTTCTTTTGAAATAAGTTCACGTTTATCCTTGAAATATTCACTCATATCAATTGATGAGAAGTAAAGCTTGCCTTCCTCAATATTTGCGAAAGCTTCTTTAATTGCTTCAACTGACACTGTAATGAAATGTTGCTTGAACTTTACGGCAGTTTCAAGACCCGCCATTGTACCGTCGAAACCTATGAGATTGCACCAAAAAGCACCGAAAAGCTTTCTGAAAAATTCTGTGCTGACACCCTGCGTATCAAGAGCTGAATGTGCGTGGGTTGCACTTATATTAATGCTTGCAACTTTAATGCCGTTAGATTCGCAGTATTCAAGCACTGCTTTACGGATTGTACGAATATCAGTTGAAGTAACACCAAGTGAATCAATTGCGCCAAGCACAACTGCTCCTTCACCGCTGTTATCGTCAATTACTGCAACGCGTATACACTGATCATCATAAACTCCTTCGGCAAATTTATTGAGCAAATCTCTGCCTATATTGTACTTGCCGCTGTCAATATCGTCCGGCACAATACTTTTTTTAGAATAGCCAAGCTTCCATACATTGTTTTCATCAGCTGTTGTTTGGTAATTATCTCTACCTGCCATAAATCCAATTTCATCTGAATTATAATCATCCAAGCTCTTCCAATCTTTTGGATTTACATAAATTCCGCAGATTGACTTTACGAGACCTTCGACAATTACATTGAGCGTGTTATAAAGGCCTTTCATAACAACATCTCCGGCTGATTCATTTTGCGAAGCAACAACGTTTTGCTCGCGAGCAGCAAAAGATCCAACAGAAACTCCTGAAACCAAAAGAGCAACGCAAAGCAGGGCTGAAATTATTCTTAAAAGCTTATTTTTCATTTTTTCCTCCATTTTAATTTTTCATAATTATATCACGCAAAAGAAAAATCTTCAAGCATAGGTTAACTTATTGTGTATCATTATTTGAATTATGTTAATCAGCTAATAAGCTGAGGAATGGAAATAAACAGGATAATCATTAATTAATTCTTATAACTTTAATGCTCCCATATCCGAAACGGACCGGGAGCATTATTATTTCAATCTTGTAGATATTAAAAATTATTTTCTGAAGAAATCAAGGAATCCTTTTGCTCCGAAAATCTTATATGTTATATCGTTTGCTCCCTTAAGAGTCTTGTTGAGTGCTTTATCAAAGAATCCCGGTTCTTCATCTTCTGTGTAAACACCGATTTCAATAAGCATTTCGTAAACATCCTCAATAATAGGCTCATCTACTTCAGGGTTATTAACTGTATTGCTTGCCATAGCTTCTGCTTTTGCAAGAACGTTTTCCTGATCAGCTGTAAGAACATAACCTGTTTCGTTGCAGTATCTCTCAAGATCGGGAAGATAATTCCTTTTATAACTCTTTAAGTTTCTCGCACCATTGAACTGCGGGAAATAATATCCGTCTTCTTCAAGATTATCGCAATCGGAAACTGTTTTAATGTTACCTGTTGCAAGTTCAAGAGCAAGTGCAAGTGCTGTATTGTTATATTCGAGTTCATGCTTTTGCTGATAGAAGAACCATGATGAATCTTTACGGTATGTTGTTGAAATATCCAATGAACCGTCAGGCGAAAGAATTCTTCCTTCAGTATCTTTAAATTTTGTACCGGCAGTTACGTATGATGTACCTGGTGCGGTTGAATCAATGTTTATGATTTCGTCGGAATTTGTAAGAGGTGCACTTTTCATAAAGCCGAATGCCGAATAATCGGATGTTATTGCACCGAACGGAAGTCCGTAGCCGGAAATGAACGAGAATGTAACACCTTCAGCTTCAAGATTTGCCATTGTAGTATTAAGACGCTTTTTAGCTTGCTGGAATTTATCCGCTTCCGCTTTAACAACAGGTGAGCTGATAAGAGCAGAAATTTCCTCATACTGATCGGCAGGTATAAGATTGCAAAGGGATGGGGTAGCACAGAAAAGCTCAGTTGCAATTGCGCTCAGAGCCATATCAACGAAGCCTCTTAAAATATGTTTAGGGAAAAGACGAAGTGCAATGTTAACAACATAACCCCAGGGTTCGCCGATAAGGTCAGAAAGAAGACCGTTATAGAAAAGGTCGGCAGATTCATCGCAGAATCTTCTCATAAGAAGGTCGGCAACAACATCACTTCCGTCCCAAGCACCAACAATGCTTACAACTCTTCTGATATGATTTTCAGCTACTGTAGGATAAGCGTCCATATAAGCTGTAACAACAGATGCGCCCATGCTCATAGGAACAAGTACGATATCCTTCGCACCTACTTTGTTTTCAGCAAGAATTGTTTCAACAAAATTATGAAGAGCATCTACATTCTTAGATGTGTATGAAAATGCGTTATAGTTGAAAACATAAAGATAATCTTCATAGTTTTCACCGAACTTTTCAAGAGCAATATCTTTGCAGGGGATAGAAGAATAGAAACGGTTTTTTGCTTCACTCTCAAAATTTCCGTTTTCATCTGTAACACCGAGAAACTCTGAAACAGGCAATTCATATCTGGGTGTGACGACTCTTGGGTCACCGTTTCCGTCTTCACCAACGATATTAAGATGGAAAAGATCTCTTACAAGTTTGTCAACTTTGTCTTGATCAATTATGTTGATTCTGAGAAATGATGAAAACAGCAATTCAAACACAGCACCAACAAGAGTCAGGATTGTACTTGAATCAGAAAAAGCTTCATCAAAGCTGTTGAAAAGATTCCATCTGGCTACATACTTACCTTCAGCGATAAGGGGAGCATAATTTTCATAATCCTGAAGAGTTCCTTTTTCAAAAGCACCTTCCTGAGTATAGCTCTCGTCAAAAAGATAAGAATAGCTCTGACCGATACCGGTAACAAAAACAACAAGGCTGTTTGTGCCTTCAGCAAAAGCACTCTCTAAACTGTCAGATTTCTGAACAGAAATTTTCGGAGCCGATTGCTGTGCGCTTGCAGGAACAGCTATGCAGGGAACGAGAAGTGCTATTGATAGAATAATTGCTATAAACTTTTTCATTTTTTCCTCCTTATATTTCATAGAACTTCTAATATATATTAACACTTTTTTCATTCTACGAAAACCTTTTTTAAAAATTCTGTTTTTTATACAAAAATTAGTGTTGTTTTGTGTATAAATTAACCATAAAATCTTCAGGTGTTGTTTGTTTCATTGAAATCTTCCATGTCAAAGAAAAGCCCAACTTTTCTCGTTATCCCGGATATTTAGATATCAGACTTTTTAAACTGCCTGAATTTTAACAAGCAACCTGATACAGCAATCAAAGCAGTAAATTTTATCCTTTCGGAAAACGGCACCATAATTGTTGATAAAAATTTAAATGTGTGTTATATTTATTTATGAATTTCATGTCATAAAAGAGGTGCGGTCATGTCCCTGCTTAACAAAATCATCAGTTTTATAACAGCCTTAATAATTTCGATTTTTCCGTCGCTTGGTGAAAATCCCGAAATTCCCGAATATTTTGAGGATGACCCGCAATATGTTGTTTTTATGGTAACAAATGTGCATTACCTGAATCTTGAACCTTATGTAAAGCAGATAGTTGAACTTCACGGTGAAATTAATCCTAATTCAAAGCGTATGTATGCTTTCGGTGTTATTGGTCCGATGTGTCTGACTCAATCTGTTGAGCAGATGAACGAAGAAGTCAATCATGTTTTTTCACTTGCGGAAAAGTATAATGTTCCGGTTTATTTTCAAATGGATGACTGCACGAATTACTCTACCTATTTCGGTGACGGTGCTACAACCGATGAAAACGGCAGTAAATTTTATAATGACCCCGAGATGTGCGAGTGGATCGCTTTCCCTAAGGAAGGTGAAGAATGGGGCGGTCAGTCATACGGTATGTTGCCGAGATGGCACTGTGACTGGAGTGGAGTGCCGTTTGCAACAGCAGGCGGTTTTCCTTGCTTCAATTCAGAAAAATATCTTAATTGGTACTCAAATCAGATTACAAAGGGCTTTATTGAACCACTTCTGCAAAACTATACAAGACTAAAATCGCAAGGCAAGTCATATCTTTTTGCAGGCATCAACACGGGTTGGGAAACACAGATTCCTGATTACACCGGCAGTGATTACGCTTCAATGGAAGATTTTGAGCGTGCACAGTACGGTATGCACGCTCTGCACAATATGGGCTATAATGAAGAAAGCCTAAAAAAGGAAGCTCGTAAAAACTTAATGTCCGTTGAAAACTATACAAAGCAGCTTCTTTACTCTGTTATCGCCGATTATATCGAGTTTACCTGCAAATTATTCTATGATGCAGGGGTTGAACGGCATAAAATTATTTCGCACATAGTTTCGCTTTCGTCCTATACGGAAGAGTACAGCACAATGCGTCCTCCAACCTGGGTCTGCATCAACGATTACTGTACACCGGGCTGGACAATGAGCCCCAAGACCTGCCCGTATGACCTTGATGTTCTTTATATGCAGTTAGCGCAAAACGGAAGAAACGAATACGCCAACGCAGAAGGTTATGCACATTATGATGATGTTGAAACCTGCCGTACTTATTTTGAAGAAAGCCTGCTCGGTAACTCGAAGCTGATTACTGTTTACGGCTATGATCAGGAAACAGGAGCTTATGGCTATGTGAAAAATGGGGACTTCTACTTTGTAAAGGTAGTTAAGGAATGGCTGAATTACGAACTAGGACCTGATTACAAATGGACAGAAAGACCTGATTTGTCTGTTGATTACGGCGGTTTTGAGCCGTTAGTAAGGTTAAAAATAAAGATTAAAAAGATTTTTGACTGAACAAGTCGGTATATCAGAGCAATGATTTTTGTTTTATTCAATACTAATACATAATTAAACATAAAACCACTTCAATTAATGCCGATTAAGGCAGTGATATGAAGTGGTTTGTCTTTTTGCGTATATAGAAAAGTGCAACAGGATTTTATATCCCGTTGCACTTAAATAGTTTATTATTTAGTTCAACAAATCGGAATTTGTCAATCAGAAAACACCGTTATTATATTTTTTCTGCACGCAAAAAATGCAGATAAATCCGATTATTAATCCAACAATTAATACTGCAACCGCAACCAATGTAATCTTTTCCGAATCTCCCAGCAGACTTACTAT
>JAZNRJ010000089.1:0-4793 GCA_045590675.1 Acutalibacteraceae bacterium
ATACCGGGGCTTATGAAGGTTCTGATTGAGTTTATAAATACTGATGACGGCATTAATGACCTTGTTAAAGCAGCTATAATTCATTTTTATTTTGCCTATGTTCATCCGTATTTTGACGGCAACGGCAGAACGGCAAGGTTAATGCATCTTTGGTTTCTCATTCAAAAGGGTTATCAGTCAGCTCTCTTCATTCCGTTTTCTGGTTTGATTAAAAAAAGCCGCAAGGCATATTATGATGCGTTTTCGGCGGTTGAAGATAACCAGATATTCAGCGGTGTAATCGATGTAACACCGTTTGTGCTTTATTTTATTGAAAACGTTTACAACAAGATGAACAACTCAACGGATACCCTTTCAGCTTATGATGAAGCAGTGAAATCGGGAGAGCTTACCAAAAAGGAAGTTGCATTGTGGCAGTTTGTTATTTCGTGCTACGGAACAGAAGAATTCTCAACCAAACAGCTTGAAAAAGACTTTGGTGATGCTGCCTATGCAACAATCCGCAGCTTTGTTCTCAAACTTGAAAAGCTCGGACTTCTTACATCGGTCAAATACGGAACAAGAACTAAATACAAGGTTGCAGAGTAAAGCAATAGCCGTCCGAGATAATCGGGCGGCTTTAGTGTTTATACATATATAAGTTCTGCGTTTACGATTTCGGTGGCACGATGGCGGATGTTATTCATTCGCTGTACCCATTCGAGTTGGTTTTGCTCTTTGAGCTGTTCTGTGACACCTTCGGCGGTTGCCATTTGTTCAACCAGTCGGGAGAACATTTCCTCTGCCTGACTGTCGATTTCGGCAAGGTGAGAAAACAGAGTGCCGTTCATAAGCATTATGTTGAATTTCACACTTTTGTTGTGCCTGAGATAATCGCGGTGAGCGATGCCCCATCTGCCGATGGGTTTGCTGTCTTCAGGTGAGAGTGTGATGTTCGGGATTTTGTAATCACCTACTGTGCGGTAAGTTATTTTCATTTCGTTCATCCTTTCTTCTTTTCAATGAATGTATCGTATGTAAATCTTGCGCCGAGTCTGAAGCCGACGGTGAAGCTGTCTGCGTTACTTATACAAAGAAATTCGCTGGATTGACCGGCATATTTCATAAACAGTGCTATTTCTTCTTCGTTTAATTTTGATGTTAACTGTTCTTCTGTTTTAGTAAGCAAGTCAAGCTTCTTTTTTAGTTCAAGGCTGTGTTCCGTGCTGATTTCCTGTGGCTCGATGTTTCCGTAATAAAAATCCTCAATAAAGTCTGACACGGTATCACCCCTTATCTCTCGGATTTGCTGATAATTTTAATGAGCAGTTCGTCAACATCCTCGGTTGTTATGCCCTCTGCGAGAAGCATATTGCGGAACTCGTTCATTCCGTTGATTAAAAGGTTACATTCAAAATCCGTGAGCTTCAGTTTTGTTTTCCTATTGAACATAAAAATGACCTCCTTGTATTTGGTAACACCATTTTACAAGGAGGTCTATGTTTTGTCGAATGTGCGGATTTTATACGCTTATTTTTTTAAAGCATTTTCAATGGCTTCTGCTATTTTTTCTTCATTTTTAAATGCACGCTTTTGTTCGCCTATATATGCTTTTATTCTTTCAAGAATTTCAAAATATTCATACTCAATACTGTCTCCTAATCCATTTGCGGCACCTCCATCTTCATCAAAATCTAAATATCCAACCATTAATTTGATGTGCCCCGTTGCAATTTTTTCATCATCTTTAAACAGAGAAATATCAATAAGTTCTTCGCTACCTTCTGAAGGTTTTATATTTATTTCATCTATTGATAAAATTATTGAGCTGTCATCAATGCCACTAACTACAAATTCTTTCCCATAGTCAATTGAATCTGGCAAGCTATATCTATCTGCTATTATAGATGCTTGTTCACTCTTGCATTCAACCCATCTCTGTATTTCTGCAAGTTCATCTTTACCAATATCATCCTCATCAATAACACTAGGAAAATCTGAAATGTGTTCTAAACCTTTTGAAATTGCTTTTATAATTTTCTTAATATTATTTTCATCTTCAAATTCTTCTAATAATGAATCATATATTATACTTATATCCTCAAATTTTAGATATATATTATTCATTTTCTCAAAATGCTTCATTATCTCTTGGGACATATCCGAACCTGAAAGATCTTCTTCTAAATATGTTTTATAACTTCCGAGGGGAATAAAGCCAAGATATTCTCTATCCTTTTCTTTGATTTCTTCATCATAATCAACATTCAACGGTTCTTTAATTTCATATCTGTTTTTCCTTGAATCACCGCCTAAAATCACTTTAAAAGGAAAGATATTAAACTCTTTTGATTCTCGATTAATTTCAATTCTACAAGCAAATCTTGCCATGTGTTCCTCTCTTATTTTAATTGTATCTACGAAGACATATTCTTTTTTCTCCGAATCCCACGGTGCATTATCGTAGTCTTCATAATAACAATTAACAGAAATTTTCGCACTACAATTGAGAGTAACAATAGATGTTTCATCTGATATTTGGTCTACAGAATGCACAAAAAACGAGGTATCTTCTAATTCTTCCAGATAGGTTTCATCGTAATCATACCCGTAGGCAATTCCATCTCTATCATAAGACAGTCCTATAACATCAATATTTTCGTTTTGGGAGATATGTTCTGATATAGCATCACTAATACGAAATTGAAGTTCCTTTATAGCATTTATTGTTTCTGAATATGCTTCCTTTTCTTTATTTATTGCATCATATAATTCGCCTAAAGATTCAAAAAACAAGTGGTTTTTGAATGATTGGCATGCTTTTTTAAATCCTTTATCGTTGCTTACTATTGCAACAACTTCATTATCACCAAATCGTTTTATAATTTGATTTGCAATAAAAGCATCAGGGAACTCTTTTCTCTTTTTATCTCCATCTTCAAACGGAGGATTAATATCAAAATAATCATCTATTATTTTGTCTAAATCTATTAAATCATTGTTAAGTATTTCTGCATCAATTTCATGTAGAAATATATCAAATAATTCTTCACTTTTTTTCTCTAATGTTTTTTTATCTCGAGGAATATTCAATAATTCATCTAATCCAATATGTTTCACAAGATGTTCTGTTGATTCTTTTAACACTTCAGTTCTTAACTTTCTTGAAATACTACAAATTTTTTGAACTTGCTTAGAAAGATGTTTCTTGGACTCTCTAACTACAATATTACTCAAAACCACTTTAAGAGTACCATTTTTAACATAATTTTCAAGCAAACGAATTGTGCTGCCATCACTTAAATCATATTTTGCAGAATCAAAAATATTTGTATCTATAGTTACTGCTAGTGGATATTTGAACATTTTTCATCATCCTTTTTCAAAAATACATTGTTATCTAAATAATAACATATACAGAAAAAATTTTCTACTAATAACGACAAAAACTCCGCTTGCCGATTGTTCGGTA
Source organism: Acutalibacteraceae bacterium (assembly GCA_045590675.1). Classification (GTDB taxonomy): domain Bacteria; phylum Bacillota; class Clostridia; order Oscillospirales; family Acutalibacteraceae; genus CAG-177. The sequence goes on from JAZNRJ010000089.1 coordinate 3,452, forward strand.
AACGGAGTTCGTTTTTGGGTCATAGATTTTTATATCCTATTTTTCGATTTTGCTTTTAACTTCTTCTGCTCTTTTCTCTGCCATATCAGCCTCAACATCGTAACCTCTGCTGCGGTAGATATCTGCCATTTTTATGCATTCATTATAAGCCTTTTCATATTCTCCCATTTCTTCATACAGACCGACTTTGCAATCCATTTCATCGCAGAAGTATGTTCCGATTTCGCCTGCTCTGTTGTAGTATTCCAGTGCCTCATCATATTTTTTGAGTTCCTTTGCAATGTCACCGCCGTGAATATACATCCGCCAATCATCGGGAAATTTTTTGATTGCATCTCTGAAAAGATTATAGGCATCATCAAATTTTTCTGCCCATATAAGAGCAATCAGAAGATTGTCTGTTTCTCTCGGATTACCGGGATTTAATTTTACTTTTTCTCGGAGTTCGGAAATAATTTCATCTTCTTTTTTCAAAAGAAAGAACATCCATATTCTCTGCATGCAGGCAAGCTGATAATTTTCGGGGTCATCGTTCGGGTCATCGCTGACTGCTTTGTCATACCATTCAACTGCAATGTCCCTGCAATAATTCATCATATACATATGAATCCAGGCGTAGAGCCACTTATCCTCAGTTGACAGCTCACCGTTTTTCATAAGCTTTTCGTATTCGATACGGCAACGCATAAAGTCCTCGGGGTCACGGGATTTCTCATAAACAGAAGCAAGACGCTGTGCGTAGTTGTCATAAGCAACGGTGCTCTTTTTGTAGAAATCATCAACCGACACTTCGTAGAGCCTTGCGAGTTCGGGCAAGGTCAGAACGTCAGGCAGAGTTGCTGAGCACTCCCAACGGGAAACGGTCTGTGCATTGATGTTCAGTTTTTCTGCAACCTGCTCTTGGGTCAAGCCTTTTACAAGACGGAATTTTTTGAGATTATCGCTGAATATATTGTTCATCGTTTTCACCTTTTCATTTTTTCTCGAAGCTTCTGATATGATTATATCATTCAAGTTTGAATTTGATAAGGTCTTATTTTGTGAACAGACTCTTGATTTATGTATAGCTGAATGCAAAAACTCCTCACCGATTTCTCGATGAGGAGTTCATTTTAAATATAGAGGTTAACTTCAATATCTCGCCAGCCTCTTACACGCTTTGTCGGGGATGTGGAATAGGCATATTCCTGTGCATCCTCGAGCGTCAGAGTAAACTGAGCGAACTTGAAGAAGTTCTCCATTAGTCCTTTATAGCTGCCTGAGCTGCTGTTATCAAATTTAGTTTTAATTTCATATTTGATTGCAGCTATTGCAATTAATTCTTTTACTCCGAAATCCCAAA
>JAZNRJ010000090.1:0-2347 GCA_045590675.1 Acutalibacteraceae bacterium
AATGGCTTCTGGCAATTACGATAAGAAAACCGCAAATCTTCTGCTCTATGAAAGCGAAAATCTCTTTGACTGGAGCTACAAAGGCATTCTTTGTGAGTGGGAAAATTCAAGGTTTGCCGAGTGTCCGTCATTTATGAAATCGGGAGATAAATATTTACTTACCGCATCCGTCTGCAAGGCTGACAGTCACCGTTTCTCGGTGATGTACGGCACTTTTGACGGCAACAAATTCACCCCTGAATACACAGGCGAGGTTGACAAAGGCCCCGACCAATATGCAGGCCAGGTTTTTCTTGACAACAAAGGCAGAACGATTCTCATATCGTGGATTCCGGGCTGGAATTATGCAGGCTACCGCAAGAAAGATATCGGCTGTATGTCGGTCCCCCGAGAAATAACGCTGACCAACGGCAAAATTACGGGTTATCCCGTTGAAGAAGTAAGGCATCTGATGAAAAACGATGACCCTGCTCTTATCCGCACGGCAAACGGATTCAGAATAAAGCGTGACGGGCGCAAGAGCGTTCTTTATAAAGGCGAAATCAATGACCTCAAAATCATCCGTGACGGATATATTATGGAAGTGTTTGTAAACGGCGGTGAAGAGATTTATTCTGTTTTGCTTTAATGGATGCTGAAAACAATAAACAGCTTTCTGATAATACACCCACAATAAGGAGCGGACTATGATAACAAAGTTTGAATTACATACAGATATTTTGGTTCTCGGAAGCGGACCTGCGGGCTTTGCGGCGGCATATACAGCAGCAAAAAACGGAGCAAAGGTTATTCTTGTTGAACAAAGCGGTGACGTTGGCGGGATTTCCACTTCGGGACTTATGAGCCATTGGACGGGTAGTTGCGTAAGTCCGCTTTATTATGATATTCTGAAAAGGTCATCCGAAAACAACGAGGGCGAATTCAAAAATAAAATCACCAACCTTATTGACCCCGAAAAACTGAAAACGCTTTATCTTGAAATGCTTGATGAGGTTGGCTGTAAGCTTATGCTTTATACCTTTGCCGAAGATGCAGTCTGTGACGGCGACAAGGTGCTCGGTGCAACCGTTATCAACAAATCGGGCAAAACGGATATATACGCCAAAGTCATTATTGACGCTACAGGTGACGGCGATATTGCTGCAAGAGCAGGCGCAGAATTTGTTCTCGGCAGAGAAAGCGATAATAAGATGCAGCCTGCAACGCTGATGTTCAAAGTCGGCGGTGTTGATTATGAACGAGCTGTTTTCTTAGGCTCATTTGAATCCACTTACGAAACACCGAACGGCGAGCTTCAGGCTCTTGCAAAAGAACATATTCCCTACCCTGCCGGGCACATTCTCACATACGAAACCACACTTCCCGGCGTTGTTACCTGCAATATGACAAACGCCGTTGAAATTGACGGCACGGTTGCCTATGATTTAACAAAAGCAACCCTGACTTGCCGCAGACAGATGGATGATATAGTGAAATATTTAAGGAACTTTGTTCCCGGATATGAAAACTGTTTTATCATCAGCTCCGCATCGCTTATAGGCATCCGTGAAACAAGGCACTTCAAAGGTAAATACACTCTTAATGAACAGGATATTCTTGAAGCGAAAGTATTTGACGATTATGTTGTGAAAGATGCTTACTTCAATTTTGACGTTCATAACATCACGGGTGCAGGACTTGACAAAACGGGCGTTCAGAAGCATTTCAAACAGACAAAGGGATATACGATTCCATACCGTTGTCTTCTTCCCGAAGTCAAAGAGAATCTTCTGCTTTGCGGAAGAAACATTTCGGGTACACATATGGCACACTCCAATTTCAGAGTAATGCCAATCTGCATAGGTATTGGCGAAGCCGCAGGTGCGGCAGCATATATCTCTGCTTCGCAAAACCGCAATCTGAATGATATTTATGCAAGTGAAATCAGAGAAATCATCGGAATATAAATAAGGATTTGCGGTTGTGAATAACACAAATCAATCAGCAAAGCACAAGTGTTATGGTTATAATTAAAACAGGTGCAAAATGATTCTTTCTCAGAAAAATAATCACACATCAAACTCAGGTTGTGTTTTTAACTTTCACAAGCCATTGAAAGAAACGGATTACGAAATTTCAACTCAAAAGGTTGTGCGCAATATGGATAAACATCTCGGTATTCATTCAGAAATCAAAAATTGCGGCGATGTGCCCACACTTTATCTCAACGGCGAACCGCACGCTGCAGTTGCATATATGACTTATCTTGAAAAGTTCAATGAGTATGACGATTTTGCGGCTGCGGGCTATAAATTCTTTTCTGTGCCCGTTCTGTTCTCGGGCAGATGGATAAGCATTACAGACGGAC
>JAZNRJ010000091.1:0-27693 GCA_045590675.1 Acutalibacteraceae bacterium
CGCCGCTGGCTTCTTGACGACGGCAAGCGTGTTGACGGCAGAGGTATCAACGAAATCCGTCCTCTTAATGCAGAGGTAGACCTTCTTGACAGAGTTCACGGCTCAGGCATGTTCACAAGAGGTCAGACTCAGGTTCTTTCCATCACAACCCTCGGTCCCATGAGCGACGCTCAGCTTCTTGACGGTCTTGATGAAGAAGAATCCAAGAGATATATGCACCACTACAACTTCCCCTCATACTCAGTTGGCGAAACAAAGCCCTCAAGAGGCCCCGGCAGAAGAGAAATCGGCCACGGCGCACTTGCAGAGCGTTCACTTATCCCCGTTCTTCCCTCAGTTGAAGAATTCCCCTACACAATCCGCGTTGTTTCCGAAGTTCTTTCATCAAACGGCTCAACATCACAGGGCTCAGTTTGCGGTTCAACTCTTTCACTTATGGCAGCCGGCGTTCCCATCAAGGCTCCCGTTGCAGGTATTTCCTGCGGACTTATCACAGAAGGCGACCGCTTTATGACAATGGTTGACATTCAGGGTCTTGAAGACTTCTTCGGCGATATGGACTTCAAGGTAGCAGGTACAAAGAAGGGTATCACATCAATCCAGATGGACCTCAAGGTTCACGGCCTTACCCCCGCAATCATCAGAGAAGCTCTTGACAAGACATATACAGCACGCTGCTATATCCTTGACGAAATTATGCTTCCCGTTATCGCAGAACCCAGAGCAGAGCTTTCAAAGTGGGCTCCCAAGATGCTCACAACAAAGATTGACCCTGAAAAGATTGGCGATGTTATCGGCAAGCAGGGCAAGGTTATCCAGAAGATCTGCGCTGAATGCAACTGCAAGATTGACGTTCAGGAAGACGGTAACGTTTTTGTTTCTTCAACAGATATTGAAGATGCACGCAGAGCAATCTCAATCATCGAAACCATCGCTAATGACCCCGAAGAAGGTGCAATCTACAAGGGCGTTGTTACCCGCCTTATGAGCTTTGGCGCATTTGTTGAAATCGCTCCCGGCAAAGAAGGTATGGTTCACATCAGCCAGCTTGACGTTAAGAGAACCGAAAAGGTTGAAGACGCTGTTAACGTTGGCGACGAAGTTATCGTTAAGGTTCTTCCCAAGGATGACCAGGGCAGACTCAACTTCTCACGCAGAGAAGCTCTTATTGAAGTTGAAGGCCTTGTTCCCGAAAACACAGTTTCAGACGCTCCCAGAAAGCCCAGAGGCAACTTCCGCGGCGACAGAGGCGGCAGAGCTCCCAGAAAGAACAACGATTAATCAAAAGCATAAAATTACCGCCCCGGTTCAATGAACCGAGGCGGTTTTTGTTCTATATATACCAGATGAAGCCAAAGAGAAAATAGATTACAAATTTTTGCCAAAAAGCATATTCAACCGTAATGGGATAGCAGAAACTAAAACCATCGTCAGAATATATGTGATTATTCTTTTAGCTTTCATAATTCTCTCCTTTTAGTCTATTGTTTGCTTCTAAACTTTCAACAAACTCATTGATTAATATAAAGAATCAATATACCCCAAAACCTGCACAACAACACCTTTTACAAAAGCAATAGTTTGCTTAATAAGTCTCACAATCCAACACTCGCGCAAATTACCATTAGTATTTGGCTCTGTAACAGCTTCACTTGCCTCCTCTGTTGTGTTTTCAACTTTTTCTGTGGTTGTTCCAACATTATTTTCCGTTTTTGGCTGAGTTGTTTCAACTTCAGTTATGGTTGTTTTTTCTGTTGTTGATTCTGTTACAAAAACTTCAGTTGTAGGTTCAGTAACAGTTGTTGAAGTTGTCGCTTCTGTTGTAGTTTCTTTTATATTCTCATTAATAAATACAGGTCTACCAAGCTCTTCATCCATTGCCCATACTTTTTCAAAATCAAAGCCCTCAAACGATTCTTCTTTATTAAATTCATCTTTTGAGAGTTTCACAACATTATCAACATCACAATAAATTTCGCCAAATCCATTTTCAACATTATCAAGATAATATGAATTCGAGATGGTTATGGTTGGTATTTCATCCACATACCCTAAACCACATTCAAAGCCTACTATAGCTCCGTTTCCTACATAGTTTGAATCTGTTTTAGGCTCAGCGGTTACTTTCGCAACGTTGTATAAGTTTGAAATGTCAACCGCCGATTCCCAAAAACCTATAATTCCTCCTGCATAGACTTCTTCATAGCCAATCGCCTTTATTTCGCCTATATTATAACAATCATTCATTTTACTTAAACTATGTCCGCAAATTCCACCCGAAGCATTCATTGAAATGCCCTCTCCTGTTGACGAAAATACACTTCCGTAATTGGCACACTGTACAAATTCAGCATCAGCATTTCCTGCTATACCACCTGTATAATAAGATATATATTTGCTTGTGCTTGGGTTTTCTCCATAAGTAGTAATGCTGGCATAATTCACACTTTTATTAATACTGTAGGTTGAGTTGAACGTTCCGATAAATCCGCCTACATCAAGTCTTGTTTTTGCACATGCCTCTACAGAACCATATGTTATGCAATTTGAAATAACAGAATTTGAGGCAACAGCACTGACAATACCCACATAAACTGCATTATCAGAACTTACTTTGACGCTGCCATTTATAATAAGATTTCTGATTTCAGCCATTTGGATTTTTCCAAAAAAGCCTGCATAAACGGTATCGGTTTTAGTTTGAGTAATTTTCATATTTTCAATTGTATATCCGTTTCCGTCAAGCGTACCTGTAAAAGGCGTTGCTGCATCGCCTATCGGTGACCAGTTATCATAAACCGAAAGGTCAATATCGTTCATCAATATGTATTTTCCCGTCAGGTCATTCCTGACATTGTTGAGGTCTTCGGCGGTGCGGATTGCCGTCCAACCTTCAGGCACTTTAGTCACGCTGTCAACAGTTGTGATAAATCTATCTTCCGATGCAAATGCAAATGAGCACACAGCAAACGCAATTATAAAAGCCATTAGAATTGCCAAAAAGTTTTTCATATTGATTCTCCTTTTAAATTAAATAAATTCAAGTTTGAAATCAGGCGTTTTCTGTCTTATTAATAAAACGTCATATTCACCTCTTTGCTAATAAATTGTTTACATATATATATGACAACAATCGTAAAATGTCACAGAAAAATTTTCTTATTTTTTGCTTTTCTGCGTTTTGCACAAGTTCAATATAAACTTTTTGTCATTTTTGACAGCAAAAAACAACCCGTAATTCGAAATTGAATTACGGGTTGTTTTTAAAATTTTTATACTTTAATTGCAAGATCAACAAGGTCGATTGCGCCGACAGGGCAAACTTCGTGGCATTTTCCGCAGCCTGTGCATTTTTCATAATCAACCTTTGCGCAGAATTTATCAATCGTGATAGCTTCCGATTCGCAGGTTTTAACGCACTTCATACAGCCGATGCAGCCTGCCGAGCATTCTTTTCTTGTTGCCGCGCCTTTATCGTGGTTTTTGCAAAGAACGGCAGCTTTAACCTCATGGAGAGGCATCATTTCAATAAGACCCTTGGGGCAAGTCTTAACGCACTTTTTGCAAGCGCGGCAAAGAATCGGGTTAATTCTTGCAATGCCGTCGCAAATGCTGATTGCATCAAATTCACAGGCTTCCATGCAGTCGCCGTAACCGATGCAGCCGTAAATGCATTCTTTCGGTCCGCCGAAAATCTGAGAAGCCATCTTACAGCTGTAAACGCCCTGATATTCAAGCTTCTGAACAGCGTTGACATTGTGACCTTGGCAAAGAACAACAGCAGCCATAGGCTTAACTTCGCCTGCGGCAAGACCTGTTAATTTGCCAATTTGCTTTGAAACATCGTTGCCGCCGGGTGCGCAGAGAGCGGTATCCGTTGTTTCACCTTTTGAAAGAGCGGCGGCATAGCCGTCGCAGCCCGAATATCCGCAGGCACCGCAGTTGGCACCGGGCAGACACTCTCTTATCTGTTCCGCTTTTTCATCAACGGGAACAGCAAAAACCTTTGATGCGATCGCAAGGCCGAGAGCCGCAATGGCTCCGATAACGGCAAGAATCGCAACGGCAATTAATACTGATTGCATACTTCTTACCTCCTTATGCGAACAATCCGTCAACAAGGCCTGCAAAGCCCATAAACGAAACAGAAACAAGAGATGCTGCGATAAGAACTATCGGCAGACCCTGAAGGAACTTGGGAACATCGCATCTTTCAAGACGTGAACGAACGCCCGAGAATATAACCATCGCAAGCATAAAGCCAAGGCCGGCACCAACGCTGTTAAGCATTGACTGAGCAAAATTATATTCCTTTGTGATGTTAAGAAGAACAACGCCGAGAACAGCGCAGTTTGTTGTGATAAGAGGAAGATAAATGCCGAGAGCGTTGTAAAGCGGAGGCATAAACTTCTTAAGAATAATTTCAACAAGCTGAACAAGAGCCGCAATAACAAGAATAAAAACTATTGTCTGAAGATATTCAAGTCCGTTTGCAACAAGGAGAAACTTGTTGATGGGGTAAGTTACGGCTGTTGCAAGAGCCATAACAAAGATAACCGCTGCCGACATTCCAACTGATGTGTTAAGCTTTTTGGAAACACCGAGGAAAGGGCAAATGCCGAGGAACTTTGCAAGAACAAAGTTTTCGGTCAGAATTGCAGTGAGGAGAATGGTTAAAGCTGCTTTCATGCCTGTACCTCCTCTTTCTTTTCTTCGCAATTTTCGCCTTTGGCAAGAATTGCGCAGTTTTTAGCCATCGGGCAAGCTGAACAGCCGCCGAGGCCCGCTCTGGGTTTGCCTTTCTTTTCAGCAATCTTGTTGGCACAAGCCATAAGAATACCAAATGTGAAGAAACCTCCGGGAGCAAGAATAAATATCATCATCGGGCTGATTGCACTGCCCTCACCGATAAGAGTAAATCCGTCAAAGCCGTTAAGCGTATTCTCACCGAAGAGCGAAAGAAGACTCTGAGCGCCTGCAAGGAATGTGCCTGCACCAAGAACTTCTCTGACTGCGCCCATGCAGCAAAGAGCCATTGTGAAACCGATGCCCATGCCAAGACCGTCAACTGCAGAAGCGATAACAGAATTCTTACCTGCAAAAGCTTCGGCTCTGCCAAGAATAATGCAGTTAACAACAATAAGCGGAAGGAAAACGCCGAGCGATTCGTCAAGAGCAGGAACAAAAGCCTTGACTATCATCTGAACAATTGTAACAAACGATGCAATAACAACTATGTAAGCGGGGATACGCACCTTTGAGGGAATAACCTTGCGAAGAGCCGAAATAACGATGTTTGAGCATATAAGAACAATCATCGCCGAAATACCCATACCCAAAGCGTTAACAACGCTTGTTGATGTTGCAAGGGTGGGACAGGTACCGAGAACAAGGCGAAGAACGGGGTTCTCGCTTATAAGACCTTTGGTAAACTCTTTACCGAGTGATTTCTTTTCAGCCAACGTTCTCACCTCCTGCTGCTTCGATTGCTGCGTTAACCGCTTTTGTAACTGCTCTTGAGGTTATTGTTGCACCTGTCAGAGCGTCAATTGAATTCTCGCCGGGAGCATCCTTTGAAACTGTGATGCCGGCAGTTTTGCCTTTGAATAAATCTCTGAATGTAACTTTATCTGCGTTTGCACCAAGGCCTGCAGTTTCGGAATGTGAAAGAACATCAACGCCGGTAACCTTGCCTTCTGTGTCAACGCCGGTCATAACCTGAATGTCGCCGCCGTAGCCTTTTTCAACGGTAACAACAACATAGCCGATTATTGCGCCGCTTTCATCAAGTGCGGAAGTAAGGCTGATGCCGTCTTTTTCGGTTGTTTCTCCGAAAGAAGCCGCTGATTCAAAAACCACCTGACGGGCTTTCTTTTCATTTTCTGCCGAAATTTCAGCAATCTTTGGAGCTGTAACTTCGTTTGTCATACCAAGAAGAAAAGCTGAAACAAGACAGATAATTGTTAAAACCAAGGTAGGAACGGCAAATTCTTTTATTTTATTCATGCCTGCGCCGCCTCCTTCTTTGATTTCTTTTCTTTTTTAGGTGTGCCGAAAGGCTTGGGAGTTGTAAGCATTTCAATATAGGGAACAAGGAAGTTCATAATAAGAATTGCAAATGAAACGCCTTCGGTCATTGAAGCAAAAATTCTGATAAGTGAGGTCAAAAGACCGCAGCCGATACCAAAAATGATTTTGCCCTTTGTGTTGATAGGGCTTGTTGCATAGTCGGTTGCCATAAAGATTGCACCGAGGAGCAGACCGCCGCTCATAAGCTGATAAGCAACGAACTCAAGGTCACCGTGACCTTTGATAAGCATACAAACGGCAACTGTGCCGATATACGCAAGCGGAATTTTAACTGAAATAACTTTTCTTGCAACAAGATAAATACCGCCGATTATAAGAAGAAGCGAGCAGGTTTCACCGATTGTGCCGGCTCTGACACCGAGAAGCATCTGAAGAAGGCTCGGAAGCTCAGCTTCATTTTCTGTTCCGAGAAGAGCAAGAGGGGTTGCGGTTGTAACAGCTTCTGTTTTCCACGAATAAGGAGCAACCCAGTTAGCCATATCCTGAGCAAAAGACATAAGAAGAATAATTCTTGCCGCAATTGCAGGGTTGGCAAAGTTCTGACCTATACCGCCGAAGAACTGCTTAACAACAACAATTGCAACAACGCTGCCGATAATGGCAATCCAATAAGGAATTGTTGAAGGCATATTAAACGCAAGCAACAAACCTGTTACGATTGCGCTCAAATCACCGAGTGTATTATGGCGCTTCATAACCTTGCGTGAAATATATTCGGAAACAACACAAGTGCCCACGGTAACACAGGTAACAATCAAAACTCTGGGACCGAAAATGAACGCCGAAGCGATAAGTGTCGGAATAAGAGCGATAATAACATCAAGCATTATCCTTGTTGTTGTATCTTTTGCGCGCATATGGGGAGATGCGCTGACAGTCATCATTTTTCCGTTAACCATTATTTTGAGGCCTCCTCTCTGAGAATTGCCTTTGCAAGTCTCATGTGCTGAACAAGGGGTTTGCTGGCAGGGCAGGCAAAAGCGCAGCTGCCGCACTCCATACAAACGTTAACGCCAACCTTTTTGAGCATATCAACATCTCTGATTTTAACTGCTCTTACAATGTTGGTGGGCATAAGGCTCATCGGGCAGGCCGCAACACAGCGGCCGCAGCGTATGCAGTCTGTTTCAGGTTTTAAGAAAGCATCATTCTTTGCAAAAGCAAGAATAGCGTTGTTTTGTTTAAGAATGGGCAAATCAGTGCCGACAATAGCCTGACCCATCATCGGGCCGCCTGCAATAATCTTTCCGGGCTCGGTTTTAAAGCCGCCGCAGAAATCAATAATCTCACCAATGTTTGTGCCAACGGGAACTCTGACATTCATCGGATTTGCGATTGCAGAGCCGTCAACCGTAAGTGAACGGCTTACAAGAGGCTTGCCTGTCTTAAGATAACGTGCAATAAACGCAACCGAAGCAACGTTCATAACAACGCAGCCAACATCGGCAGGGAGCTTGCCGGGAGGTACCTGTCTGCCCGTGGCGGACTGAACCATCATCTTTTCAGCACCCTGAGGGTATTTTGATTCAAGCACCATAAGCTTAACTTCATCGTTAATATCATCCTTATGGTCTGCAATGTTTTTCAAAACCTTGAATGCTTCAGGCTTATTGTCTTCAGCGGCAATAACAACGTTTTTAAAGCCGAGAATATCTTTAAGCGTATAAACGCTTGAAAGAATGTCCCAGGAATTATCCATGCATTCACGGTAGTCAACTGTTATGTAAGGCTCACACTCTGCAGCGTTGATAACAAGAGTATCAATGTTTTTATCGGCAGGAAAATTGAGCTTTATGTGGGTCGGGAAACCCGCACCGCCAAGACCTACAAGTCCCGACGCTCTGACTGCTTTTATAAAATCCTCTCTTGTTTCAACCTTCGGGGGCTCAAGACCTTCCCAAAGTCTCATTTCACCGTCAGACTCAATGGTAACTGCATTTGCAAGTGTACCGTTTGCCATTTTCACGTTACCTATTGCAGTTACTTTGCCCGAAACAGAAGCATGGATAGGTGCGCTGACAAATTTATCGGTATCACCGATAACCTGACCAACCGCAACCTCATCGCCTACTTTAACAAGCGGCTCACAAGGTGCACCTATGTGCTGCTGCATAGGAATGGTAACCGTAGAGGGAATCGGAAGTCTTACAACTTCCATTTCGGCGGTATTTTTTCTGTGGTCAACCTTAACGCCGCCTCTGACCTTTTTAACGGCTTTTAAAACGCCGTTGAAACTGCCTTTAGTCATATCTTTCTCCTCCTTATTAGCGTATATATCTAAAGAAGTATTTTTTTTGTTTTTCCATTGCGGGTATAACCGCTTTCATAATAACACCCGTAACCGCTCCGGTTACAACGCCGAAAAGCGCAAGGAACGGTGCATAATAAGCAACAGTTGCTGTACCGGTTATAAATATCGCAGTTAAAATCTGCCCTGCATTGTGGCAAAGGGCACATATAACCGAAATGCCGATAAGCCCAAGCTTTTTGCCTGCAAATTTAAGCAGCAAATACATTGCAAGGGTTGACAGCACACCGCCCGAAAGGCTCATCATTGCTGCCGTAAATCCTCTTGTAACAAACGCAAAAGCACTTTTTATAAGTGTTATTGTCAAAGCCGTGGGCAAGCCTATGCTGCCGGCGGCAAACATTGTTATGATATTTGAAAATCCGGGTTTTGCTCCCGGCGGCAAAAACGGAACAGCCGGTATAAGCCCTTCAATAAAGCTCAGGGCAAGTGCCTGAGCCGCCAGCACCGCTCCGAGAGCGGTTTTAATAACTGCTTTTTTCATATCAATATGTTACGGCGTCAACGTCTGACCCCGAAACGGTTATAACCGTTTTTGATGGCAGACAAACCGCCGTATCGCCTTTGTGAGTTAATTTTCCGCAAGCAACGCAAAGCTTATCTTCGCACCCTGCGGATTCAAAATAAACAGCCCCGTTTTCAGCAACAATTACCGTTTCAGGGTCGGTTTCCGTTTTTATGACCCTGCGTTCTTTAACAGCCAAAAGGTCAAACGTTTCAATTGTTTCACCGTTAACCGTTATAACTGCCGTAAGCTTTTCGGTTGAAGATAAGTGCCGCCAAATGAGCAAGGACGCCGCCGCAATAACAACGGCAACAATAACCGCAATATCGCTCTTTTTTAAAAGTTTAATGTTCATACGCTCACTCCGCAAGGGTATAGCCGTCAGCATTAACTGTAAGCATCTGTTTTGCTCCGTCGGTTGCATATATATTCTTATCGTCTGTTACAAAAACTGCTTCACAGCCGAATTTTTCGGCAAGCCCACTGCCCTTTTCAACACCCAACACAAAACAAGCCGTTGAAAGAGCATCGCTGAGAAGTCCGCTTCCGGAAATAACCGTAACGCTTACAACACCGTTTTCAGCAGGGAATCCGCTTTTGGGGTCAAGAATATGGTGATAACGCTTTCCGCCTTCTTCAAAATATCTTTCGTAGTTGCCCGATGTTGAAACGCATGCCGCCTTTGTTTTAATCACAGCGATATATTCGCCGGCATTGCCGTCAGGCTTACGGATTCCGACGGTGAATTCGCCGTCACCGTAAAGAAGAATGCTGCCGCCAACGCTTATTACGGCTTTTTTAGCTTTTTCGGTCTCAAGAATCTCTTTTGCTCTGTCAAGAGCTATTCCTTTGCCTGAAGCTCCGAGGTCAACAACAGTTCTTTTACCGTCAACAGTAATACTGTCACCGTTAACAAGGATTTTTTTATATCCCGAATTTAACAGAATATTATCAATATCCGTCTTATCGGGAACACGGGTTTCCGAACCGAACCCCCATAAATCACTGAGTGCACCGAGAGTGAAATCAAATGCTCCGCCGCTGTATTGACTGACAGAAATCAGTTCTTTTATATATGCGGCAAATTCAGCGTTATTGACCGTGTTGCCTGAATTAAGCTTTGAAACAAGCGAGGCAGCGTTATGCCTTGAAAGAATATCGGAATCAAGCAAATTAATTTCTTCTTTAATCCGTTCTGCTGAAGCAGCTGAGTTTTTGCCTGTTATTTTAAGCGACACAACGGTGTCCATCGCAAAAAAATCCGTTGATGTTTCTTTACTGAATATTCCGTCATAAACTGCAAAAGCAATCAAAACCGCAGCGATAACAGAAGCTATGATTATTCCTGTTTTTTTCATTTGCTTTGTTCCGCCTCTGAATAATATAGATTTTATAGATATACTCATTAACTATACACCTTTTTTATTATTATTTCAATAAATTTTAATAAAAAATATAAGAAAAACATTTCATTTTTATGATATTTCTGCTAATATACTCTATATTAATATTTACAAACGAGGAGTTAAACTTTATGTCAGATAATATTTTTATGCCGACAAGATGTTTCTGGGGCAAAAATGCTGTTTGCGAAAACTCCGCTTTTTTGGCTTTGCTCGGCTCAAAATGTCTTATAGTAACGGGCAGAAACAGTGCAAAACTCAGCGGTGCACTCGATGATGCAATCTCCGCTCTCAAAAAAGAAGGAATTGCGTTTGATATTTTCAACGGAATAGGCGAAAACCCGTTAATTTCCGCTTGCCATACTGCAGGCGAAGCTGCACGCAATGCAAAAGCAGAGTTCATTCTCGGCATAGGCGGCGGGTCAGTTCTTGATGCATCAAAAGCAATTGCAATTTACGCCGCAAACGCAGAGCTTTCTCCGATTGATATTTATAAAAGAAGCTATGCTAATGCTCCTTTGCCCGTTGCTCTTATAGGCACAACCGCAGGAACAGGCAGCGAGGTTACGGCGGTTGCTGTTCTGACAAACGACGAAACCGGTATTAAAAAAAGCATTTCCGGACCCGACTGTTATGCCGCCATTTCTTTCTGTGACCCCAAATATACTTTTTCTCTGCCCTATTCATCAACCGTTTCAACTGCCCTTGATGCTTTTGCACACGCTGTTGAAGGGTATTTCACAAAAAAATGCAACGGAATAATTGAAGTTTATGCCGAAAAATGCATTCCGATGATATACAATTGCCTTGAAGAACTTGCAGGCTTGTCCGAAGTTCCCGAAGAATTAAGAAAGCCTCTTTATGACGGCTCAATTTATGCAGGCCTTGTTATAAACACCTGCGGAACAGCTTTCCCGCATCCTTTGGGATATGTTCTGACCGAGAATTACGGCATTGCTCACGGAACAGCTTGTGCCGCATTCTTTGCACCTTTTATTGACAGATGTGAACAGTTTGCACCTGAAAAAGCCGAAAAGTTTTTTGAAATGACAGCAGAAAAAGAGAAAGTCAAGGCTCTTATCGCAACCCTGACTGACCTTAAAGGAATTAAAATTACCCCAGATGAAGCAAAAAATTACGCCCTGCGCTGGCAGGACGTAATTCCCCGGAATTTCACCGCCTCCCCCGGCAGTTTAACTCAGGAAGAGGCGGCAAGGCTGCTCAGCCTGATTTAGCAACCGCAACCGCAGCCGCAGTCATTTGATCTTGCACAGCCGCAATCGTTTGTTCTTGCACAACCGCAGTTGTTGAATGTGTTACCGCAGTCACCGCAGCAAAGAAGAACAAGGATGATCAAAAGGAACCAATTGTTATTGCATCCGCAACCCATGATATAACCTCCTTATGTGATTCAAGCGGTTTGTTTTATCCGCTTTCATTGACAGATTATGTAATCACTCCCGAATGTGTTACAGTCGCCTGAAAAAATTTATTTTGTGAGGTGTTTTTATGACAACACTTGAAGCTGCCGCAATCAGAATTTCGCGCCGTTCGTATATCCCTGAATTGATTTCACCCGAAAAGAAAACAATTCTTAACCGAATAATTGAAGATATATGTTTACGCTCAGGGCTTAACATAAAGCTGATGGAAGACGGCGAAAGCTGTTTCAGCCTTATCAAAAGCTACGGTATGTTTTCGGGCGTTAAAAGTTACTTTGCCCTTGCCGGCAAAAGCAATGACCCTTATCTGCGTGAAAAAATCGGCTATTACGGCGAAGAGCTTGTGCTTGAAGCAACAAAGCTCGGGCTCGGCACCTGTTGGGTTGGCGGCAGTTACGATAAATCCTCAAGTTTTTTTAAGCCGAACTGCGATGAGAGCTTTGTCTGCGTTATCTCGGTTGGCGAAACAGGCAAAAAAACCGTTAAAGAAAAAGCTCTTGAAAAAGCAATAAAAACAAAAAGAAAAAGCTCCGCCGAAATGAGCAAAGTCATCGGCGAAGCTCCGGAATGGTTCTTTAAAGGGGTTGAATGTGCCGCAAACGCACCGTCTGCCCGCAACAAGCAACCCATTGTTTTTGAATATACTGACGGAAAAGCTTCCGCTTTTTCAACCGCAAATGCCGGCTATAATCAAATTGACCTCGGAATTGCGGAATATCATTTTGAGCTTGCAAGCGGTATTAAAATAACTCCGTTTTAATCAGCGCATTGCAATGTAACAGTAAGTAATTGCAAGTTCGTTAAGCTGCGGATAACAGCCCCTTGCAACCATTGATGTGTTTGAAATAGCCTTGAATCCGTTTGAGGTTATTTCAACTCCCATTGAATTACCCGCCTGCGTTGCAATTGCAAACATAGCATAGTTTTTGGACTCTGTATGATTTACGTGCATCAGCGGCAATCCGTTGGCAACAACTATGACAAGCTTTGGCTTGAATCCGAGATTTATGCTTTTGCTTGCTGAACCCGAACCGAAATATGTTCCCGTCACAAACGGCTGGTCAAGCTGAAGCTGCTGCGTTTCGGAAAGGTGAATCGCCTTATCGTTGATGTGCGAGCCGCACAGCAAATCTTTGCTCAAAAATGACGGAAACTTAATGCTCGAAGTATGTGCAGGGCAAAGTGAAGCATTAACCGTTGCCCACGCCGTAAGAACAAAAGCATCTGTATCCCTGTCGGCTGTTATGTTATCACAGCCCGATGACTGAATATCAAGCTCAGAGTCAAAGCTCAGGCAATCAATTATATCCGTAAAAGCTTCGTGGCAGGCTTCGCCGCCCGATGAAAACGGAGCGTGGATTGACAGCCTGAGCTTAATTGTTACAAGCCTGCAATATTCATTTTCAACAAGCACACCTTCATCGTTTTCAACAAACGAATCCTTAATATCCATGCTGTCAATGCCAACGGCAACCGTTGTGCGTTTAAGCGGAATTTCCTTTTTTACAGCCGGGAATTCCGTAAGAAATTTAATATATTTCAAATCCTCTCTGCTTTTAAGCCAATTGACTATATTGGCAGGGAGTGCGCTTATTTCACTCATCCAAAACCTCCGTGTCGCTTTCAACCATAACCCTTATTATTGCCCAGATATAAAATCCCTCTTCGCCTTTATAAACCTTCTCCGCGCGATCAATTCGGTATTTTTCGCCAAAACAAGTAACATATTCGCCGTCCTGAGCTTTTGTCAAATCGGGCTCACAAGGCCCTATATAAAGATAGTGACCCTGCGAATTATAACCGATTTCCGTGTTGACACCGTAAAGATACATTTTGTTCTTATATCTGAGCGGAGAGATAAAAGCCTTCATTTCGGCAAGCTTTTCGTCTTTTGCGGAAACAAACTCCGCAGGTCTGCCGAATTTTTCAAAAATCGGCTTAAGCATTATAAGCTCACCTGCCTGAAAATAAACTCGTCATCCTTAAGAAGCGGCAATGCTTCAAGGACTGCACGGGTTTTTTCTTTTTCTGCCTGTTCGATATACGCCTGACTCGAAACGCTCACTGTGACATCGCCTGCTTTGAATGACGTTACGCCATCAGCGGAAGAAACATTACGAATACTCAGACGATAGTTAGCCATTGCCGCCGCAGCATTAATGAGACGGATATCTTCAAAATCCGCACCGGTTTTTACTCTGAGCGTAAGCTCACGTGCCACAGCTTCACAAATCGGCACAAAGCTTTCATCCTCACCTTGCGGTGCATAATATTCTTTTAAAGCGTTAAGTACGCTCCAGCAATCAATCAAAAAAATCCCTCCGTCAGACGGAAAGCACCTTTGATGCTTCGTCAAAAATCTTGGCAAAGCCTGCAGTACAGCTGATAACGGCTCTTTCAAGCTGACGGTCAATAAGCTTATCGTATTCTGTCATAATGTCACCTGTTTTAACCATTTCAAGCGCGGCATTTTTATCAAGACCGATAAGCTTTCCGCTTTCAACAGCCGATGACTTAAGAAGCTTTGCTCCAAGGGGAGTAACCGCCTTGCCTGTGCCGTGGAAATCAAGACCTGCCGCCGCATCTCTGAACTGCTCCATATTAAGGATTGAAGCCATAACCGAGGGCTCTGCAATGATTGTGTTAAGCTCATAAGGGTCAAAACCGTTCCAGAAATTAACAAGGTCGGTATATGAAAGATTGCCTGATGAAGCGCAGTTAATAACTTCAGCCGCATTGCCATTGCCGTCACCGTTTGCAAGAACATCAATTGCATCCTTAAGAAGAGTTCTTGCAATGTATGCACCGATCTGGCGAAGAGTTACAGTAAAGAGGTCAAGTCTCTGATACTTGATCGCTTCATATGAAGCAACAAGTGAGCGTCCTCTCTTGCGGAGCTTCACAAGGTTTTCCTTTGTTCTGATTGTTGTTTCAGGGATAAATGCACCTTCCTTAACAATCTTGAGTTCCTTTTCATCCTCTGAGGGAATTGATGTGATTGAGCGGTAGTCAAGACCGTCAATGACGGTTGTTGAGGCAACAACTCCGGGCAGAATGTCCGCCTGTTCAAGGCCCTGCTTAACTGCTCTTGAAATGTATTCGGGGAAAAGCACGGCGCTGTCTGAATTTTTGAAGAACTTATCAACAACATCGCTGCCTGCACCGCCAACCTTGATACCGAATCTTTTAAGCTGGCGCTGATATGCATCAAGGCCTTCAAGTGAAGTGCCCTTATAATTTTCACTGGGATCAAGACTTTCAAGAGCTTTTGTGAAATTACCCGAGGAATAAAGACCTTTTTCAAGTCTGATATTATCAAAATTAGCCATTGTTTATTTCTCCTTTCCTTACATTAAAAATGTTACTTTGCTCTGAGCTTCATCAACGCTGAGAACAAGATATTCTCTGCCGCTGCCGCTCTGAACGCCGCCGTCTGCCGCCGCGAGGTCTGCAAAGCCGCATTCGGGAGTTGCACCTGTATATGTTGCGGAAACCGCACCGCTGAGCTGCACGCTTACATACTTGCCGTCGCAATCAATTGCAATGCCGATGAATTCCTCGCCTGCCGCGCAAACCGAAACTTCGCCGTTGCCGCTCATTTTAACAGGCGTGCCGCCTGTGATTTCTTCAGCAGCAATAAATGTTGCTGTGTTTTTGTTGAATCCGTTAAAAGATACTGACATAATATTTCCTCCTTAGATTTTATATTCAGTGTTGCCGCTGTCAGCTGCCTGCTCAAAATCTCCGAGCTGTCTGACGGGCGGCAGATTTTTTGTTGCATTTGTTCTGAAAGCATCGCGCATTTCTTTAAGCTCCTTAACGCTCATTACTTCGCAAATAGCTTTAAGAACATCGCTTTTCATTTCGGGCAGAACAAAAGCTGCATCTTTGATAACCGATGCCGTAAGCTCGTTTTTATATTCATCCGCCCACTTTTCAAGCTCACCGTTTCTGTTTGCAGGATTAAATGATTTTATAACCCCTGCGTTTTTCTGCGCAGGAACAGCCACGAATGACCATTCATAAGCATCCGAAGGCTCTGAAAGCAAATAGCAGCAAAGCTTGCCGCCGTAATATTTGCCCTTCTGATGCTCGCAGCCTTCTGTTTTAATGTTTTTGCCGCAGATTGAACAGCTTATATCTCTCACGCAGCAGCCGACGCTGGTTTCTTTCTTGATACCTGCATCAATTTCAGCAATAAGGTCTTTGTTCTTTTCCGTTCTCACCATATAGGCTTTTGCCTGAATAAAAGTGTAATCTTCACCGTCTGAGGTCTTTCTGCCCGGCTCCGTCATAAGCTGAGCCGAGTATATTCTTGCTGTCTGATCCTTGCTTCTCATATTGTGGTCAAAAATCCCTGTTTTACCTACAAAAAGCTTTGCAAGCTCATTAAGAGCTGGAATTGTAAATTTTTCGTTATCCCTGTCAATTTCATTGTCGCAAAGAATAAGCGAGAAAGTGTAAAGCTCTTCCGATGAAAGCTTTTTTCTTGCAAACTGCCCGATAAGCTCAAGTTCTTCTTCAGGCAGAATGCCGTTGTTCTTTTCTTTTTCCGTAATTAATCACCTCTCATTATTTTTTCAGCCTGTGCTCTGTAAAGCAAGGCTCTGCTTTGTTCAACCTCATCCTGAAGAGTGATATCATCCCAAATCACTTCTGCCGATGAGGCAAATCCGTTGCTTCTGAGATACATAATGCAGATTCTTTTTATAACCGGCGTAAGAATGCGTCTGTAAGCCTCAAGCTCGCTTGTAAGCACATCGGCCTGCTGAGTTGACATTCTTTCCGTGCTTGACCACGAAAGACCGAGCATAAAAGGCGGCAATCCGGTTTTGGCAACAATCTGTTCCAGCATCTGCCTTACCGGCACATCGCTGTCAAGAATCTGATTATCTGCACCTATAACCTTAATCTGAACATCGCCTACGGCAACAAAATCTCTGATTTCCGAACCGCTTTGCATTGCCTCGCCCCACTCTCTGGCAACCTGCATGGCTCTGTCCTTGGCATATGCTCTGTCAACCGCATCATTTTTGGGATTATATGTAACGGCAAAACGCAGATTACCGACCCTTTCCCAGTTTGCACCAATACTTTCATAGATTTTTAGGAGCACCGAGCTTACAAAAGGTAAACCTTTAAGCAATGAATTGCCGGTCAATGCTCCGGGGTCGGGATTTAAAACACTAACCAAACACAAATCCTGTCTCGGTGCTTTAACTGACTGAGCCCCTTTTCTCACAAAAACTTCCACGTTAAAGCCGTTTTTATGTCTTTTAAGCTCAATTCCTTCAAGCGGTGCATTAAATAATGCGCAGGGAACGCCTTCCGAGTTTGTAATAAGCTCCCCCACCGCAGTTCCGTAAGTCAGAAGCTGTTCAAAATAAGTTTCAATAAAGGCTGAAAGGCCCTGCCTGTTTCCTCCGACCGAAACATCTGAAACAAATTCATCAACAGCCTTTTGTGCCGCCATGTTTTCACACTCAACCCTAAAGCCGCCCGTCAGCCTTACGGTTTTGAAAATCGCCGCATCAATAACAGGCACCGCTTCTCTTAACGCTTTATATAACTTTACTGAAGGTGTTCCGAGAGGCACATAGCCGTCAATTTCACCGAAAGGGTGTCTGTTTTTAGTCTGAGTAACAGGTGCGGATATCCTTTGAGGTTTTCTGTTTTTAAAAATACCCATCAACTACCTCCTTTCATCTTCTTTTCGCCGCAACAGCAAAAAATACGTCATCGTTCCCCTCGCTGTTAATAACAGTTGAAACAAAATAACGTATATCATCCATTGCGTGGTCGTTTTCTTTCCTGACGGAATCCTTTGCGCTGTTTTCTTCCCATCTGTAAAGGCCGAATTCCCTCACAGTATCCTTGCAGCTTTCCGAAAACAGAATGCTGCCGTTTTTCAGGCAATCGGAAACTCTGCGAATTCCGTCAATAACATCGTTTTTTGCAGCAATAACCCTGAATCTGCCGTCACGCTTGATGCATTCAATGAAGCTCGCCGCCGACGGGTCAACAATAACTGCCGCTATTTTTCTGTCCTCTGCAAGCTCGCAAAGAGCTTCATAATGTTCGCTGTCCGTTTTCTGCCTTCCCTCAACCCTTGAGTTGAAATAATATTCTTTTATCCTGTACCACTTGCCCCCCGAACCGCCCCAGAGACCGAATGATGAAGGATTCACCGTGCCGTAATCGCAGGAAATGTAATATTCTTCAAATTCTTCGGGTAAATTAACAATGTGTTTTTCTGCACTGAACATCGGATAAACGCATCCTTGAGCCGCAACCCATCTGCCAAGAACAAAGCGTTCATAAAAAGCTCCGGAATAGAGCTTTTCATAACGGCGGATTATTGCCTGAGTCAGAGAAGGGTTATCTTTCATTGTAAAGTGGAGATAAAGGCAGTTCTTTTCACCGCATTTTTTAACCCATTCTTCGTGGAACCAGTGCATCGGATGCTCGGGATTGCAATTGAACCAAAGCTTTGAACCGTCAACCGAGCATCTGGCAAGTGCCTGTTCAACAAACGAGCGGGGCATCAACGTCACCTCATCCAGCAAAACTCCCGCAAGGGTCATACCCTGAATAAGAGAAGCCGAGCTTTCATCTTTTCCGCCAAAAAGATAAAACCGGTTTTTTCTGCCGCCGTATGAAATTTCAATCAGGTTTTTTGAATGTTTTTCTTCACATTCAAAACCAAGCTCACGCAAAACAGGCAAAATAACGGTAACAACGTTGCGTTTGAGAGAGGCAATTGTTTTGCCGCAAAGAGCAAAGGAACAATCGGAAAAAGCAGAAAAAGCCCACGTTACAAAAGAAACAGACATACAAAGAGTTTTGCCTGAACGAACGGCGCCGTCGCAAATAACCGCATCGTAAAAATTAATCGGGCTTTCAGGCATCCACCAGCAAAGAACTTTCATTTGCTTTTTTGAAAAAGGCGTAAATGCCTGTTTTTTTGACGCTGAACTCAAACATCATCCTCCTCCGAGAGAAGCTTTGCGCCCTCGGAAAGTGCTTTAACAAAGCTGCTTTCTGAATTTTCAACTCCGCCGTTAAGCTGTGAAAGCTTTTCAAGTGCCTTCAACCTGTCAAAGAACTTAATCTCCAGTCCGCCACCTTTGGGTCTTTTAATATCTGAAACATTAAAAAGATCAAGCTCTTCTATTTGCTGAGCAGTCAGCGTTTCTTCACAAAGCATAAGCTTCAGGGCATCTGCAACTGAGCCGAAAGCCAGCCTGTGTAACCCTTTTTCAACATCGGAGCAAAAAGAGCTTTTTTCTTTTTCGAGCCGTGCTATTTCATTCCGGATTTCTTCCCTTGCCAAAAGCTTAACCGCATTTTTGCCGGGTGAAATAACATACCCCGCTCTTGCCGCACAACCCCTCGCATCACCCGTTGCGGCATAATAACTGCAAAACAGGCGTTCTTTTTCGCTTAAAGCTTTTTTCAAACCATCATCCTTTCCGAGAGGTTTGCTTTTCTCCTCTCACCCATAGCGTAAACTGCCGCTTTTTTTAATACGATTATGTTAAACGCTTTTTTGAAACCTCATTGTTTACTTCTCAGAAAACCCCTGTTTTCTTTCATTTTCAGCCTTTTAAGCTCATTTTTTGCCGTTTTTCTTCAAAAAATTAAAATTGCTTGATTTTTTGCAAAATTGCTTGACTTATTTCGTTTTCAGGTGTAACATTATGTGGTAAAATATTTTTTAGAAACGTGTGGTGAGAATTATGGCAGGGCCCGAATCTCCTAAACCCCGAAGTAGATTTTTAATTTTTTATAACCGCTCAGGTATGCTTTCAATTTTCACCGGTGATTTTTGATAAACAAAAATCGCTTCTGTTTTGTTTGCATCTCTTTGGCGGTTTGACCGCTGAAAGGAGATGCTTTTTTTATGGAAAATTTTGAACTTCTTATAGAGCAAATTCCCGAGCTGATTGCCAAAGGCGAAATCTCGGCTCTGCGTGAAACTTTTTCCGAAATAAATATTGTTGACATTGCTTTTATAATGGAAGAGCTTGACCCAAAAGACAGGCTTTTCATATTCCGCATTCTTCCCAAAGACGATTCGGCAGAAATGTTTTCTTACCTTGAACCCGATACTCAGGAAGAACTCGTAAAAACCATTAACGATACCGAGCTTGAACGTTTGCTTGACGAAATGTTCCTTGACGATACGGTTGACTTCCTTGAAGAAGTGCCCGCTAACGTTGTTACCCGAGTGCTTGCTCATTCCGACCCTGAAACAAGAAAACTCATCAACCGTTTTCTTAAATATCCCGAGGACAGCGCAGGCAGCCTGATGACAATTGAAATGGTTCAGCTTCACAGCAACATTACCGCAGCTCAGGCAATCGAAAATATCAGAAAAACCGGCCTCGATAAAGAAACCGTTTATACCTGCTACTGCATTGACCGCCAACGCCGCTTGCTTGGCAGCATTCCGCTTCTTTCGCTTTTGCTTTGTGATGAAAACACCGTTGTAGGCGATTTGATGGAAGACGATGCTCAGCCGATTTGCGTTAACACTCACGATGACCGAGAGTATGTTGCCGACCTGGTAAGTAAATACGACCTTCTGAGTGTTCCCGTTGTTGACAAAGAAAATCGCCTCGTAGGCATCATCACGGTTGACGACATCGTTGACGTTATTGAAGAAGAAAACACTGAGGACTTTGAAAAAATGGCTTCGCTGACTCCTTCAGACAGCGAATATCTTAAAACGGGCGTTTTTAAGCTTGCCAAAAACAGAATACTCTGGCTTCTTATTCTTATGATTTCGGGAACCTTCACCGGTAAGATCATTGAGGGATATGAAACATTGCTTGCAGGCTTCGTTGCTCTGACCGCTTCAATGCCTATGCTGATGGGTACGGGCGGTAACGCAGGCAGCCAGGTTTCAACGCTCATAATCCGCGGTCTTGCCCTGAATGAGATTGAAATTAAAGATTATTTTAAAATCATCTTCAAAGAGGTCCGCGTTGCAGCAATATGCGGCGCAATTCTTGCTGCGGCAAATGTGCTCAGAATGTATCTTTTCAGCGAAGGATCGCTTGAAGTATTCCTTGTTGTATCGCTTGCAATGTTCTGCGCAATAATTGTTGCAAAGCTCATCGGCTGCTCACTCCCGATTTTTGCAAAAATTGTTCACCTTGACCCTGCGCTTATGGCAGGTCCGCTGATTGCAACTCTTGTTGATATAATTACTCTTGCAATTTATTTTGGGCTTGCAAAACTGTTTTTGCTTTGATTAAGAGTTAAGAATAGTATATTTAACCAAAAAAGAGCGCATAAAGAGGTCTTTTTTAGTTGCCTGAATAATTGACTTTAAACTCCTTTTCGGGTATCATAATAATGTTTTAAATTAAAATGGAGGAATTTGGGTTATGATGAAAAATCAAGACAAATCCATGGAAAAAATTGTTGCTCTTTGTAAGGGCAGAGGTTTCATTTTCGCAGGCAGCGAAATTTACGGCGGTCTTGCCAACACATGGGACTACGGCCCCCTTGGCGCAAGACTTAAAAACAATGTTAAGGATACCTGGCGTAAACGCTTCATTCAGGAAAGAAAGAACAGCTATGAAGTTGATGCAGATATTCTTATGCACCCCAGAGTTTGGGAAGCAAGCGGCCACGTTGCCAGCTTCTCTGACCCTCTTCTTGACTGCAAAGAGTGCAAAATGCGTCACAGAGCTGATAATCTTATTGATGATTTTGACCCCAACGCTCACGCTGACGGTATGACAAAAGAGGAAATGTTTGAGTATATCAAGGCTCACTCAATCCCCTGCCCCCATTGCGGCAAGCATAACTTCACAGACATCAGAGAATTCAATCTTATGTTCCAGACCTTCAGAGGCGTTACAAATAACAGCAAGAGCGTTATTTATCTCCGCCCCGAAAACGCTCAGGGTGAGTATGTTAACTATCTCAACGTTCAGAGAACAATGAGAGCTAAGCTCCCCTTCAGCATCGGTCAGATCGGTAAAGCTTTCAGAAACGAAATTACTCCCGGTAACTTTACATTCAGAACAATTGAGTTTGAACAGATGGAGTTCCAGACCTTCTGCAAAGAAGGAACCGATAACGAGCTTTATGATTATTTCAAGGAATACGGTTTAAAATACTATCAGGATCTCGGCATTGCTCCCGAGCACCTTCGTTATCACGACCACGAAAAGCTCGCTCACTATGCAAAGGCAGCCTGCGATATTGAATTCCTCTTCCCCTTCGGTTGGGGCGAAATCAACGGCACCCATAACAGAACCAACTTTGACCTTACAAGACATCAGGAATACAGCGGTCAGAAGATGGAATATCTTGATCCCGAAACCAACGAAAAATTCATTCCCTTTATTATTGAATCAACTTACGGCCTTGACAGAACCGTCCTTGCTCTTCTTTGTGAAGCTTATGATGAAGAAGTTATCGACGCAGAAAAGAACGACACAAGAGTTGTTCTTCACCTCAGCCCCGCAGTTGCTCCTTTCAAAGCAGCTGTTCTTCCTCTTTCAAAGAAGCTTTCACCCGATGCTCTCAAGGTTTACGAAAAGCTTCAAAAGAAATTTATGGTTGACTTTGATGAAACAGGCTCAATCGGTAAGCGTTACCGCCGTGAGGATGAAATCGGCACTCCCATCTGCATCACCTTTGACTTTAACTCACTTGAAGATAACTGCGTAACAGTAAGAGACAGAGACACAATGCAGCAGGAACGCATTGCAATTGACGCTCTCGAAGATTACATTGCAGCTCGTGTTCAATTCTGATTAAACAAATTAAGTTCGTAAATTTAGAAAGGACTGTTATTATTATGAAAGTTAATTTCACAGAAACAGTACTCAGAGACGCTAACCAGTCTCTTATAGCAACAAGAATGCCTTTTGAAGATTTCAAACCCATTCTTGAAAAGATGGACAAAGCCGGCTATTATTCACTTGAGTGCTGGGGCGGAGCAACATTTGACTCCTGCCTTCGTTACCTGAGCGAAGATCCGTGGGAAAGACTGCGCAAAATCAAAGCAGCCTGCCCCAACACAAAGCTTCAGATGCTCCTCAGAGGTCAGAACCTCCTCGGCTATAAACATTATCCCGATGACGTTGTTCGCGCTTTCATAAGAAAGAGCGTTGAAAACGGTATCGACATCATAAGAATTTTTGACGCACTCAACGACGTTCGCAACATTGAAGTTGCTGTTGACGAAACTCTCAAGTGCGGTGCTCACGCTTCAGGCACAATCTGCTACACAATCAGCCCCATTCACAACCTTGAAAACTACGTTAAGCTTGCAAAACAGATTGAAGCTCTCGGCGTTCAGTCAATCTGTATCAAGGATATGGCAGGCATTATGAGTCCCAAAGAAGGCTACGACCTTGTTAAGGCTCTTAAAGAAAACGTTAAAGTTCCCATCGTTGTTCACACTCACTCAACAACAGGTCTCGGCTTTATGACTCTTCTTAAGTGCGTTGAAGCCGGTGCAGACGTTATTGACTCGGCAATTTCCTGCTTCTCAGGCGGCACATCACAGCCTGCAACCGAAACTCTTGTATATACTCTTAAGCAGTATGGCTATGAAGTTGACGTTGATGAAAAAGTTTGCCAGGAAATCAATGAATTCTTCAAGCCCATCAGAGCAAAAGCTCTTGACAGCGGACTGCTCAATCCCGTTGTTATGGGCACTCAGACAGATGCTCTTATCTATCAGATTCCCGGCGGTATGCTTTCAAACCTTGTTGCTCAGCTTACAGCCCAGAATAAACTGGACAAGCTTGATGAAGTTCTTCTTGAAACTCCCAGAGTTCGTGAAGACCTCGGCTATCCTCCCCTTGTAACTCCCATGAGCCAGATGGTTGGCGTTCAGGCAACAGCCAACGTTCTTGCCGGTGAAAGATACAAGAATATTTCAAAAGAAGTTAAGAGCTATATCAAAGGCGAATACGGCCAGGCTCCCGGTAAGGTAAGCGAAGAGCTCCAGAAACTTGTTCTCGGTGACGAAAAACCCTTTACCGGCAGATTTGCAGATACCCTTGAGCCCGCTTTTGATGCTGCCAAAGCAGAACTCGGCAGCAAAGCCAAGAGCGACGAAGACGTCCTTTCATACATTGCTTTCCCCATGCAGGCAGAAGCATACTTTGAAAAGCGCGACGAAAAAGAAAGAAACACCTTCAAATATACAATCAAAGAAGTATAAGGAGGGCAAAATAAATGGAATTTTTCACAAGTCCTGCTTTTGCTCTTGCCATTATCTTTGTTGCAGCTTCTGTTTATACTCTTTACGCAAAAATCAAAGCCGGCAAAGCTTCCGCCGAAGCTGCTCCCCCTGCTAAACAGCCCCAAGCTCCCGCAACTGTTTCTTCAAATACAGAAAACATAAGCAGCGGCGAGCTTGAGCTTATTGAAACAGATGAAAAAACCGCAGCAGTTATTATGGCTCTTGTAAGCTACAAAAGCGGAATTCCGCTCAACAGACTCAGCTTTAAATCAATTCGTTTGATGGAGGATAAATAAAATGAAATACGTTGTAAACCTTAACGGTAAAAATTATGAAGTAGAAGTTAATGAATGCGAAGCAGTTGTTACAAATGTTACAGAAGCTGCCGCTCCTGCAGCTGCTCCCGTAGCTGCTCCTGCACCTGTTGCAGCCGCTCCCGCAGCTGCCCCTGCCGCTGCTCCTGTTTCAGCAGCAGGCACTCAGGTTCTCGCTCCCATGCCCGGTTCAATCCTCAACGTTAATGTAAGCGTTGGCTCAACAGTTAAAGCCGGTGATGTTCTTATGATTCTTGAAGCTATGAAAATGGAAAACGATATCGTTGCTCCCTGTGACGGTGTTGTTAAGCAGATTCCCGTTACCAAAGGCTCAACAGTTAACAGTGATGACGTTCTTGCCGTTATCTGATCGGAGGGCAACAAATGGACGTTTTATATGAAAATCTGCTAACCCTCTCGTGGCCTCAGGTTGCAATGTGGGCAATAGGCGGCGTTCTTATTTACCTTGCAATTGCAAAAGAAATGGAACCCACCCTTCTTCTCCCCATGGGCTTTGGTGCTATTCTTGTTAACCTGCCCCATTCAGGTGCAGCCGCAGTTATAGAGCATCTTTTTGAAATCGGCATTAATCAGCACGAGCTTTTCCCGCTGATTCTCTTTATCGGTATCGGTGCAATGATTGACTTTGAACCGTTGCTGACAAACCCCAAGCTGATGTTCTTCGGTGCTGCCGCTCAGTTCGGTATTTTCTTCACTCTTTGCATGGCATCACTTTTCGGATTTGAAATCAACGATGCAGCTTCAATTGCAATCATCGGTGCCGCTGACGGCCCCACATCTATCTTCGTTGCAAATATGCTCAAATCCAACTATACCGCAGCGATTATGGTTGCTGCTTATTCCTATATGGCTCTTGTCCCCATTGTTCAGCCTCCCATCATCAAACTTTGCACAACAAAGGCTGAAAGAAAAATCCGCATGAATTATACC
Organism: Acutalibacteraceae bacterium; assembly: GCA_045590675.1. Lineage (GTDB taxonomy): Bacteria > Bacillota > Clostridia > Oscillospirales > Acutalibacteraceae > CAG-177. The sequence goes on from JAZNRJ010000091.1 coordinate 25,234, forward strand.
GGCAAATCCGTTTCAAAGAGAACAAAGATTCTTTTCCCCATCATCATAACAGCAATTGTTGGTATTGTTGCTCCTGATGCTGTTGCCCTCATCGGTTTTCTTATGTTCGGTAACCTTATCCGTGAGTGCGGTGTTCTTAACTCTCTTTCCGAAACAGCCCAAAAAGTTCTTGCAAACCTTATCACTATCTTCCTTGGCATCACCATTGCTTCAAGGATGACTGCAGAAGAATTCCTCAGAGTTGAAACTCTTCTTATTATGGGTCTTGGTCTTGTGGCATTCGTTGTTGACACCTTTGGCGGCATTATGCTTGCAAAGTTTATGAACCTTTTCCTCAAGAACAAAATCAATCCTATGATCGGTGCTGCAGGTATTTCCGCATTCCCTATGTCAGCCAGAGTTGTACATAAGCTCGGTCTTGAAGAGGATAACCAAAACTTCCTTCTCATGCATTCAATCGGTGTAAACGTTTCAGGCCAGATTGCCTCGGTTATTGCCGGCGGTCTTATCCTTGCTTTTTTAGCTAATTAAGGAGGACGATTATGGGTATAAATTTTGAATATTTATTAAGCTCATTGCCTTATATGGGCAAAGGTATGCTCGGCATCTTTATTGTTACAGCTGTTGTTGTTATGGTTGTTAACGCTCTTAACAGTATGCCTGATAAAAAATAACAACTAAACTCAACAAATTGTTCGGTTTGTTCTTAAGGGCGTTCAAACTTAAAGTGAACGCCTTTATATTTTGAAAAATCGGACAAACTAAACTAAATATTAAGGAGGCAAAAAAATGGAATTTACTGTTATTGACGCATTAATAACTTCTGTTATAGGCGTTGGAGTTGTTATGTCAATTCTTGCATTAATTGCTGTTCTTATCATTCTTTCTTCAAAAGCTATCAGAGCAATTGAAGCAAAAGCAAAAGCAAAGGCAAAAACAGACACTCCTGTTGTCGCTCCCGTTTCCACGGCTGAACTCTCCCCTGTAAGTGCAAACGACCGCGAGGTTGAGCTTATTAATACCGATGAAAAAACTGCAGCCGTTATTATGGCTATCGTTTCGCAAAAATCAGGAATCCCTGTTGAAAGACTCAGTTTTAAATCAATCAAGCTTTTGGATAACGAAAAGAAAGGAGCTGACGCAAAATGATTAAAGATGTACTTCTCGGACTTTGGGAAAGTTCAGGTTTTGCTCTGCTCACATGGCAGGAAGCTGTTATGCTTGTTATTGCCTTCGTGCTTCTTTTCCTTGCAATTGCAAAAAAGTTTGAGCCCCTTCTTCTTGTTCCTATTGCTTTCGGTATCCTTCTTGCCAATCTTCCCGGGGCAGAGCTTATGGCTGACCCCACGGGAATTATGGACACATCAAACCTCGTTGAAGGTGCACATTGGTATGATTCAGGCGTTCTCAGGCTGATTTACGCAGGCGTTAAAAGTTCAATCTTCCCCTGTCTTATCTTCCTTGGCATCGGCGCAATGACCGACTTCGGCCCTCTTCTTGCCAACCCCGTCAGTCTTCTTCTCGGTGCAGCCGCTCAGCTCGGCGTTTACGTTGCATTTACGCTTGCAATCATTCTTGGTTTCACACCTGAAGAAGCAGCTTCAATCGGCATCATCGGCGGTGCAGACGGCCCCACAGCAATCTTCCTCAGCGGTAAGCTTGCTCCTCATCTTCTTGCTCCAATTGCAGTTGCCGCTTATTCTTACATGGCTCTTATCCCGCTCATTCAGCCCCCCATTATGAAGCTCCTCACAACTGAAAAAGAGCGTAAAGTTGAAATGAAACAGCTTCGCAAAGTAAGCAAAACCGAAAAAATCGTTTTCCCGATTATTGTTGCTGTTTTGTGCTCACTTATTATTCCCTCTTGCGCATCTCTTATCGGCTTCCTTATGCTCGGTAACCTCTTCAAAGAATGCGGCGTTACCGAAAGACTTGCTGACACAGCTCAGAACGCACTCACAAACATTGTTACAATAATGCTCGGTCTTACAGTAGGCGCAACAGCCAACGGCCAGACTTTCCTTAACCCCAAAACTCTTCTTATTATTGTTCTTGGCCTTACAGCTTTTGCATTTTCAACTGCAGGCGGCGTTCTTCTCGGCAAGCTTCTTTACCTTATCACAGGCGGAAAAATCAATCCCCTTATCGGTTCAGCAGGCGTTTCAGCCGTTCCTATGGCTGCCCGTGTAGCTCAGGTTGAAGGCAGAAAATATAACCCCACCAACTTCCTTCTCATGCACGCTATGGGTCCGAACGTTGCAGGCGTTATCGGTTCAGCCGTTGCAGCAGGTTTCCTGCTCCTTATGTTCGGCAAATAAAAAGTCAGGACCTCCGGCTAAGCCGGAGGCTTGATTAAGCCCTATAAGGGCATTATACGGACGAAACCCCTTAAGGGGCACTGAAAGGTTTGCCAACCGCATTCCTTTTTCAGCTACCCCTCAAGGGGTTAATTTTATGCTT